>NZ_JBHTCG010000002.1:0-553664 GCF_042665155.1 Sphaerisporangium rhizosphaerae | reverse complement strand
CGGCCGCGAGGTCGCCGGTGGCGGCGGCCACGGCGGCGCGGGCCCCGGGCAGGCCGGAGGCGGCCAGGCGGGCCTGCGCCAGCCGCTCACCGGTCCGGCGGCGCAGCTCGGGCAGCGCGGCGAGCCGTTCGGCCGTCTCGGCCTCCTGCGCCGTGAGGTCCGCGAGCCGCCTGCCGGACGTAGCGAGCTGCTCACGCAGGCCGGCGAGCCGGGCCTCCTCAGGACGAAGCTCCTCCAGCCGGACGATCTCATCGCGACGAGCGCGCGCCAGCTCGGCCAGCCGTTCGGGACCATCCGGTCGGGGCGGGCGCGCCTGCCCATCGCCCGGCTGGGGCGGACGTGTCTGTCCGATGCCCGTGTGCGTCGCGTCCTGGTCTTCCGTACCTGTATGCGGAGTGCCCGCACGATCGTGGCGCGTATCAGAGTGGCCGGTGCCGTCGTGATCGGCGCCGTTGTGATCGGCGCCGTTGTGATCGGCGCCGTTGTGATCGGCGCCGTTGTGATCGGCGCCGTTGTGATCGGTGGCGTCGTGATCGGCGCCGCCAGGGCCGATGGAGGGACGGCGCGTGAGGGGAAGGGCTCGGGCCAGCGCGTCCGCGGCCAGGCCCTCGGCCTTGGCGGCGGCCTCCGCTCGCTGCTCGGCCTGCTGGACCAGCGGCAGCACGGCCTCGGCACGGGCGGCGTCGGCGAGGATGGACGCGAGGTCGGAGCGCTCGTCGGCGGTGCGGTCGAGGCCGTCGCGGCGGGCGACAGCCTCGGCGTGGGCGCGCTGCCGCTGGGCCAGTTCGCGTGCCGCCTCGAACGCGGCGCGCGAGGACCGCAGCGCCGCTGCGCTCGCCACCTGCGCCCCCGCCTCGGTGACGTACGCCTCATGCGCCATCGCGAGCAGCGCCCGCGCCCACTCCAGCGGCTCTTCCCGGGGATCGAGAGCCGCCGCCGCCTCGGGGATGACGGCCTCACCTAGCGGGACGGCCCCATGGGGAGGGACGGCGTCAGAGAGGAAGACCACCTCGCGATGGACGGCTCGGGGGAAGGCGACCCCGGAGAAGGACGGCTCGGCGAGGGTGGCGAGCAGGGCGGGGCCGGCGGCGCCGCGCATCTGGTCGACGACCGAGTCGACGCGCTGGCGCAGTTCCTGGCGTTCCTGGCCGGCGGTGGTGCGGTGGTCGGCCAGCCACCGCTCGACCTCGCTGTAGATCTTCACCGAGAACAGCTTCTCGAGGAGCTTGCGCCGTTCGTCGCCGTCGGCGCGCAGGAACCGGGCGAAGTCGCCCTGAGGGAGCATCGCGACCTGGCAGAACTGGTCGGCGTTCATGCCGAGCAGCCCGCCGATCAGCTCGCCGGTCTCGTCGGCGCGCCCGGACAGGAACACGCGCTCGCCGGAGGGCAGGACCTCTTCGAGCAGGACCTTGGCCTTCTCTTCGATGAGCCCCTCGCCGCGCAGCTTGGGACGATGCCAGACGGGCGAGCGGGTGACGCGGAACCTCCTGCCCCGCAGCGTGACGTCCAGCTCGACCTTGGGGCCGCGGTCGGCCGGGGCGTGGTCGCAGCGCAGGCGGCGGGCGCTGTTGCGCTGGCCGGGCACCTGGCCGTAGAGGGCGTAGCAGACAGCGTCGAGCACGGTGGTCTTGCCCGCGCCCGTCGGGCCGTGGACCAGGAACAGCCCCGCCTCGCCGAGGGCGTCGAAGTCGACCTCCTCCTGCCCGGGGAAGGAGCCGAAGGCGGTCAGCCGCAATCGGTGCAATCTCATCGCGCGTCCCCCTCTCGCACAGCGGCGCCGCCACCCGTCCCCGCGTGATCGTACGCGCGGAGACCGTATGCACCGTGATCTCGGACGACCGCCGGTCGCGTGCCCGTACGCGACCCGGTCGCGCCTGCGTTGATCGGGATCGCCGGCGACCGGGTGCCCGTGCGTCGCGTGGCCGCGGGGGCGTTGATCCAGGTCACGGGCGGTTGCGGAGGCGTACGGACGGTGACCGGAGGCGGCATGGGGGCGTCGGCCGCCCTGGGGAGGGGGGTCACGCGAGGGCCTCCTTGGCGCGGCATGCCTCGACGGCCTCGCGCAGCAGGCGGCGTTCGCCGTCGTCGGCCGGCTCGCCGCGCACCTCGCGGATGAAGTCGAGCGCCACCTCGATCTCGGGCCGGCCCGCGAGCCGGGGCGCGCGGGGCGCGGCCTGCGGGGCGTCCTCGGGGTCGAAGGACAGGGCCAGCGTGTGGGGGAAGCGCCGGCGGAGGTTCTCCATGGCGCTCTTGGGCCGCACCGGGTCGGTGAGGGTGACCTGCAGCCAGTGGCCCTCCAACGGCGACCAGCGCTCTGAGGTGAGCAGATCGGCCAGCCGGCCGCTGACGCGGGCGATCGGCCGCGGCACGGGGGCGGGGACGAACTCGGCGCCCCGGAACCCGCCAGGCCCGATGTCGACCAGCCAGGACCCCTTCACCTGCGTGGCCTCGGAGAAGGAGTAGGCGATCGGGGAGCCGGAGTAGCGGACCGACTCGCTCATGCGCTGCCGGCCGTGCAGGTGGCCGAGGGCGACGTAGTCGACGCCGTCGAAGGCGGCGACCGGAACGTGCGCGACGCCGCCCACGCTGATGTCGCGCTCGCTGTCGCTGCCCTTGCCGCCGGTGACGAAGGCGTGGGCGAGCACCACCGAGGGCATGCCGCGCCCGGCCAGGTCGTCGCGGACCAGGCCCATGGCGTGCTCGAGAGCGGCCGAGTGGCTGCGCTCGGGCAGGGCCCACGGCGCGCGGACGGCCTCGGGCTCGAGGTAGGGGATGGCGTAGAAGGCCACATCGCCGACGACGACCGGCTCGCCGACGCGGGCGGGATCGGTGCGCAGGTGCACCCCGGAGGCGTCCATCAGGTCGGCGCCGAAGCCGAGCCGGCGCGCGGAGTCGTGGTTGCCGCTGATCAGGACGGTGTGGACGTTCTCGGCGACGAGCCGGCGCAGGGTCTCGTTGCACAGCGCGACGGCGTCGACCGAGGGGAGCGCGCGGTCGTACACGTCACCGGCGACGGCCACCACGTCGACGCGCTCCGACCTGATCGTCTCCACCAGGTGGTCGACGAAGGCGGCCTGGGCCTCGAGCAGGCTCTCGCGGTGGAAGGCCCGGCCCAGGTGCCAGTCGGAGGTGTGCAGGACACGCATGTCGCAGGAAGCTAACAGGTCCCACCGACAAAGGTGGCCCCTCCGGCACCATCGTTCCATCCGTGTGACTTAACCTGATGATCGGAGGTCATATTAAGGGCGGAACGCCCTCGTATAGAGGACATGCGCGCGCCAGAGCCTGGCCTGTGGGCCGACGCGGCACGACGGTCCGACGACGAGCCGCCGCACGAGGAGGTGGCGTGAGCGTCCGGAGCCGGCTGAGCGTCGCGACCGGGGTCCTGCTGGGGATCCTGGCCACGGTGGGTTACGTGCTGTCCCCGCCTTCCTTCGACCCGCCCCCGCTGACCCAGAGCGCGGGCCTGAGCGCCCTGCCGGCGCAGCCCGCCGCCGAGTACCGCCCGGTCCCGCACTACGGCGCCATCGACGTCAAGGACATCTCCGTGCCGGCCCAGGGCACCACGCTGACGGCGACGATCAGGTCGCCGCGCACTCCCGGCCGTCACCCGGCGCTGGTCTTCGTCCAGGGCTCTGGGTCGGGCGACCGGGGCGAGTTCACCACGCAGGCGACCTGGCTGGCCCGGGCGGGTGTGGTGACGCTCACCTACGACAAGCGGACCGTCGGGTACGACTTCCGCCACCGCGACTTCTCCCTGCTCGCCGACGACGCGCTGCGCATGATCGAAACGGTGCGCGGGCGCCCGGACGTCGACCCGGGCCGTGCGGGCCTGTGGGGCGTGAGCGAGGGCAGCTGGGTGCTGCCGATCGCCGCGGCCAGGAGCATGGACGTCGCCTACACCGTCATGGTGTCCGCCCCCGTCGTCTCGCCGGTGCGCCAGGTGGCGTGGGCGCTGAACGAGCAGCTCCAGCGCCTGCACGCCCCCGCGGGGGTCCGCGAGCTGCTGACCAAGGCGATGGGCGGCGTCGGCTTCGACTTCCTGCGCTACGACAGCGTGCCGGTGCTGCGGCGGGTGACGCAGCCGATGCTGGCGCTTTACGGGACGATGGACCCCTCGATCCCGTTCGTCGAGAGCACCCAGAAGCTCACCGCGGCCCTGCGGGAGGCGGACAACGCCGACTACACCATCCGCTTCCTGGGCGGGGCCGACCACGCGATGCGGGTGAACGGCGGGCCGTTCGCCCACGGCTACCTGGAGACGCTGGCCAACTGGGTGCTCAACCTGCCAAGGACGGCGGTGCCGGCGGCGGGGCTGCAGGTCGCGGGGGCGACGCCCGTGCAGCGCTACGTCGCGGCCGACGTGCCCACGGCGCCCTGGTACGCGCGCGGCGCCATCCTCGGATTCGCGCTGACCCTCACCGCCGTCGGGTACGTCGCGGCCCCGGTGACCGAGATGGTCGTGCGGTTACGCGGCCGGGACGCCCTGGTGTCCCGGCCCGACCTGTGGCCGGGGATCCGCCGCCGCCTGCGCCGCATGGCGTGGACGGGGGTGGGCCTGCTCGCCGCCGTGACGGCGTTCATCACGCTGATCGTGCTGTTCTCGGTGAACCAGGCCGGGGCGTGGCCGGCCGTGCTCGCCGGGTGGCTGGTGGTCCGGGTGCTGGCCGTGCTGATGCTGGTGCAGGAGGTGACGACGGTCGCGGCCCTGATCGCCGCGCTGCGGGACGGGTGGGAGCCGGGGCGCTGGCAGCGGTTCGCGCTCGCCGCGGTGCTGGGGGGCACCGCCCTGCTCATGGTCACCGCGGCCTACTACGGGCTGTTCGGCATCCCTTGGTAACCCGGCGTGCCTGCCCGCTGACCTGTCGGACACATCTTTCCCGGCATACCCGTACAACTCGACCGCCGTTCCCGGCATGTTCACGTCCGCGTCGGCTGCGCTGGATACATTGCCCCCTTGATCGAAGAGGATGGGGCAGCGTTGCCGGAGAAGATCAAGCCGCGAGGGACGGCCGCGGTCATCGGGTGGACGGCTCTTTCCGCCCTGGTGCCAGGCGCGGCGCACCTGCGCGCCGGCCACCGCCGCACCGGGTTCCTGCTGCTCGGCGCGTACGGCGTGCTGCTCGCGGCGGTCACGGCCGTCGCGCTGACGGCGGACGCCGGCCTGGCCGGGCGCCTGCTGGACCCCGGATGGCTGCGCGCCGTGATCGCCGTGGCGCTGGTCGCGGCGCTCGGCTGGTTCACGCTGCTGGTCCGCTCGTACGTGGTCCTGAAACCGGGCGAGCTGCCACAGGCGGGCCAGGTGGTCTCCGGCGTCCTGGCCGGGATCCTGGCGGTCGGCGTGGCACTGCCGTTCGTCGTCGTCGCCCAGTACGCGATCGTGTCCGGGGAGACGCTCGACACGGTCTTCGACGCCCCGCCCACCGTGGCGGCGGCGGCGCCGACGCCCGGCTCCCGCCCGGTGGACCCGTGGGCGGGCAGGACGCGGGTGAACATCCTGCTCCTCGGCGGCGACTGGCAGCCGAACCGGGTGGGCGTGCGCACCGACAGCCTCAACATGGCCAGCGTGGACGTGCGCACGGGCAACACCGTGCTGCTCAGCCTTCCCCGCAACCTGGAGAAGGTGCGCTTCCCCCCGGGCACTCCGATGCGGCGCAGGTTCCCCGACGGCTTCCGCCTGCCCGCCAACCCCGACGGTTCCCGCGAGGACCTGCTGTTCTCGGTGTGGGAGTACGCCGAGACCCACCCCGAGCTGTTCGGCGGCCGGCACGGCATGGGCCCCGAGACGCTCAAGCAGACCATCGGCTACACCCTGGGCCTGGACGTCGACTGGTACGCCCTGGTCAACATGTGGGGGCTGGCCAGGATCATCGACGCCCTCGGCGGCCTCACACTGACCGTCCCGACCGACGTGGTGTTCGGCAAGTACAACGAGGGCCTGGTCAAGTCCGGCACCCGCAAGCTGCGCGGCGCGGACGCCATGTGGTTCGCCCGCTCGCGCACCTACAGCGACGACTACACGCGCATGGGACGCCAGCGGTGCGTGCTGGACGCCCTGCTCCACCAGACCGACCCCGGCACGGTGCTGATCAGGTTCAACCAGCTGGCGCGGGCGTCGAAGGGCATGTTCCGCACCGACATCCCCCGGTCGATGCTGGAGCACCTGGTGCCGCTCGCGCTGAAGGTGCGGGACGCGCGGGTCACCGGAGTGCAGTTCGTCCCACCGCTGGTCAGCACCGCCGACCCCGACTGGGCGCTGATCCGCGCGCGCAGCGCCAAGGCGATACGCGACTCGGCGGCGGGCCCCGCGACGCCCTCCCCCCCGGCGTCCGCGGTGACCTCGCCCTCGGCGTCCGCGGCATCCCCGGCGATCTCGCCCTCGGCGGGCGGCCCGGTCACGGCTTCGCCCTCGTCGGCCGCCTCGGGCCCAGGCACCCCGTCGCCCTCGACGACCCGCACGGGCACGCCGGACAAGCACGCCGACCGGAGCATCTGCGGCGCCTGAGGACCGGGAGCTCCACCCGACCCTTGGTCACGGTTCGATAACGGCGATGCTTCGACCACATCACGTAGTCGGTCGGCTACGGTAAGTCTTACTCGTGTGTCCGCCCCCCGCGACGCGGCCGTGCTGAAAGCCGTCCGCCATGACGCGTCCTCCCCGTTCCCTCATCCGCGCTCCGGGTGGCCTGTTACGAGCATTGTTCCGGCGGCCCGCGAACCCCACGCCCCTGCGCGTCCCGCGATCCCCGGCCGCCGCACCACCGGGCCGGCAGGTCCCGGACGCCCGCGTCCCGGCGCCTCCCGCCGGCGGCGCCGCCAACCCCCACAAGGAGAGCGCAGTGTCCAACGCGGAAGCCGGTTCGGGCATCACCGTGACCGGCGTCGACGACAGGTACGGCGCGCTGTGCCAGGGTTCCAACCAGCGCTGGACCGCCCGTCCGGACTACGTCAAAGTCGTGCGGTCTACCGGCGAGGTGATCGGCGCCCTGAACGAGGCTCTCAACAGCGGCCGCACCCGGGTCACCGTGCGCTCGGGCGGCCACTGCTACGAGAACTTCGTGGCCGCCGACGGAGTCCAGGTGATCATCGACATGGGCGGCATGGACCGCGTCCACCACGATCCCGCCATGGGGGCGTACTGCGTGGAGGCCGGGGCGACGAACTGGCACAACTACGCCCGGCTGTACCGCGAGTCCGGGCGCACGCTGCCCGCCGGGTCCTGCTACTCGGTCGGCGCGGGAGGCCACATCTGCGGCGGCGGGTACGGGTTGCTGTCGCGCCGGCACGGCCTGACGGTCGACTACCTGTACGCCGTGGAGGTCGTCGTCGTGCGCCGCGAGCCGCGCGGCGACTACCAGGCGCAGGCGGTGATCGCCCGCAGGGACGACGACGGCGACCTGCGCGAGCTGTGGTGGGCGCACACCGGGGGCGGCGGCGGCAACTTCGGGGTGATCACCCGCTACTGGTTCAAGGACCTCCCCCGGCCGCCGATCAACGTCTGGCTCAGCGCCGTCGGCTGGAGCTGGGAGGGCATGACCTATGACCGTTTCGCCCGGCTCGTCGGGAACTTCGGGCGGTTCTGCGCTGACAACAGCGCCCCCGGCAGCGAGTACGCCGGCCTGTTCTCCATCCTGAAGCTCACGCAGCGAGCGGCCGGGAAGATCGGGCTCATCACGCAGGTGGAGGCCACCAACCCCGCCGCCGGCCGCGACCGGCTCGACGCCTTCCTCGCCCAGATGGAGGACGGCGTGGACGCGCCGCGCGCCACCTTGGACGTGGAGACGGGCGAGCACCCGCCGATGGAAGGGCTGCACGACGAGCCCCGCCTGATGCCGTGGATCCAGGCGACCCAGACCCTCAACGGCGCGGGCGCGGGCTGGCGCGGGAAGTACAAGTCGGCCTACATGCGCAAACCGTTCCCCGACCAGCAGGTGCGGGTCATGTGGAACTTCCTGTCCGGCGCGCGCGACGACACCGAGGTCCCCGGCGACGACTACGACACCACCGCCTACGCCAACCCCGAGGCGCTCATCCAGGTGGACACCTACGGATGCGCGATCAACGCGGTCGGCGCGCACGAGACCGCCGTGGCGCAGCGCGACTCGATCATGAAGCTGCAGTACCAGACGTACTGGACCGACCCGGCCGAGGACGCCGTCCACGAACGCTGGATCCGCGAGCTGTACCGCCGGGTCTACCACGCCTCCGGCGGCGTCCCGGTGCCGGCCTCGGCCGACGGCGCGACCGACCCCGACGCCGTCACCGACGGGTGCTACATCAACTACCCCGACCGCGATCTCAGCAGCCCACAGTGGAACACCTCCGACGTGCCGTGGTACCGCCTGTACTACGGCGACAACTACGAACGCCTGCGGCAGGCCAAGCGCACCTGGGACCCGCACGACATCTTCCGGCACGACCAGTCGATCAGATGACGCCCCCGTTCATCGGCAACCTGGGTCCTGACCTTCCCTGGGCGGTCCTGCCGGTCCTGCCGGGGCTGACCTGCACTGGGTGGTCCTGACGATCCTGGGCGGTCTTGCCCGTCCTGCCGGGCCTGACCTGCACTGGGTGGTCCTGCCGGTTCTGCCGGTTCGGTGTTCAGAGGCGGAAGGAGTCGCCCGCGAGCCGGCGGACGCGGTCCTCGTCGACCAGGTGGCCGAGGCCCGGCTGGGTGAGCGGGACGGCGACGACGCCGCCGGAGGCCCCGACCGGGGGTGTCACGATCTGCGCGCTGCGCGGCGGCTCGGTCACGTCGCTGGGCAGCGTGCACCCGGGCAGGCTGGCGACGGCGACCGTGGCCGCGCGCGCCAGGCCGGTGCCGCGCCCCCCGGCGGCGGTGATGTCCCACCCGGCCGCCACGGCCACGTCGTGCGCCGTCCGCACGGCGCGCAGCGCCCCGAAGCGGGACGGGCGCAGCAGCAGCGCGCCGCCGGCCCGCGCCGCGACGGCCTCACGCAGCGCGGCCACCGAGTGCACCTCGATCGCGACGAGCGAGGTGACCCGGTCCTGCAGTTCGGCGTGCATGTCGAGGTCGGGGGCGGTGTCCGGGCCGCCGAACGGGCGCTCGATGGCGGTCACGTCATAGGAGGCCAGCGCCTCCAGCGCCGAGACGTCGGTGTAGGCGCCGCGGGCGTCCACGGCGAGCGCCAGGGCGGGATAGGCCTGCCGCACCGCGCGCACCGGCTCGACGTCCCAGCCGGGATGGACGTCCAGGGTGACGTGGGCGTATCCGGCGCACACGTGGCGGTTCACCCGGGCCACCATCGCCTCGAGCGACCGCTCGGCGGCCAGTCGCACCGTCGCCATGAGGGAGGTGCGGGTGCCGCCGATCGCGTGGGCCAGCGGGACGCCCTGCATGCGCGCCCACAGGTCCCAGCAGGCCAGGTCGACGGCGGTGCCGCCGGGGACGGTGCCCAGTTCGTCGGGGTGCTCCCAGTCGACGCCGAGAAGCGCGGGGCCGAGAGACTCCTCCAGCGTCGCCCACGTCTTGCCGAGCACGTGATCGCGGTCGGCGGCCTCAGCGGCGCCCATGTCGTCCCGGCCATGGGCGGTGGCGGTGTGCGTCCCCAGCGCGGGCCGGAGCTCCGCGGGCTGGACGACCTCCCCCCACCCGGTCATCCCCCCGTAGTCGGTGAGCTTGACCAGGATGCTCTCCGGACGCCTGCCGTAGGGCAGCACGAGCCGGAAGACCTCGAGCTCACGGACGCGCGGCATGGAACCCCCTCATCGAACACCTGTCCCTTCCATGGTGCCCGCTGCGGGGAGGCGCTCGAAACGCGGGCCGCCCGCGCGGGCGGAAACCTCCGGTCGGCGAGGCGCTCCGCGCGCGACATACCCGCTGGTGGCCCGACTGTCAGCCCCCGGCCCGACAGACGGTCAGACCACGCCACGATAGGGGCCTCCCCGTCCCATCACAGGCCCGACCACACCACGACACGGGCCATCTAAGGCTCCGGTCCGTCACGAGTCCAGGCCACATCACGACACGGGTCACCTAGGTTCCGATCCGTCATGGTCCGGACCACATCACGACGCGGGGCGGCTCCGGCGCGCTGTCATGGATCCGGGCCACATCTCGACGCTCGGGGCGATCCGGCCCGGTCATAGGCCGCTGGGGCACCCCCGACTGGCCAAGAGTCCCGGTCAGGCCAGGACGGCCCGGGGGCGGTGATCGCCCGACCGGGCGGCGGCCAGGCCAGGCCGGGACGCGGGGGGGCTCCGGCGCCCCGTCATGGTCCGGGCCGCATCGCGACGCTGCGGGGCGACCCCTGCTCTGTCATGAGTCCTGGTCACATCATGACGCCGGGACGGCCCGGGCGGGTGATCGGCGGACCGGGCGGCGGTCAGGCCGGCCGGGACGCGGGGCGGCTGCGGGGCCGTCAGCGTCCGGTGCGGCCGGCGATCGGCGTGGCGAGGGCGGCCTGGGCGACGATCAGGCCGAAGCAGGCGAGGTACACCCACCAGGCGGTGTCGAACGCCGCGAACAGCGCGCCGGTGACGGCGATGGCGACGACCGAGAAGACCGACTCGCCGATCTGGAGCGAGGAGCTGTTCCTGCCCTCCTCGCCAGGGGCGGACAGCTCAAGGGTGAGGACCGACAGCGTCGGGTAGACCAGGCCGATGCCGAACCCGGTGGCCAGCCATGCGACCAGTCCGGCGGCGAGCGGCACGGAGTCGAAGACCAGCAACGCCGTGCCGGCGGTGCCGGCGGCGACCAGGAACGTCCCGACGCGCAGCAACCGCGTGCGGTCGTACCGGCGGCGCCCCTGGATCCAGGAGGCGAGTGACCAGGTCAGGGCCGACCCGGTGAGGAACAGGCCTGCGAAGGTGGGGCTCAGCCCGCGCTCGCCGGTCAGCATCAGCGGCACGAACACATCGGCGGCGAACGACGCCCCGGCGGCCAGGCCGCGCAGCAGCACCACCGTCGGGAACCCGCGCGCCGCGCGCATCGTGCCGCGGGGCAGCAGGCGCGGGAGGGCGACGGCGAGGACGGCGAGCCCCACGGCCAGCAGCACATAGCCGTCGCCGCCCAGACCGCTGCCGTACTGCAGCAGGGCCGCGCCGACGGCGACGACGCCGCCCCAGGCGAGCCGAGCACGAAAATCGGCGCCGGAGGGCGCGCCATGCGGCGCGTTCTGCGGGGCGGCCTGGGGCGCGACCTGGGGTGACGCGCCCTGCGGTGCGTCCTGTGGCCTGTCGGTGGCCGACCGTCCGGTCAGCCCGTGCCACAGCACGACGGCGGCCGGGGCCACCAGCAGCGGGATCCCCAGGAAGACCCACCGCCAGCCGGCGTGCTCCACCACGGTGCCGGTGATCGCCGGACCGACGATGGACGGCAGCACCCATGCCGTGGCCAGCAGGGAGAACACGCGGGGGTGCATCTCCGGCGGGTACACCTGCGCCACGACCACGTACAGCGCGACCGAGAACAGGCCGCCGCCGATGCCCTGTACGAACCGGCCCAGGACGAGGACGTGCATCGTGGGAGCGAGCCCGGCGATGAGCAGGCCCACGGTGAACCCGCCGATCCCCGTCCACAGCGGCGCGACCGGGCCGCGCACGTCGCTCCACCGGCCGCCCGCGACGGTGGCGATCACGCTGGCGGCCATCGACCCGCTGAAGGCCAGCCCGTAGAGCGGCAGCCCGTCGAGCGCGCGGGCGACCACCGGCATGGCCGTCGCCACCGCGAGGTACTCGAACGCGATGAGCAGCACGAGAGCGACGATGCCGGCGCTGAGTCCCCGGTACGGACGGCTGAACACGCCAGGCGGCGAGATGGGCGGAGATTCGATCACTGCTGAGGACACGCGCTCACCGTATGAGTCCGTCGCGTCCGCCACATCGGCCCCCTACCTAGGCCTTTCGCCCTAAGCCGGCCCTCCCGGCCCGCGTCACCCGAGGTGCGGCGGCTCCGGAACGGCCCGCCGGTCACGGCCCCGATCATGATTGAGCTTCTCAGTCTGTACGAGCGAATCAACAAAACTCACATACCATCCCAAAACGCTCCCATCCCGCAAAGTCCTTCTCACCCTCATCGCCCCCATAACCACGGCCACATCACCTCCCGACTCATGGCCCGTCACCACCGCATGGCGTCGAACCGGCGCGGTGGCCGTCAGGTCGCGCGGACCGACAGGGTGCGTTCGGCCCACTGGGCGATGTCCCGCCGTTCGATCGCCGCGGCCATCAGCCCGGGGAAGGCGTCCGGCGTGCACGCGAACGCGGGGACGCCCAGGGCCGCCAGCGCCTCGGCGTTGTCACGGTCGTAGTGCGGCTGACCCTCGTCGGACAGAGCGAGCAGGACGATGACCTGCACGCCGGCCGCCGTCATCGCGGCGACCCTGCGCAGCATCTCCTCACGCACCCCTCCCTCGTACAGGTCGCTGATGAGGATGAAGATGGAGTTCGCCGGACGGGTGATCAGCCCCTGGCAGTAGGCGATGGCCCGGTTGATGTCGGTGCCCCCGCCGAGCTGCGTGCCGAACAGCAGCTCCACCGGGTCGTGCAACTGCTCGGTGAGGTCCACCACGCTGGTGTCGAAGACCACCAGGGACGTGCGCAGCGACCGCATCGAGGCGAGCACCGCGCCGAAGACGCTGGAGTACACCACCGACGCCGCCATCGAACCGCTCTGGTCGATGCACAGGGTCACCTCGCGGATCACCGCGCGCTGCCGGCGGGCGTACCCGACCAGCCGGGACGGCACCACCGTGTTCCTGTCCGGCAGGTAGTTCTTCAGGTTGGCGCGGATCGTGCGGTTCCAGTCGATGTCGGCCACCCGGCGCGGGCGGTGCGTGCGGGCCGACCGGTCGAGCGCCCCGGCGACGGCGGTCCTGGTGCGCTGCGCCAGCCGCCGTTCGAGGTCCTCGACGACCTTGCGCACGACCGCGCGGGCGGACTGGCGAGCCGTCTCGGGCATGACCCGGTTGAGCGACAGCAGCGTGCCGACCAGGTGCACATCGGGCTCGACGGCCTCGAGCATCTCGGGTTCGAGCAGCAGGCGGGTGAGGTTGAGCCGTTCGATGGCGTCCTTCTGCATCACCTGGACGACCGTGGAAGGGAAGTAGGTGCGGATGTCGCCCAGCCAGCGGGCCACCCGCGGCGCCGAGGCGCCCAGCCCCGCACCGCGCGGGGAGTCGCCGCCCCCGCCGCGGCCGGACTCGCCCGAGCCGCGCCCTCCGTTGTAGAGCGCGGCGAGTGCGGCGTCCATCTGGGCGTCATCGCCGCCCAGCGCGCATCCGGTGCCGTCGGCGTCGCCGCCCAGCACCAGCCGCCATCGCCGTAACCGCTCATCCATGCCGATCTCCCTCCACCCGTCCGGCGTACCGTCATCTCCGGCGGCGGGCGTCCCGCGCCGGCTCCGGCTGCGGGCCGGAGTGCCAAGGGAAGTGGCACCCCGGCCCGCCGTCCGGCGCATCAGGCGCTCCCCAGGATGGAGAGCACGGTGTGCACGGCCGGGGCGGCGCGCTCCGCGTCCGCCTCGGGCGTGTTCGCCCTCTCGGACTCGCCGGAGGACACGCGCCCGCCGATGGCGCGGCGCTCGGGCGGGCTGAAGGCGGCGAACGTCCGCCGCAGCAAGGGGAGCACGTCCACGAACGCCTCGGCGGTGAGCCCTGTCAGCCACGCGTCGATCAGGCCGAGCAGGCCCGGGTCGTGGACCAGCAGCAGGCCGCTGCCCGACAGGAACCCCTCGACCCACGCCGCCGCCCGCGCGGGCGGGTTGCCGGCCGACATCGAACGGGACATGCGCCGCGCGACCTCCTCGGTCGCGATCGTGCCGGCGTCGAGCAGGATGCGGGTCAACCGGCCGGCGATCAGCCCGTGCAGGTCGCGCCGCTCGGCGACGCCGCGCAGCGCGGCCAGCCAGCCCTGCCTGCGCGACTCCAGCAGGCCCACCGCCGCGTGGACGGCGTCCACATGGCCGAGCACTTCCCGGGCCGCGTCGTCGTCCAGCCCGGTGACCGCGGCCGGGAGTCCCGCGCAGATGCGGCCGAGCAGGGACTCCACGATGACCGACAGGCCGGCGGCCGGGGTGCCGCGGACATCGCCGTAGCGCTGGGCGCGCACCAGGGCCGGCAGCGCCGCCATCAGGTGGGTGACGTCACTGTCCAGCGCCGCCCTTGCGGAGATGGACGTGAGGACGTCGGGAAGAGCCTCCGGCAGGTCGGCGAGCAGACACCGTTCGGCCACCCCGGTCAGGTCCGCCAGCGTGACCGCGGGCCGCGCGGCGGAGCCGGCGCTCGGCGCGGCGTGCCGGGCCGTCCGCACCGTGCCGAGGTCGACCAGTTCGCGCACCCGCGCGGTGGCCGCCGCCGGGACGGTGGTGCCGTACGCGCCCGCCTCGATGAGGTCGATGTCGAACTCCGGGAGCCACCGCAGTGTCCACGACTCGCGGAAGGTGCCCTTGCCACGCGACGCGCGCGCGGCCCCCCAGGGAACGCCGATCAGGCCGAGCCGGTGCAGCAGGCGGCTGCGTTCGAGGTCGAGCGGCTTGCGCAGGTCGAGGTCGAGGTCGCGTTCGAGCGCCTCGGGGTCGAGCTTCAGCCGCCGCTGCCGGTCGCGCAGGTCGCGTTGGAGCGGAACCATCGGAGTGTCGTCGGGGACGTGGCCGAGGCGTTCGCCGACGACCATGCGCCGCTGGATGAGCTCCACCGGCAGTTCGTCGCCCTCGCAGAGCACCGCCCTGACCGCCTCGGTGACCTCGCTCAGCCCGGCCAGCGGGCGGCCCCGGACGACGGCGAGGCTCTCGGCGAGCCGCACGGCCTCGATGACGTGGGCGGAGGAGACCGGAAGGTCCTCCTCGCGCAGCACCTGGGCGGCCGCCGCCAGCCACCGCTCGATCGGGCGGTCGGGCGCGCTGAACAGGTGGTCGTACCAGCCCGGCGAAGTGATGCCCGCGCCGTAGCCGCTCCAGGAGGCCAGACGGCCGTGCGTCCACGGAACCCAGGTCATCTCCACCTTGACCTTGGGCAGCCCGCGCAGGATGCGGTCGTCGGGCGCGGCGGGCCCCGGCTCGCGCAGCGCCGGCACGTGCCAGGCGCCGCAGACCACGGCGACGCGTCGGTGCCCCTCCTTGAAGGCGGCGCGGATCGTCCTGCGCATGTACGCCTCGCGCCGGGCCTCGTGCTCGTGCGGGGTGTACCCCTCTCTGACCGCGGCCATCGCGTCGGCGATCACCTCGAACGGGGTGTCACCGCCGCGGTGCTCCACGGCGTCCTCCCACCAACGCTCCGGATCGTCGTACCCGGCCGCCCGCGCCAGCTCCCCGATGGGATCCAGCCGCACCCCCTCCTCCGGTCTCCGATCGGCCTCGGGAGCGGTGTCCGGCTGTGGGGGGGCGGGGTGTTCGGCGAGGCTGTGGGCGGCGGGCAGGTCGCAGAAGCGGGCGGGGATGCCCGCGCGGGCCGCGTACCGGATGGCCTGCCATTCGGGTGAGAACCCGGCGAACGGCCAGAAGGCCGCCCTGGCCGGGTCGCCCGGCACGTGAGCGAGGAGGGCGACGGGCGGCTCCATGCCGGGATCGCCCGCCAGGGCGACCAGCGCGTCGGCCTCGGGCGGGCCCTCGATCAGCACGATGTCGGGGCGCAGTCTGTCCAACTCGGCGAGCACGGCCTTGGCGGAGCCCGGCCCGTGGTGACGGATACCGAGCACCGTGACCGCCGCCCCAGCCCCCACCCGCCGCCCACCGGCCTCCCGCCCCTCGGACGAACGCCCTGTGGCGCTCCGGCCATCGGTCACCTGGCCGATGCCGGAATCCTCGGCCTCGAGACCGGCATCGGCTTCGTCTTCCGCTCGACCCGCGACTCCGCCTTCGGCCGGAGCGACTGGAGGATCTTGGGCGGACACCGTGGAGGGGACCGCGGGCGCCGCGGCGGGCCCCTCGACCGCCTCGGCGATGGCCGGGGCCGGCTTCGCGGGTCGCCGAGCCGGCTCGCCGGTGGCCGGGACCAGGGGCGTCATGACGTGTGCGGGGGAATCAGGAGGCATCGCGGCAGGCCCGGTAGAAGTCGCGCCAGTCGGCGCGCTCGCGCACGACCGTCTCCAGGTACTCGTTCCAGACGACGCGGTCGGACACCGGATCTTGGATCACCGCGCCGACGATGCCCGCCGCCACGTCCGCGGCGCGCAGCACGCCGTCACCGAAGTGGGCGGCCAGCGCGATGCCGCTGGTCACCACGGAGATCGCCTCGGCGGTGCTGAGGGTGCCGCTGGGGGACTTCACCGTCGTGCGCCCGTCCGCCGTCATCCCTGAGCGCAGCTCACGGAACACGGTGACCACCCGGCGGATCTCTTCGAGCCCGGTGGGCGTCGGCGGCAGTTCCAGCGAACGGCCGAGCTGCGCCACCCGGCGGGACACGATCTCCACCTCCTCCTCGGCCGTGTTGGGCACGGGCAGGACGACGGTGTTGAACCGCCGCCGAAGAGCGCTGGACAGCTCGTTGACGCCGCGGTCGCGGTCGTTCGCCGTGGCGATGACGTTGAACCCGCGCGCGGCCTGGACCTCCTGGTTCAGCTCCGGGATCGGCAGCGTCTTCTCGGACAGGACGGTGATCAGCGCGTCCTGCACGTCTGAGGGCATGCGGGTCAGCTCCTCGACACGGGCGAGCCGGCCTTCGGCCATGGCGCGCATGACAGGGCTGGGCGTCAACGCCTCGCGCGAGGGCCCTTCGGCGAGCAGCCGCGCGTAGTTCCACCCGTACCTGATCGCCTCCTCGGCGGTGCCGGCCGTGCCCTGAACCAGGAGCGTGGAGTCGCCGCTGATCGCCGCCGCCAGGTGTTCCGACAGCCAGGTCTTGGCGGTGCCGGGGACGCCGAGCAGCAACAGTGCCCGGTCGGTGGCGAGGGTGGCGACGGCGACCTCGACGATGCGGCGCGGCCCGATGTACTTGGGCGTGATCTCCCGGCCGTCGCCGAGCAGGTAGGTGGTCACCGCCCAAGGCGAGAGCCGCCAGCCCGGCGGCCTCGGCCGGTCGTCGGACTTGGCCAGGATCGCCAGCTCCTCGGCATAAAGGTCTTCCGCATGCGGACGCAGGACGGTCATGTCGGCTTCAGCTCGCTTCCGCGTAGTCGGCCAGATCGAAGATGGGGGTCAGAGGACGAACCGGTCGCGCCGCCACCGCGCCTCCGCGCGGCCGTCGCGGCGGGCCGACGGGATCACGTCCGCCTGCGCGCCGCGACCTCGCGGGTGGACGCGTCCCGCGTCCGTCCGTGGACAAGAAGATCGAAGGAGTGCACTCGACGCCCCCGCCCGCTGGAGGCGGGAGCGCATCAGAACGCTTCACGCGCGCTTCGCCCGGAGGCGAGATCGCGGAAGGAGGGTCGGCATGCCCCCCTTCGGGGAGACGGGGCAAGCCGGGCCGCGTGACGGGCCGGCGAGGCGGGACGAGATTCACGCGCCGGCCTCCAGTTCGGCGAGCATGTCGGAGCGGAAGCGCAGGGTGGCGGCGACCTCCTGGACCGGCGGTTCGAGGGACAGCCGCGCCGCTATCGGATGGAAGGCCGGGTCGACGCGCTCACCCGCCAGCCGCACCAGCTCGCCGAGGTTCCACGGCTGGCGTTCGACCGTGTCGAGGATCTTCTCCAGGACGGCCTTCGCCAGCGCCGCGCCCCACGGAGCGGGGACGCCACCGAGCATCATGATCAGCTGGCCGTCGACGGGCTGGTCGCGGACCAGCTCGGCGGCCTTGTCGGCGCGCTCGCCGGGAGGCAGGACGGCGAGCAGGTCGGTGAGCGGCTCCACGGCGAACAGCGCCCGCGCCCACGTGGCGTCGTTCTGCAGCACGGCGGCCCGCTCCCAGCCGAGCCTCACCTCTCTGGACCAGTCACCGTTGTTGAGGGCGACGATCTGCTTGGCCGTACGCCCGAAGTGGCCGGTCCAGAAGCCGAGCGGGGTGTGCGCGACGATCTGCTGGAGCCACCAGCTGCGCGGGCCCGTGCCGCCGGGCGCACGCGCGCGGACGCCGTCGCGTTCCATGGCGGCGTCACAGGAGGCGGGCGGCTCGGCGACGAGCCGGTCACCGGCCAGCCGCAGGCACCGGGCGGCCCGCTCGGCCATCCGGCGGCCGAGCCGGGAGTCGGGCAGCCGGGTGAGCAGGTCGGCCGCCTGGCCGCGGACCTCGCGCCGCCGATCGTCGAGCGCGGCCTCGAGGAACGGCTCGTCCGCCATCGACAACCCCTCGGCCAGGGCATGGACGAACGCGGCCCGGTCTTCCGGAGACTCCTCATCCCAGCTCCGCAGCAGGAGCGTGCGAGCGCCCACGGGGTCGGCCGTGCGCAGACTTCCCAGGTAGGACAGCCGATCGCCACGCGTGCCGAACTCCCAGAGAGGATGCGTCGGCACACTCACATCGTCCGGCCCCTCCCCCTCGCCACCCCCCATGCCCGACTCCGCAGGCCCTCCGGTCCCCTCAACGGCCGGCCCTCCACCCAGGCCCGGCGACCGGCCACCAGCCGGAGAGACGCCACCTGCCGGAGGTCCGCCAGGGGGTGGGGAGCCGACCGTGGCCGGTGGTCGGCCACCGGTGGCGGGCAGGTGGGCGGAGGCCTCTTCGAGGAGGTAGGCCCACGAGGGGTTGAGGGAGGCCAGCCAGCGCCCCCTGGCCCCGGCCAGCACGCCGATGGGAGGGCGCAGGAAGCGGTCGCGCGCCCCCTGGTCCAGAACCGAGGGGATGAGCTTCGACGGCAGGCGGTACCCCCGCGCGGCGGCGGCCTCCAGCCATTCGGGCAGTAGCCGGGGATGCTCACCGCCGAGGATGCGCGCGGCGCGCTCACCGGCCGCGCGCGGCACCAGTGGTTGCTCCTCGGGAGACGCGACGGGCAGCGGCTCGCCCCTGTGAAGCCGCTGTCCCGCCCGCGTGCCCGCCGTGTGCGCCGCCGCCTTGCCCAGCAGACCGGGCACGGGCCGCCGATCGGTGCCCACCAGCGCGGCCGACACCAACCGCTCCCACTCCTCCACGGTGATCACCACGCCGCCGCTCCCCCGCTCCTCAGCCGTACTCACAGGACCACCACCCGGTTCTCCTCGTCCCATGTCGTGAGGGGGCGCAGGCCGCGTGGCGTCCACTCGGCGGCGACGGTGACGGGCTCGCCCCCGGACACGGCCAGCAGCCGCCACGGGACGCCCACCGAGGCATGCAGCGGCATTCCGCCGAGTAGCCCCGGCCGCGCACCCCCCGGACCGTGCCACTCGTCCAGTGCGCCATGCCGGTCACCGTCCGGACTGTGCCGCTCGCTCTGTGAACCCTGCCGCTCACCCCCCGGGCCGCGTAGCTCACCCCTCGTGTCGTGGCGCTCACTCCCCGGGCCGTGCTCGTCGTCCCCCGGGTGCTGCCGGTTACCTCCCGGGCCGTGCCGGTCAGCCCCTGGGTTGTGTCGGTCATCCGGGGCCGGGGTGAGGTCGGCGAGGAGCCATCGGTCCGCGCGTCTGGCGGGGACGACATCGGTCAGCACGACGGGCCAGGACTCCAGCCACGGGTCGGCGGCGAGCGCGGCGGCCAGCTCGTCCAGCGCGGCACGCGCCCCGGTCCCGGGCGGGGGCCCGGACGGCGCCGCCTGGTGCCGGACGGCGACCAGCGCGCGCAGCGGGGCGGCGCCGGGATAGAAGGCCAGCTCGGCGTCCATGACGGTGCCGGTGACCAGCGAGGCGTCCAGGGCCTGACCGGGCGGAGCGAACGACAGCACCAGGGCGGAACGGCCACTGGTGCGCCCGCGCAGCCAGACCCGGCGTGAGACGAGACGGTCCTGCTCTTCGTCGCGTGAGCCGAGCACGTGCCAGTGGTCGCGCACGGCCGCCCCCGCCAGCACCTCCTCTCGGGAGGTGGGGAAACCCACCCGCGACCGGACGGTGTCACGAAGCGGCGCGGGAAGCTCGGGCGCGCGGCGGTAGCCGACCGCGAGCAGGTGGAGCAGGCCGTACTCGCCCAGGAGCCGGGCGGGCCAGTCTTCCTCGGCCAGCACGCGGGGCAGACGCGAGACGACGCCGGCGACACCGGGCGCCTGCGCGTCGACCAGCCGCCTGGTCAGCTCCTCCCACTGCGCCGGAGCGCTTTTCCGGGCCCCGGCCAAGCCTTGGCCGATCTGGTCGGCCAGCCATCGTTCGAGCTCGGACAGGCCCGCCGCCACCCGCCGCTCACGCTGGACGGCCCGCCGATCGGGCTCGCCGCCGTCGGCGGAACCCGGCCCGCCGTCCACGACACCCCGGGGTCCGCCGTCCGCGAGCCTCGTCCCCCCGTCGGCGAGCCCTGGTTCGCCGGGCTCTGCCTGCGCGCCGATGCCCTCACCGGCCGCGCCTTCGGTGTCGCCTGTGGGCGGGATCGCCGCGTGGCCGGGGCCCGAGCCGGAGCCGGCGTGACCGGCCGTCCCTGGGCCGGCGGTCGGGGTGCCGCTTCGTGGCGTGGCGGCCTTGGCGGCGCGGGTTCGGCGCTGCTCGAGCCACTCGGTGACCCAGTCGGGTGAGGCATCGGCGGACGGGACACCGTCGGCGGACCACAGCAGGAGCAGGCCGAGCGCGTGCTTGCACGGGAACTTGCGGCTCGGACAGGTGCAGCGGTAGGCGGGCTCGGCGAGGTCGACGCACGCGCGGTACGGCGTGGCGCCGCTGCCCTTGCACTCACCCCAGAGCACGTCGGGCGTCGCCCCCGTCGCCGGCCACTTCGCCGGCGTGCTCACGCTCTGCGCGCCCTTCTGGGAGGATGCGTCGGGGGCGAGCGCGAGCACTTGTTCACGGCTCCAACGTTCGATCACACCAGGCACATTAGCCACGGCCTCCGACAAAAACCGGGCCGCGCGAAAGGGCCGGAATACCTCCCGGACCAGGGGTACGGGAGCACCATGAGTCTTATCTGGGAGCAAGTGGTCATCGACTCGGCCGACCCGGTCGCGCTGGGCGAGTGGTGGGCGAAGGCGCTCGGCTGGGTCGTGGTCAACGACGCCGAGGACGAGTACGAGATCCGGCTGGCCGAGGACGTGCTGCCGGGCCTTCTCTTCGCCCCCGTGCCGGAGGAGAAGGCGGGCAAGAACCGGCTGCACCTGGACTTCCGCCCGGTCGACCAGCAGGCAGAGGTCGATCGCCTGCTGGCACTGGGCGCCCGCCGGGCCGACGTGGGGCAGGAGACGGTGCCGTGGGTGGTGCTCGCCGACCCCGAGGGCAACGAGTTCTGCGTCCTCGGCGAACGCGCGAGCTGAGCAGGGCACTGGTGTCGCGAGCCGAGCAGGGCACTAGAGTTCCGGCTGTGCTCGTGATGACGCTCGCCGCCTGTCCCGATGGTCCCGGTCTGGAGGCGGCCGATGACGACGATGCCCTCCGAGTCGCCAACGCGAGCCTGAACGGTCCGGAGCCGGTGGTGGCCGTGGACGACGACGGCGGGCTGCGGTTCCTGCGCCGGGACGTGTCGGGACGGTTCGTCGCGGTGCAGCGGCGCCCGCCGGTGGCCGAGGCGCTGGACCTGCTCCCCCACCCTGAGGGCGGGTGGTTCCGCGAGACGTGGCGGACCTCGGAAGGCTTCGAGCCGGCCGGGTACGGCGCGTTGCGGCAGAGCGCGACCGGCATCTACTTCCTGCTCCAGCCGGGCGAGGAGTCGGTGTGGCACGCGGTCCGGTCGGACGAGGTGTGGTTCTGGCACCGGGGCGGCCCGCTGACCCTCGTGCTCGGCGGTGACGGTGACCGGCCGGCGGCGGGGCGGGAGATCACGCTCGGCCCTGCGGTGGAGCGGGGTCAGGTGCCGCAGGCCCTGGTGCCGGCGGGCACCTGGCAGGCGGCACGCCCGGCCGGCGCCGAACAGGTGCTGGTGAGCTGCGTGGTCTCTCCCGGCTTCGACTTCGCCGACTTCACGGCCCTGTGACCTCGTGCCCGTCCGGCCTGAGGGATGTGCGCGCGGGCCGCTGCCGGTGGGCCGCCCCCGCCGAGCGCAGCTGGCGGAGCGTCCAGCCGTGGCCGGTGGGGGTGAGCGGGACGGTGGCGGCGGTGAACACCTCGGCCGCGCGCCGGTAGGACAACCGGCCGCGGCCGGTCACGGGGCAGCGGTCGTGCTCGGGCGTGCCGGGGGCCGCGCGGCGCCGCGTCAGCAGCAGCGGGCCTGTGGTGCGGCCGAGCAGGAGCAGCCGCAGCAGCCGCGCCGTGCCGGGGCCCCAGCGCAGTGACGGGGAGTCCCTGACGCGCCGCCGCGCCAGGTCGAGGTCGTCGACGTCGAGGGCGAGCACGCGTTCCACGGTGGCCGAGGTCTCGTACAGCAGGCGCCAGCAGGCCTGTTCGCGCAGGTCGGCCGGCAGGCCGAAGATCTGCGCCACCTGCTCCGGGGTGAGCACCGCGAGCGCGGCCGCCGGCGCCGCGGGAGACCGGAGCCGGGCGCCCGCGACGTGCAGCGGATCGCCGTCGATCCAGCCGCGCACGCGCCACCACGCGAGGGCTCCGCGCAGGATCGACAGCTCGCGCCCGACGGTGCGCGGGTCGGCGCTCGCGGCGCGCTCGTCCAGCGCCGAACGCAGGCGCAGCGCGGTGGCCGGGGCGTCCAGCAGGGCCAGCGGCACGATGGGCGGGACGGCGCCGCGGCGCGCCCTCCCCCGCGGCGGGGTCCTGCCGACGAGCGCCCAGGCCCAGGTGGCCAGCGCGATGCGGTAGACCCGCCGCGACGCCTCTCCCAGCCGGAGCGTGGCCAGATAGTGGTCGATCGCGACGGCGTACTCGACGGGCGGCGGGGATGTGGTCACATCGCCCTCGCCACCGTGCGTGCTCGGGTGCACGACGTGTCGCCTCCCTCTCGCCCGCCACGGGCGGTGCCGAGGTGGCGTCGCTTCGCCACCTCGTTGCCGAATGCACGAAACCGCAGTAAAACATCGCCGACCGGCATCTTCGAGACGAGCACTGCCGCAGTAAAAGACCTGTCGGACGACCGTCGGCGGTCGAAGTCTAGCCGGACGGATCATCAGGTCAATGGTGTTACGTCGAGAGCGGATGCGTCGCTGACAGATGATGCAGTAAAGGGACTCAACTTCTCTCAGCCGAACCGTTGCATGGCGTGATGCCCACCGCGCAGGGTGAGGGGCATGGTCGGGAGAAGGCTTCGGCGGCGCATGGCCGCGCCGGCTCATCGGGATCTGTGGCTGTTCTTCGTCGGCGAGGCCACCTCGCTGCTCGGTTCGGCGATGGCGTCGCTGGCCCTGGCCTTCGCCTTGCTCGGCGGCGGGGGCACGCAGTCGGAGCTGGGATACGTCATGGCCGCCCGCATCGTCCCCATGGTCGTGCTCATGCCGTTCGCCGGAGTCGTCGCCGACCGGGTGGGCCCGCGGCGCGTCATGGTGAGCTCGGACGTCCTGCGCTGTGTCACCCAGGCGATCCTGGCCGTGCTGCTGCTCGCCGGACGTCCGCCCCTGTGGGCTTTCGTCGCGCTCGTCACGGTGTGGGGGGCCGGGGAGGCGTTCTTCATGCCGGCACGGGGCGCCCTCATCCCGCGGGTCGCCGCCGGCGGTGACCGGTACGCGGGCAAGCTGCGGGACGCGAACGCGCTCGCGGGCCTGGCGCAGTCCCTGGCGTCGGTGAGCGGCCCGGCGCTCGCCGGGGTCGCCGTGGCGGCGCTGGGCCCGGGAGCGGTGGTCGCCCTGGACGCGGGCACGTACGCGGTGAGCGCCGTCGCGCTCATGCTCCTCCGCCTGGCCGGCCCCGGTCCCCCACCGGTGCCGGCCATGCGAGGAAGGGCGATCGGGGAACTGGCGGAGGGGTGGCGGCACTTTCGCGCACACTCCTGGCTCTGGGTCACGACCCTGCAGTTCACGCTGTTCAACATGCTCGTGTGGGCGCCGTTCCTGGTGCTCGGGCCCGTCGTCGCGCAGGAGCGGCTGGGCGGGGCCGGGGCGTGGGGGCTGATCATGGCGTGCTACGGCGGCGGGGCCGTGGGAGGAGGGCTCGCCATGATGGGCGGACGGGCGGTGCGCCGCCCCCTCCTGGTCGCGACCGTCGCCACCTTCGGCTGGGCTCTGCCGTCGGGCGCGATCGCCGCCGGGGCGCCGGTCGCGGTGATCGCGACCGGCGCGCTGGTCGCGGGCGCCGGCTCCGCGGTGTGCGGCACGCTCTATGCGACGACCAACCAGCGGTACCTGCCGGCGGGGGTGCTCGCGCGGGTCACCTCTCTGACCGGTGTGGGGGCGTTCGTCCTCGGCCCCGTCGGGCTGGCCGTCGCGGGTCCGGCGGCCTCGGCCGCCGGGGTGACCGGCGTGCTGGCCTTCGGCGCGGTCTGGCAGGCGGTCGCCTGCTGCGTCGTCCTCGCCGTTCCCGGCGTGCGCGGCCTGCCCGCGGCCCCGGCCGGGGTGGAGGACGCCGATGCCGCCGCGACCACCGAAGAGGCCGCGCGGGTCTGACCGAGGGTGGGATTGTAGCGGCTTATGTCCTATTTGTTCGGTGATGCGAATGAGTAAATGTGCACATTCGACAGGCAATCCAACAGTGGCTCACCCGCGAATGAAGGGGGCAAGCACCGCAACCGAGCAGTGACATGAGAGGTACCGGAAATGAACAAGACCCTCGCTCTTCCGGGCGTCGTCCTGGCCGCCGGGCTGGCGGCGGCGGCCCTCGCGCCGTCGGCGGCCCAGGCGGCGCCGCGGTCCGCGAGCGCCGGGACCGCCGCCGCACCGGCCTCCGCCTCGGCGGCCCCGGCGGCGGCGGTCTCGTCGGACGCCTACTTCGTCGGGCATCTGACCGGCCGCAACGAGGTCCCGGTCAAGGGCGGGCCCGCCGTCGGGGACAAGAACGGCGCCGCTCTCGTCGCTCTGCGGGTCAGCGGCGACCGCGTCACCTACGCCGTCCGGTGGGAAGGCATCGCCGTCCCCACCGCGTTCCACATCCACAAGGGCAAGGCGGGCGTCAACGGCGACGTCAAGATCCCGTTCTTCGGGGAAGCCCTGCCGGGCAGCGCCCGCGCCGTGGCCGGCACGGTGAAGGCCGACCGGGGGCTGCTGGCCTCGATCAAGGCGAGCCCGTCGAAGTTCTACCTCAACGTGCACACCGGCGAGTTCCCCGGCGGCGCGGTACGCGCCCAGCTCAAGCGGGTGTCGCACCCCATCGACCTGGCCGGCGTCCTCGCGCGGGACACCCACACGCGGCTGCACTCGGAGGGCAGCGGCGCGCAGGAGGTCCGTGAACCGGGCAAGAAGGTCGGAGACCCCGACGGCGCCTCGCAGTGGCTGGTCGGCGTCAAGGGTTCCAAGCTGTACTACGCCACCGTCTGGACCCGGCTGGACCCGGTCACCAACGGGCACATCCACCGCGGCAAGAGGGGGAAGAACGGCCCGGTGGTCGTGGACCTGTTCGCCGACGCCAACGGCCTGCCCGCGGGCGTGTACGGCATCGCGGGCGTCGCGCCGGTGAAGGGCGACATCGCCAGGGGCATCGTCAAGACGCCGAAGAACTGGTACACCAACCTGCACACCACCGGGTTCCCCGACGGCGCCGTACGCGGCCAGCTCCACTCCGACCACGGCTCCTGGTGACCCCCGAGGCCCCCTGGACGCTCCACGGAGCCGGAACCTCCCGATGACCCCGGAAGTCCTCTGGTGACCCCGGACGCTGGAAGATCTTCCGGTCCCCCGCGGTCTCCGCGGACCCTCACCGCCCCGCCCGCCGTGCGTCCTCGTGCGGCGGGCGGTGGCGTTCCAGGACGTCGCGGACGCGGCCGGCGGGTCCGGCGAGGCCCGCGCGGGAGGGCGGCGCGAGTTGGGGAATGACTGGTCAGGCGGAACAATGGCAGGCAAGCGCCCATGCGAGGAGGTCAACGGTGACCCGCCAGATCGTCTCCGTCGTCGGTGGCAAGGCCGCCGAGGACGCCAACGCCTCGACCTACGACTCGGTGAACCCCGCCAGGACGGCCGAGACCGTGGCGAGCGTCCGGCTCGCCGGCGCCGCGACGTTCGCGTGGGCGTGCAGCGTGGCCTCGGCGGCGCAGCGCGAGTGGGCGCGGGTGCCCGCGCCGGTCAGGGGGCGGGTCATCGCCTCCATCGGCCGGCTGGTCGAGGCCAACGCCGAGACGCTGGCCAGGCTGGTGACCGACGAGATCGGCAAGCCGTACGCCGAGGCCATGGGCGAGGTCCGCGAGATCGTCGACACGTGCGACTTCTTCCTCGGCGAGGGCCGGCGGCTGTACGGCCAGACGGTCCCGTCGGAGATGCCGGACAAGAGCCTGTTCACCTTCCGGACGCCGGTCGGGGTGGCCGCGGTGATCACGGCCGGCAACTTCCCGGTGGCGGTCCCGAGCTGGTATCTGGTGCCGGCGCTGCTGTGCGGCAACAGCGTGGTGTGGAAGCCCGCCGAGTACGCCTCCGCCTCCGCGCACGCGCTGTACCGGCTGTTCGCGGCGGCGGGCCTGCCCGACGGGGTGCTGAACCTGGTGTTCGCCGACGGGGCGACGACCTTCGCCGGGCTCGACCAGGCACTGACGGAGGGCACGGTGCAGAAGGTCGGCTTCACCGGGTCGACGGCCGTGGGCCGCGAGATCGGCGCGCTGTGCGGGCGCCATCTGCAGTCGCCGTGCCTGGAGCTGGGCGGCAAGAACCCCATGGTGGTCATGCCGGACGCCGACCTCGACCTCGCCGTGGAGGGGGCGCTGTTCTCGGGGTTCGGCACGGCCGGGCAGCGCTGCACGTCCCTGGGCACCGTCCTGGTGCACCGGTCGGTGCACGAGGAGTTCGTCGGCCGGTACGCCAGGGCCGTGGCCAAGGCCACGGTCGGCGACCCCACCGGTGAGGTGCTGTACGGCCCGATGCTCGACCACCGGTTCGCCGAACGCTACGAGCACTACCTCGGCTGGGTGGAGCCGCACCACACGGTGGTCACCGGGCCGACCGGCCGCATCACCGCCGACAATCCCCGGGGCGGCTTCGACGGCGCGGGCGGCCTGTACTACCACCCGGTGGTCGTGGACGGGGTGCGTCCGGGCGACCGGCTGTTCATGGAGGAGACCTTCGGGCCGATCGTCGGCGTCACCGCGTTCGGCGGACTGGACGAGGCGATCGAACTGGCCAACCGGCCGGGGTACGGGCTGTCGTCGTCGATCTACACCACCGACCCGGCGGCGGCGTTCCGCTTCCGGTCGGGCATCGGCGCGGGCATGGTCAGCGTCAACAACTCCACCTCCGGCGCCGAGGCCCACCTGCCGTTCGGTGGCAACGGCAAATCGGGCAACGGCAGCCGGCAGTCGGGCCAGTGGGTGCTCGACCAGTTCACCCGCTGGCAGGCGATGAACTGGGACTATTCGGGCCGTCTGCAGAAGGCGCAGATGGACGTCGCCGAGATCATCCCCGACCTGGAGTTCCGCCTGTGACCCTCGGAGCGCGCGGTGTCACGGCCGGAGGTCTTCAGGGGCAGGCCGGTGATGTCAGGGCGCGCCGGGGCCGCCTCGCCCGTCGTAGCCGAGCAGGCGCATGGCCGTCTCGGGGTCCATCGCGGCCGCCAGCAGTTGCGCGCGCTCGGTGGCCCGGTCTCTGGCCTCCTCGGCCCTGGCCCGGGTCGCCTGCTGGGCCCTGAGCATGACGAACGCGAGCACCCCGCAGACGATCAGCAGGCCGATCAGGACGACCAGCCCGGCCACCAGGTTGGTGGAGGAGAGCGCGGAGACGTCCGCGCCCATCGCGGGCGCGCCGCCGAACAGGGCCAGGCCGGCCAGGACGAACACCACCAGGGCGACGGCGGCGGCCAGCGCGATGAGGACGGGACGGATCCGCCGGGCCTTGACGGCGGGCGGTTCCATGCCGTGCTGCGACCCCGGGCCCGGGCCGGAGCGCGGGCGGTCGGGGCTCCAGGGGATGAACTCCGGCGACCCGGCCGAGCCGGGCACCGCCTGACCCCCGGGCACGACCTGACCCCCGGACACCGCCTGACCCCCGGGCACCGCCTGACTTCCGGGTGCGCGCGCCGAACCGTTCCCGGCCGCCGAGCCGTTGCCCGTTCCCGAGCCGTTGCCGGGTGCCGCGATCAGCCCCGTTCCCTCACCGGTCACCGCACCCGGGCCGTCGCCGGTTCCCGGCCCGGCGGGCCCGTGCCCCTCGCCCGGAGCGTGCGGCATCAGGGTGGGCGTCGCGGTGCCGGTGTACGGAAGCAGCCGGCCGGCGATGACCGGCACGGGCGGTTCGGGCACGCGGGGGCGGGGCAGCGCCGTGGTGACGCGGCTGTGCGTGCGGTGCGCGTCGGCGGCCACCTCGTGGTAGGCCTCGATCTCCTCGAAGAACGCGTCGGAGCCGTAGTCCGCGCCGTCGATCAGCGGCCCCCGGGTGCACTCGATGACCGCGACGACGTCGTCGCCGTTGAGGGTCTTGTGCTGCTCGAGGGCGTGGGCGACGCAGAGGATCTCACGGCGGTTGGCCCGCAGCAGGTCCTCGGTCTTCTTCAGCAGCCTGGCCAGGTTGAACTCGATGCGCTCGGCGAGCATGTCGGGGGTGAGGTGGTCGCGGCGCCCGCCGGGCTCCTGGGTGTAGCCGATGCCGCCTCCGCCGCCGGCGGGCGGCGCGGCCTTGCCGTCGCGGATGCCGAGCTGCTGGAGCGCGGGCAGGGAGGCCACGCCGACGCCCATGCCCCAGTACGCCTCCATGAGCCCGGTGACCATGGTGGCGCTCTCGAGGTCCCCGGAGACGCCCGAGGAGTTGTCCTCCCCGAAGAACATGCGCTCTCCGGCCAGCGAGGCGAGCGAGACCATGATGTCGGCCTCGTACTCGCTGCGCCATCGGGTGAACTGGTCCTCGGGCTTGATGCTGGACACCATGCCGAGGTAGTCCGAGCCCTTCTCGATGGTGGCCAGGTCGATCTCCAGGTGCTGGCGGGTGCGGTAGGCGGCCACGGCGTGGCAGGCCTCGTGCACCGCGACGGCGTGGCGTTCGCGCTCGATGTACTCGACGTCCTCGGGCGGGCCGAGCTGCTTGAGCCGCTTGGCCGTCAGGACGTCGGCCCAGGTGATGACATCGCGCCCGCCCCGGATGGCGGTGATCAGCGACTCGTTGACCAGGTCCTTGATGGTGGCGCCGGTGGCGTAGGGGGTGATCGTGGCGAGCTTGTCGAGCTGTTCGGCGGTGAGCTCGTGCCGGACCTTTTCGAAGTAGCCCTGGTAGGTGCGCACGCGCCCGGCCTTGGAGGGGTAGCCGACCTTGTAGATGCGGTCGATGCGGCCGGGCCGCAGCAGCGCCTCGTCCAGCGAGTTGGGCATGTTGGTGGCCATCATGACCAGGATGCGGTACTTGGGCGGCGGCTTGGGCCGCATGCCGAGCAGCCGCCGCACGTAGCGGTTGAGGAAGCCGCGCGGCTTCTTCAGACCCGACAGCTCGGTCAGCAGCGCCTGCAGGGTGCCCTGGTCGCCGCTGCCCATCATGCCGCCCATGGGGCTGACGACCCGGTCGCGGCCGGGCGCGGGCGCCTCGGCCCGGGACGGCCCGAGCGCCTGGCGGGTCAGCTCCGCGCGGGTGTTCTCCGACAGGTAGCCGAACCCGTGGCAGCCGTCGGTGCGGAACGGCGCCGCGGGCGAGAAGCCGGCCGACCCGGGAGGCGCCTGCTGGGCGAGCGCGCCGCGCCGTCCGAGCGAGTCGGCCTCGTCGAAGAAGACGATGACGCCGCCGTATCGCAGGGCGAGCTTGCGCAGCTTGCGGAACAGCGACTTCACCTTCAGGATGCCGATGCCCATGAACATGTTGATGAAGGCGCCCGGGTCGACGAAGACGTAGGGCCGGCCGGTCTCGCCGGCGACGGCCTCGGCCATCAGGGTCTTGCCGGTGCCGGGCGGTCCCCACAGCAGCAGGCCGCTCGGCACGTAGCCGCCCTTGGCCTCGATCTCGTCGGGCTTCTCCAGGAAGACGATGTTCTCCTTGACCCGCTCGACGACGTGGTCCTGTCCCCACACGTCGGAGAAGCGGGTCTTGATGTCGTCGGGGAAGTAGGTCTCGACGCCGCCTCTGGACATGAACCAGAACAGGCCGACGAACTGGACGATGACGAAGAAGAACCCGAACGCGAGCTGCAGCCCGTAGGGGAGCACCTGCCACAGCAGGGCGGGGGCCTGGAACAGGGCCAGGGCGGGCGAGACGTCGAGCACCTGGCCGAGCACCAGCGCCAGGACCGCGATCCAGAACAGCCACTTCAGCGCCCGGGCGATGCGGTAGCGGTTCCAGTCGCTGAACCGGCGGCGGCTCCACCGGTCGAACCCGCCGAACACCCGCACCGTCCACAGGCGGTGGTAGCGGGGCGAGCGCTCGCTGACCAGGAAGTGCACCTGGCGCAGGACCTCCAGGCCCATCAGGGCCATGATGATCTGTCCGGTGCGGTCCGCCGCCATGACCCGCACGGCATCGCCGAACGGCATGATGCCCTCGTACTCCGCCATGGTGTGCCACACCAGGACGAAGAAGGCGAGCGTCAGCACGAACAGGAACTTGACGCGGTCCCAGAACGGCATGGTGCCCCTGCCGAGGTCGGCGGGGCCGGAGTCCGGAGCGCGAAGGCCCATGGGCCGGTCAGGGGCGGGGGCTTGGTTCATCGGGGCTCCTCACCCGGTCACCCGGGAATTCGCTTGACCTTGAAGGACTGCGCGATCTTCCCGATCTCCCCGGCGCGCTCCCGGTAGCAGGTGGCCGAGCAGCGGATGAGCAGGACCGATACGCGCGTGCCGTCGGCGGCGAGGTAGGCGGTCTGGTCGAAGGTCTGCACCGGTCCTCCGAGGACCTTGAAGTTGTAGACCACGTGGACGCCCCGGACGCCGTTGTCGGACGGCAGCACCTCGTCGTGCAGGAGCTCGAAACCTTTGAAGGGATAAGCGGCCGACTCCTCCATCTGCTTGCGGAGCTCGTCGGTGACCACGACCGGCAGCATCCCGGCGTTGCGCAGCCCGTTCAGCGAGACCTGGTCGCGTTGCGCCTCGGTCAGGGCGGACACCATGGCGAAGGCGAAGGGCTCGTCGGGCACGGCCGCCGGGGCGAGCAGGTGGTCGGCGGACGGGGTGCCGAACCCGTCATAGGCGACGGTCCATGACAACTTCTTCTCGGCCTGCGCGAGCGCGGAGCTCATGTCGCCGAAGATCTTCTCGTCGAGGGACTTCTGGTCCACTTTGCGCCACGACGCGGGCACCTTGAAGTAGCTCTGCCCGTCGCCGCCCATCACATAGGTGAAATCCGCACCACCACAGCCGGCCGACGCCCCGACCAGGACGGCGATCGCCGCCGCCACGACCAGCCGTGCCCCCACCCGCGTTCTCTCCACAGGGGCCATACCTCCGCTTTGCGGGCCAACACGGTAACTGTGCCCGCTTTTCGGAGCTCCTCCCCTTCCCCGGCTGGGGAAATCTTGACCAAATCTTGCCGCAAGTTAGCTCAACTTGTTACATGCCCGGACGTTCGGCGACCCCGCCACCGCTCCGGGAATAGTTGAAATCTAAACTTCTGTTAGGGGGAGTATCGTCGCTCCCCTGGCGGCTCCTCGCCGCCGACCTGTAGGAAGGGTTCCCATGCCGGCCGTAACCATCGACAACCCTTTGAGCCTGCCGCGCGTGGCCGCGCCGGCCGATGCCGTGCCCCGTCCCGTGCGGGGGGTCACGACCGCGCCGAGCGGCTTCGAAGGCGAGGGCTTCCCGGTCCGCCGGGCCTTCGCCGGCATCCACTACCGTCACCTGGACCCGTTCATCATGATGGACCAGATGGGCGAGGTTGACTACCAGCCCGGAGAGCCCAAGGGAACCCCCTGGCATCCGCACCGGGGCTTCGAGACCGTCACCTACATCATCGACGGCATCTTCGACCACCAGGACTCCAACGGCGGCGGTGGCACCATCACCAACGGCGACACCCAGTGGATGACGGCCGGAGGCGGGCTGCTCCACATCGAGGCGCCCCCGGAGCACCTGGTCGTGTCCGGCGGGCTCTTCCACGGTCTGCAGCTGTGGGTGAACCTTCCGGCCAAGGACAAGATGATGGCGCCCCGCTACCAGGACATCCGCGGCGGCAGCGTCCAGTTGCTCACCTCCCCCGACGGCGGCGCGCTGCTGCGCGTCATCGCCGGCGAACTGGACGGCCACGCGGGTCCCGGCATCACCCACACGCCGATCACGATGATCCACGCGACGCTGGCGCCGGGCGCCGAGGTCACCCTGCCGTGGCGCGAGGACTTCAACGGCCTGGCGTACGTGCTCGCGGGCCGCGGCACGGCCGGCGCCGAGCGCCGCCCGGTCCACCTCGGCCAGACCGCCGTCTTCGGCGAGGGCTCCTCGCTGACCGTCCGCGCGGACGACAGGCAGGACTCCCACACGCCCGACCTGGAGGTGGTCCTGCTCGGGGGCCGCCCCATCCGCGAGCCGATGGCGCATTACGGGCCGTTCGTCATGAACACCCAGCGAGAGCTGCAGCAGGCGTTCGAGGACTTCCAGGCGGGGCGGCTGGGAACGATCCCGGCCGTGCACGGGATGTCCGAGGGCGGCCCCCGGGGCTGATCCACCGGTCCCCGCCGATCCCCGGGGATCCCCGGCGATCCCCGGCGGCAGGGCGCGACCCCGCCCCTGCCGCCGGGCGGCCGACGACCGGACGGCACTTCTCGCTAGTCTTTCCGCATGCCCACCGCACTGATCACGGGCGCGACCGCCGGCATCGGCGCCGCCTTCTGCCGCAGGCTCGCCGCCGACGGCTTCTCGCTGATCCTGGTCGCCCGCGACGAGAAGCGCCTGGCCGCTTCGGCGTCGGAGCTGCACCGGCGCTACGGCGTGTCCTGCCAGACGCTGCCCGCCGACCTCGCCACCGACAAGGGCATCGCGGCGGTGGAGGAACGGCTGCGCGAGGGCGTCGACCTGCTGGTGAACAACGCCGGATTCGGTCACCCGGGCGAGGCCCTGGACGTCCCGGTCGCCGACGAACTGGTCATGCTGCGCGTGCACTGCGAGGCGGTGCTGCGCCTGACGCTGGCCGCCCTGCCGGGCCTGCGCGCCCGGGGACGCGGCGGCGTGATCAACGTCGCCTCGGTCGCGGCGTTCTTCCCCTACGGCACCTACAGCGCGTCCAAGGCGTGGGTGGTGAACTTCAGCGAGTCACTGGCCGCGCAGATCCCCGAGCCGCAGGTGCGCGTGATGGCGCTGTGCCCCGGGTTCGTGCGCACCGAGTTCCACGAGCGGGCCTCGATCGACGCATCGGAGATCCCGGCCTACCTGTGGCTGTCGGCCGACCGCGTGGTGGACGCCGCCATGCGCGACCTGGCCCGCGGCGTGCCGGTGAGCGTGCCCGACCCCCGCTACAAACTCATCGCCGCGGTGGGCAGGTACGTCCCGCGCGGCGTGCTCGGCCGGTTGTCCCGCCGCGCCGGCCGCTGAGCGGCCCAGGCGTTCCCCGGGCCGCCCAAGCCGGTGCCGCCGGGCGTCCCGGGGGTCCCGGGGGTCACAGCCGCTCGACGTTGTCCCCCCGGCAGCGGTTGCGCGCGTCGAAGACGAAGGCGCTCGCCCTCTGGACCAGCTCGTAGTCGAAGCAGTCGTGGTCGGTGAGCACCACGACGGCGTCCGCGCGCGACAGCTCGGCCTCGCTCAGCCGCACCATGTCGAAGTCGGTGGGCATCAGGAAGGTGTCCACGTGCGGGTCGGCGACGCTCACCCGCGCGCCGAGCTTGCACAGCGCCTTGGTCACCTCGATGGCCGGCGACTCGCGGCAGTCGCCGGCGTTCTTCTTGTAGGACAGGCCGAGCACCAGGACGCGGCTGCCCTTCACCGGCTTGCCTCGCTGGTTCAGCGCCAGGGCGAGCCGCTGCACGACGTGGTCGGGCATGTGGTCGTTGATGTCGTTGGCCAGCTCCACGAACCGGAAGTTGTGCCCGAGGCTGCGCTTGACCCGCCACGACAGGTACGAGGGGTCGATCGGCAGGCAGTGGCCGCCGACGCCGGGCCCCGGGGTGAAGCGCATGTAGCCGAACGGCTTGGTGGAGGCGGCGTCGATGGCCTCCCAGACGTCGATGCGCAACTGCTGGGCGAAGATGGACAGCTCGTTGACCAGCGCGATGTTGACGTGCCTGAAGGTGTTCTCCAGCAGCTTGCACAGCTCGGCGACCTGGAGGGAGGACACCGGCACGACCTCGCGCACGATGCGCCCGTAGAAGGCGCGGATGCGTTCCAGGGAGGCCTCGTCGATGCCCGAGACGACCTTCGGGGTGTTGTCCAGGCGCCACCGCGTGTTGCCGGGGTCGATGCGCTCGGGGCTGTAGCCGAGGTGGAAGTCCTCGGGCGTGCGCAGGCCGGAGCCCTCCTCCAGCAGCGGGCGCAGGTGCTCCTCGGTGGTCCCCGGGTAGGTGGTGGACTCCAGGACCACCGTGGCGCCCGGCCGCACGAGCGGCGCGATGGCCGCGCCCGCGGAGCCGATGTGGCGCAGGTCGGGCACCCCGTCCCGCAGCGGCGTCGGCACGGTGATCACGCAGACGTCGAACGCCTCGGCGTCCGCGTAGTCGGCGCTGGCCAGGTAGCGGCCGGAGCGGTGCGCGGCCTCGAGCTCCTCGCCGCTGATGTCCTCGACGTAGGACTCGAAGGCGTTCAGGCGCTTGACCCGCCACTCGTCCACGTCGATGCCCACGACATCGAACCCGGCCTCGACCGCCCTCATGGCCAGTGGCAGGCCCACATATCCCTGCCCGACGACGACCAGCTTTTCACGCATATCCAGACCCCCGGGTCTTCGGAAACGATATGCACGACTGTAAAAGGCCGCCCTTGTTATAACGCCGATCCGGCGGCGCCCCGGGCGTGTCGTTCCGCGCACGCGAACCGCACCGGAGATAGTGAGGCGAGACGCCGATTAGAGCGGTATTGACCCTGAAGAGCGGACGATAATATGTCGAAGACCTTTTTCTCGGCTTTCTCCCGGCAACGCGCCGGCCGTCTCCTGCCGGCCGCGGCCCTCGTGGCCGCCAGCCTGGCGCTCGTCCCCGCGGCCGCGCACGCCGCGGCCGGGGCGGAGTCTCCCCCCGGCGCGCGGGCCGCCGCGGGGCAGCCGCGCGGCGCGCGGATCGTGGTGCCGCCCGTCCTGCTCGGCGACGCGGCCGACTGCGCGATCCTGGCCGGGAACGCGGTGACCAACACCGGCCAGACCCTGGTCGTCGGGGACGTCAACGTGAGCCCGGGAACCACCGTGAACGGCTTTCCCCCCGGCATGGTCAGGGGCAGCATCGACCAGGACAACGCCGAGGCGCGGCGGGAGAGGGCCGCCGCCATCGTCGCCTACAACGACGCGGCCGGACGCCCGCCGACCGCCACCGTGCCCCAGGTCATCGGCAACGACGCCGTGATGACCCCGGGCGTGTACGACACGCCGAGCGACGGGTTCATCCTGAGCGGGACGCTGAAGCTCGACGCCCAGGGCGACCCGAACGCGGTGTTCATCTTCCAGGCCGCGACCCTGGTCACGCTGAGGGTCAGCAACATCGACCTGCTCAACGGAGCGCGCACCGACAACGTCATCTGGCAGGTGGGCGACTCGGCGTTCCTCGGCACCCTGTCGACCTTCCGCGGCAACGTGCTGGCCCGCAACTCGGTCACGGTGAACTCCGGAGCGGCGATGTTCGGCCGGGCCATCGCGCTGAACTCGGTGGTCCAGGCCGCGGGCACCACCTCCGGACCGGCCACCCGCATCACCGTTCCCACCAACCCGCCGACCGTGACGACGCTGACCTCCTCGCCCAACCCCTCGCACGTCAACCAGCCGGTGACCTTCACGGCCACGGTCATGGGCACCGACCAGGGGTTCGTGCCCACCGGGACGGTGCTGTTCAGGAACGGCTCGGTCATCATCGGCTCGGCGCCGCTGAACACCTCCGCCGTGGCCACCTTCACCACCTCGGCGCTGCCGATGGGGGCGCGCCAGATGACCGCCGTCTACGTGCCGAACGGCACCGCGGTCAACGAGGGGTGGGTCTACTTCGAGCCGAGCCAGTCGGCCGTGCTCGTCCAGCAGGTGATCCGCTGACCCGCGGCGGCCACGGGCGCCCGGCCCGCTTCGCCCTCGCCTCCCCCCACACGGGCGAGGGCGGGCGCGACCTTTCCGCGGCCCCTTATGATAATAAATGGCTTCAAATCATCATATGAACAATAGGAAAGCGAATAACACTCCGGAAAGTATTGTCAGCACGAGAACCGGCGGCGTAAAGTGGCGACGCAAAGCGTTACCGAGGCCCCATGATCCCCGCAATCCCAGTCGACACTATTAAAGGCGCCATTGTCAGCACATGTCAGGAGATTCCCCCAGGCGTGGCGCGCCTTCACGCCCCATCTCCGGCCGTCCCGATGACCCGGACGCCCCTACGCGGAAGATCCTGAGTCCCGCCTCGACGCGTTCCCCATCGGCCGCCCCTCCCGGGCGCCGAGATCGCCGAGAAGTTGATTCGCATGTCGAAGTCACCGCACACCAGCAGTTCCCCTCTCCCCAGCGACCGCCCGCGCGCGGGCGTCCGCCTGCGCCGGCACGCCGGCCGGGCCTGTCTCGCCGCGGCCCTGTCGGCCCTGCTGACGGTCGCCGTCTCCATCGCCGTCCCGGCGCCCGCCGGCGCGGCGCAGCCGCCGATCCCCCTCGGCGACGCCGCCTCGTTCGGCGTGCTCGCCGGCACCGCCGTCTCCAACACCAACCAGACAGCCGTCACCGGAGACCTCGGGGTCAGCCCCGGCAGCTCGGTGGTCGGCTTCCCGCCCGGCACCGTGAGCGGATCCACCCACGCCGGCGACGCCGCGGCCGCGGCGGCCGTCGCCGACGCCGGCGCCGCCTACGACGCCGCCGCCGCCCGCACCCCGATCGTCCCGGCGGCCGCCGAACTCGGCGCCACCACCAAGCCCCCGGGCGTGTACTCCCCGAACACCGGCAGCACCTTCCAGATCACCGGCACCCTCACGCTGGACGCGCAGGACGACCCCGACGCCCTGTTCATCTTCCGCGCCGCCACGCTCACGACCGCCAACGTCAGCAACATCGCCCTGATCAACGGCGCGCAGGCCGACAACGTCTTCTGGCAGATCAGCGGCTCGGCCACGCTGGGCACCACCTCCACCTTCCGCGGCAACGTGCTGGCCGCGGACAACGTGACGGTCAGCAGCGGCGCCGCCGTGTTCGGCCGCGTCGTCGCCCTCGGCGGCACGGCCGTCCTGCAGGGCACGACCAGCGGGCCGAAGACCCGCATCACGGTGCCCAACGACCCGCCGACCACCACCGCCCTGAGCACCTCGGCCAACCCCACCAGGGACGGCCAGTCGGTGACCTACACCGCGACGGTCAGCCAGGTCTCGGGCACCCTGGTGCCGCAGGGCCGGGTGGCCTTCAAGGACGGCGACTCGGTCATCGGCTCCGACTTCGTCGACCCCTCGGGCGTGGCCACCTTCACCACCTCGGCCCTTCCCACCGGGCAGCATCCGATCACCGGCGTCTACCTGGGCGGGGACACCTCCAGCAGCGAGGGCATCGTCCACTTCGCGCCGAGCACGTCCAACCAGATCGTGCAGACGGTCACCACGTCGATCTGGGCGCCCTCCGACACCCCGGCCGTCGCCGCGGCGTCCGACGGCAGCGCCGTCACGCTCGGCGTGAAGTTCCAGCCGACGTCGAACGGCACGATCAGGGGCGTCCGCTTCTACAAGGGCTCCACCAACACCGGCACCCACGTCGGCGGCCTGTGGACCACCGGCGGCACGCTGCTGGCCAGCGCGACCTTCAGCGGCGAGACGGCCTCGGGATGGCAGCAGGTCAACTTCTCCACCCCGGTCGCCGTCACCGCCGGCACCACCTACATCGCCTCGTACTTCGCCCCGTCGGGGCACTTCTCCTACACTCTGAACTACTTCACCACGCAGCACGCCAACGGCCCGCTCGTCGCGCTCGCCGACGGCGTCCAGGGCGGCAACGGCGTCTACGGCTACAGCGCCACCAGCGCCTTCCCCTCCAGCACCTACCAGTCCGCCAACTACTGGGTCGACGTGGTGTTCGTGCCGGCCAAGAGCCTGTGGGCGCCCACGGCGACCCCTGCGGTGGCCAACAACCCCGACTCGCGCCCCGTCGTGCTCGGCGTCAAGTTCCAGGCCACCACGGCCGGCGTCATCGAGGGCATCCGGTTCTACAAGGGCTTGTTCAACAATGGCACCCACACCGTCAGCCTGTGGACCGCCGGCGGCACGCTGCTCGCCAGCGCCACCGCGAGCGGCGAGACGGCCTCGGGGTGGCAGCAGGCCAACTTCTCCACCCCGGTGTCCATCAGCGCCGACACCACCTACGTGGCGTCCTACCACACGACCTCGGGGTTCTTCTCCAACACCACCCCGTACTTCACCTCGCAGTTCACCAGCGGCTCGCTCATAGCGCTGCTGGACGGCCAGCAGGGCGGCAACGGCGTCTACGCCTACAACGCCACCAACACCTTCCCCACCAACACCCACCAGAGCTCCAACTACTGGGTGGACGTCGTGTTCACCATCACCTAGCCCTTCCCCCGCCCCCTGACGGGCCCGGCTCTCCCCTGGCGGGCGGAGCCGGGCCCGGTCGACGCGGACGTAAGGCTTTCGCAAGAGCTCGCCAACGCCGGCGCCGACACGGTTCCTCTCGCCGCCCGCCGGTGGTCGACTGCCCGGGTGAGCATGATCGATCTGAGCACGATCCCCTTCAACCATCCCCACCTGGCGGCGAACGAGCTGGACTACCTCGCCGAGGCGGTGCGCGGGGGGCTCACCTCCGGCGACGGCCCGTTCACCCGGCGGGCCACCGCGCTGCTGCGCGAGCTGACCGGCGCCCGCCAGGCGCTGCTGACCACCTCCTGCACGCACGCGCTGGAGATGTCGGCGATCCTGCTCGGCCTGCGCCCCGGCGACGAGGTCGTCATGCCGTCGTTCACCTTCGTGTCCACGGCCAACGCCTATGCCCTGCGCGGGGCGGTCCCGGTGTTCGCCGACTGCCGGCCCGACACGCTCAACCTGGACGAGCGGCTGGTCGAGGCCGCCCTCACCGAGCGCACGCGCGCCATCGTGGTCGTCCACTACGCCGGGGTGGCCTGCGCGATGGAGACCCTGTGCGCGATCGCCGACCGTCACGGCCTGGCCCTGATCGAGGACAACGCCCACGGGCTGGGCGGCTCCCACCACGGCCGGCCCCTCGGGTCCTTCGGCCGCATGGCGGCGCAGAGCTTCCACGTCACCAAGAACGCGCAGTGCGGCGAGGGCGGCGCGCTGCTGCTCAACGACGACGACCTGGTGGCGGGCGCCGAGATCGTCCGCGAGAAGGGCACCGACCGGAGCCGGTTCTTCCGCGGCCAGGTGGACAAGTACCGCTGGGTCGAGATCGGCTCCAGCTACCTGCCCTCCGATGTGCTGGCCGCGCAGCTCACCGCGCAACTGGAGGAGTTCGGCACCATCCAGGCGCGGCGGCACCGGGTGTGGGACGCCTACCACGCCGGGCTGGCCGACTGGGCGGACGCCCACGGCGTCACCCGGCCCACCGTCCCGCCCGGCCTGGCCCACCCCGCCCACCTGTACTACCTGCTGATGCCCTGTCTGGGCTCCCGTCAGGGGATCATCGCCCACCTGGCGGAGCGGGGCGTGCGGGCCGCGTTCCACTACCAGCCCCTGCACACCGCCCCGGCGGGCCTGCGCTACGGCCGCACGGCCGAGGGCGGCTGCCCGGTCACCGAGGACGTGGCCGACCGCCTCGTCCGGCTCCCGCTGTTCACCGGCCTGACCGACTCCGACATCACCCGCGTCATCGAGGCCGTCCGCTCCTACACCCCCCGCACACCGTGACGCCCCGCGACACCGACACCGGCCCCACCCCGGCGTCCCCCACTAACGCCGCGACGCCCACGACATCGAACCCGGCCCCGGACGCGACACGGAACCCGAAGCCGGACGCGACTCGACTACCGGCAACGGACCCGATCTCGGGCGCGCCGTCTCTTACCCGCGCCTGGCCCTCGCATCTGCGCGCCATGCCCTCTCCACTGGAGACGGCGCGGTTCGGCCGGACCGTGGAGCGCCTCACCGTCACGGCCGATTCCCCCGCCCGCCTGGACGACGTGCGCGAGGCGATCCTCGCCTCGACCGCCGAGGTCCTGGTCCTGCGCTACCCCGCCGAGCACGTCACCTGGTACGCGGGGCTCACCGGACTGGGCCGCACGGCCCTGTTCGCCGACGCGCTCGTGTACTGGCACCTGGTCGCCGGGCGCGGCCGCCCGCCCGAGCCGTCCCCGGACCTCGGCACCAGGCCGATCAGCGGGGCGGTCGAGGTCGAGGACCTGGTGGACGCGATCTTCTCCGGCTACGCCAACCACTACGCGGCCAACCCCCTGTTCACCGCCGCCCAGGCGACCGCGGGATACCGCGAATGGGCGCTGCGCTCCGCCGAGGAAGGGCACTGCCTCGCGCTGCACGACCCCGGCACCCAGGCGCTGCTCGGCCTGGCCACCCTGGACGAGGACGGCCCCGCGACGGAGATCCTGCTGGCCGGGGTCGTCCCCTCGGCCCAGGGACGCGGGCTGTACGGTCACCTCCTCAAGGGCGTGGAGGACCGCGCCCTCGCCCGCGGCGCGACGCGCGTGCTCATCTCCACCCAGGCCCACAACGTCCGCGTCCAGCGCGCCTGGTCCCGCTACGGCTTCGAACCCGTCCGCACGGTCCTGACGGTGCACCTGCTCCGATAACGCCCCACCCGCCGTCACGCCGGAGACGCCCTGGAGCGGCCCGGCGATGACAGGATGACGAGTTAAGACGCCGGCGAAGCGAAATCCATCGTCGCCTGATCTCTCCCGATGGTGAGACGCTCCCCCACCGGCCTACGCGCCGGTAAGTGCGCGTGCCTCTTATGGCAGGCGCCGCCATGCCAGGCGCAGGGCCTCGATCTCTACGGGGGTGCTCTCGCGGGCGATGCACGGAATGTCGAGGATGTGACGGCTCTCGGGCAACCTGCCGCGGACCACGGAGGCGTCCTTGAGGATCTGCTCGTAGAGTGAGACGCCGTCCATGCAGAACACGTCGATGACCGCGACCCGCCCGTCGAGCGCCCGCCGCACGTTGCCGGGGTTCAGATCGATGCCGTCCCACCAGGGCGTCCGGGCCCGGAACTCGGCGTCGACCTCGACAGCGGTCCGGCGCACCTCGGTCAGGGCGGCGTCACCCCCGCCCGTCCGCCACTGGCGGGCGACCTCCTTCGCCCGTGCGGGGTCGAGCGGGGCCAGGAACTCCAGCACGGCCAGCGTGCCACCGCCGTCCAGCGGGGTGTCGAAGACGACGCGCGGCAGGTAGGGGTTGCCGGGCCGGCGGCGGCACAGTTCGAGGAAGGCGGCATAGGCCGGGTCGAACGGGCACACCCTGGCCACCCACATGCCGTCGGGAGAGCGCAGCCCGACCGCCCAGTCCCCGACGCCGCACGGCGTCCACCCCGCCAGCACCAACTCGGCCGTGGCCTCTCGATGGGTCATCGCAGGCCACCCCAGCTCCGGCAACACCCCCGCAGCGTACGGAACGCCCGTACCACCTCGCACGCGGATTTCCGCCCGGGCCGGACGCCCCCCGACCTTCGGAGGCGAGACCTGGGACGCATCTTTCGGGAGTTCGATGCGAGGCTGCGCTGGTGAGCGACGCGCGAACGGTGGTCCGATGTGTACGCGGCCGAATCTCGGGTCAGTGCCGGATCTGCCGGCCCGTGTCCGTTTGTGCGGGCCCTTCGACGCTGTCGTCGGCGCTCAGTTGACGTCCCATCGCCGCCAGGTCGGCCAAGGCCCAGTGTTCCGCCAGCTTGCCGTTCTGAACGCGGATCATGTCAAGCCCGGTCACCTCGTAGCGGCGTCCCGAGGCGGAGTGCGTGCCGCGAAGGGTATAACGATTGACGGAGAAGTCGCCTGACGCGACGTTGTGCTCCACCGTCACCGAGACGTCCTGGAAGCCGTCGTGCATGTGCTCCCACTTGTCCTTCCAAGCGTCCAGACCATGGTGGTCGCCGGACGTGCCGCCGCGGTGATCGATGACCTCGGGATGGATGAGCGCCAGCGCCTCCTCCATCCGCCCCGCACCCCCCAGTTCGATGATGCGTCGATGTACCTCGGCCGCGGAGACCTGTAACGCGACCTCTTCTATCTCGTGTGACACGAATCGTCCTTTCCGGGGTCGAAGCACTCAGGTAACCGGGGATATCCCCGGTTATGCGATTCCGGTACTGTAAGCGGGGAGTTCCCCGATTGGCAAGGAGGGCCATGCCATCCTTCGATGCCGGCCTCGCGCCGGACCGGCCCCAGGCGCCCCGCCTTCGACGGGCGGACGCCCAGCGCAACTACGAGCGCTTGCTGGCGACCGCCAGGGAGGTCTTCGCCGAACGCGGCGCCGACGCCCCTCTCGACGAGATCGCCCGCCGCGCCGGAATCGGCAACGCCACGATGTACCGGCATTTCCCCACGCGCAGCGAACTGCTCATCGCGGTCTACGCCGATGAGGTGGCCGCGCTGTGCTCCCAGGGGGAGTCTCTGCTCACGGACGCCTCACCTGGTGACGCGCTGTTCGAGTGGCTCGGCGCCTTTCTCGCCCACGTGGCGACGAAACGCGACCTGGCGCTGACGATCCCCGACGACCAGGAGGGACAGCGCTCAGAGCTGTTCGACCGCTGGCACACCGCGATGCGCGCCATCGCGTCCAAGCTCCTCGCGCGCGCGCAGGACGCCGCCGCGGCGCGGGCCGATCTCGATCCGTCCGACCTGCTCACACTGGCCGCCGGGATCGCCGCCGCCAGCACCGGCCCCGAACAGGCCGAGAGGTGCCTTGAGGTCCTTCGTCACGGCATCAGCCGCGATGGAAGAGGGCGACGGCGAGGGTTGCAGGGGGGCTGACTTCCGCCACCCGTGGGGGAAGCGGATCCACGCCGTCGCCCTCGCTCTACGGGCGGACCTCCTCGGCCGGCAATGGATCGACGCCCACGCTCGCGTGCGATTCACAGGCAGGATCGGCCGACTCACGCTGCCACGGGGATGACGGTGTGCCGTGCGCCGGCTCGTACTTGACCTGGAACCAGACCGTCCTGCCGGCGGCGTCGTCGTGGACGGCCCAGCGGTACGACAGCGTCTCCACGAGCATGAGGCCCCGGCCACCCTCGGCGTACATGTCGGCGCGGACTTCGGGGGCCGCTTCACCTCCGGCGTCAACCACGTCCACGTGGACGAGGTCGCGGCAGTCGGCGAGAGCGAGGGTGATCCTCCCGCCGTTCCTCGAATTAGAGTGAAGGACAGAATTGGTGACAAGCTCGGAAACCAGCAGCGTCACGTCGTCCAAAGCCGGATGATCCTTGCCGAGCTTCGCTTTGACGAACTCCCTCGCAATCGACACCGACTCGGGAGCTCCAACCAAATCCATGACGCCCAGCAGACTTCCTGTCCTCATTTGTCAGCCTTTCGCACTCGGAGAAGTGCGGGTCGCAGATGACTTCGCCTTATGAGATTGACAACAGCGAGCTACGATCACCAGGTAAACCCACTCACGGTGCACCACACTTATGTGAGTAGGTGCGTGAGCAAGCCGAAATACCTTCGATTCGGTTGGATGGCATGATTTGACCGCTCCGAGAGACACCGGCCCCATTAAGGCACCGCGCGCCATTTTCGCCGCAGAACTGCGCCGCCACCGGAACACTGCGGGCCTTACACAAAAGGCACTCGGAGCGCGCATAAGCTTCTCGGACTCCCAGGTGGCCATGGTCGAGGCCATGAGGAGAGCCCCGACCGAAGCCTTCGCACGCGAGTGCGACAGAGTCCTCGGTCTGGACGGCACGCTGATGAACCTCTACATGGCCACGACCTGGAACACGGCGCCTGCGTATTTCCGGCCCTGGCTGGAAGAGGAGGCGGACGCCACAGGGCTGAAGAGCTGGGAACCGGTGCTCATCCCCGGCCTGCTTCAGACGGAGGCGTACGCCCGTGAGATGTTCGCGACCTCTCCGGGCATCACCCGCGAGGAGATCGACCAACGCCTGGCCGGCCGCATGCGGCGGCAGACCATTCTCAACCGCGACGATCCCCCGCTGATCAGCATCGTTCTGGATGAGGCGGTGCTTCACCGGTCCATCGGTGGCGAAGAGGTGATGCGCGCACAGCTACAGTCCGTGCTCGAAGTCGCCGAGCACCCCCACGTGACCATCCAAGTCGTCCCGTACGAGGCTGAGGCGCACTGCGGGCTGATAGGCGGGTTCATCATCGCAGAACGGAACGGAACGGCCTACGCCGCATACGCGGATGCGCAGCCTGTAGGACGCACCCTTGAAGACCGGCAGGTCATCGGCCAACTTTCGACCAGATATGACGCAATTCGGGCTGAGGCTCTACCGTTCAGGCAGTCGGTCAAGCTCATACGGAAAGTGGTGGACCATGGGTGACCCTCTGGGCGCACAGTGGCGCAAAAGCACGTATAGCGGCGACACCGGCAACTGCGTCGAGGTCGCATCAAACCTGCCCGGGTGCGTCGCCGTCAGGGACAGCAAGATCCCGACCGGCTCGAACCTGACCTTCGCGCCGGCTGAGTGGTCGGCTTTCGTGACCGGCCTCAAGACCCGCGCACTGGACGGCTGAGCGCGCCAAGCCCATAAGGTCGCGGGCGGGAGGGCGGCCGGGCGCCGGATCGCGCGGGAGGGCGATCTCGCGCGATCCGCCGTCGAGCGGGCACGAGATCCGTAGGGGTCACCTGTCGAATGTTGCCGCCTGGTAAGTGGTCGGAAAAGAACATGTGCGGCAAGATGACTCGAGGATCGAAGGGGTTCAGGAAAGGACGCGCAACTTGACTGACATCGAATCAGGAAAAGTGTACAGAATACGGAACGCGAAGTCCGGCACCTATATCGATATCGCCGAGAACGGCGGCACGGTCCATGCCATCGGAAACCCTTCGAATGACAGCGACACCCAGATGTGGCAGCTCAACCGGATCGGGGACGGGTGGACCCTGCGGAACGTCGGAACAGGTACATACCTCAGCACCGATCATCAGCCGAAGAATGACGACGGCGCCCTTCTGCGGGAATCCCCGTTCGAGTGGCACGTGTGGGAGGAAGAGGCGGTCGCGCTGTCCTGCCGCGTGTGTGTCCCCAACTGTAAGAAAGATCTCGAAGTCACGAACCGCGGGTCCTCCGACCCCGGAACGCGGATAGCGGTATGGGGAAGATGGGAGGGGCAGAACCAGATGTGGTTCTTCGAGGAGTGCAAGTCATAGCACCGATCACACCGGCGATCCCGTCGATCAACTGCCGCCCGCCGAACCGCGATGGCCGACCTGGCCGCTCATCCACGACGAGGAGATCGGCGCGCTGACCGTCGCAGCCATCCGGACTCTGTGCATGCACGGTGCATCGTGGTCATCTGACCCAGGATGTCTGTCGGCGACTCGGATTGCTTGGTGGCCCCAGCCGGAGGACGCCCGCCGACCCACGGCGCCTCGCGCCGGGTCGTGAAAGTTTCCCGTCCCGGGGCGCGGCCGGCGGCATACGCGCAGGTCGGCGAGCGGTCGCCCGCCCGATGATTGCCCCGGGCGCGGCCGGCGCTTTCGATGGGGACGAGCCGGTAGCCTCCGTCCCGTTCCGGAGCGTGTGATGCCCAAGCACCTGTACTCGGCACTCTCCATCGTCCTTTGCGTCATGATCGCCGCCATGGCGCTCGTCGTGACCCGGCCTGCCGCCGCGGGCGCGGGGACAGGCGGATTCGACTTCACCCGGGCACAGGTCGCCACTGTGGGGCTGCAGGTGCCCTGGGGCATGGCTTTCCTCCCCGACGGCAGCGCCCTCGTCTCCGAACGCGACACCGCGACCATCGCGCAGGTGCGTCCCGGCTCTTTGCCCATACAGGTGGCCATGGTCCCGAACGCGTATCCCGGAGGTGAGGGGGGCCTGCTCGGCATCGCGCTCTCTCCCACGTTCGCGCAGGACCAGTTGGTCTACGCGTACATCAGCTCCGTCTCCGACAACCGGGTGGTCCGGTTCCAGCTCAGCACTCCGCAGACCCAGCGGGTGATCCTCGCCGGCATCCCCCGGGGCCAGTCCCGCAACGGCGGGCGCATCGCGTTCGGCCCCGACGGCATGCTGTACGTGGCCACGGGCGACGCGGGCTACCCCGCGTACGCCCAGAGCTCGAACCTCGGCGGCAAGATCCTGCGCATCACCCGCGACGGCGCGGTTCCCACGGACAACCCGTTCTCCGGCTCACCGGTCTACAGCTACGGCCACAGCAATGTTCAGGGGCTCGCCTGGGACGAGGCCGGCTTGCTGTACGCCACGGAATTCGGTCAGAACTCCACGGACGAGATCAACTACATCCGGCCGGGTCACAACTACGGCTGGCCCGCCTGCGAGGGCATGTGCGGTAACCCGAGCTACACCAACCCCCTGGTGACCTGGAGCGATAGCGAGGCGTCCCCCAGCGGCCTGGCGTACGCCAACAGGACGCTGTTCGCCGCGGCCCTCGCCGGTAAGCGTCTGTGGACGGTGCCGGTCAGCGGCGGCAACAGGGTGGGCACTCCCGTGGCCGAGCTGCGGGAGAGGCCGGGCCGGCTGCGCACCGTGGCGGTCGGCCCGGACGGCTGGCTCTGGGTGGCGACGAGCAACCGCGACGGCAGGGGGACGCCGGGCCCCAGCGACGACTTGATCATCCGGATCCCGCCCGTCGGCCCATCCGGCCCGTCGACCTCACCATCCGGCCCGTCCCCCTCACCCTCCGGCCCGGAGGCCTCCCCGTCGGCCAGCCCGTCGGCCTCGTCGCCGGGCGGCTCCTCGCCGTGCCCCACCCCTTCGCCCAGCCCTTCACCGTCGCCCACACCCAGCCCGTCAGTGTCCCCCAGCGTCTCCCCCTCGCCCGGCGTCTCGCCATCGCCCAACGCCTCCCCCTCCCCCTCCCCCAGCCTCTCGCCCTCGCCCAGTCCTTCACCCTCGCCCAGTCCTTCACCTTCGCCCAGTCCTTCACCATGCCCCTCGCCGTCACCCAGCCCCTCGCCAACGCCCAGCCCGTCGCCGTCGCCGTCACCCAGTCCGTCGCCGTCCACGGGTACACGCTCCTGCGAAGCGACGATCCGGTTCTTTCTCCAGTGGACGACGGCCTCCTGGGGCGAACTGACGGTGCGCAACACGGGAACGTTGCCCATCACCTCGTGGACCGTCGTCTTCAAGGTTCCCAACGGGCTGACCTACCTGCAGTGGAACGGCTACAACCCGCCAGGATCCACGGTGACCGTCACCCAGAACGGCGTACTCCTGCCAGGCGATTCGGTGACGGTGCAATTCCCGATCGGCTGGTCCGGCGGCGCTGTCGCGGCTCCGTCGCCCATCACCTGCACGGCCAGATAACGCCTCGCCTACGGGATCAAGGCGGACCAGGCGGACGCCCCTGGACTCTCGCCGGCCTCCCGCGTGGCGCGGAGCGCTCGGCCCACGAGTGTGGCGTCACCCTGCTGCCGGACACCTTCGGGGCAAGACCGTCTGGGCCATCTGGCGACCAGCCCTTCCACCCACCGACGGTGAAGCCCGAAACCGGACGCCGAAGAGTTGACGCGGGCGCCATGGCCTTCCGTACGAGATGAACAGCGTGGGGAAGTCGGCGTGCCCGCCTCGGCTCGCGCTGTCAGCGGCTATGAGGCAGCCATATCGGCAGGGCGTCCAGTAGGGCGTCCCATCCCTCTGTCAGCAGCCACCACATGCCCAAGGCGAGCACGACACCCGTCAGTAGCGTTACCAGGACCAGCTTCGCCAAAGCTCGTCCAGAGCGTCGAGTCGAGTACCGGGAGGTCACCACAGCGCCAGTCAATCAGGCGAGCGGGTGGCGGACCAGACCTCACCGGGCAGGCGGCAGCACAGACAGGAAGACCATGGTTCAACGGTCAAGGCTCGTCGGCTTCGGGCGCCGGGACGCCTTGGGTCAGTTGACGCCGCCGGGGCGGTAGGGCTTGGGGGTGGGGTGGTAGGTGAGGTCCGAGGGGATGTGGGCGCCGGCGCGTTCGCGGATGACGTAGGTGGGGCGGCCCATGCCGCTGCCGTGGATGCGGCCGACGTACTCGCCGAGGACACCGATGGACATGAGCTGGGCGGCGGAGAACAGGGCGACCATCGAGGCGATGGTGGTGAACCCGGCCACCGTGGTGTCGCCGGCGATGAAGCTCCACAGCACCGAGCCGCCCAGCAGCAGCCCGATGACGCCCACGAGGAAGCCCAGGTAGCTGGCCACGCGCAGCGGCGTGGTGCTGTAGCCGAGGAGCATGTTCATGGCGTGCCGGACCAGCAGCCGCGGCGTGTAGGCCGAGCGGCCGTGGCCGCGCTCGTTCATGTGCACCTTGACCGAGCCGACGCGGGTGGTGGCCCAGGAGAAGGCGACGTCCAGGGAGGCGTGCGGGCCGGACAGGTCGTGGAAGCCCTCGCGCAGCGGCGTGCGGAAGGCGCGGAAGGCGCTGATGGCCCGGGCCGTGCGCACGCCGAGCGCGAGCGCCATGGCGGCCTTGACCGACCGGGAGGCGAGGCTGCGGAGCAGCCCGTGCTCCTCCTTGTGCGGGACGCCGTACACCAGGTCCAGGCGGTCGCCCTCCAGCGCGGCCAGCAGTTGCGGGATCTGCTCGGGCAGGTGCTGCAGGTCGTCGTCCATCGTCACCACGACGTCGAACGCGGCCTCCCTGATCCCGGCGACCAGGGCGTTGTGCTGGCCGTAGTTGCGCGACAGGTGGATCGCGCGGACGACGTCGAAGCGCGCCGCGAGGTCCGCGGCGGTCCGCCAGGTGTCGTCGGGGCTGCCGTCGACGACGAGGATCACCTCGTGCCGGACCGACACCTCACGCAGGACCGGCAGCAGCCTTGCCACCAGCGTGGGAAGCACCCGGGCGGAGCGGTAACACGGAATGACCACCGACACCGACATTGATCCCCCGATCATCTCTCGCCCGCAGCCGACCACATCGCCGCAGGTGGACGCCAGGACCGCTGCGGCTCGTCGCGGTGTCCTTGGCGCGGCGTTGCCGCGCGCCGGGCACGGGCCCGCCCGGCTTTTGCCGATCGTGAGGAGCCGTTTGCGCGAGCGGACGGGGCGGGAAGAGGGGCACGGACGGGGACGGACCAGGCGCGGGCGTCGGCGGCCGCGTGACCCGACCCCCCGCGGCGGCAACCGGGGGCCCATTGTTCGGCAAAGCCGCGGACGTCGGGGGGCCAGGTGGTCCGAGCGCCCATAGATTCGGGCCCGTCGATCGGCCATGTGTTCTCGCGGGAAGGCAAGTGAGCGATGAAAGCGCTCGTTCTGGCAGGTGGAAGGGGCACGAGGCTGCGCCCGCTGACCCACACCTCGGCCAAGCAGTTGGTCCCCGTCGCGAACAGGCCGGTGCTGTTCTACGGCCTGGAGGCCATCCGCGACGCCGGCATCACCGAGGTCGGCGTGATCATCGGCGACACCGGCCGTGAGGTCCGCGAGGCCGTCGGGGACGGTTCGGCGTTCGGCCTTTCGATCACCTACATCCCCCAGGAGGCCCCGCTCGGGCTGGCCCACTGCGTGCTGATCGCCCGGGAGTTCCTGGGCGACGACCCTTTCGTCATGTACCTGGGCGACAACTTCCTGGTGGGCGGCATCCGTGACCTGGTGGACGCCTTCCGCGACGCCGGCCACGACGCCCAGCTCCTGCTCACCAAGGTGGCCGAGCCGCAGTTCTACGGCGTCGCCGAGCTCGGGCCCTCCGGGGAGATCCTGAGCCTTGAGGAGAAGCCCGCCCGCCCGCGCGGCGACCTGGCGATCGTGGGCGTCTACACCTTCTCCCCCGCGATCCACGAGGCGGTCCGGGCGATCCGGCCGTCGGCGCGCGGCGAGCTGGAGATCACCGACGCGGTGACCTGGCTGATCGCCAACGGCTTTCGCGTCCACTCGCACCTGGTCAGCGGCTACTGGCGCGATACCGGGCGGTTGCAGGACATGCTGGAGTGCAACCGCATCGTGCTGGAGGGCGTCGAGCCGCGCATCCGCGGCACCGTCGACGGGTCGTCGGAGGTGTCGGGCCGGGTGGTCATCGAGACCGGGGCCTCGGTGCGCGGGTCGGTGATCCGCGGGCCCGCGGTGATCGGCGCGGGGGCGCGCATCAGCGGGTCCTACATCGGTCCCTACACCTCGATCGGCGAGCGCTGCGTGCTGGAGGACGCCGAGGTGGAGTACGCCATCGTCTGCGAGGAGTCGACGGTTCGGGGCGTCTCCCGGCTGACCTACTCGCTGATCGGCCGCAACGTCGAGGTGGTGCGGGCGCAGGGCGTGCCGAACGCGCTGCAGCTGATGGTGGGCGACCACAGCAGGGTGCAGGTGCGGGCATGAGGCTGCTGGCCACCGGCGGGGCCGGTTTCATCGGGTCGAACTACGTGCGCTCGCTGCTGTCCGGCGCCTACGCCTCCTGCGCGGACGCGCGGGTCACGGTGCTGGACAAGCTGACCTACGCCGGCAACCCGGCCAACCTGCGGCCGGTCGCCGGCCACCCGGGGTACGCGTTCGTCCACGGGGACATCGCCGACGCCGGACTGCTCGCCGAGGTGGTGCCCGGCCACGACGTGATCGTGAACTTCGCCGCCGAGACGCACGTCGACCGGTCGATCGCCGGCGCGGCGGACTTCGTGACGACCAACGTGCAGGGCACCCAGCGGCTGCTGGACGCGGCCCTGGCGGCCGGCGTGCGCACGGTGGTGCAGGTGTCGACCGACGAGGTGTACGGGTCGATCGCCGGCGGGTCGTGGGAGGAGTCGGCGCCGCTGCGGCCCAACTCGCCCTACTCGGCCGCCAAGGCGGGGGGCGACCTGCTCTGCCGGGCCTACCACCGGACCTACGGGCTGGACGTGCGGGTCACCCGCTGCTCCAACAACTACGGGCCGTACCAGCACCCCGAGAAGGTCATACCTCTGTTCGTCACCAACCTGATCGACGGGCTGCCCGTCCCCCTGTACGGCGACGGCGGCAACGTGCGCGAGTGGCTGCACGTGGACGACCACTGCCGCGCCGTGCAGCTCGTGCTCGACAAGGGCTGCGGCGGCGAGGTGTACAACATCGGCGGCGGGGTCGAGCTGACCAACCTCGCGCTGACCGAGCGGCTGCTGGCCGCGTTCGGGGCCGGCTGGGACATGGTCGTCCCGGTCGCCGACCGCCCCGGCCACGACCGGCGGTACTCGGTGGACAGCGGGAAGATCGGGGCGCTTGGGTTCGCACCGGAGGTCGACTTCGAGCGCGGGCTGGCCGAGGTCGTCCGCTGGTACCGCGATCACCGGGACTGGTGGCGGCCGTTGAAGACATCGGGTCATTAGGGTCACTAGGAGGAGCCATGGAGGCCACGGAGATTCGCCGCACGGTCGAGATCGAGGACCGCCACTGGTGGTTCCGCGAACGACGCGCCCTCCTCGCGCGCGAGCTGCGCGAGCTGCGGCGGCTCGGCCCGCCCGGGCGGGCGCTGGACATCGGGGCGGCGGGGGGCGGCAACACCCGCGTCCTGGTCGACCACGGCTGGGACGCGCTGGTCGCGGACTTCTCGCAGACGGCCGTCGACCTGGCGCGCGAGCGCGGGCTGCAGGCCATCCACGCCGACGCGCGCAACCTTCCCCTGCCGGACGGTCACTTCGACCTGGTGCTGGCGTTCGACGTGCTGGAGCACATCGAGGAAGACGAGCTGGCCGTCCGGGAGATCCTGCGCGTGCTGCGTCCGGGCGGCACCGCGCTGATCACGGTGCCGTGCGACATGGCGCTGTGGTCGGCGCACGACGTGGCCTCCGGGCACGTCCGCCGCTACACCCGCGACGGGCTGCGCTCGGTGCTCTCGCGGGAAGGCCTGGTCATCGAGCGGATGTGGAGCTGGAACGTCCTGCTGCGGCCGGTCGTGGCGCGCCGCAGGAAGCACACCTCGGGGTCCGATGTCGTGGAGACGCCTCCGCTGGTCAACATGGCGCTGTCCGCCGTGATCGCGGCCGAGCGGTACCTGCCGGTCCGGTCGCTGCCCGGAGTCTCGCTGATCACCAGGGGGCGCCGCCCGGAGCGCTGACGGCCGAAGACCCGTGGAGATGACGGTGGCCCCGCTCGCGGACGCGAGCGGGGCCACTTCGGTGTGCGGGCAGGTCAGGCGGGCGGCTCGGGGCGGCGCGCCCCGGACGGCCCGGCCGCGCGCACCTCGGCGACGCGCGGCGCAGGGACGCCGGCCTCGGGACGGCGCGTCCCGGCCCCGGATGGTCCGGCGACACGCGTCTCAGGGACGCGCGGGCCGGGACGGCGTGCCCCGGGTGGTCCGGTGACGCGTGGTGCGCCGCCCACGTTCCCCTGGTCGTACAGCACGTCGACCCAGTAGTTGGCCGCCTGGTAGGTGTACTGCGGGAAGGTGTTCACCGGGCTGTAGATGTACACGCCGTTCCCGCCGGAGGCGTCGGACGCCGGGGCCAGGAGCGGGAAGTTCGTGTACTGGCCGGTGAAGTACTGCAGTGTGTAGGAGAAGTGCCCCGCGGTGGTGTTGTACGAGGCGATGTACGTCGTGCCCGCGGTGACCGGCACCGGGGTGGCGAAGTACGCCTGCTGCCAGCCCGACTCGGTCTCGTCGGTGAAGGTCACGCTGGCCAGGAGCTGGCCGCCCGTGGTCCACAGGCTGCCGACGTGGGTGCCGGTGTTCTGCGGGCCCTTGTAGAAGCGGATCCCCCTGATGGTCCCGTTGGCGGTGGCCTGGAACTTCACGCCGAGCACGACCGGGTCGGAGTCCGGGTGGGACACGATGTCGGGCGTCGCCGCGTTGTTCCACAGACTCTGCGACGCGGCGAACACCACGTCCACCCAGTAGTTGGCGGACTGGAAGGTGTTCTGCGGGAAGGTGTTCACCGCGTTGTAGGCGTACACGCCGTTGCCGCCTTCGGCGCCGTCGGCGAGCGCCGTGAGCGGCGGGTTGCTGTACTGCGTGGTGAAGTACTGAAGGTTGTACGGGAAGTGCCCGGAGGCCACGTAGGTCGAGGCGATGTAGGTCGTGCCGGCCTTCACCTGCACGGGCGTGGCGAAGTTCACCTGCTGCCAGCCCGAGGCCGTCTCGTTGGTGTACGTCGCGCTGGCGAGCAGTTGGCCGTCGGTGGTCCACAGGCTGCCGATGTGCGTGCCGGTGTTCTGCACCCCCTTGTAGAACCGGATGCCCCTGATCTCGCCGGTCGTGGACGCCTGGAACTTCACGCCCGTGGTCACCGGGGTGGTGTCGGGATTGGCCGGGTTCGCCGGGGTGGTGCCGTTGGTCCAGAGGCTGTCCATCGGGGTGAACACCACGTCCACCCAGTAGTTGCTGGCCTGGTAGGTGCTGGTCGGGAAGCTGCTGGAGGTCCCGTACCGGTAGACGCCGTTGCCGCCGTCCACGTTGTTGGCCAGCGCCGTGAGCGGGCCGCTCACCACGTCGGTGGTGAAGTAGGCGAGGTTGTAGGAGTACCTGCCGTTCGGCGCGAAGTAGGAGGCGACGTAGGTGGTGTTGATGTCGACCGGGACCGGCACCGAGAAGTTCACCTGCTGCCAGCCCGAGTCCGTCTCGTTGGTGAACGTCGCGGTGGCCAGCAGTTGTCCCGACGAGGTCCACAGGCTGCCGGTGTGCGTGCCGGTGTTCAGCGACCCCTTGTAGAACCGGATGCCGTTGATGTAGCCCGCGGCCGTGGCCCGGAACTTCACGCCGAGCTCGACGGACTTGGTGTCGGTGCTGTTCAGGGTCGCCGGAACGGTCGTCGGCGGCCAGATGGAACAGGGGCACTGCGTGGTCACCGTCACGGTGACGGTCGTGGGCAGGACCTGCAGGTTGCCGATGTCGTCGACCGCCCGCACCCTGATGGTGACGCTCTGCTGCGAACCGCTCGGCAGCCAGCTGAACTGCCAGTCGGTGCGGCCGGTCGCCTGGAACCACCGCACGCCGTCGAAGGAGATCTCGACGCCGGCCACGACGCCGCCCCCGGTGTCGGCCGCGGTCCCCTGCACCGTGACCGGGATGCCGCTCTCCACCGACGCGCCCGTGGAGGGGCTGTCGATCGTCGAGGTGGGCGGGGCGGTGTCGGTGGACGGGGTGGCCGGGACCAGGCCCGGTTGCAGGCTGGCCGGCTGGCAGTTCATGTCGGCGAACAGGTTGACGGTCGCCTGCTGCATCGTGATGTCGGTGGGCGTGCCCGGCTTGGAGTGGGTGGCGTCCAGCCCCCACGACCACTGGATGGTCCCCGCGCCGAACACCAGCGCGCCGCTCGCCACCTTGTACAGCAGCAGGTTGTGCGTGGCGACGCCCGCCCCGAAGTTGCTGCCGAAGTCGAGCAGGTACTTGTTCGGGGTGGCGATGGTCGTGCGCGAGTACTTCACCGGGCCCGGCGGCTCGAACCCGTTGTCGGGCACCACGTCCCACTCGGACCCGAGCGTCCCGGCCGGGAAGGTCACCACCTGGCCGGGCTGCAGGTTCGCCACCGCGGTGTTGCGCCAGATGCGCATCGAGGAGAAGTCCGCCGGCACGACGATGGCGTCGTTCACCACGCCGTTGACCATGAACAGCGTGCCGGTCAGCCCGTTCTCCGGGCGGCCGCCGTTGGACGGCGGCGAGAAGCGCGGGTCACGCCATGACCCTGTCCACTGCGGGCTCGGGTCGATCTTCTGGTTGGCGTGGGTCTCCTTGTAGCAGACCAGCGTGCGGAACGGCGTGGCGCCGCCGTCGATGCTGGGTTCCCACCGGGTCTTCCAGAAGACCTCGTTGCCGGAGAAGAAGGTGAGATTGACCCCGCTGTCGCGGGCGTTCTCCACGTTCGTCCGCATGTCTTCCGACCAGTACTCGTCGTGGCCGACCGACAGGAAGACCTTGTGCTCCAGCAGCTCGGCGCCGCGGGCCGCGGTGTCGACGCTGGAGAAGTAGCTGACGTCGTAGGCGTTGGCCTCCAGCCACCGCACCATCGGGTACTCGGCGAGGGAGAACCACGTCTCGTTGCCGCCCAGGCAGCACGAGCAGCAGGCGGTGGTGAAGGGGCGGTTGTAGCTCACCTTGTAGGCCCGGCCGGCGGGGCTTCCGGTGTAGAGGCTGTTGCCGCCGTAGGCGTTGTACGCCTGCCAGGCGGTGTCGGAGGTCTTGAACAGCAGCTCCGAGTGCCGTCCGTCGTCGCGGACCACGAAGGTGATGTGGCTGGCGCCGGGCGTGCCGTCGGTGCGCACCAGCTTGGCGAAGTACACGCCCGACACGGCGGTCGGCGGGACGTCCCAGGAGGCGGACACCGCCCAGTTGCCGCAGTCGACCAGGCCGACCGAGGGGTCGGTCAGGCAGGCGGGCTGCGTCTGCGGCAGCGTCGCGGTCGGGTTGACCGTCGTGATCAGCCGGGCCCCCAGACCGCCGTAGTAGCCGTAGCGGTAGATGTCCAGCCGGTAGGACGTGGCCGAGGTGTCGATCTTGAACAGGGCCGTCTCGCCGACGTTGACGCTCATCTGGGTGGCGTAGCCCTGGATGTTGCTGTCACCTGCGCCGGGGATGGCCCATTCGCTGGGCGGGCTGCCGGGCAGGCTGTTCTCGATGCAGATGATCGAGGTGGGCGGGCAGGCAGCGCGGCGGGCCTTCGCCTTCAGCATGTCGCGGCGCCGCCGCTTGTCCCACGCCTTCTCCCAGGCCTTCTGCGCGGCGCGCCACCCGGTGTCGCCCTCCCTGGGCCCCCGGGCCGCACGCAGCCGCGCCGCCGCCTCCTCCAGCCCGGTGCCGTCCTGCGCCGCCGCCCCGGGCTCCGCTCGCGTGCCGTCGGAGGCCGGTGCGGGGCCGTCCTGACCGGGAACGGCCCGCCCCTGGGTGGTGTCACCGGGAGTCCGCCGGCCCGGCACGCCGGCGTCCTGGGCGGCCGTGTCCGGATTGACCGCGCCCGGAATGGCCGCGCCCGATTCGGCCGTGCCTGGAGGGGCCGTGCCCGGAGGCGCCGTGCCCGGAGGGGCCGTCTGGTCCGCCGGGGGCGGATCGTGGGGGCGCCCGGGGCCGCCCTCGGGCGGGCCCCCCTCGGGCGGGCCGCCTTCGGGCGGGTCACCCGAAGGCGGGTCGCCGGGGTCGCCGGCGCCCGGCCTCGCCGGCCCCTCGCCCGGGGCCGGGGCGGGCGTTCCCCGCTCGTCGCGCGCGGCGGGTCCGGCCGCGGTGATGGGCTGGACGGAGGCGGCCGGGAAATCCGCCGCCCGGCGGAAGGCGCCGGACGGCGATCCCGCCGCCGACGCCAGGCCGCAGGGACCCGCGGTCGTCAGCACGACCGCCACACAGGTGCCCAAGGTGATCCGGCGCGTCCAGGTCCACCGCGACGGCCCGGCCGCCCGGCCGCCCGTGACGAGTGCGTCGGAGTCCAGCGAACGGCCGTGAAAAGGCCACGTCATGCTCATGCGCGCAAGCGTTACAACACGCGCGCTCGGCCGTACCTCCGGACGCACCCGCCCAGCCCTATCCTTGCCGCCCTTTGCCCAGGCCGGGAGCCTGCGGCCCTCCGCGCGGGCCTGGTGACGGCATCGGGAGAGACACGCCCGGGCCATGAACGCGCCCGGATGGTCACTCTCCGTAATATGACCCTGGTAGTCGCACGACCCGGCCGGCTCCGGCCATCCTCCATGTCTCGCTGGATTGGCAGTCTGATGACGCTTCCCAACTACGTGTCCGACGGCGCGGGCGCCGGGATCTCCTGGTGCCACGCGCTGCGCTGCCCCCGGTGCCGGGGCCGGCTCCGCGACGAGGAAGGGCTGCGCTGCGACGCCTGCGCGGTCACCTACCCCGTCGAGAACGGGATTCCGCGCTTCGTCCCCCCTGACACCTACGCGGAGGGCTTCGGATACCAGTGGAACCGCCACAGGCTCACCCAGCTCGACTCCCACTCCGGCCTGCCGATCACCCGCGACCGGCTGCTGCGCGCGACCGGCTGGTCCTCGGAGGACCTGCACGGCCGGACGCTGCTGGAGTGCGGCAGCGGCGCCGGGCGCTTCACCGAGGTGCTGTGCCAGACCGGCGCCCAGGTGACCTCCTTCGACATCTCCAGTGCCGTCCAGGCCAATGCGGCCTCCAACGGCCGCTTCCCCAACCTGCGGCTGGTGCAGGCCAGCGTGTACGAGGCGCCGTTCCCGGAGGAGTCCTTCGACTACCTGTTCTGCTTCGGGGTCATCCAGCACACGCCCGACGTCGAGCGCACCTTCAAGACGCTGTTCCGGTACCTGCGCCCCGGGGGCCGTTTCTGCGTCGACGTCTACGCGGCGATGGTCGCCTATCCTCACCCGCGCCAGTTGCTGCGCCCGGTCACCAAGCGCATCCCGCCCGCCCGCCTGTACTCCCTGGTGGACCAGGTCGTGCCGCGCCTGCTGCCGCTGTCGATGGCGCTGAGCGCGGTGCCGAAGGCCGGCCCGTACCTGGCGCGCCTGGTCCCGGTGGCCAACCACCGCCATCTCGGCCTGACCGACGCCGAGATGATCCGCAACTGGTCGGTGCTGGACACCTTCGACTGGCTCGCGCCGCGCTACGAGCGGCCCCAGCCGCGCCGCCGCCTCGCGCGGTGGGCGCGGGAGCTCGGCCTGCGGGAGTTCTCGATCCGGCGCGACCGGGGGCTGTACGTGATCGGCGGCGTCAAGTAGATGTGCGGCATCGCCGGCACGGCCTCCCTGTCCCGCCCCGACCCGGCGCTGGTGCGCCGCATGTGCGACGTGATCTCCCATCGGGGCCCGGACGGCGAGGGCTTCCACGACGACGAGCACGCGTCGCTGGGCATGCGCAGGCTGGCGATCATCGACGTCGCGCACGGCGACCAGCCGGTCTACAACGAGAACGGCCGGGTCGCCGCGGTGTTCAATGGCGAGATCTACAACTTCGCCGAGTTGCGCGAGGAGCTCGCGCGCCAGGGGCACCGGCTGCGCGGCGCCGGGGACTCCGAGTGCCTGGTGCACCTTTATGAGCAGTACGGGGACGAGATGGTGCACCGGCTGCGCGGCATGTTCGCCTTCGCGGTGTGGGACCGCGACCGGCGGCGGCTGCTGCTGGCCCGCGACCGCGCCGGCAAGAAGCCGCTGTACTGGTGGGCGGACGCCGGCGCGATCAGGTTCGCCTCCGAGCTGAAGTCCCTGGCCCAGGACCCGGCGCTGCGCCGGGAGATCGACCCGGTCGCGCTGCACCACTACCTGAGCTACCAGTACGTCCCGGCGCCGTGGTCGATCTTCCAGGGCGTGCACAAGCTGCCGCCCGCGCACCTTCTGGTGTGGGAGGACGGCCGGTCGAGCGTGCGCCGCTACTGGCGGCCCGACCGCACGCCCGGGCCACCGGTGGACGAGCGCGAGGCCGAGGAGCGGCTGCGCGAACTGCTGCTGGAGGCGACCCGGCTGCGCATGGTGAGCGAGCGCCCCATCGGGGCGTTCCTGTCCGGCGGCGTCGACTCCTCGGCGGTGGTGGCCGCGATGGCCATGCAGAGCGCCGAGCCGGTCAAGACCTTCTGCGTCGGCTTCGAGGACGACCGCTACGACGAGCGGCACAAGGCCCGCATGGTCGCCGAGCGTTATGCCACCGACCACCACGAGCTGGTCGTGACGCCCGACCTGCTGGACGTCCTGCCCCGGCTCGCCTGGCACTTCGACGAGCCGTTCGCCGACTCCTCGGCCATCCCGAGCTTCTACGTCGCCCAGATGAGCCGGCGGCACGTCACCGTCGCGCTCAACGGCGACGGCGGGGACGAGTGCTTCGGCGGATACCGGCGGCACGCGCTGATGGCCCGGGCGGGGCGCATGCCGTCGCTGCCGCGCGCGTTCGCCGGCCCGTGCGGGCGGGCCGGAACGCTGGTGGCCGAGCGCAGCGAGTTCGGCGGGCTCCCCCGGCGGCTGGGCCGGCTCATGCAGTTCGCCGCGGCGCCCCCCGCCGAGCGGTATCCGCGGCTGATGTCGTGCTTCACCCCCGAGCAGAAGTGGCGGATCTACGGCGACGTGCTGCGCGAGCGGCTCGCGGGCGTGGACAGCCACGCGCTGCTGCGGGACGCCTTCGACTCCTCGGCGGCAGGCACCGACCTCGGCCGGGTGCTCGACGTGGACACCCTCACCTACCTGCCGGACGACCTGCTGGTGAAGGTGGACATCACGACGATGGCCAACTCGCTGGAGGCCCGTTCGCCGTTCCTGGACCACCACCTGATGGAGTGGGCGGCCCGGCTGCCCGACTCGTGCAAGGTGCGGGGCGGCCACACCAAGGTGCTGCTCAAACGGGCCGTGGCCCCGTGGCTGCCCCCGGGGCTGGCGCACCTGCCCAAGCAGGGGTTCGGCGTGCCGCTGGCCGCCTGGCTGCGGGGCGAGCTGCGCGAGCTGGCCTTCGACGTGCTCACCGACCACACCGCCCGGGTGCGGGGCCTGTTCCGGCCGGCGGCCGTGCGCGAGCTGCTGCAGCGGCACATGGACGGCGGCGACCACGGGTCCCGGCTGTGGACGCTGCTGCAGTTCGAGCTGTGGCACCGCGCCCACGGTGTGCCGGGCGGCGCCGCCGTCGAGGCGAACGCCTGCCCGGCGTCCCGTTTGGCGCACATAAAGGAGTGACAAGGACATCGCACGGCGTGGGCGTCCACGCCCTGCGATCGATCTTCGTCTCGCCAAGCTTGCACGCATGACCCACACTCCGTCCGTCGAGGACCGCCCCGCGGGCCCGCTGGAGGCCGTCCCCGCCGTCGAGGCGGACCGCGCGCCCCGGTGGCGGCCGCACCGGTCGCCGTGGCTGCCGGGACTGACCGTGACGGCCCTCACCGCGGCGACGCTGAGCCACTACGGGGTGTCCGCCGCGGACATGGCGCGGTTCGCCGCCTACGTCGCCGCGGGCCTCGCGCTTCCCGGCACGCTGCTGGTGCGGGCCCTGTACGCCGGGGCGCGCACCCGCGCCGAGGAGGTCGCCCTCGGGCTGGCGGCCGGCTACGCCGTCGAGGTCCTGTGCTACATGGCCGCCAGCGCCGCCGGGGCGCCACTGCTGGTGCTCGCCTGGCCGGTCACCGTCGTGGCGGCCTTTCTCGCCGTCCCCCGGCTGCGCCGGCACTGGCGGTCGCCGGCGGAGCCGGAACGGACGCCGCTGTGGGCGTCGTGGTCGCTGGCGCTGCTGATGGCGTTCCTGGTCGCCTGGGGGGCGGCCACCTTCTTCCGCACCCACGCCCTCACCTGGCCGGGGCTCGGCGTCGCCTCCGTCGACATGCCGTTCCACCTGGCGCTGGTCGGCGAGCTGCGGCACCACATGCCGCCCACGGTGCCCATGGTCGCCGGCGAGCCGCTGCTCTACCACTGGTTCGTGTACGCGCACTACGCCGCCGCGAGCTGGGTCACCGGCGTGGAGCCGCTGGTGCTGCTGTTCCGCCTGGGCGCGCTGCCCATGCTGGCGGTGCTGCTCGTGCTGATCTGCATGACCGGGCGCCGCGTCACGGGCTCGTGGGCCGGGGGGCCGCTCGCCGCGGCGGGCACGCTGTTCGTCGCGGTGCCGAGCCTGTACCTGGGGACCAACGGGTCGTTCACCTGGGGCGGCGTCACCGACCTGGCGTGGACCAGCCCCACCCAGACCTTCGGCGCCATGCTGTTCACCCCGGTCGTGATCATCCTTGTTGAGCTGCTGGAGGGGCGGCGGAGCACCGGCCGATGGGTCCTTGTGTGCGTGCTGCTGGTGGCCGTCATGGGCGGCAAGGCCTCCTACCTGCCTCTGCTCGGCGCGGGCCTGGTGACCGTGGCCGCGGCGGGCGTGCTCAGGCGCCGCCGCCCGCCCTGGCCGGCGCTCGCGGCGCTCGGCGTGACCGGCGCCCTGTGCCTGTACGCCCAGACCATGCTGTTCGGCGGCGCGCGCCAGGGCCTGATCGTCTCTCCGCTGTTCACGATGCGCACGACGCTCGCCGAGCTGACCGGGACGGGTGAGGTGACCGGGCCCGCAGCGCCCGAGCTGCCCTCGGCCGGGGCGGCGGCCGGCATCGCCCTGGTCTACCTGCTGTGCTGGCTGGTCGTGTGGGGCGGGACGCTCGGCCTGCTCAGCCGGGCCGGGGCTCTGGCCCGGCCGGGCGTGGTGCTCATGCTCGGCATGGGCGCCGCGGGGCTCGGCACGATGACCCTGTTCGGGCACCCGTGCCGCAGCCAGCTGTTCTTCCTGTGGGGCGCCTACCCGTACATGGTGATCGTCACGGTGCACGGCATCCTGCTGCTGCTGCGCCGCTCGGGGGTCTCGCTGCGGGCGACGCTGCTGGCCGCCGCGGCGGGCGCCGCCGCCGTGTACGCGATCGCCCTGTCGTGCGGGGTGCGCGTCCCCCTGCCCGAGGGGCGGCCGGTCGCGTCGCTGTACCTGCCCTACGTCGCGCTGGCGGCCGTCGCCGTGGTCGCGTGCGTGGTGCTCACCGTGCGCGCCGGAGCGCTGCGCGCCTGGGCGCTGGTGACCGTGATGCTCGCGGCCATCGGCCTGCCGGCGGACCTGCACGCGCGGGTGCTGGCGTCCGCGGGCCGGCTCGCCGGAGGCGCGGACGTCGCCACGGCCGCACCGGCCCCCGTGGCGGTCCCCGATGGGATCCTCCCCGCCGCGCGCTGGCTGCGCGCCCACTCAGGAGCGGACGACGTGGTGGCCACCAACGCCCACTGCCAGTGGGGGAAGGAGAACCCGTGCGCCTCCTACCACTTCTGGGTGGCCGCGCTGAGCGAGCGGCGAGTGCTGGTCGAAGGGTGGGCCTACACCGCGGCGAACCTGCGCCGCTGGGACGGGCGCGTCCCGCTGGAGTACCTGCCCTTCTGGGACGCGCGGCTGATCCGGCTGAACGACGCGGCGTTCACCGCCCCCTCGCGGGAGATCCTGCGGGAGATGCGCGACCGCCACGGCGTGCGCTGGCTGTTCGCGGACGAGCACCTGGCGGGCGACGGCCTCGGCATCGGCGGGTTCGCGCGGCCGGTGTACCGCTCGGGCGACTACGCGGTCTACGACCTGGCCGCGCTCGCCGCCCGAGCGCTCTGAGCGCCTTCGGAGGAGACGAGGCCCGTGCCGTCCCCGGCGCGGGCACAGGGGACCCACGCACACCTACGGGAGAGGTCACATGCGCATCGTCCACGTCGGATACCGGCTGCCGCCCGAGCCGGGGGGCCTGGAGCGTCACATCGAGCGACTGGCCCGCGAACAGCTCGCCCGCGGGCACCGGGTGGTGGTCGCCCACCGGCGCGGCCGGGCGCCGGAAGGCACGCAAACCCTCACGCTGCGGCGGACGCGGCGCAGCCGCCTGCTCGCCCGCAGGTCGGACGTGCTGGCCTTCGGGCTCGAATGCGCCCGCGCGCTGCGCGACGCGGGCGAGGTGGACGTCGTGCACGTGCACGGCGACCACCGGGAGACGCTGGCGCTCGGCCCGGCGGCGCGCCGCCTCGGCGTTCCGCTGGTGGTGACCGTGCACGGGGCCATGACCATGCGCCATCTGCCGATCATGCCGTTCGCCTTCCGCCACGTCGACGACTTCATCGCCATCGGCGCGCGGCCGGCGCAGGACCTGCGCGGGGCGGGCGTCCCCGCGTCGCGGATCGCCACGATGTCCAGTGGGCTGGACCTGCGCCACATCGCCCGCCACCACGGCGGGCCGGTCGAACCTGGGTTGATCGTGAGCGTCGGCTCGCTGGAGAAGGTCAAGAACCACGCGGTGACCATCGAGGCCTTCCACGCGCTGCGCGCCCTGCACCCCGGCGCGCGGCTGGTCATCGCCGGGGAGGGCAGTGAGCGGGCCGCCCTCCAACAGCTCGCCGGAACCGGGCGCGGAGTCCACCTGGCCGGGCACCTGCCGGAGAGCGAGGTGTACGCGCTGGTGGCGCGGGCGCAGGCGTTCGTGCTGGCCTCGCGCCGGCTCCCGACCATCGGCGAGGGCATCCCCACCGCCGCGCTGGAGGCCCTCGCGCTCGGCACCCCCGTCATCCTGTCCTCGGAGACCTCGCTGGAGCCCATCGTCGAGGCCGGCGCCTACCGGACGTTCCTCAGCGGTTCGGTCCCCGACCTGGTGAGACGGCTGCGGGAGGTGCTGGAGGGCGACCGCGCCCTCCCCGAGATCATCGAACGCGGGCTGCGGGCGGCCGCGACGCTGGACTGGTCGTCGGTGGCCGCCCGCGTCGAGGAACGGTACACCGCCCTGCTCCCCGGCGGCCCCCTGCTGCCGGCGGCCGCCTCATGACCACGCGGCCCCTGCGGCGCCGGCGGCCCCGCGCGGACGGGATGCGCGCACGATCATGGTGAGCGTGCGTGAACGGGTCGCGGGCCGCGCCCCCGCCGGCGGGCGGCACCTGCGGACCTTCTCCACGCTGGCCGCCGCCGGGCTGGCCGAGGCGGTCCTGTCCTCGCTCAGCCTGGTGGCGCTCGTGCGGGTGAGCGGCGCCGAGACCTCCGGCGGCGTCATCTTCGCCCAGTCGGTGGCCGGTCTGTGCTTCCTGGTCCTGGACCCGCGCTTGGACAACACCGTCCAGCGCTACGTGCCCATCGAGCAGCGGCGCGACGGGCGGGGGTTCGCGCTGTACCGGAGGCTGGTCCGCTGGGACGTCGGGATCCGCGCCCTCGCGGCCACCCTGTGCTGCGCGGGCGTCGCGGCGGCCTGGCTGCTCTGCCTGGCCGGGGACGACCTGGCCCGCATGCTGGCGCTGGCCCTCATCGGCCGGGCGGCGCTGGCGGCCAACGGCGCGGTGCGCGCGTCGTTCGCCCTGTCCGACCGGCTGCACGAGCTGGGGCTGCTGCGCCTCGGGTGCGCGGTCGTCTCCTTCGCCCTGCCGGTCGGCGGACTGCTGGCCGCGGGACCGCTGGCCTACCTGGCCGGGCAGGCGGTGGCCGCGATGCTGGCCGGGCTGGTGGTCGGCGCGCTCGGCACCCGCGCGCTGCTGGCGAGGCTCGGGCCCTCGCGGGCGGGGGCGCCGCTGCCGGACGGCCTGGTGTCCTTCACCGCCAAGGCCACCGGCGGGACGGCGCTGGCGGAGGTCGCCGAGTCCGGCGTCCTCACCGTGGCCGGGCTGCTCGGCGGGTCGGCGCTGGTGACGATCCTGAAGATCGCCTCGGCGCCGGGGCGGCTGTACGCGACGCTGGTCATGCCGGTCGCCTCGATGCTGTACCCCCGGCTCGCCCGCGCCGCCGCGGCGGGGCGGGAGCGGACGCACGCCCGCCGGGACATCGCGCGCGCCAGCGTCCCGCTCGCCGCCGCCGGCCTGACGGCGACCGCCGTCGCGCTCCCGCTGCTGGACGACGTGCTGCGCCTGGTCTACGGACGGCAGTACGCGGCCATCGGCCCGGTCGCCGCCGTGCTCGTCGCCGCGGCGTGCGTCAAGGGGCTGGTGTGCTGGTCGAACGTCCTGCCCCTGGCGCTGGGACGTCCCGGCTGGCGGCTGGCCTACCTCGCCGGCGAGGGCGCCGCGCTGCTCGCCGTCCTGCTGCTCGCCCGGTGGCTCTCCCCCGCCCCGCTCGGCACCGCACTGGTCTTCGCCTGGGGCACGCTCGCCACCGCCGCCGCCGGCGCGGCCGTGTGGGCGGCGCTGCTGCGCCGCATCTGCGCCAAGGCGGGCTAGCCAGTGCGCTGTCCATGAATGTTCACCGGCTCGGGCGCCGTAGCAAGGCGCCGGCATCGCCGTACCACGACCCGCCGACCCGGCGCCGATCACTACAGCACGTGGCCGGGATGGAGAGCCGCGCCCGGTGAACGCATGTGGTCACCGCGCTAACCCCGCCGGGCGGTCAGGGTGAGGCTCTGGTAGAGGTCTTCGAACCACTCGGCGGTGCCCGCCATGTCGACGCTGTGCGCGCTCGCCGACGCGCCGTCGCGCAGGCGGCGGTGCACCACCGGATCCATGGCCCGCAGCAGCCCGCGCGCCAGGTCGCGGGCGGAGCCGGGCCTGGTCAGGATGCCGTTCCGCCCGGTGTGGACCAGTTCGGCGATACCGCCCACCTCGGTGGAGACCACCGGGACCCCGGCCGCGAGCGCCTCCATGACCACGACGGGCAGCGCCTCGTGGGCGGAGCTGAGCACCACCAGGTCGGCGGCGGCGGCCAGCCTCCTGGCCCCCGGCACCCGGCCGAGGATGCGCACGCCGCCCGCCACCCCGTGCCGTTCGACGGCGCGGGCGACCTGGTCGCGCAGAGGGCCCTCGCCGGCCAGCAGGAACAGCGCGTCCGGCCGGGCCCGCAGCACCTCGGCGGCGGCGCGGACCAGCAGGGCGTGGTCCTTCTCCGGGCGGAAGTTGGCGACGCAGGCGATGAGGAACGCCCCCGGCGGCACGGCGAACTCCCGGCGGGTGTCCTCCCGCCGCGCCGCCCAGTGCCGCAGCTCCTCCACGTCCACCCCGTGCAGGCGGGTCAGCACGCGCCTGGCGCCCCGCGTGGACGGCGAGCGCGCCACCTGCGAGGAGACCGCGACCGTCCCGTCGTCCAGCCACCGGGTCAGGCGGTCCAGCGCGGTGCTGACCGCCGAGGTGACGCGCTCGGCGAACACCGTGCCGGTCCGGCGGCTGTAGTGCACGGTGGACACCAGCATCGGCCGGCGGCGGCTGAGCCGCACGAACGGCCGCAGGACGACGGCGGGCATCGGCGAGTGGACGTTCAGCACGTCGGGGGCCAGGCGGCGCACCGTGGTGACCAGGCGCGCGGTGGCCAGCGGGCGGGGGCCGTTCCCGAGGTTCACCACGGTCACGCCGGCGTCGCGCAGCCGGTCGATCAGCTCGGCGGTCGAGGCACGCAGGCACACCACCGTGTAGGCGGTGCCGCCGCCAGCCGCGCGGCGGAGCCGTTCGACCAGCAGCGTCTCGACGCCGCCCACGTCCAGCGTCTTGACCACCTCGCACACGCGCAGGGCGCCCCGGGCGGGCCGCCCGCTCATCGCGGCGTCCCTTCGGGCAGCGGCCGGCGGGCGCCCGGGGACGGCCGCGTCCGCGCGGCCCTGCGCGCGTCCCGCACGTGCCGGGACCAGGCGACCGCGGCCAGCAGGCTGGTGACCATGACGATCGGCATGCGCTGGCGGAAGATCAGGCCGACGTTGGCCATCGTGGTCGCGTACACGATCGTGCCGGGCACGATGAACAGCAGCAGGAAGCAGGCGGTCGCCCGGTCCTCGCGCCACAGCCACACGGCGCCGCGCACCGCCCAGAACAGCAGGAAGTACCACACGAGCACCTCGATCTTGCCGAGCTGCAGGGTGAGGCTGCCCTCGGTCCAGGGGAAGGGCGACAGCAGCGTGTACATCAGCTTGGGCGCGAGCCGGTTCCACGGGTTGCCGCCGTCGTCGAACATCACGCCCGAGCCGCCGCCGGCGTTGCCGCGGCGCACCAGCTCCGACTGCCCGTAGTCGAGCTGCGACTGCATCGCCTCGACCGGCGGGCTCTCGGTGAGGTCGGCGAACGGCAGCACCATCAGCAGCGCGGCGAGGATGAGCAGGGTGCGCACCGACAGCACCCTGCGCAGGCCCGCGAAGCCCAGGGCGACCGGCATCGCGCACATGAAGACCATGTACGGGCGCACGTACCACAGGGCCCACAGCGCCACGGCCAGCAGCGCCACCTTGCGCATGTCGAACCGCCGCAGGTTCGAGGCGCCCAGGCCCAGGCAGGCGACCACGAGGAAGGCGTTGAAGCCGTCCTTGAACATGTCGGAGGTGTGCAGGACGAACGCCGGCATGAAGGCGGTCAGCAGCATGAGCTGGAAGGCGGCGCGGCGGTCGGCGCCCACCAGCAGGGCGAAGCGGTACATGACCAGGCACAGGGCGCAGGCCAGGAACGCGACCAGCGCCGTGCAGGCCAGCGGGGCGGGGCCGCCGCACACGTACAGCACCAGGGCGAAGGCGTTGCACGGGATGGCCGCCGCGTACAGGGACGGGATGTCCTCGGAGGTGACGAACTGGAAGCCCTCGCGCTTCCAGAACGCCACCACCTCCAGCGCCCTGGACTCGTAGGTGATGTTGTCACCGCCGTAGGGGATGACGTGGTTCTGCATCACCAGGATCTGCACCGCCAGCCGAACGGCGAAGGCCGCGAGCAGCACCGGCAGCACCCGCCGGACCGCCTCGGGCTCGACGGTCGTGTGGATCGTCCCGACGAGCAGCAACGCCGCGGCGGCGACGATGAGATATTCCATGGAAGGGCACCCTCAGTTCGAGATCACCCCGCGGCCGTCCGGTCGCCCGCGACGGGCCGCCGGGCACGGACTCCGCGAGGCGACGCTAGCCGTCGCGAATACGGGGCGCCGCTTTCCGCGAACGCCGGCGGTCCGACCATTACCTTGGTTTGCGGACTCTTTTCGCTGACCTGCGTGAAAGGGAATCGAGGCCGCGCGAGTTTCGGCGTCGATCCATGGGATTTCCGGCGCCGCGCCCCGCTTTCACGGTTATTAAGCGCATTTCCCGTGCCGGCCCGAACGGCCACCGCACCGCCGTCACCAGCCACGATGTCCCGGACGAGCCGCATTCACCGCCACGCGCCACGCGCGCCAGGCGCCGGGAAAGCCGATCGATCATGCGCAGGTAGGGATAGGGAAAACATTTCGCCACCACCATGACGGTGTCGGCGAACAGAGCAAACGGCCAGCTAGCTTCTCGGAGGTGACCAGTCGGATACGTGTCATGGAAATCATCGCCCGGATGAACGTGGGCGGCCCGGCCACCCAGGTGTCGGGGCTGTGCAAGCTGCTGGACGCCGAGGAGTTCGACCACCGCCTGTACACCGGCCACGTCGACGACGGCGAGGGCGACCGCCTGGTCTTCGGCGACGCCGGCCTCGCCGTGCACCGCGTGCCCGGCCTCGGCAGGTCGGTCAACCCGGCCGGCGACCTGCGCGCCCTGTACCGGCTGGCCGGCACGATGCGGACCTTCCGCCCGCACATCGTCCACACCCGCACCGCCAAGGCCGGCGCGCTCGGACGGCTCGCGGTCTCGCTGTCGGGGGTCGGCGCGGCGCGGGTGCACGTCTTCCACGGCCACCTGCTCGAGGGCTACTTCTCGCCGCCGAAGCGGGCCGTCTACGTCAACGCCGAGCGCTTCCTCGCCACCCTGTCGGACCGGCTGGTGACCGTCGGGGCGCGCGTCCGCGACGACCTGCTGCGCAACCGCATCGGCCGCCCGGAGCAGTACGTGGTGATCCCGCCCGGCGTGCGCCTCGGCCCGGTGCCCGACCGCGCCGCGGCGCGCACGGCACTGGGACTGCCGCCCGGCGCGCCCGTCGTCGCCTACGTCGGCCGGCTGACCAGGATCAAGCGTCCCGACCGGCTCCTCGAGGTCGCCCGCGAGGTGCTCGCCCGCGTGCCCGGCTGTCGGTTCCTCGTCTGCGGAGGCGGCGAGCTGCGCGAGCAGGTGGAGCGCGAGGCCCGCTCCCTGCCCGGCCCGGTGGACCTGCTGGGCTGGCGCCGCGACGTGGAGACGGTGTACGCCGCCGCCGACGTGGTGCTGCTGACCTCCGACAGCGAGGGCACCCCGCTGAGCCTGATCGAGGCGGGCATGACGGGCACGCCCGTCGTCGCGACGCGGGTCGGCAGCGTCGCCGAGGTCGTCCGCGACGGGCGCACCGGCCTGCTCGCCGCCCCGGACGCCGGGGAGCTGGCGGCGCACACCGTGCGGCTGCTGTCGGACCAGGAGCTGGCCCGCCGCATGGGCCGGGCGGCCCAGGCGTGGACGACCTCCGCGTTCGCCGTGGAGCGGCTGGTCGCCGACACCGAGACCCTGTACCGATCGCTGCACGGCGCGTCCGACCACCGCCGCTCGACCCCGGAGACGAGCACCCCATGAGAATCCTTGTGACCGGAGGCGCCGGCTTCGTCGGCGCCAATCTGTGCCGCGCGCTCACCGCCCTGCCCGAGGTGCGGCACGTGACGGTGCTGGACGACCTGAGCACCGGCCGCCTGAGCAACCTCGCGGGCCTGGACGTCGACTTCGTCCAGGGCAGCATCCTGGACGCCGACCTGCTGGCCCCGCTGGCGGGCGAGGCCACGACCGTGGTCCACCTGGCCGCGCGGCCCTCGGTGCCGCGCTCCCTGGAGGACCCGCTGGCCTCGCACAACGTCAACGCCACCGGAACGCTGCAGGTGCTGGAGGCGTGCCGCGCGGCCAGGCCGCACGTGATCGTCGCCTCGTCCTCCTCGGTCTACGGCGACTGCCTGGAACCTCGCAAGCACGAGGACCTGCCGGCCCGCCCGCTCAGCCCGTACGGCGCGAGCAAGCTGGCCACCGAGGCGTACGCGCTCGCCTACGGGCGCAGCTTCGGCCTGCCGGTGCTGCCGTTCCGCTTCTTCAACGTGTACGGCCCGCTGCAGGCGGCCGACCACGCCTACGCGGCGGTCATCCCCACGTTCGTGTCGGCCGCCCTGGACGGCAGGGCGGTGCCCGTGCACGGCGACGGCCGCCAGGCGCGGGACTTCACCTACGTGGGGTCGGTGACCGACGTCATCGTGCAGGCGACCCAGCGCCGCGTCACCAGCGCGACGCCGGTGAACCTCGCCTTCGGCACCCGGGTGTCGCTGCTGGAGCTGCGCGACATCCTGTCCGCGGTGCTCGGCGAGCCCGTCGAGACGGCCTTCCTCCCGGCGAGGACGGGCGACATCCGCGAGTCACAGGCCTCTCCCCGCCTGCTTCGCGACCTGTTCCCGGGCGTGCGTCCCATGTCGCTGGCCGACGGGCTCCGCATGACCGTGAGCTGGTTCGAACAAGCCATGAGATCCCAATCTGCGTCTCACATGTAATGGGAGAAGTCGGTGAGCACCCTGTCAAGGAACACCTACTTGATCACCGGAGGGAGCGGCTTCGTCGGCTCGCATCTGGCCGACGCGCTGCTCGCCCGCGGCGACCGTGTCGTGATCTTGGATAACCTGTCCACCGGGCGGCTGGCGAACCTGCGCCCGCACCCCGACCTGCGCTTCGTCCAGGGCTCGGTCCTGGACGAGCTCGTGGTCGACGAGCTGGTCCACCAGTGCGACATCGTGGTGCACCTGGCGGCCGCGGTCGGCGTCAAACTGATCGTCGAGCAGCCGTTGCGGTCGCTGACCACCAACATCCGCGGCTCGGAGATCGTCATCGAGGCCGCGCACCGGTACCGCCGCAAGATCCTGGTCACCAGCACCAGCGAGATCTACGGCAAGAACTCCTACGGCCCGCTGCGGGAGGACTCCGACCGCATCCTGGGCAGCCCGGCCGTGGTCCGGTGGGCCTACAGCACCGCCAAGGCCGTCGACGAGATCCTGGCCAACGCCTACCACAAGGAGCGCGGCCTGCCGACGATCATCGTGCGGCTGTTCAACACCGTGGGACCCCGGCAGAGCCCGGCCTACGGCATGGTCATCCCGCGCCTGGTCCGCCAGGCGCTCAGCGGCGATCCGCTCACCGTCTACGGCGACGGCACCCAGACGCGCTGCTTCGCCCACGTGGCCGACGCGGTCGACGCGCTGCTGCGGCTGCTGGACCACGAGGCGGCGATCGGGCAGACCTTCAACGTCGGCTCCGCCGACGAGATCAGCATGCTTGAGCTGGCCAAGCTGATCATCGAGCACGTCGGCTCCACGTCGGGGATCGACCTGATCCCCTACCACGAGGCCTACGAGCAGGGCTTCGAGGACATGACGCGCCGCGTGCCCGACACCGGCAAGCTCCGCGCGCTCACCGGCTGGACGCCGCGCCGCTACCTGGACGAGATCCTCTCCGAGATCATCGCCGAGGCCCGCGAGGACCTCGCGGTGTCCGCGCGGTGAACGCGGCGATCGGCCTGGCCTCCATGGCGAGCGCCTGCGTGCTGAGCGCGGCGGCCACCCCGGCGCTGAGGCGGCTCGCGCTGCGCTGGAACCTCAGCGACCGTCCCGGCGGCCACAAGGCCCACGACCACCCGACCCCCTACCTGGGCGGCCCGGCGATCGTCCTCGGCACCGTCGTGCCGACGGCCGCCGCGCTCGGCCTGGCCGACCTGCGGATCACCGCGATCGTCCTGGCCGCGACGGCGATCGCCGCGCTCGGCCTGATCGACGACATCGCCTCGCTGCCCGTCGTGACCCGCCTGACGGTGGAGTCGGTCGCCGCGGGCGGCGTCGTGCTCTCCGGCGTGCACGTCACCGTGACGGGGCAATGGGTGGACGGGTTGATCACGGTGATGTGGATCGTCGTGATGACCAACTCCTTCAACCTGCTGGACAACATGGACGGCGCCCTCGGGACGGTCACCGCGGTCACCGCGGCCTTCCTGGCGGCGGCCGCCCTCATGAGCGACCGGCCGGCGTTCGCGGTGCTCCTCGGCGCGCTGGCGCTGTCGTGCCTGGGCTTCCTGGCGCACAACTGGCCGCCCGCGAGGATCTTCATGGGCGACTCGGGGTCGCTGTTCATCGGCTTCACCCTCACGTGCTCCTCGGTCGCCGTGGAGACCGGCCGGGCGGCCGGCACGACCGCCGCCGGGCTGCTGCTGTGGACGTTCGTCGCCGTGGTCGACACCGGCGTGGTGCTGGTGTCGCGGATCCGCGCGGGGCGCTCCCCGCTGTCGGGCGGCACCGACCACCTGTCCCACCGGCTGCGCCGCATGGGGCTCGGCTCCCGTGCCGTGCCCGCGGCCCTCGGCGCGGTCGCGGCGGTGCCCGGCGCGCTGTGCCTGGCGATCGCCGTGGGATGGGTGCCCGCGCTCGCCGCGGCCATCGTCACCGGCGGCGTCGCCACCCTCCTGATCGGCCTGCTGCAGGGCGTGCCCGCCTACGCGCCGGTCGGTCCTGTCGACAACCTCGCAAAAATCACCGAAAGGCGGCGATGACCAGGTGGATCTGCTCTACTTCGTACGACTTGCGCGCAAGGGCTGGATGGTGCTCGTGCTGTCGCTGGTCCTGTCGGTGACCGCCGCGCTCGTCCTGACCGCGCGGACACCGCCGAAGTACGTCGCGACGATCACCATGATGGTCTCCGGCTACGACAAGGTGGGCAGCCTGACCACCGCCTACCAGGCCGGGATGCTGTCGACGCAGCGCGTCCAGTCCTACGCCAACCTGCTCACCAGCCGCCGCGTGGTGAGCCGGCTCGCCGGCGGCGAGCAGGTCGCGCGCCTGCAGGAGGCCATCAAGGCGGAGGCCATCCCGGCCACCATGCTGCTGCGCGCCACCGTCACCGACGCCGACCCCGTGCGGGCCGCGCGCCTGGCCAACACCCTGGGGGCCCGGTTCACCCGGGTGATCGACCAGATCGAGCGGCCCACCCGCGACAGCCGCCCGGCCGTGCGGGTCACGGTGGTGGACAGCGCCGACGTCCCGAAGGTGCCGGTCACCCCCCGGCCGCTGGTCAACCTCGGCCTCGCCCTGCTCATCGGGCTGCTGGTCGCCTTCAGCACGCTCGTGCTGCGCGACCGGCTGGACACCACGGTGAAGTCCTCCGAGGCGCTGCAGGAGAGCGCCGGGAGCTCGGTGCTGGGCGTGATCGGCTACGAGAAGGACGCGCGGCACCACCCGCTGATCGTCCGGGAGAACGGCCGGTCCACGCGCTCGGAGGCCTTCCGCTCGCTGCGCACCAACCTGCAGTTCATCGGCGTCGACCGGCGGCCGAAGTCGCTGGTCGTCACCAGTTGCCTGCCGAACGAGGGCAAGTCCTCCACCTCGGCCAACCTGGCGATCACCCTCGCCCAGGCGGGCTGGCGGGTGATCCTGGTGGAGGGCGACCTGCGCAGCCCGCGCATCCCCCACTACCTGGGCATCGAGGGCTCGGCCGGGCTCACCGACGTACTGATCGACAAGGCGGCCCTCAAGGACGTCATCCAGCCGTGGGGCCCGAGCGGCCTGTCGGTGCTCCCGGGCGGTCAGATCCCGCCCAACCCGAGCGAGCTGCTCGGCTCCAACGGGATGCGCGCGGTGCTGGCCGAGCTCGTCGCGGACTACGACCTGGTCATCGTCGACGCGCCGCCGCTGCTGCCGATCACCGACGCCGCGGCGCTGGCCGCCGTCTGCGACGGCACGCTGCTGCTCGCCCGCTACGGCAAGACCCGCCGCGAGCACATCGCCCGCGCCGTGGAGACGCTGGCGTCGGTCAACGCCCGCCTGGTCGGCACGGTGCTGAACTTCGCTCCGGGCAGGCGCGGCGGGTACTACGGCTACGGATACGGCTACGGGGCCGAGACCGCGCCGCGCGAGATCAGGACGCCGGTCAAGGTGTGAGCAGCCGGAACGGGACGGCGAGCGCTCCGGCGATCAGCCGTCCCGCCGCCCGGTAGGCGCGCAGGGAGCGGCCGTAGGGGTCGCCGATGTCGGGCTGGTCCACCCGGACCAGCCCGCGCCGCGTCCGGGCCTCGGCGACCAGCGCGCGGGCCCTTGGCCCGAGATCCCCCAGGCGGTCCACCGCCCCGGCGGGCACGGCCCCCGTCAGCACGCCGAACTCGGCGATCGTGAAGGCCCGTCCCGCGGCGGCCGGGCACATCGCCACCGCCGCCGCCCGGTGCTCGCGCGCGGCGGCCAGCACCAGGTCCGCCGCCTCCACCATCTCGGCCGTCAGTTGCCGGGCGCGGAATCCCGCGTGGTCGCCGCCGAGCTCGGCGAGGACCCGCGCGGCGTGCCCGGTCATCGGCTCCCCCGCCAGGGCATGGGTGCCCGCGCCGGCGACCTCCAGCGCCGGACAGGGGCCGAGGGCCGACCGGGTGAGCCGCTCGGCGAGCGGGGAGCGGCAGATGTTCCCCGTGCACACGAACAGGATGCGGAACCGCGGCGCGGCGGCCGGGCCCGGCGGAGCGGCGGGGTCCCTCCAGCAGCGCCGCCCGCAGCCTTCGTGCCCGGGCGGCACCAGCCGCGTCGTCCCGTCACCGCTCGCCACCGCCGGATGCCCCATGAGGCGACGCTAGATCGGCTGCGCGCTCCGGCGGACGCCGACGCGCCGTCCTTGGACCATTCCTGCCGCTGGAAGCGGGGACGGCTCGCGGACGGCGAGGCGGCGGCCTCAGGAGGCGCAGGCACCCGGGGCGATCGTGACGCTGGTCCGCTGGGGGCGCGCCAGCGGCTGCACCGGGACCACCGGCGCCGCGCCGGAGGCGGGTTCCACCAGATCGAAGGTCATGGTCCGCGACTGCCGCGGGGCCAGTTCCAGTAGCGTGGAGTACACCGGGTGCGACCGTTCGAACTCGCGCAGGACGGCCACCTGCCGGTCGTCGATGCGCGCCGCGGCCAGCTTGGCGCCCGCCCCCGCGTACAGCGACACCCACAGCAGGTTGGAGCCGGCTCGATGGGCGCGCTCGGGGCTGTCCAGCCTGCCGGTGACGTAGCCGGGCAGGTCCGACCGCGGCACGTCGTTGGTCAGCCGGATCCGGACCGTGGTCGGACGCCTGCCGTCCTTGCACGGGCCGAGCGCGTACTCCACCGACCGGTTCAGGTAGTAGTCCAGCTTGCCGCCGGCCGAATTGTTGACCACGAGTGCCGCGTACGGGCCGGGGGCGCGCGGCAGCACACCGCCGAGCGCGGTCGCGGCCAGGCGCCGTTGCTCGGCAGCCCTGCGGCTCCATACCTGGAGCCTTCGCTCCTCGATCAGAGGCTTGAGGACGGGCAGCACCTGAGCAGGGTCGGCCATCGAGCCCGGCAGGCGACCGCTGACCGCCCGGGCGATCCCCACTAGGTAACGCTTGCGCTCGGCCGGGTCGGGAAACCGGGCGTAGGCCGCCCGTTCCGTCAGGTCGACCACATTGGCCGCGGTCACCCGCTCTCTACCGGGACCGGTGACCGGCCCCGTGAACCCGAGCAGGTAGGAGAGTCCTACGGGGTCGATGGCGATCGCGCCGTCCAGGCGCCGGCCGTGCTGCCGTTCCCACAGACCGGTCCAGGTCTCGGCGGCGTAGGGGAAATGCGGCGAGAGATTGGACACCGAAAGCAGTCGCGCGGCGCCCGGGCCGTACCGCGCGCGGAACGCCGGGCCGTGATCGGTGACCGGACGAGGGCTGCGCCCGATGCCGGTGTTCGCGGACAGGCCCGTGATGCTGATCTTGCCATGGTGGGCTTCCAAGATGCCGAAGGCCCCTACCAGTCCTCCGGTGCCGCGTGCCTCGGCGTTGGTCTGGAACGCCAGGAAGTACCGGCGCGGTCCGTCGGCGCCCAGCATCGGCGGGATGAGCGCCGTGGCGGTGGCCGCGCCCGAGACCATGCCGTGCAGCCGATCGAGCAGGTGCAGCGCCGTGACCCGCGCCTGGTCCACGCTGGCCACCCCGGTCGACGCCGGGGTGGCCACCAGACGGTCGCGTGCCCGGGTGATCCGGGCGGCGGCCTCCTGGAGCACGGGGTCGGCCGCCCTCAGTCCGTCCAGCACCTGGCGCGCGTCGTCGCTCGCGCGCCCCCCCGTCGTGAGAACAGACGTGCCGGCCCGCTGTACGGCCGTGAGCACCTCGGTGACCTCCGCGGCGCTCTCGGCCAGCCCGCGCACGGTCGTGGCGCCGTCGCCCACGACCGGGAGGTGGGTGAGCAGTGACCAGTCGGGGCCCGCGGTGAGGCGCCGCGCCTCGGCCGCGTGACGGTGGGCGTCGGCCAGCGTCACGGCGATCCGGTCGAGGTCACGGGCGCTCATCACCGCGCGTAGGTGCGTCAGGGCGTCCCTGCTCGCCTGCAGATGGTCGCGGACGCCGAGGGCCAGGTGCGCCGACCAGCCGGCGGCCGAGACCAGAACGACGCAGCACGCGAGCGAACCCGCGAGGACGCGCCGTCCTCTAGCGTGCACCAGCGGTTCGGCGGCGTCGCACGGAGATCAGGACTCCGGTCGCTCCGGCGACCAGCAGGACGCCACCGAGGCCGGCCACCGCGGCCACGGGCGCTCCGGTGAACGGCAGGCTCCGGCCGGCGTGGGCGCCGCCGTGGCCCTGCTCATGGCCGCCGCCCCCATGCCCGGAGGTCTCGGCCCCGGACTCCTGGTCATGGTCACCGTGGTCGCCGCCGTACCCGTGGTCGCCCCCGTACCCATGGTCGTTCAGGCCGTGGTGATGGCCGCCCCCATGGTCGTCAGCGCCCTCGCTGAGCAGGAACTTGTCGGCCTTGATTATCTCGTGATCGCGGTTGTCGTGATGACCGGCGCCGTGCTTGCGGTGCTTGAAGTCCTCCTCGTCCACCCGCGGACGCGGCGGATATTCGTGCTCCTCCAGGAATTCGTCCTCGGCCGGAGTGGACGTGGGTCGAGGGGTGGACGTGGGCCGTGTGGTGACCGTGACCGTCGGCGAGGGTGATGGCGTGGCGGCCTGCCTGTGCCCCGCCGGATCCAGGGCCGTGGGCCGCGTGCCCGCCGACGCCATCGCGGCAGCTCCTGTCACCGCCCCGCCTGAGAGCACCACTGCCATAAGAATAGGTACCGTATACTTTCGCGCCATTCTGGACTCCCCGATGGACAGTGATTCGGGTCATGAGAACATCACCCGGATACCGAGCGACATGTCAGTGCGTCCCGTTCTATCCACTTGAGCCGAATGGCCGTCGCACGGCGCACCTGGATCACTCAATCATCACCGTCAATTGACCGATCAGTGAGTCTCGCCCCTGGCCCGCCCACCCGTGGTTTCGGTTCGGTGCCGTCGTCGCGGTGGCCCGTGGCCGCCTATCCATGGTCGCCATGCGGGCCGTGCCGCCGGCGGCCCGGTCGTTTCCCGCCGCGTCGCCCCCTGCCGCCCTGGCCGCGCGTGGTCGGTCTCGGCCACGGCCGCCTGCGCCATCGTCGCTCCACCGATGAGCGGGGCGACCAGAAGAATCGGCATCGCGTATTTTCCCGCCATTGAGGACTCCCCACTGGGCATCGATTCCGACCGTGGTAAGCCGAGCGCGGCCGGGCGAGCGTTGATCGCCTCGCGTTTTACCCAGTGGCGGGGAATCAGCGCACCCCGGCAGCACCCGCATTGCCGAATCATGGGCCCAGCGAGGCCCCGCCTACACGATGAAAAAAAGACCCCCGCCGTGGGAGGGGTGCACGGCGGGGGCTTTCCTGTTGGGGAAGGTGTCGGGTTTCTTCCCATTTCCGGGCCGGGCCGCCTCAGAGGACGGCCCGGTCCGGCGATCCGGCCCCGAGGGGCCGGACCGGCGGGCTCAGCGGCCGACGTTGGCGGCGTGCCCGATGGACAGGCCGCTGTCGGTGTCGAAGAAGTGGAAGTTGTGGGTGTCCACCACGAGCTCGATGTTCTGGCCGGAGCGGGCGTGGCTGCGGGAGTTGACGCGGGCCGTCCACAGCGACTTGTCGCCGACCAGGGGCAGGGCCGCGTCGTCGTCGTCACCGGTGTCCTGGGCGGCCACGGTGTCGCGGTGCTCCACCGGCGGGGCGTCGATGAGGAACAGCACGTTGATCTCGCTGCCCAGCTCTTCGGTGACCTCGACGCGGGTCGGGATGTGCGCCCAGCCGTTGGAGTGGCCCGAGGCGGAGGCGGCGTCCTCGAAGTCGGAGGGACGGATGCCGAGGATCAGCTTCTTGCCCAGGTACTGGTCCAGGCCCGGCTTCTCGGCGAAGGTCGAGTCGGGGACCGGGAGCTTGTACCCGCCGAAGACGACGGCGGCGCCGCTGTCGTCGCGCGCCAGCTCGGCGTTGACGAAGTTCATGGACGGGGAGCCCATGAAGCCGGCGACGAACAGGTTGACCGGGGCCTCGAACAGGTTCTGCGGGGTGTCCACCTGCTGGAGGATGCCGTCGCGCAGCACGCAGACCCGGTCGCCCAGCGTCATGGCCTCGACCTGGTCGTGGGTGACGTAGACGGTGGTGACGCCGAGGCGCTCGTGCAGGGTGTTGAGCGAGGCGCGCATGGAGACGCGGAGCTTGGCGTCCAGGTTGGACAGCGGCTCGTCCATGAGGAACGCCTGCGGCTCGCGGACGATGGCGCGGCCCATGGCGACACGCTGGCGCTGACCACCGGACAGGGCGGCCGGCTTGCGCTTGAGGTACTGCTCCAGGCCCAGCATCTTGGCGGCTTCCTGCACCCGCTTGGAGATGTCCGCCTTGGGCATCTTGCGAAGCTTGAGGCCGAAGGCGAGGTTCTCCTCGACCGTCATGTGCGGGTAGAGGGCGTAGTTCTGGAAGACCATCGCGATGTCGCGGTCCTTCGGCGGCAGGTGGTTGACCACCCGGTCGCCGATGGCGATCTCGCCGCCGCTGATGTCCTCAAGACCCGCGATCATGCGCAGGGCCGTGGACTTGCCGCAACCGGACGGGCCGACGAGGACCATGAACTCGCCGTCGCGGATCTCGAGGTTGAGGCCGTTCACGGCCTTGACACCGCCGGCGTAGATCTTGTCGACGTTGCGCAGAACGATATTTGCCATGGCCGTCCTTCGTGCGTCCGGGGTGCCGCCGGATGTGGATACGTTTTCATGAATCTCACCGGAACCGGACATCTCTGTCAAGCCCTTCCGGAATAGTGGCTTCTCACACTCTTCGGATGGACCCCCCGGCTTGGCTTGCCGGTGGAACTCATGATGGAATCGTTTCCATGAGACCGATCGGGCAGCGTCGCACGACCATCAAGGACGTGGCCGAGGCGGCCGAGGTGGGCGTCGCCACCGTGTCGCGGGTGCTGTCGGGCACGGGGTCGGCCAGTGCCGAGACCAGGGAGAAGGTCCTGGCCGCCGCGGCACGGCTCGACTACCGGCCGAGCGCGCTCGGGCGCAACCTGCGCCGGCGCCGCACGGGCGGCATCGGCCTGCTCGTCCCCGACATCACCGACGTCTTCTACGGACGGCTGGCCGACGGCGTCCTGTCCTGCGCCCGGTCGGCGGGCGAGCCGGTGATGATCGGCACCACCGGCGACGACCCCGAGCGCGAGGCCCACCTCATCGGCACGCTCATCGAGGAGGGCCTGGACCGGGTGATCGCCGTTCCCTCCGGCGACGGCGAGATGTGGGTGCCGGCCCTGCGCTCCGGGCTCGGCGTGGTCTTCGCCGAACGCCCGGTGCGGGGCGCCGAGCACGTCCCCTCGGTGGTCACCGACGACCGCACCGGCGTGCGCACGGCGGTGGAGTACCTGGCCGGGCTCGGGCACCGGCGCATCGCCCTGCTGGCCCGGCACGGCCAGGCGCAGCGCGTGCGCGCGTTCCGCGAGGCGCTGGCCGCGCGGGCCGTGCCCGTCGACGAGGAGCTGATCGTGCACGCCCACGCGACGCGCGACTCCGCCTACGCCGCCGCCGCCGGGCTGCTGCAGCACCGCTCCGACATCACCGCACTGGTGGCGGGCGGCAACCTGCTCGGCGAGGCGGCCGTCCTGGCGGCGCGCGAGCTGGACGTGCGCGTGCCGCGCGACGTGTCGCTGATCATGTTCGACGACGTGCCGTGGGCCGAGCTGTGCCATCCCCCGCTCACCGTCATCTCCCAGCCCGCGCAGGACATGGGCTACCGCGCCGCCGAGCTGGTCCTGCGCGAGGGCCGGCGCGCGCGCACGGTGACCCTGCCCACCGAGCTGATCGTCCGCGCGAGCTGCGGCCCTCGCCGCTGACCCGCCGGGCGTCCGGGTCATGTTCCGGGCATCGCCCCCTCACGTACCACCGCCAATCCCACGAAACCTTCCGGAAAACGGCATGCACCGCGGACGCGGCTCGCCGGGCGGGATGTCGCGGTAGTCCGGTATTCGCGGGTGGTGTCGCCCGAAACCTCAACTGTGCGGCATTTCCGCGTCATCCGCGGATCACGGCGGGCGCGGCACGGGGCAACCGGGCCCCGCGAGACGGCAGAGATCTGCCGCGCCGATCGCAAACAACCGTCCGAGGCGTGTCGCGGATCACGGGCGGCGGGCGCGGCGGCTACTAGAAACCGCCCTAGAACCCGTCGCGGCGCCTTCCGGGGACACCAGGTGTGTCTCAACCGATTCCGGAACGGCCACGCGGACGTCCTGCCGCCCGAGCCATGGGCGGGGGACGACGGCGGCCGCCGCGTGCGGCCGCCTGCCGCACGCGACCCGACGAATAGGACCGAGTTGGACAGTAACCGCGCTTTTCGTGGCGCAGTCGCGGCCGTCATCGCCGCCACCGTCCTGAACGGGACGGCCGGAGCGGCCCAGGCCATCGCGGAGTCGGAGGCGACCCCCGGCTCCACCACAGTCGGAGCGGCGGAGCGGGCCGTTCCTGACACCGGACCGGCCGAGCCGGTCTCGGCGGCGCCGGACGGCGCCCGGTCGCACACCACCACCGCCTGGCCGGGGATCTCGGCTTGGACCCTGAGCCGGCCCCGGGTGCCGGTCTGGACCCGGGCGGGACTCACCACCGGCCTCGTCGAGGCGGCCCGGCCCGCCAAGGCGGGCAGGGCGGCCACAGTCGCCAGGACGGCCATGGCGGGCCGGGCGGCCACAGCCGCCACGACGGCCGGCGCCGCCAAGAAGGCGGGAGCGGTCAAGAAGGCCGGAGCGGCGCGAGCCGCCACGACGGCCAGGGCGAGGGCCGCGAGCGGGACGGCGCGCAAGGCCGCCGTCGTGCACCGCGGGACCTGGCTGACCTCCGCGCGACCACAGATCCGCGCGTGGGCGCCCACGACGCCCAAGGGCAGGAACAAGGCGATCGCCTACCGGCTGCTCACCCAGCGGGCCTGGCCGGTGACCCAGTTCCGCTGCCTGGACAGCCTGTGGACCAGAGAGAGCAACTGGAACCACCGGGCGCAGAACCCCTCGTCGGGGGCCTACGGAATCCCGCAGGCGCTGCCGGGGCGCAAGATGGTCGGCATCGGGCACGACTGGCGGGTCAACCCCGCCACCCAGATCAGGTGGGGCCTGAACTACATCAAGGGCCGGTACGGCTCACCGTGCGGCGCCTGGGGTCATTTCCGCTCGCACAACTGGTACTGAGCCGACGGGAGTGCCCAGGGGAAGGGCGCACTCCGCGCCCGGGGAGGCTCACCCCCGGGCGCTTCCCTCCTTGGCGGCCGTGGACTCCTTCGGCCGCGTGGCGGCCGGGCCCTGGAGACGCGCCGAGTCCTGGAGTTGCAGGGCGATCGCCCTGATCAGCAGGTCCAGCCCGTACTCGAACGCCTCCTCGTGGTCGCGCGCGACCAGCAGAGACGCCAGGGCGCCCACCTGGGGGAACAGCGTGGCGTCCACCTCGGCCAGGTGCCCGTCCTCAGAGTCGTGCACCGGGGCGAAGGCCGGGGTGACGCCGACCTCGCGCATCAGCGAGCCGACGAGGTAGGCGATGAACGTGCGCACGACCCTGACGGCGTCCTCGCCGGAGAAGCCGGCCTCGCGCAACGTCGCCAGCGCCCGCTCCAGGGGGAACAGCCCGGCGGGCGAGCGGACCGGGCGGCTCATCACCAGCATGGTGGAGCGCGGGTAGTCGTGGGCGATCTGCCGGACCGCGCGCGCCTGCACCCGCACCCGCTCGGTCCACGCGTCCCCGGGATCGTCGGTGAAGGAGATCTGCGACAGCACGAACTCGGCGACGGCGTCCAGGAGCGCCGCCTTGCTGCTGACGTGGTTGTACAGGGACATGGCGCCGACGCCCAGATCGGCCGCGATGCGCCGCATCGAGACGGCGTCGGCGCCCTCCCGCTCGATCAGGTCGATGGCGGCGGCGACGATGCGGGGACGGGTGAGAGGCGGCATGTGAGCATTCTTACCGGGGCGATTGACGTACGTACAGCGTACGTGCCACCCTCCAGAGACGTACGGTGTACGCCCCCCTGGAGGCCCCTGTGTCGACCCACGAGCTCTACACCATCCCCGCCGAACTCTCCACCTGGGACGTGGAGATGAAGGGGTCCACCCGGTTCACCTGGGAGTACGACGAGGGCCGCGACCGCATGCTCGCCCTGTACCAGAAGGGCAAGGACAAGCAGTGGGACTCGGTCAGGCGCATCGACTGGGGCCTTGAGGTCGACCCCTACAACGTGCTGGGGATCCCCGACCAGTCCATCGCCATCTACGACACCCCGCTGTGGCACCGTATGGACGACAAGACGCGCAAAGAGGTGCGCCGCCACGGCGCCGCCTGGCAGTTCTCCCAGTTCCTGCACGGCGAGCAGGGCGCGATGATCTGCTCGGCCCGCATCGTCGAGTCGGTGCCCGACCTGGACTCCAAGTTCTACGCCGCCACGCAGACCATGGACGAGGCCCGCCACGCCGAGACCTACGCCCGGTTCCTGCAGGAGAAGGTCGGCATCGCCTACCCGATCAACAAGTACCTCAAGTCCCTGCTGGACGACACCCTCAGCGACTCGCGCTGGGACATGCCCTACCTCGGCATGCAGGTGCTCATCGAAGGGCTGGCGCTGGCCGCGTTCGGCGTGATGCGCGACATGACCACCAAGCCGCTGCCCAAGCAGATCCTCGCCTACGTCATGCAGGACGAGGCCCGGCACGTCGCCTTCGGCCGGATGGCCCTGCGCGACTACTACAAGGAGCTGTCGCAGGCCGAGCTGCGCGAGCGCGAGGACTTCGTCATCGAGGGCTGCTACCTCATGCGCGACCGCCTGCGCGGGGTCGAGCAGTGGGAGAACCTGGGCCTGTCCCCCGCCGAGGTCGAGGAGGCCATGCGGGCCACCGACGAGTCGCAGTACCTCCAGCTGTTCCGCTCGCTGCTGTTCAGCCGCATCGTCCCCTGCGTCAAGGACATCGGGCTGTGGAGCGAACGCCTGCAGAAGGCCTACGCCGACATGGGCGTGCTGGAGATGGCCGGGCAGAACCTCGACGCGCTGATGAAGCAGGACGAGGACGTCGCCGAGCGCCTGGACGCCGAGCGCTTCGCCGCCGAGGAGGCCGAGCGCGCCGAGGAGATCGCCGAGACCATCACCCTCGGCTCCGGCGACTGACCGCGCCCTCCGCTCCGGCGACCGACCGCGCCCTCGACCCCGGCGACCGACCGCGCCCTCGGCCAAGGCGACCGGCCGCCGTCCGGCGCCGTCCTCAGGCGGAGACCAGGACGAAGGCGACGGCGCCGGAGACCACGGCGAGCACGCCGAGCCAGGCCAGCAGGGCGTCCGCGCCCGCGTCGAGCGGCAGCCCCTCGGTGGCGGCCCGCTCGACGCGCCGGTACCGCACGCGGGTCCTGGCCAGCAGCACAGCCCCGCACAGCGCCGCCAGCACGAAGGGGACGGCGGCCCGTCCGTCCCCGGTGTGCCGGCCGGCGACGCCCGCCGCGCCGAGCCCGCCGGCCGCCAGCGCGGTGCCCGTGCGGATCCACGCCAGCAGCGTCCGCTCGCTGTGCAGGCCGGGCCGCTCCCGCGGTCCGGGCCAGGTCACCGGGTCACCATGGTCGTCCGGGTTCCCTCTGTCGTCCGGGTTTCCCCTGTCGTCCGGGGCTCCTCTGTCGTCGGGGCCCTCCCGGTACTCGGGATCACCCCGGTCGCCCGGGTCGTCATCATCGGTCACCCGGCAACGGTCACCTGGCATCGGTCATCCGGCGAGCAGGATGAGGATCAGCGCGAGGACGGCCACCGCCGCGACACCGTAGCCGAACAGCGGGGCCAAGGCGAGCGGCGGGAGCGGCTGCTCATGACGCAGCGCCCGCTGCACGTTGCGCCACCGGGGGTAGGACAGGACCGCCGCGAGCGCCGACAGCAGCACCAGCACGACGGCGAGCGACGTGCGGACCCACGGCACGAAGACGTCCCGCGGCAGGGCCGCCATGGCCACGCCGCCGGCGCTCAGCGCCAGCGACGTGCTGAGCCAGGTGAGGAACGTCCGCTCGTTGGCCAGCGTGAACCGGGGGTCCGGCTCCTTCCCCTCGACAGACATGAGGAAAGGCTAATTCAGCGCCATTCCCCCTAGAGATCTCGGGTTTTGGCCGCTCGTCAGGTGCACTCCTCGGCGATCGCCTTGAGCGTCGAGGCGGTGTCGGTCGCCACCTTCTGGGCGGCGTCCACCGCGTCGTTGGCGTCCTTGATGTTGAGGTCCTTGAACCGGTCGGCCAGGTCGCCCAGCGCCTGGTTCAGCGTGGTGTTCCCGGCCTTGTCGGCCACGTCCTGCAACTTCGCGGCCCCGTCCTCCAGAGCCTTGTCCATCGCCTTCGGGTCGTTGGCCAGGCTGGTGATCTTCGAGCCGGTCTCGGCGATGACCTTGTTGGCCTCGATGCACGCCTGTGCCTTGTCGACGGTGCTGCATCCCGTGGTGAGCAGGAGGAATCCGGTCGCGGTCGCTGCGGCGAGGGGGATGAGTCGCATGAATTGGACCCTATCCAACTCCCCGGAACCGGACGCGCGCGCTTTTCGGAAAGGTCGGATCCGGCCCGCCGTGAAGAAGGCGGCCGGCTCGGGAGCCACCGGCGGCACCCCCATCGGCGGTCAGAGCACCAGGCCCGGTCCTGGGCATGGAACCGCCGCACCGGGTAGGAGCAGGCCATGCGCACGACCTGGTCACCGAAGGTCTCCCTGCCGGTGATGCACCAGCGGTGGACCGCCCTGACGTTCATCCACTGGCGCTACCCGCCCGCCACGGTGCAGCGCCTGCTCCCCGCGGGCCTCACCGTCGAGACCTTCGACGAGGCGGCCTACGTCGGCCTGGTGCCCTTCCTCATGGAGGGGGTGCGGCCCCCCGCCGTGCCGGCGCTGCCGTGGCTGTCGCGCTTCCCCGAGACCAACGTCCGCACCTACGTCCGGGACGGCGACGGGCGCCGGGGGCTGTGGTTCCTCTCGCTGGACGCCGGGCGGCTGCCGGCCGTGCTCGCCGCCCGGGCCGGGTTCTGGCTCCCCTACTACTGGTCGCGCATGGCCGTGCGCGTGGAAGACGGCCTCTACCGGTACCGCTGCCGCCGCCGCTGGCCCGGCCCCGCCGCCGCCCGGGGCGACGCGGACGTCGAACTCGGCGCGCCCCTTACCCCGGAGGAGCGGGACGAGCGGGTGAGCTTCCTCACCGACCGCTACCGGCTGTTCAGCGTCGTCGCCGGCCGGCTGGTCCACGCGGAGGTCGAGCACCCTCCCTGGCCGCTGCGTCACGCGCGGCTCCGCCACCTGCGCCAGGACCTCGTGCGCGCCGCGGGGCTCCCCGACTCGGGCGAGGAACCGCTGGTGCACGCCTCCGCGGGCGTCGCGACGCGCATCGGCATGTGGCGCCCGCCGCGGACCGCCGCGCCCGGCCACCTGCACTAACATCGCTACCCATAGGGGGGTCGAATGGGTCACTGTGAAGACATGACGATCAGGGCTGAGGCGGAGCCGCGCACGCCCGACGGGTGCGAGGAGTGCCTGGCCGAGGGCCGGCGCTACGTCCACCTGCGTAAGTGCGTCGAATGCGGCCACGTCGGCTGCTGCGACTCCTCGCCCGGCCGTCACGCGACCCGGCATTTCGAGCAGACCGGTCACCCGGTGATGCGGTCCTTCCAGGACGGCGAGGAATGGCTGTGGTGCTTCGTCCACGAGACGGTGGGCATGTCACACCTGGCCCGATAGCCGGGCACCGTGGCAGACCCGGCGAGGGCCGGGCGCGAATGGGCGCGGACGGGCGGGTGAGCCGCCCGCGGGCGTCGGGGGGCGCGGTCAGTCGCGCGCCAGGGTGGCCTCCTCGTAGTCGAGCTCCATGGTGACCCGGCGCAGCACCTCGTCGTCGATGCGGCGCTCGTCGCGCATGCGCACCAGCACCGACCGCTCCGCCGCCAGCATCTCGCGGCGCAGCCGGCGGTACAGGGAGCTCGGCGTCTCCTCGCCCTCGGGGCCGACGCCGCCGCCCAGGCGTTCCCAGGCGCCCATCGCCCGGCGCTCGGCCTGCACGCGCAGGCGGTCGACGACGTCCGCGTGGGTCTCCAGCACGCCTTCCTTGGTCAGCTCGTCCAGCCGGGCCAGCGCCGCGCCGGCCGCCGCCTGCTGGGCAGCGGCCTCGGTCAGGTTGTCCCGGTAGACCTCCTGCTCGCTGGAGACGCCGAGCTTCCTGATCAGCAGGGGGAACGACAGGCCCTGCACCAGCAGGGTGGCGATGACGACGACGAACGTCAGGAACAGCACCATGTCGCGGGCCGGGAAGTCGGCCGGCAGGGCGAAGGCCGCGGCCAGCGACACCACGCCGCGCATGCCCGCCCAGCCGATCACCGCCACCGACGAGGCGGGCGGCCGCTGCTCCCGTTCGCGGATCTTGCGGAACAGCACGCGGGGCAGGTAGGTGCTGGGGACGACCCAGACGACGCGGGCGACGACCACCGCGGCGAAGACCGCGACCGCGTACCCGGCGACGTGCCAGGGGTTCTCCCCCCGCAGCCCCTGCAGGATGAGCGGGAGCTGCAGCCCGATGAGCAGGAAGACCACGATCTCCAGGAAGAAGTCGAGCACCTTCCACATCGAGTGCGAGACCAGCCGCGTGCCGTAGCTGGTGCGGTTCATGCGGTGGCCGAGCAGGATGCCGACCACCACGACCGACAGCACGCCCGAGGCGTGCACCGCCTCGGCGGTGAGGTAGGCCACGAACGGCAGCAGCAGCGAGATCGTGTTGCTGATCAGCGGGTCGCGCAGCCGGCCGAACACCCTGCCGACCAGGAACGCCAGCACCAGGCCGATGGCCAGCCCGACGCCCGCCGCGTACGCGAACTGCCCGAAGGCCGCGAGCGGGCTGACGCCCACGCCGACCGCCGCGGCCACCGCCACGCGGTAGGCCGTCAGCGCGGTGGCGTCGTTGAACAGGCTCTCGCCGACGAGGATGGTGATGACCTTGCGGGGCAGGCCGAGCCTGCGCCCCACCGCGACGGCCGCCACGGCGTCCGGCGGGGCGACGATGGCCCCGAGCGCGAACGCCGCCGCCAGAGGGATCCCGGGGATCAGGGCGTGCACGAGCAGGCCCACCACGGCCGCCGTGAACAGCACCAGGCCGACCGACAGCAGCCCGACCGGCCGCCGGACGGCGCGAAGGCGCAGGTAGGAGCTGTCCAGCGCGGCCGAGTACAGCAGCGGCGGCAGGAAGACCAGCAGCACGATGTCGGGGTCGAGGCGGTACTCGGGGACGCCGCGGAACTGGGAGGTGACCAGCCCGGCGATGAGCCCCGCGAGCACCAGCAGCAGCGGCGTGGGCCAGCCGCGCCAGCGGGCCACGGCGGCGACCCCCAGCGCGCCGGCGGGGAGCAGCACGAGCTGAAGCGCCGTCGTAATGTTCATCGTCCCAAAGGATATGCCGCGCGGGATCCCTACCAGTCGCGGCCGGTCTCCTGCGGGTAGGGGCGGCCGTGCTCGTCGGTGCGCGGCCGGCCGTCGGGCCGCACCCGCTCACCGGTGGTGAACATGTTGTCCTGCACGTACGGGCGCGGCAGTTCCGGGTCGGTGGAGTCGGCCGGGCGCTGCCCCATGGCCCCGAGACCCAGTGGGTCCGAGGGGTCCACGGCGGCCTGCGAGGACAGGTGCGGGTTGTCGCCGTAGCCGCCGCCCGGCGCCTCGGCCCGGTAGGGCCCCTCCGGCCGGCCGCCGGGCGCCTGGCCGAACGGCAGGGAGTCGTTGACGATGAGGTTCTCCGGCGGCACCGCGTCCAGGTCGCCCGCGCCGTAACGGGCCCCGCCGTACTCGGCGGGCGGCGGGTACTCGCCCGCGGAACCGTAGCCGGGCGGCGGCGCGGAGTAGTCCAGCGGTGGAGTGGCGTACCCGTTCGGGCGGCCGTACTCGGCCGTCACGCCGTACTCGGGCGCGGCCCCATAGCCGGCACCGGGGGTGTAGTCGGGCGAAGCGGCACCCGAGGGGTAGTCGGAGGAGGCGGTGTAGCCGGACGAGGGCGCCGCACCGTACTCCGCCGCGCCCGTGTGGTCGGAGCCGCGGGCGTAGTCCGTCCCCCGCCCGTACTCCGCGCCGCGTCCGTACTGGGTGCCGGCCCCGTACTCGGTTCCCGCGCCGTACTCGGCGCCGGCCCCGTACTGGGTCGCCGCGCCGTACTGGGCTCCCGCGCCGTAGTCGGTTCGCGTGCCGTACTCGGTGCCGGCGCCATACTCGGTTCCCGCGCCGTACTCGGCCGCGGCGCCGCGGCGGGCGGGGCCGCCCTGGACGGCCGGGCCGTCCGGCCCGGCGCCGCCGGCGTGCTCGTGCGGGCCGGAGTGCTCGCCGCGCGCGCCGAAGTCGCCACGCGCCGCCGGGTCGGCGGGCGCGCCGTACTCGGCGCGCGGGGCGCCGCCCGCGGGCGGGACGTAGTCGGCCTGGTAGGGCGGGAAGCCGTTGGGAGGCGTGTAGTCGGGGTGCGCGGCGTACTCCGAGGCGGCCGGTTGGGGGCCCGTGCTCGGCCCCGGCCCGGGGAGGTGATGGACGGACGGCACGGCCTGGTGGGGCACCTGGGGCAGGGCCGTCCCGAAAGGCTGCTCAGGGCGCGCGGACAGGCCGCCTCCCCGCCCCGGGAGCTCGCCCGGCGCGAGACCGGTGGGGACGGGGTGGTCGGCGGAGGCCAGGTGACCGGCCTCGGGCCGGTAGCCGGCCCGAGGCCCCAGGTCCGGCGCGGCGTACTCGGGGCCCACCGCGTACTCGGAACCCGCCGGGAGATCAGGGCCGGCGGGGAACTCGGGGCGAGCGGGGAACTCGGGGCGGGCGGGGTGGCCGGCGCTCGCCGGGTACCCGGGGTTCGCGGAGTGACCGGGATCGGCGGGGTACTCAGGGCTCGCGGAGTAAGCGGGGTGCTCAGGGTGGCCGGGGTGGCCGGAGGCCGCCAGACGGTCCGGATGGTCGCCGCGGGCCGGGTGGTCACCCTGCGGGACCTGGGCGGGGTAGTCCAGGCCCTGGGTCGGGTACTCCGCCTGCGGCGCCCGCTGGGCGTACGGCGCGTGCTCTGCGTGCTCTGCGTGCTCTGTGCGCTCGGCCTGCCGGGCCGCCCGGGGCGCGGGCCTCGAGGGACGGCGGCCGCCGTGCGTGTCGTCCGCGCCCCGGCGGGGACGGGGGGCCACGAGCTTGTCCGGGACGGGCGCCGCGCCGCGCGCCACGAGCACGTCGTTCGGGCCCAGGGAGCCCACGGGGGCGGCGGCGTCCTCACGCGGGTAGCCCTGGGCATGGTCGGGCTGCCCGTCCGGATAGGAGTGGGGGTCGGCGTAGCCGTGCTCGTCGGGGTAGGCCTGGTCGTCGGCGTAGTGGTCCTCGTCGGGGTAGCCGTCCTCGGCCGGCACACCTGCGGGCCTGGCGTACTGCCCGGTGCCCGGGTACTGGGGGTACTCGGCGTCCTCGGCCTCGTCGCCGTAGTCCTCCTCCCCCTCGGCGTACTCGCCGCCCGCCTCTGCGTACCCCTCGTCGAGCGTGTCCAGCAGACGCCCGACGTCCTCCATCGGCATGCGGAAACTGGCGGTGCACATCTCGCCCCGCCAGAGACTGAGGACGAGCGTGCCGTCGTGCCAGGTGACCCGGAGCACGCGCTCCTGGCCTCGGGCGTCGAAGAACACCTCACCGAACGACGGCAGTGGGACAACTTCCGACATGGCAGACATCGTGCTTTAACCAGCCTTTATTCGTCCACTCAACCTCAAGAAACCCTACCGAACCGTACATGTCGCCGTCATGGCAGACCCCGTTGGTCACAGCTCGCACACTGGCCCCAGAAGCGGGCAGGCGAACGGCGGATCGCCCTTGACCCCCCGAGACCCGGCCCCGCCAGTCTGCCACGCCGTCCGCGACCGGGGTTCCGGAATGCCGAGATGGACCCGGAACGCGCCGCGGGTCGGCTGAGCGCTCCGGGCACGGCGACCCCCGTGGGGCCGGTAGCGTTGCATGCCGTGCTCGACGACTCCCTCAGCGCCCTCGAAGGCGTCCCCGACGACGTCACCGGCCACGCCCCCGGCCGCACGACCGGCCACGCCCGCGACGCCGCCGCCTCCGGGGTGGACGGCACCGGCGGGGACGACGGGGACGACCTGGACGGACACAACGCCGGGTACGGCGGGCACCCTGAGTCCGGCGCGGGCGACTCCGGGGAGGAGTTCGAGAACTCCGAGGACTCGGAGGAGGACTTCGAGGACCTCGAGGACTTCGAGGAGGAGGAAGACCTGCCGCCCGTGGGCGAGCTCCTGCGGGCCGCGGTCACGGGCGTCGGAGGCGCCGAACGGCCTGGCCAGGTCGCCATGGCGGAGGCCGTCCGGCACGCCATCGAGCATGACGAGCACGTCGCGGTGCAGGCGGGCACCGGTACGGGCAAGTCCCTCGCCTACCTCGTGCCGGCGGTCAGGCACGCCATCGAGTCCGACAGCGCCGTCGTCGTCTCCACCGCCACCATCGCCCTCCAGCGCCAGCTCGTGGACCGCGACCTGCCCCGGCTCGCCGCTTCACTCGCCGACCATCTGCCCCATGAGCCACAGTTCGCCATCCTCAAGGGCAGAAGAAACTATCTCTGCCGCTACAAGCTGACCGCCGCCTGGCCGGACGACGAGGGCGACCAGCTCTTCGACCCGCGCGAGGTCAGCGCCACCGGCCGCATGGTCCAGCGCATCCAGGAGTGGGCCGAGGAGACCGAGACCGGCGACCGCGACGAGCTGGTGCCCGGGGTCAACGAGCAGGCGTGGCGGCAGTTCTCCGTCAGCGCCAAGGAGTGCCTGGGCGCGCAGCGCTGCCCGAGCGGCGCCGAGTGCTTCGCCGAGCAGGCCAGAGAGCGCGCGGGCCAGGTCGACGTCGTGGTCACCAACCACGCGCTGCTGGCGATCGACGCCATGGAGGAGTTCGCCGTCCTGCCCGACCACGACGTCGTCGTGGTGGACGAGGCCCACGAGCTGGTCGACCGGGTCACGAGCGTCGTCACCGACGAGCTGTCCGACGTCACGGTCTCGGCGACCGTGCGCCGCGTCGGGCGGCTCATCGAGCAGGGCGTCGCCGACCGCCTCCAGGAGGCGGGTGAAGATCTCAAGGCGCTGCTCGGCGCCGCGCCGCCGGGACGGCTGGACCAGCTCCCGCAGGTCCTCGGCGTGACGCTGTCGGTCCTGCGGGACGCCGCGTTCGCGTGCCTCACCGCCATGGGGTCGCGCGGCGGGGACGGCTGGGGCGGCGGGCGCGACAAGGACGATCCCGAGACGGCCGGGCAGCGCAAGGCGGCCTTCACCGCGCTGGACGACGTGCACGACACGGCCGTGCGCATCCTGGACGCCTTCGGCGGCGACTCCGAGGTCGACCGCGCCGAGGTCGTGTGGCTGGAGGGCGCCACCGAGCGCCGTCCCGCCGTGCTCAAGGTCGCGCCGCTCAGCGTCGGCGGGATGCTCCGCGACAAGCTGTTCGCCGACCGCACCGTCATCCTCACCAGCGCCACGCTCGCCCTCGGCGGCACCTTCGACGGCATGGCCCGCCAATGGGGCCTCGGTCCCGCCCGCCCGGCCGCCGCCCCCGACCGTCCCGCCGGCGAGGAGGATCTGCGGCCGGCGCCCACGGCCGAGAGCGGTCCGGCGCGATCGGCCGCCGAGCGCCAGCAGTCCTCCGAGACGGCCGAGCAAGGCCCCGGCGGGCAGGGCGCCCCAGGGCAGACCCGAGAGCCCGGCCAGGAGGGCGCGCCAGGCCAGGGCGAAGGGCCGAAGCGCAAGGCGTGGACCGGCCTGGACGTCGGGTCGCCGTTCGACCACGCCCGCAGCGGCATCCTCTACATCGCCCGGCACCTGCCCCAGCCGGGCCGTGACGGTCTGCCCAAGGAGTACCTCGACGAGATCGCCGAGCTGATCGAGGCCGCGGGCGGGCGCACGCTCGGCCTTTTCTCCTCCATGCGGGCCGCCAAGGCCGCCACCGAGGCGCTGCGCGAACGGCTCGGCGTGCCGCTGCTGTGCCAGGGCGACGACTCGACCTCCCTGCTGGTCAAGCAGTTCGCCGAGGACCCGGCCACCTGCCTGTTCGGCACCCTGTCACTGTGGCAGGGGGTCGACGTGCCCGGCCCCTCGCTGAGCCTGGTGATCATCGACCGCGTCCCGTTCCCCCGGCCGGACGACCCGCTGGCCTCGGCCCGCCAGCGGCACGTGGCCGCACGCGGCGGCAACGGGTTCATGGCCGTCGCCGCCACCCACGCGGCCCTGCTGCTGGCCCAGGGAGCGGGGCGGCTGCTGCGCGGCCAGGACGACAAGGGCGTGGTGGCCGTGCTCGACCCCCGCCTCGCGACCGCCCGCTACGCCGGCTTCCTGCGCGACTCGCTGCCGCCGTTCTGGGCCACCACCGACCCCCAGAAGGTCCGCGCCGCCCTCCGCCGCCTCACCACCACCCCGTCATAGACCCCGCCACCACCCACCCAACGACGACCCCGGCGCCCTCCTGCGGCGCCCGACGTGGGAACGGGCGGGATGCGTGCCTTTCGCCGTCAGGCGTACGGTTCGAGGTCCGGACGCTTGGGGGTGACGGTGTCGCCCGAGGAGGTGCCGCGCAGGCGGCGGCCTACCCACGGGAGCAGGTGCTCGCGGACCCAGAGCCGGTCCTCGCGCAGCTTGGCCCTGCGGTCGACCTGCTCGCGGGGCGGCCAGATGTGGCGCCAGTCGTCCTGCGACGGCACCCCCAGAACCTCGCAGACCTTCGCGGCGACGAAGCGGTGGCCCTCGGCGTTCATGTGCAGGCGGTCCTCGCTCCAGGCCCGCCAGTCGCGCAGCGCCTGCATCGACCACTGGTCGACCAGGTGACAGCCGTACAGGTCGGCGATGGACCGGACGTGCAGGTAGAAGACCGCGCACCGGCCGCGCACCTGGCGCATCAGCGGCGTGTCGCGCGGGTCCACGCCGGTGAACAGCACGACATCGGCGCCGGCGCCGCGCAGGTCGCGGACGGCCCGCGCGAGGGTCTTGGCCATGCGGTCGGGGTCGGCGCCCGGCCGCAGCAGGTCGTTGCCGCCCGCGCACAGGCTGACCAGGTCGGGCTTCAGCTCGATGGCGGCCGGCACCTGCTGCTCGACGATCTGGTCCAGCAGCCTGCCCCGCACGGCGAGGTTGGCGTACCGGAAGTCGGGCCGCAGCGCGGCGAGCCGCTCGGCCACGCGGTCGGCCCAGCCCCGGAAGTGCCCGTCGGCGCCGGGGTCGTTGAGCCCTTCGGTGAAGCTGTCGCCGATCGCCGCGTACGAGGTGTACGGGCTGCCGGACGGGTGGAGTTCCGTCGTCACCGTGCGTCCTCCGCGATGGCGCGCAGGGCCAGCTCGTAGGAGCGAAGCCCGAACCCGGCGATCGTGCCCGTGGCCACCCCGGCGACGACCGAGGTGTGCCGGAACTCCTCGCGGGTGGCCGGGTTGGTGATGTGCACCTCGACCAGCGGGGCGGTGCGCTGGGCGATGGCGTCGCGCAGAGCGTAGGAGTAGTGGGTGAAGGCGGCGGGGTTCAGCACCACGGGGATCGCGCCGTCGGCGGCCTCGTGGAGCCAGGAGACCAGCTCGGCCTCGTCGTTGGTCTGCCGGACGTCGACCGACAGCCCGAGCTCCCTGCCGGTCTGGCGGCACAGCGCCTCGAGGTCGGCGAAGGTGTCCGCCCCGTACACCTCCGGCTCGCGCGTGCCGAGACGCGACAGATTGGGACCGTTGAACACGAAGACCGTTCTCATCTCACCTTCGCCGCCTGCTCGTACCCGTCAACGCCGCCGCCGAGCTCGGCACGCTCCCCGCGGACCCCGCCGTCCTTGGCCGAGCGACGCTGCGAGCGTGTCGTCCGCGTGCCCGCCGTCATCGCGCGATCTCGCGGAACGCGGCCTCCAGCAGCTCCTCCGAAGGATCCTCCAGGCGGGTGACCTCGGCCACCTCGTCCAGGATCACGAAGCGCTGCCGGGCCCCGCGGTTCTTCTTGTCGACCCGCATGTGGTCGCGCAGCTGGGACCACACCTCTGAGCGGTAGGCCGTGGGCAGCCCCACCGAGGCGAGGATCGAGCGGGTGCGCTCGACCAGCCCCGCGGGCGCGTGCCCGGCCAGCCGCGACAGCTCGGCGGCGTAGACCATGCCGATGGACACGGCCTCGCCGTGCCGCATGCGGTAGTCCTCGACGCGTTCGATGGCGTGGGCCAGCGTGTGGCCGTAGTTGAGGATCTCGCGCACGCCCGACTCGCGCAGGTCGGCTCCCACGACGTCCGCCTTGACCTGCACCTTGCGCTCGATCAGCTCGCGGGTGTGCCGGCCCTCGGGCGTCCGCGCGCCCTCGGGGTCGTCCTCGACCAGCAGCAGGATCTCAGGGTCGGCGATGAAGCCGCCCTTGATGATCTCGGCGAGACCGGCGACGTAGTCCTCCCGGGGCACCGACACCAGCGTCGCCAGATCGCACAGCACCCCGGCCGGCGGGTGGAAGGAGCCGACGAGGTTCTTGCCCTCGGGAGTGTTGATGCCGGTCTTGCCGCCCACCGCGGCGTCCACCATGCCGAGCAGGGTGGTGGGCATTTGCACGACCTTGACGCCGCGCAGCCAGGTGGCCGCGACGAACCCGGCCAGGTCGGTGGTCGCCCCTCCGCCGACACCGACGACGGCGTCCGTGCGGGTGATCCCGTGCCGGCCGAACGCCGACCACAGCTCGGCGGCCACGTCGACCGACTTGGCGCGCTCGCCGTCGGGGACGGGCAGCGGCACGACCGTGTGCCCGGCCGTGGACAGGGCGCCGCAGACCGGGCGGGCGATCTCGGGAAGGCCGGCCGGATGCACCACCGCGACCGTGCCGACGCCGTCGCCCAGCAGGCCGGGCAGCTCGGCGAGCACGCCCGTGCCGACGACCACCTCGTAAGGGCGCTCGCCCTTGACCGTGATGCGGGTGCTCGTCATGCCGGCAGCCCCTTGACGATCTCGTCGGTGATCTCTTCGGGTGTGCGGCCGTCGGTGGCCACGATGAGCGAGGCGAGCCGCTCGTAGACCGGGCGGCGTTCCTCCATCAGCCGCTTGAGCTGACTGCGCGGGTTGAGCACCAGCAGCGGGCGGGCCTGCGCCAGGCCGACGCGCTGGACGGCGTCGGCCAGGCCGACCTGCAGGTAGACCACGGGGTGCCCCGCCAGGAGCTCCCGGGTCGCCTCGCGCAGGATGGCGCCGCCGCCGAGCGACAGCACGCCGTCGTGCTCGGCGAGGGCCCGGCGCACGGCCTCGGCCTCCAGCTCGCGGAACCGCTCCTCGCCGTCCTCGACGAAGACGTCGGAGACGGGCTTGCCGGCCACGGCCTCGACGTCCTCGTCGGTGTCGCGGAAGCCGGCGCCCAGGCGGCCGGCCAGCAGGCGGCCGATGGTGGACTTGCCCGACCCGGGCGGGCCGATGAGCACAGCTCTGGGAGAGGTCACTTGATCACCATCGACGACAGGTAGCCGGAAAGGTTGCGGGCGACCTCCTCCACGGAGTCGCCACCGAACTTCTCGACGGCCGCGTCGGCGAGCACCAGCGCGACCATCGCCTCAGCGACGATACCGGCGGCGGGGACCGCGCACACGTCGGACCGCTGGTTGATGGCCTTGGCGGCCTCGCCGGTGCGCACGTCCACCGTCGACAGCGCGCGGGGCACCGTGGAGATCGGCTTCATGGCGGCGCGCACCCGCAGCGGCTCGCCGTTGGTCATGCCGCCCTCGACGCCGCCCGCCCGGTTGGTGATGCGGCGCACGCCCTCGGCGGTGTTCTCGATCTCGTCGTGGGCCTGCGAGCCCCGGCGGCGCGCGGTCGCGAAGCCGTCCCCGACCGCCACCCCCTTGATGGCCTGGATGCCCATGAGCGCCCCGGCCAGGCGCGAGTCCAGGCGGCGGTCCCAGTGAACGTAGCTGCCGAGCCCGGGCGGCAGCCCGTACGCGATCACCTCGACGACCCCGCCGAGCGTGTCGCCGTCCCTCTTGGCCGTGTCGATCTCGGCGATCATCGCCGCGCCGGCCTCGGCGTCCAGGCAGCGCACCGGACTTTCGTCCACGGCGGCCAGATCGCCGGGCATGGGGATCATGCCGTCCGGCGCGTCGGCCGTGCCGATGGACACCACGTGGCTGACGATGTCGACGCCGAGCGCCTGCTTGAGGAAGTTGCGGGCGACCTGGCCGAGGGCCACCCGGGCGGCCGTCTCGCGGGCGCTGGCCCGGTCGAGGATGGGACGGGCGTCGTCGAAGCCGTACTTCTGCATGCCCGACAGATCGGCGTGCCCGGGGCGCGGGCGCGACAGCGGCGCGTTGCGGGCTTGGGCGGCCAGCAGGTCGGGATCGACCGGATCGGCCGCCATCACCGTCTCCCACTTGGGCCACTCGCTGTTGCCGACCCTGATCGCCACGGGGCTGCCGAGCGTGCGGCCGTGGCGCAGGCCGCCGACGATGGTCACCTCGTCCTGCTCGAACTTCATGCGCGCGCCGCGGCCGTACCCGAGGCGGCGCCGCGCCAGGGCCTGCTCGACGTCGGCGGTCGTGACCGCCACTCCGGCGGGCATCCCTTCCAGGATCGCGACGAGTTCAGGGCCGTGGGACTCACCTGCGGTCAACCAGCGCAACATGATGACAAGTCTTCCATGCACGGCCCACTGCCCTCACCCCGCCGTCCACCATGTGATCACGCGCCGCTCACGGAACGGCGGGACCAGGCACGCCGCACCCACCGTCCACCATGGGTCACGCGCCGGTCAGGGGGACGGTGAGACCAGCAGGGCGGTGAGGGTGCCGAGCAGGATGAACGGCCCCAGGGGGAACTGGCTCTTCAGCGTGCCGCGGCGGGTCGCGAGCAGGCCGACGGCGTACAGGGCCCCGAGGAACTGCCCGGCGATCGCGCCCGCGAGCCAGGCGTCCCAGCCGAGGGCGCCGGTGAGCATCCCGGCGAGGCCCGCGAGCTTCACATCGCCCAGCCCGAGCGAGGCCGGGCGGGCGAACCACAGCACGGCGTAGGCGCCGGCCAGGGCGAGGCCGCCGAGCAGCGCGTCCCCCAGCCGTCCCGTGGGGACCAGCAGTGCGGCGACGATCGGGTACGAGGGCAGGGTCAGCACGTCTGGCAGCCGCTGGGTCCGCCAGTCGATCACCGCGAGCGCGCAGCCCACCAAAGCCAGGTACAACCAGGCGGCGACCCGGCCATCGCCCTCCAGCCGCCACACGACCAGCCCGACCACGGCCGCCACCGCCGCCTCGACCACCGGCGGCCACGCGGGCACGGGCGCGGCCCGCACCACCCGCCGGAACGCCTCCCGCCCCTCCGCCCAATACACCCCACGCCCCGGCCCCTGGTACCCGGCCTGATCCTGGGACCCTGCCTGATCCTGAGGCGCGGTGCGGTCGTCAGGTCGGGACTCGTCGTCAGGTCCGGCCTGGTCGTCAGGTCCGAACTCGTCGTGAAAGCGGGACTCGTCGTCAGGTCGGGTGGCGGCAGGGGTGAAAGCGCCGGCCAGGACGCGGACGTAGGCTCCGGCGAGCAGACCCGCGAGCGCGGCCTCGGCGACGATGAGGCTCACCCGCCGACCTTAGTGCCCCGGCGGTCGCCTCTCCCGGGAAACAGCGGTCATTTCGCGTGTCGGCGCAGGCGGGTGAGCAGGCCGCGTCTGCGCTCGGGGACGCGGGCCACCGTCACCTCGGCGTGCCGGGACAGCTCTCGCAGCATCGGTTCCAAAGCGTCGTCCCCCGCCGGCATCCGGCCGATGGACGCCAAGGCGTGCAGCAGGCCGCCCTCGATCGCGAACGGCACCGGGCCCGCGACGTCGACCATCACGGCGGCGGCGTCCTCGCTCAGCGCGGCCCGGCAGACCTGGGGCGTCGCCGCCTGGATGGGCCGGGCGTCGGCGCGCCACAACTGGAGCGACGCGACGCCGGTGAAGGCGGGGACGGCCTTCCTGCCGTCGGCGCCGACCAGCACCGGCAGCGCCATCTCGCTCTCTTTCTCCTGCTTGAGCCCGTGTTCGCCGACCTCGGCCCGCGTCAGAAGCGCGACCACCGGGACCAGCAGGCGCGCACTGCTCAGCGCGGACGCCACCGCGGCCGCGTCCCCCGTGCCCGCGGCGAAGGCGGCCAGCGCCGCCGTCACGGACGCGTCTGCGCCGCCGTCGTCGTCGGGGACCAGGGGCTGCGGAATGCTCGGCACGACTCACGAGCCTACCCACCCCCTCTCCCCTCCCCGGTACGCGGCCACAGGGCGGCTGAATCGGCGGATGTATCCGAAGGGACGGCTCTTCGTGGGCAGATGTCGCCAATGAGGGGAACGTACTGCTCTCGATAGCTTCGGGCTGTGGGTGAACGCGTCCTGATCGCTCTCGGCGGCAACGCGATGACCGCGCCCGACGGCAGCGCCTCCCCGCTCGACCAGCGCCGGGCCATCGAGCGGGCCATGGCGCAGGTGTCCGCGCTCATCGCCGGCGGCCACCAGGTCGTCCTGACCCACGGCAACGGCCCCCAGGTCGGCAACCTGCTGCTGAAGAACCAGCTCGCCGCCGAGGTCGTGCCCCCCGTCCCGCTCGACTGGTGCGGCGCGCAGACCCAGGCCACGATCGGGGTGCTCATCCTCAACGCCCTGGGCCACCCGGCGGCCGTCGTGGTGTCCCGGACCCTGGTCGACCTCGCCGACCCCGCGTTCGCCGCGCCCGTCAAGCCGATCGGCAGGTACTTCACCGAGGCCGAGGCGCGCAGGTTCGAGCAGTTCGGGCAGACCTGGCGCGCGTTCCCCGGCAGGGGCTTCCGGCGCGTCGTGGCCTCGCCGGAACCGCTGGAGATCCTCGACGCGCCCGCCGCCCTGGCCCTGATGGACGCCGGGTACACCGTCGTGGTCGCCGGAGGCGGCGGGGTGCCCGTCGCCCGTCAGGCCGACGGCTCGCTCAAAGGCGTCGAGGCCGTCGTCGACAAGGACGCGGCCGCCGCGGTGCTCGCGGGCGCCGTTCGGGCGACCGTGCTGGTCGTGGCCACCGACGTGCCCGCCGCCGTCGTGGGGTACGGAACCGGCCAAGCCCGCCCCATCGGCCGCACCACCGTCGCCGAGCTGCGCGAGTTGCAGGCGGCGGGGCACTTCGCGAGCGGCAGCATGGGACCCAAGGTGGAGGCCGCGCTACGGTTCGCCGAAGCCGGCGGCCGGTCCGTGATCACCTCCCTGGAGCACCTCGGCGAGGCGCTGAACGGCGCCGCCGGCACGGTGGTCGGCCGGTGAGCCGGACCGGTCGACGCCGCGGCCGGTGGGGAAGATGGACCGACGTAGCGGAGCGAACGACCGAAGGGTAGGAGATATGCCGGATCCGATCGAGGTGCGCAAGGTCGCCATCGAGAGCGTCACCGATGCCTCCGGGCTGGAGAGGCTCATCGACGACGGGGTGATCGACGCCGACCGGGTGCTCGCCGTGATCGGCAAGACCGAGGGGAACGGCGGCGTCAACGACTACACCCGCATCCTGGCCGACCGCGCGTTCCGCGAGGTGCTGATCGCCAAGGGCACCCGGACTCCGGAGGAGGTCGCGCAGGTGCCCCTGGTGTGGTCCGGCGGCACCGACGGGGTGCTCAGCCCGCACGCCACGATCTTCGCGTCGATCGACCCGTCCACGGTGGAGCCGTCGGACGAGCCGCGCGTCTCCGTCGGCGTGGCCATGAGCGAGGTCATCCTCCCCGAGGACATCGGCCGCCCGGCGATGGTGGAGAAGGTCGCCGCCGGCGTGCGCGAGGCCATGAAGATCGCGGGCATCGAGGATCCGGCCGACGTCCACTACGTGCAGACCAAGACCCCGCTGCTCACCCTCGCCACGATCACCGAGGCCAAGTCGCGCGGCCAGGAGGTCGTGATCGAGGACACCGGCCCCTCCATGGACATCTCCAACTCCACGACCGCCCTCGGCATCGCCGTCGCCCTCGGCGAGATCGAGATGCCCAAGGCCGGGCAGATCCACAAGGACCTCTCGCTGTACTCCAGCGTCGCCTCGTGCTCCTCCGGCGTCGAACTCGACCGCGCCCAGATCGTCGTCGTCGGCAACGTGCGCGGGATCGGCGGGCGCTACCGCATCGGGCACAGCGTGATGAAGGACGCGCTCGACGCCGACGGGATCTGGGAGGCGATCCGTGGCAGCGGCATCGACCTGCCCGACCGGCCGCACCCGAGCGACCTCGGCGACCGGCTCGTCAACGTGTTCATGAAGTGCGAGGCCGACCCCAGTGGCCGGGTGCGCGGACGCAGGAACATCATGCTCGACGACTCCGACGTGCACTGGCACCGGCAGATCAAGGCCACCGTCGGCGGCGTCGCGGCCAGTGTCACCGGCGACCCGGCCGTCTTCGTGTCCGTCGCCGCCGTCCACCAGGGCCCTTCGGGCGGCGGCCCCGTGGCCGCCATCGCCGACCTCGGCTGACAGCGAGGACGGCCGTACCTCGGCTGTCAGCGAGGATGGAGGTGAGCGCCTCCCGGTGGGGGCGACCGGTCGCCTGACAGCGAGGCACCGATTCGATCCGGGGCACCGGGGGCGAACATCCGGGGGCCGCGGCGCCCGCTCTTCCCTGGTGCCGCTTCCGCTCCCGGACCTCACGCGTTCCGAGGGTCTTGTGTTCCTTCGCCTCTGTCCGTGGTGAACGACCTGGGTGGGCAGCGACCCTCGGACCACCCGCCTGCTCGCGGAGCGGGACCGGATCTTGTCGAACCGCCGGCGGGATCGGGGTCGCGAGTCTCGTACGCGAATGCCGCGCATTCGTTGTGCCGGATTTCACCACGAGCCCGACGTACAAGGCAGAATCGGGCCGTGGAGTCCCAGAGATTCGAGCGCGACGAAGTCGCCGCCGCCATGGCCGCCCGCCGCGAGCTCGGCCCACAGTACGAACTCGAGCTCGCCGAGTCGCTCGTCGACCGCGTCAACGCGGTGATCGACGCGCGGCTCGCCTCGGCCCCGGCCAGGCGTCAGGGGCCCGACTGGGCACAGATGTCCCTCGGCCTGGGGTCGCTGGCCATGTCGATCCCGCTGACCGCGATCGTGGCCCGCGTCCCGTCGCCCGGCCCCGCCCTTCTCCTGATGTTCGCGCTCATCGCCGCGGTCAACGTGGCGTACGCGCTGAGCAAGATCACCGGTCGCCGGCGAGGCTGACCAGGCCGCTCCCGTGAGCCCTCGACCTTGGAGCGCGCCGCGGCTCACACCGGTACGGCGAACCCCCACAGGACCTGGGCGATCTCGTCCACCTCGGTGAACGCGCCGGAGGCCACGGAGGTGACCAGGTCGTGGACCGCGTCGTCATCGCTGTCCACCTCGACGCCGTTGCAGGCGAGGAACACCACGGTGCAGACCCAGGCCACCTGCCGCGCGCCACGCTCGAAGGGATGGTGGACGGCCAGCGAGTGCAGCAGTGCCGCCGCCTTGACCAGCACGTGCGAGTAGGCCTCGTGGCCGAACATGGACGCCTGCGGCCGGTGCACGGCCGAGTCGAGCAGCCCGATGTCACGCAGGCGAGGCGGAGCACCGAGCGTCACCCGTGCCAGATCCACCACCTGCTCCATGGTCAGGTAGCGCGTCACCCGCGCGCCGGTGGGGTGTGGCCGGTCATTCGGCGAGCCGGTCGAGGACCGAACGCCAGCGGCTCGCCGCCGCGAGGCCCAGGCGGCGGACCTCCTCGTCGGCGTCGTGCCGGGCGATGTACTCCTCGACGGCCGACTGCACGACCTGCTGGAGGCTGCGCCCCTCCTTCTCCGCGCGCCGGCGCAGGGCCTCGGTCTGCTCCTCACTGAGGCTGAGCGTCATGGCCAATACCTCCACGGTACGCATCCGGTGTCGGCGTCACGCTTGGACACGGTGAGTGTATGACCATTTACACCGGGTGTCAGTGCTTTTTACTCGGCCCGTCCCAGGCGGGCCAGCCGCATGACGGCCTCGTCGATGATCTCGTCCTTCTTGCAGAAGGCGAAGCGCAGGAATTGCCTGCCGAGCTCGGGGTGGTCGTAGAACACCTGGGTCGGGACGGCGACGACGCCCGCCAGCTCGGGCAGCCGCCTGGCCAGCTCGGCCCCGTCGGTGAAGCCGAGCGGCCGGATGTCGGTCTGCACGAAGTACGTCCCTGCCGGCCGGTAGACGCCGAAGCCCGCCGCCGACAGCCCCGCCATGAGCCGGTCGCGCTTGGCGGCGAGCGCGTCGCGCGCCCCGGCGACCCAGCCGAGCTCTTCGCGCAGGGCGTGGGCGACCGCGACCTGCCACGGAGCGCCGGAGGTGAAGGTGAGGAACTGCTTGACCGACTGGACGGCCGCGACCAGCTCCGGGGGACCGCACACCCAGCCGATCTTCCACCCCGTCGCCGAGAACGTCTTGCCGGCCGAGGAGATCATGACGGTGCGCTCGCGCATGCCCGGGAGCGTGGCCATCGGCACGTGTTCCACGCCGTCGAAGGTCAGGTGCTCGTAGACCTCGTCTGTGATCGCGATGAGGTCGTGCTCCTGGCAGACGGCGGCGACCAGCGCCAGCTCGTCGCGGGTGAAGACGGTGCCGGTGGGGTTGTGCGGGGAGTTGACGAGGATCGCCCGGGTGCGCGGGCCCACGGCCGCGCGCAGTTCGTCGGGGTCGAAGGTGAACCTGTCCCCCGCAGGGCGCAGGGCCACCGTCCGGCGTACCGCGCCGGAGAGCGCGACGGCCGCGGCGTAGGAGTCGTAGTACGGCTCGAACAGGATGACCTCGTCACCCGCCTCGCACAGCGCGAGGACCGACGCCGCGAGCGCCTCGGTGGCGCCGACGGTGACCAGGATCTCGCCGTCCGGCTCGTACAGCAGGCCGTAGTGCTGCTTGCGGTGCTCGGCGACGGCCTGCCGCAACTCGGGCATCCCGGGGCCGGGAGGGTACTGGTTCAGCCCTCCCCTGATCGCCGTCACGGCGTGTTCGAGCATGGAGGCGGGGCCGTCGGTGTCGGGGAAGCCTTGTCCCAGGTTGATCGACCCGGTGCGCACGGCGAGCGCCGTCATCTCCGAGAAGATCGTCGTGCCGAACTCGCGCATGCGGGCGACCAATGGCTCGTTCACGCCGGCAAGCCTACCCAGCCGCCCTTCCCCGCACCGAACCCTCCGCCCCCACCCACTGGAGGCGTTCGCGAACCGAATCGCCCGAATCGCCCGAATCGACCACCGGCCACCGGCCAATCACTTCACGACCCCCAGACCCCACCGCTTCGCCGTCAAAGGCGGACAAATACCGAAATAAGTAATGTCAGGCGGAAAATCCACACACACCGAAAGACGCGGGTGACGTAGCGGCGTTAGCCTGCTGAGGTGGTCGCCAGGTTTGTCCGCTATGCCGAGGAGCGCCGGGAACCGGCCCCCGCCCGGATCCGGGAGCTGGACGTGCTGCGCGGCCTCGCCGTCTGCGGGATCACGCTGGTCAACACCTGGCAGCACACCTCCGACGCCGTCCACAGGACCACTACCACGCCCACGGACTGGCTGGTCGAGAACCTCCTGCAGAGCCGCTTCTTCCCGATCTTCTCGTTGCTGTTCGGCGTCAGTTTCGTCCTGTTCCTGCGCTCGGCCGCCCGCCGGACGTCCCACCCCCGGCTCGTGCTGCTCCGCCGGCTGTCGGCGCTCGCCGTCCTCGGGCTGCTCCACCGGACGCTCAGCCCGGGCGAAGTGCTGCTCCCCTACGCCCTGACCGGCGCGCTCATCCTGCTGCCGGCCTCCTACCTGCCCAGGTGGGCGGTGCTCACCGCCGGGATCGCCGCCACGTCGTGGGCGGTCCTGTTCCACGCGGGCGGCGTGTGGCTGATCCCTGGACTGTTCCTGCTGGGCATGGCCGTGATCGCGTACGCCCCCGGACGCCGCGCGCTGCGCACGGCCTTCCTGGTGAGCGCGCCGCTGGCCGTCGCGCTCACCGGGGCGTGGCTGTACCTCTGGGCGCACCCCGCGACGTTCCGTTTCCCCTTCACCGTGAGCGTCTACCCGCTGGCCGGTCTGGCCGCGGCCACGGCGTACTGCACCGGGTCACTGCTGGCCGCCGGGCGCCTGCCCTGGCTCACGGCCGCGCTGGAGCCGCTCGGCCGCATCGCGCTCACCGCGTACGTGGCCGGCACGCTGATCACTTTGGCGGCGCTCCCGCTGCTCACCCGGGACGGCAGCCGCGCGGGCGTGCTCGTGGTGTCCGCGGTCGCCGTCCTGGCGCTGGTGGCCTTCGCCCGCTGGTGGACCGCCCGGTACAGGTACGGGCCGCTGGAGTGGGCGTGGCGGTGCGTCACCTGGTGGGAGCCGCTCCCCAACCGCCGCCCGCGCTCCTCGGCAGCCGGGGGTCCGGACCTTTAGGCTTGTGGGGTGACCCGCATCGCCCTGTGCCAGCTTCCGGTGTCCGCCGACCCCAAGACCAACCTCGAACGCGTCCGCGACGCTCTCGGCCGGGCCGCCTCGCGCGGCGCGACGCTCGCGGTGTTCCCCGAGGCGATGCTGACCCGGTTCGGCAAAGAGATCGCCGAGTCCGCCGAGCCGGTCGACGGCCCGTTCGTGACCGCCGTGGCCGACGCCGCGCGGGCCCACGAGATCGCGGTCGTCCTCGGCACGTTCGAGTCCGGGGACCCCGACGGCGACGGGCGCGTGCACAACACGGCCGTCGCGCTCGACCGGTGCGGGCGGCTGCTGGCCACCTACCGCAAGATCCACCTGTTCGACTCCTTCGGCGCCCGCGAGTCCGACCTGGTCGCCCCCGGCGAGACGCCGGTGGTCGTGGAGCTGGAGGGTCTGCGCCTCGGCCTGATCACCTGCTACGACGTGCGCTTCCCCGAGCTGGCGCGCGCCCTGGTCGACCAGGGCGCCGACGCGTTCGTCGTCATCGCCGCCTGGAGCGCGGGCCCGATGAAGGAGGAGCACTGGGCGACCCTGGTCAGGGCGCGGGCCATCGAGAACACCATGTGGACGATCGCCGTCGGCCAGGCCCCCGACCCGGAGGCCAGGGACGCCTTCGGCGTGGGCCGCAGCATGCTCGTCGACCCTATGGGCGTGGTCCGCGCCGATCTGGGGCCCCGCGGCGCCGTCCAGGTCGTCGAGATCGACCCGGCCGAGACCGACCGGGTGCGGGCCACGCTGCCCTGTCTTTCCCACCGGCGCCCAGATATTTATCGCTCCGTGCGGAACGCCGAGGTCGGCAGATCGTAAAATGCGGGATGTGAGCGAGCCCGCACCAAGCACCCAGATGCAAAAGGTCATTCCACCTCGGCTGCTGGTGCCCTACCTCGCGGGCCAGCGCACGATCATCTCGGGCTACGTCTACCGCGTCCAAGACTGCTCGCGGCTGACCTCCCCCGAGCAGCTCGTGTCCGCGCTCGACCTGACCTTCGAGGGGTCCGAGCTCGAACCCTCGGTCCCCGAGCTGTACATCCTGCGGTGGCTGGTACGCGACACCGACACCTACGACGTCCCCTACGGGCCGCACATGGGCGGAGATTGGAACGATTCGCCACCCTTCGCGGGCAACGGGTTCACCACCTCCCGCCAGCACGTGGTCCCCCAGTTCCACACCCCGCCCATGCCCATCCCTGCGGGGGCCGAGATCCGTCACCTGACCACCCGCGGCGAGCGGCGCTTCGCCGACTACGACGGCCTGACCTGGCGGCCGGCCGCATGACCGACATCGAACCCGTCGGTCTCGGCTTCATCGCCCACCAGCACGACCAGACCTACGCGGCCGCCCTCGGCCCCGGCCCCGACGACGTGATCCTGTTCAGCGAGGAGCCGCGCGAGGGCTTCGAGCGCGCCGGCGCGTACTGGCGGCGGCAGGTCCGGCGCGAGGACCTGCAGTGGCTGGTGCTGCTGCGCACGGTCGGCGCGTTCGGCGGCGAGCCGTGCGTGGTGCTGGACGAGGACGACGACGGCCTGCACATCGCCTACACCGGTCACAGCGGGCTCAAGGCCGAGGCGCTGGGCTACTGGATGGTCGACCACGGAGCCTACGAGGTGGTCGTGCCGCACGAGGAGGTCCACTCCATCCGCGTCGAGCGCGTCCCGATCCCCTGTCAACCGGCCCAGGGCTTGAGTGTCTCTGGAGTGTGACAGAAACGCCCGTGCTGTCGCCGGGCAGGCCGTCATTCGCCGAGATCTTCGCCGCGCACTATCCGGCGATGGTGCGGCTGGCGGGCCTGCTCGGCGCCGACGATCCCGAGGACATCGCGCAGGAGGCCTTCGCGCGCCTGCACCCGCGGCTGGCGCGCCTGCGCGATGACGCGGCGGTGGTGCCGTACCTCCGCGCGATCGTCTGCAACCTCACCCGCAACCGGATACGCCATCTCCGGCTGGTACGCCTGCGCAGGCTCGAGCCTCCGCCCGCCCAGGGAGACGGCGAAGAGGCGTACCTGACCGCCGAACGCCACCGCGACCTGCTCGCCGCCGTGGACCGGCTGCCGCGCCGCCAGCGCGAGGCCCTGGTCCTGCGGTACTGGCTCGACCTGTCCGAACGCGAGATCGCCGATGCCATGGGCGTGTCCCCCGGCTCGGTCAAGAGCCACACCAGCCGTGCCATCGCGGCCCTCGGTCGTGCCCTCAGGGAGAGCAACGATGATTGACGACGACCTCCGCGAGGCCCTGCGCGCCCGTGCCTCGACCTACCAGACCAGTCCGCACGCGTGGATCGGCGTCCAGCGGCGCCTGCGTACGGCCCGGCGCAGAAGGTTCGCCGCGCTGGCGGCCGCTTCGCTGTCGGTGGCCGCGCTGGCCGCCGGCGTGCCGCTGGTGCTCTCAGGCACCGGGTCCGACCACACCACCACCCGCGCGACCACCACCGCGGTCCCGTCCAAGGGGCACGAGGACGCCTTCGACCTCGAGTCACGGCAAAGTCCTCCCGTCGGCGACCCGGTGATCCTGGTCAACCCCGCCGACGGCCGGTACCTGCGCCTCTGGTTCAGCAGGAAGCCGCAACAGCAGGGCCTCGACCAGCCGGTGCCGTCCGATGCGCCAAGATACGACGTCCTCTGCTGGGCCATGCAGTCAGCTCTGCACGGTAGGACGTACGCGGGCTGCCCTGTGGACGCCGACCCCCGCCACGCCGGCCAGTACGCCTGGTACGTCGGCGGCACGGCGGACGACTGGTCGCGCGGGGAGACGGTGATCTCCTACGGCGTCGCCCGCTCCAAGGTGAGGAAGGTGTCGGCCATCGCCGCGGACGGGACCCGGCTGCCCGGCGTGATCTACCGGCCGAAGGGCGCCCCCGCGGCCGTGTGGGCGGTGACCTACCCGGCGCGGGCACGGGTGCGCGCCTTCGAGTTCAGCGACGCCGACGGCGAGGTCCTCGGCCGCACGACGCCCGATCCGTTCCTGCTCTCCCCGACGAGCGCGGCCCCCGTGACGCCCCCTGTCGACCTGCCCGGCGGGCTCACCGCGCAGCTGCACAAGGACGGGACGTTCACCTGGCTGCGCGACGGGGTCGTGGTCGCCGCGACGGAGATCCTGTGGACCGGCGCGACGGCGGGCGCGCCCGCGAGGATCATCTCCTGGCACTTCGGGCACGGCCGGTGGTTCGGCCTGGCCACCGCGGGGACGGCCAAGGTCGAACTGACCGCCGGGACGGGCGCCCCGATCTGGGCCGCCACGGCCCGCGACCCCTGGAGACGCGGTCTCGCCCTGTTCTCCGCCCCCAGCGGGCGCGAGAGCGACCTCTACACCGGGGGGTACACGATCGTCGGCTTCGACGCCCGCGGCAAGGAGATCTGGCGGGAGAAGGTGCCTCCCCATCCGCCTCTGTGGACCGGTGTCCCACTGTCCACACCGGCGCGGTGAACAGCGGCCGCCAGTGGCGCCGTTCACCGCGCCGACGGGCCGACGATCGGCCCGGGGAGCGCGGTGACGGCCAGACGACCGGGCCCGGACAGCGGGTGAGGGAGGCGGGCGGTCAGGTGGGGGTGCCGAGGTAGCGGTAGCGGGCCAGGCGGGTCGCCAGGCGGTCCTCGGGCGGGCTCCCCATCAGGCCGAGGATCTCGTGCTCGATCGTCGCGCCGACCCGCTCGCAGAAGGCCTGCGGCTCGTAGGCCGCGTCCGGGAACTCCGGGATGACGCGGTCGACGATGCCGTCCCGCCGCAGGTCGCGGGCTTGCACCCCTTGAGCTTTGGCGATCTCGGGCGCGAAGTCGATGGTCCGATACAGGATCGCCGACGCGCCCTCGGGCGACAGCGGCGACAGCCAGCCGTGCTGGGCGCACAGCACGCGGTCGGTCGGCAGCAGGGCCAGGGCGCCGCCGCCCGCCCCCTCCCCGAGGATCAGGCACACGGTCGGCGTGTTCAGCGACACCAGGGTGGTCAGCGCGCGGGCGATCTCGGCTGCCAGGCCGCCCTCCTCGGCCGTCCTGGACAGCGCCGCCCCCGCCGTGTCGATCACCGTGACGAGCGGCAGCCCCAGCTCGGAGGCCAGGTGCATGCCCCGGCGGGCCACCCGCAGCCCGGCGGGGCCGAGGTGACGGCCGGCGCTCTGCCGGCGGTCCTGGCCGAGCACCACGGCGGGCGCCCGGCCGAACCTGGCCAGGGCGAGCAGCAGGCCCGGATCGTTCTCGCCGGCGCCGGTGCCGTTCAGGGGGGTCACGTCCGAGGCGCCGAGCTTGAGCAGGGCCTTCACGCCGGGACGGTCGTCACGCCGGGAGCGGCTGATCGCCTCCCAGGCGCCGACCTCGGCGACCCGGTCCTCCGGCTCCACCCGCCAGGCCGGCCCGCCCTCGCCATGTCCGCCCTCTTCACGGCCGTCCTCGCCACGGCCGTCGTCACCACGGCCGTCCTCGCCACGGCCGTCCTCGCCACGGCCGTCCTCACCGCGTCCGGCCTCACCGCGTTCTTCCTCGGTGGCGGTGGCGTTGTGGTGAGGCGGCCGGGGCAGGCTCCGCTGCTGTTCGCCGGGGGCCGCGTCCCGCGTGTCCATCGAGGAGCACAGGACGGCGAGGGCGCGGATCGCCACCTCGCGGGCGCTCGCGGCCGAGACGACGGCGTCGACCAGGCCGTGCTTGAAGAGGTTCTCGGCGACCTGCACGCCCTCGGGGAACGGGTATCCGTGCAGGGACTCGAACACCCGCGGGCCGAGAAAGCCGATGAGCGCGCCCGGCTCGGCGGCGGTGACGTGCCCGAGCGATCCCCACGAGGCGAACACCCCGCCCGTGGTGGGATGGCGGAGATACACGATGTAGGGCAAACCAGCGGCGCGGTGGGCCGACACCGCGGCGCTGATCTTGATCATCTGGACGAAGGCGAGCGCGCCCTCCTGCATCCGGGTGCCGCCCGACGCCGGCGCGGCCAGCAGCGGCAGCCGCTCCGCCGTCGCCCGCTCCACCGCGCGCACGAGCCGCTCGGCGGCGGCGACCCCGATCGAACCGGCCAGGAACGAGAACTCGCAGGCCATGACGGCCACGCGGCGGCCGCCCAGCAGCCCCTCCCCGGTGACCACCGACTCGTCGTAGGGCGTCCGGGCCCGCGCCGCCGCCAGTTCCTCGGCGTACGGCGAGCCGGGGGGCGCGGGATCCACGGTCGGCTCGTCCCACGACTTCCACGACCCGGGGTCCAGGACGATACGGATCAACGTGTACGCGTCGGGGCGTGCGACGCCGCTCACCGGACCGCTCACCCTTCCCGCTTGTCCGCATCCGCGAGGTGGACCGGCCTCCCGGACGTCTCCGGCGCGTCCGGTACCCCTGGCACTCCCGGACCGCTCGGTACCGCGTCCGTCCCGGTCAAGCCCGGCACCGCGTCCGTCCCGGTCAAGCCTGGTACCGCGTCCGTCCCGGTCAAGCCCGGCACCGCGTCCGTCCCGGTCAAGCCTGGTACCGCGTCCGTCCCGGTCAAGCCCGGCACCGCGTCCGTCCCGGTCAAGCCCGGTTCCGGGTCCGATCCGTTCTCAGGTCGCCCCGCGACGGTCGCGGTCGCGCCCTGCGCCTCGCGCCCGGCCAGCCAGTCGCGGACCGACCGGTCGTCCTGGCCGAGCGAGGGCGGCGGCAGATGCTCGGCGCGTGGCGCGCCGTCGAACCGCAGCGGCGACCCCGGCAGCTCGATGGTGCCGAGCACCGGGTGGTCCACGGTGACCACCAGCTCCTGCGACCGCGTCTGCTTCCAGGCGTAGACCTCGTCCAGCGTGCGGACCGCCCCGGCGGGGACGCCCGCCTCGCTCAGCACGGCGAGCCAGTGCGCCCGGTCGTGGGCTCCCAGCGCCTCCTCCATGTCGGCGACCAGCTCGTCACGATGGGCACGCCGCTCCCGGTTGACCGCGTATTTCGGTGTCGCCGGGTCGATGCCCAGCAGCGGGGCGAGCCTGCCCCACTGGGCGTCGTTGGCGACCGCGATCTGGATCACCCCGTCGGCGCAGCGGAACGCCCCATACGGCGCGATCGAGGCGTGGTGGTTGCCGCTCGCCCCTGGCACCTTGCCGCCGACCGTCCACGCCGTCCCGTGGTAGGAGTGCACGCCGACCACCGAGGCCAGCAGCGAGGTGCGCACGACCTTCCCCACGCCCGTGCGCTGGCGTTCGTACAGCGCCGCCAGCACGCCGTACGCGCCGTGGATGCCGGCGAGCAGGTCGGCGATCGAGGAGCCCACGCGGTACGGCTCGTCGGGCGAAGGGCCGGTGAGGCTCATCAGGCCCGCCTCGCCCTGCGCGATCTGGTCGTACCCGGGCCGCCCGCCCTCGGGGCCGTCGTGGCCGAAACCGGTGATCGACAGGATGACCAGGCGGGGGTTCAGCTCGTGCAGGCGCTCCACGGAGAAGCCGAGCCGGTCCAGCACGCCCGTGCGGAAGTTCTCGACCAGGACGTCGCTCTGCCGCACGAGCCGGGTGAGCAGGGCGGCGCCCTCCTCGGACTTCAGGTCCAGGGTGATGGACCGTTTGTTGCGGTTGGCCGCCAGGAAATAGGTGGAGATGTCCCCCTCGGGCCCGACGAAGGGCGGCCCCCAGCCACGCGACTCGTCGCCGCCGTCGGGATGCTCGACTTTGATCACCATGGCGCCGAGGTCGCCGAGCATCTGCGCTCCATGCGGCCCGGCCAGCGCCCGGGACAGGTCGAGGACCACGATGTCGCTGAGCGGTCCCTGCAAGGTCAGCCTCCACGGGGGTGTGAGGAGAACGTGTTCTCGTCCACAGGCAAGCCTGCCAGGTGACACCGCCGTCCCGACACCCAGGTGCCGCCCCGAAACACGCCGGTTACCCCCGCCACCCCTCTGGACCGTCCCATTCGGGACGATCTACGCGCGCCGGCCGGGAGAACCCGTCCCGACCGGTCGCGTCGCGTCGGCCACCGTCCATCCGAGGGGGAACCGTCTCAACCCGTTCGGGAGGAACCATCTCAGCCCGTTCGGGAGGAGGTCTGGGCCCGCCCGGGAGAACCGTCTGGCTCGTCCGAGAATCGTCCCGGTTCGCCCGAAGAGGAGCTCGCGACCGCGCGGGGGCGCTTCGCGAGCCTTGTCTGCCTAGTGGTGGGTCCTGCGCGTACGCCAGCGGTCCACGAGTTCGCGGAGTTTGCGCTGGTTCTGCGGGTCCCTGGCCATCGTCTTGACCTTCTCGACGTGCTCATGCCCCTTCGGGCCGCGCAGGTACTCCTTGATGCGGTCCATCATGGATGCCATCGTGTCACCACCGCCTGTCGATCGCCGTTTCCCTCGAACGGCTACCCTCGACATCCCCCGCCAATCACGCATTGTGCTCGCAAGCCGATAAAACAGGACAAGCGATGACGATTGTGGGATACAGCCACGACCATCCGGCGATGCCCGCGTGACCAATTGGGGATTTACGCCGACAAATCGGAGCGAGGTCGCTCCATCGGTGATCACGACCGGGACGACTTGCCACCCGGCGCGTGGCGCGCGGGCACCGGCCCGGCGGCGGCCGAGTCCACGCGCCCCGCCAGCAGCGCGTGCATTAGGTTGGTACGTCGCCGGGGTCGCCACCGTCGCTGGGGTCGCTGGGGTCGCTCGGGTCGCGACGTCGCAGGGCACCGGCATCGCCCAGCACAGGCACCGCGGAGCGCGGCTCCCATAGGAGGACCAGCCTCGCAGTAGCGCCGACTCCGCAGGGCGACGGCTCCCGCAGGGGCGACGGCCCTATGCCGCCCGACGACGAGAGACGGTCGCGCACGACCGAAGGAGAGCCCGCTGACCAGCACTGACGCGACGTCCAGAGCGAAGATCATGGAGCGGGTCCGGCGGCTGCTGGACCTTGCCGAACATCCCAACACCGGCGAGGAGGAAGCGGCGCTCGCCTCCGCCCACGCGGCCGCCCTGATGCTGCGGCACGGGCTGGACGCCAGCGCGGTACGGCGCGGCGCCACCGGGCGTTCCGAGAAGATCGACGGCATCGAGTTCGAGGTCTCCAACCGAGGCGGCCACGCGCGGGAGCGTTGCTGGGCGCTCCACCTCATCTGCGACGCGCTCGGCTGCAAAGGCGCCCAGCACTGGACCGGTGTGCACGGGCGCGGCATCCGTGGCGCGCGGCACGTCACCATGACCGTCGTCGGACCCGACCCCGTCCTCGACAGCCTGCGCGTACTGCTCCCGTCCATCACCCTCCAGATGGAGAACCAGGTGCGGCCCGCTCTGCGGCATTTCACCGCCCGCGACTTGACGGGCGTCGAGGGCAAGGACCGGCGCGCCCGCGCGACGTCCGACTACCGGCGCGCCTTCTACGTCGGCTTCGGCTCCGGCGTCTCGGCCAAACTCCGCGACCGGGTCGCCGAGATAGCCGACCAGGTGAAGGGCACCGGCGCCGAACTCGTGCTCCTCGACCGGTCGGCGCTCGTCCAGGCCGAGTTCCAGCGCCGCTTCCCCGGCCTCAAGCGCGCCCGCGCCACCACGCTCGACGCCGGCGGCTACCACACCGGCCGGCAAGCCGGCCGCATGGCCGACCTCAGCGACCGAGCCCTCCCCGACCTCCCCCTCGGCCGCCTCCCCCGCTGAAACCGGGGCGCCGCGGCCCCGGCACGAGAAGTCCCGGAGAAACCAGGAACGAACGATGAAGGGCGCGGTCCCACCTCGAACGAACGAAAGGGGTCAGTCCCAGCGCCGGGCATTGCCCTCGTGGAAGTCCGTCCGCTCGTCGGGGATGACACAGAACGGCAGACCGGCCGGATCCTCCATGATCCACCATCTGCCGTCGACCTGGCGGACCCGCCGCGCTCCGAGCTTCTCCAGCCGCGCGACCTCCGCCTCCAGGTCGTCGGTGTGGACGTCCAGATGCACCCGGCTCGGCCCCTCCCCCAGGCGCTGGATCAGCAGCCAGGCATCCTGCCCCGGCAGATCCGCTCCGTGATACGCGGGCTCGGACTCGAATGCATGCATCGTCACCCCCGCCGCGCCCTCCCAGAACCTCAGCTCGGCGTCGTGGACGTCCTCGGAGACGTCGATCACGACTTTGGAAACCCTGCTGTAGTGCGCCACGCCCCTACCTCCCGACGAGCTTCTCCACACCGCGCTACGCAACCAGACCCTTCTGCTCCCCGCAAGCCACCCCAAACTCCCGCTCCAACTCGCCGAACCCCCCGCCCTGAGCCACCACGCACCTCCCCCAACCCACGAGCACCTCCCCCGACTCGCAAGACCCTGCCCGATCCACGAGCGCCCCTGCCTGACCCACCGCGCGCTTCGGCCTGACCCACTGTGCGCCCCGGCCTGACATGTGAACGGTTCCCGCCGATCACGCATCCGTGACATCCGGCTGCGTTACGTTGGTTACGGAGGTTGCCGGGGCGTCGAAAGGCCGAGATCGTGACACAGGAAACAGGACCCGTGCCCGGAACCGGCCCCTTGTCACCCGATTTCACCGGCATCGACCCCGACCGGATGGCCGGCTTCATCACCGAGATCGACCACGCCCGAGGCACCATCGCCGAACACACCGAAGCCATCCGCCGCGTATTCGCCGCCAACGACCTCCCCGCCACCTCCCTCACCCCCATAGCCGAAGTAGAACACTGGATAGACACCCACCTCCCCGACCTTCGCCGCCGAGTGCAGACCGCAAGAAACACCGCACAGCTTCCCAACTGGTCCCCCCAGGCGACGCACCTCATCCCCTACGAGGAGAAGTCCGCTCTCCCGACCGCAGACGCCCAACGCCTAGGGCGGGAGCTCGCCGCCCAATACAAAAAGGCGGGCGAGGGCCTCGTCAACCTTGACCGTCAAGCGGACTACCAAAAGGTCCTCGACACGCTCGCCCAGCACGTCCACGACCCCGCCTACACCGCCGCCTTCTTCGCAGCCCTGGGCGTACACGACACCCTGCAACTCCCCGTCGTCCTCCGCGAACACCTCGGCGACCCCGGCGAAGCCACGCTCGCGCCACCACGCCCCGACGACGAACTCATTCGCACAGTAAGCCAAGCTTTCGCAACCGCGGTCTCGTCCGGCTCTCGCTTCCCTGGAATGACGCAGATCAGTAACGCTCTCCGGAGTCCGAACCTCGACCCGAGGGACACATTCGGCGCCAGCCTCATCCTGGCAGCGGGAGCCTTCCCTGCCGAGTGGCTGGCGCAGGTGGTGGCAGCGCGAGGACTGGCGACACCGCGCGAAGTACAGCCCGGTTATCTATACGCTCTCGGAAACAACTCCGCCGCCGCCCGCTTGGCGATCAAGACGGCTTTGGGCGACAGCGCTGACCAGTCAGCGCTCAAGAAGTGGCTCAAGGGCATGAGCGACCGCACGAGCGGACCGTACGCCACCGACATCGAGGCAGATGCCTTCGGCCGCATGCTCGCCGCCGCCTCCGGCGCCTACGACGAAAAAGATGGCACACACAGCGACGATGCGGCGACATTCGCGTTCACCCTGATGACGACCGTCGACGACCTTAAACTCGGCGAGGCAACGCGAATACATCTAGCGGAAATTGCCGGATCCTACGCTACAGAGATAACCGAGGGAGCTTCCCTTCGAGACGATAACCGGACTCTACCGACCACTTTCGGTCGTATTGCGTCCCAGATCCCGGGATTGAATCCAGTGTTCCGACTGAGCCCAAAGGACACCTATCGGTTCATCAAGACTTTCACCAATAGCACCGAAAATCAGATGCCATTCCGGGAGGGCATGGGAAACTTGGCGCAGCGACTAATCAGATCGGAAGTGGCAAACATGCTGAAAAGCCACAACCTTACTCGACTAGAAGATATTTTCGCCGCGCTAGGCGATGTTAATGGGGTCCAACTAGCCACTGCGGAGAAGCTGGCCAAGGTAGCGGACGACGCCGAAGAAGCAGCAAGCAAAAATTTCAGCATGGCTTCCGGGACCATACTGGGAGTAGCCGGGATCTTTGTTCCATACGGCATGACAGGTGCTACGTTGTGGACTCTACTAGGTGCCGAGTGGTCGGCCCTCGACACCTACAAGAACGATAGACCAAAGGAAGCCGACAGGATCCGCAGCGCTGACGAATTAGAGACTCTAGGACGACGACATGCGATCGCACAGTTACTGGTCGACTCAGGAATTCGCCCCAAAGTCTCACTCCACGATTATCGACAGCGGCACCCCGGAACTGCGATCGCGGATGAAGCCGGGAGACTATGCCCATTTACCGACATCTTAAATTCCGGAGACGAGGGTTTAGACGACTTCGATGAGTGGCTAATGGAGAATGGGCGCAACGGGGACAGGCGAAGCCTGGGAAAGTTGGCAGATGACCTGGCTACACAATTCGACGGACACAAGAGCTTCGCGAAGGCGCGAACGGCCAAGCGTGCCAATAACTAAGATAGCGCCAAGCATTCCGTTTCTCCACTAATAGCGTAGACCCCGCTTGATGGAGAGTCGAGCACTAGGGTCACTCTTAGCGAATCGCTGGAAACGCGGATGGGCTTGTCGAAGCTCTCAGCATCATCTATCTCATAAGGAGCTATTCGCTCCACCGTTCCCAACAGCATCGATCGCAGCGTCTCCGGCCTACGCTCCGGAAGATCATTACCCGTCGCCGCGAATGTCTGCTTAGCTTTACCTTGGGCACAGGATATATTCCTGCCTCCAGGGTCGGTTATATTTACGTTTTGAGCCTGCCGCTCTTTGAGCGCCTGCAGAATGTGCGTCTTCAAGGTTTGGCCGGCTTGCGTCACAGTAGGCCCCTTTTCGGCTGTACAGGCAGCTAGAGCCAGCAGGACAAGTAGTATGAGCACGGCTCCCCTGGCCCGCAACGTTCCGCGACTTGGCAGGCCGTGCATCATCTTGTCCTCCAGAGCTGGCGGGATGTTGATCCTCCACATAATCTCAGTCAGAGCTGCAACGCCACCTAGTATCCATATCCTCGCTGTGACTTTCATCGCCGTAGGAGTCCGGAGTTGGCCATCGACGACGATTTGGTACCGAATCCCCGGCGTCGGGACCTGGAGGCGGCTCTGGCTGCCGTGCGGGCTCATGTGCGTGTACTGGAGACTGCCCTGGATCCTGGGTGTGCCATGTTCGGGGGGCATGCGGTGTGGGTCGGGCCTACGGCTCGGGCGTTCGGGGAGGAGTTGAACGGGCGGCGGGCGCGTTTGAAGACGGCCGTTCACCACATCCTGGCCGAACTGGAGGCTGAGTTGCGATCCACGCCGAGCAAGGTCTCGCGGTCGACGGCGGCGAGCATGAGCGGCTGGTCATAGCAGTATTCACCCCCGCCGTCTCCCTCGAGGGCTCCCCGTGAGCGATCACGCAGCCTAGGACACCAGTGATGTCGGGTCCGGTGCTCGAAGACCGGAGAGAGCTTCTCGCCAGTCGGCCGTCGCCGAACCCGAGTCCGCGAGAAGATCGTCGAAATCGTGGGCCCTGACAACCACGGTGATGCTCGGTCCGGTGTGCGCGTCCCGGACGGCCGCCGTGGCGAAGTGGCACGCTTCTTCGATCTCGCCCGCCTTGGCGAGTGCACAGGCGTAGGCGAGCCGGACGAGAGCTGGATCGTTGGAGTCCTTGGCCTCGTAGCGCGCCAGTGCTCGGGTCATCGCCTCGGCCGTGCCGCCCAGGTCCCCCAGGTCGGCCCGCCCTCGTGCCTCGTAGAAGAGTTGCCGCTCTCGCTGGAAGGACAGCACTCCCGGCTGGAGCAGGTCGTCCGCGCAACGGTCCAGCGTGTACCCGGATCGGTTGATGGCGCGTTCGAACGCAGGCCTGTCGCCGAGCGAGGCGTGGGCGAGGGCGGCGAGGCCCCACATCCAGGCGATGGCCGGCGTGGCGGTGACGCTGTGTTCCAGCCGGGGCACGACCATGGCAAGAGTCGCATGGGGATCTGCCGCATACGTCGGTATGAGCGAGGTGCTGGAGAGGGCGAGATCGGCGAGGTAACGATCGCCGGCCTCGTCCGCCGCCCTGGTCGCGGTCGTGTACCACCTGCGGGCGAGCGGGAAGTGGTTGGCGCAGAACATGATTTCGCCCACCACAATGGCCAGCTTGGCGCCCACCCTGGTCAGCCTGCGTTGCGCTGCAGCGGGATGCCTCTGCGTCAGCAGTTCTCTCACACTCGCCAGATGGAGCAGCGCCTCTGGCAGCACGGTGGGAGGCGGGACATTCCGTCCAAGCCGATCCGCCTCGTTCTCCAGGTAGAGCACCCGTGCCTCGCTCACGCTGCTGGCATCGAGAACCTGCTCGAAGAGGTCGGGGGTTCGGGAGAGGGTCTCGGTGAGGCCGAGGGCCATGGTGGTGGCGCCTAGGTGGAAGACTTCTCGCCGGTTCGTGGCCGCCTCCCGGGGGTCGGGGCGCGTTGGTGCGACGCCGGAGCCTTTCCCTTCAGGGTCGTACGGCGCGAGCAGTTCCGCAACGGTGTGGCCGGGAAACATCCGTTCCAGCACCCGGCAGTGGTCGGCCTGCGGCTTGGTCTTGAGGTGGCCCTTGAGCCAGCGGCCGAACGCCTCGCGGCTCGGGGCCGAACCGATGAGGCGACGGTCGATGCCCCGCGCCACCTTCTCGTACTCCAGGCAGAACGCCCGATGCGTCTCCTGGTGACGCTTGGACAGCAACACTCTCAACAACGTCTGCCGGCCGGGCATCCGGAACACCGCCTTCACGAACCATATGGTCAACGTTCGGTAATCACTTCGCGACTTTAAGTGGCGTCGCGGGTGAAGGCCAGCCGTTTTCGGTGTCACGGCGGTCGAGGCACAGGCATGCCACATCGGTGACCGGTCGGTGCCCGTTCGCGACGCGGGAGAGCGACGCCGCCGATCGGACGAGCCTCATAGCGTCCCCGGCGAGATTCTCCCGACCCGATCCAACTCGAAGGTGCGGTCTGATTCGCATGTCCAGCTCACCGGCTCCCGTCGAGCCTTTCGCGGCCGTCCAGCGCATCCGGTATTCGGTGTGGTGTGCCGGCCTGTCCCTCGGCCTGCTTGTCACGAGCACCGTGCCGTGGCTGCCTCGTACCCATCCCTGGTCGACGGGCGAGGGGCTGACCCTGTGGGAGTTGCCAGGGTCCGTTGTCGGTTCCGTGAGCGCGTATGGCGGAGGCGCGCTCGGCATGCTGTCGCTGGCTCTCGCGCTCACCCTCCTGGCCGCTTTCCATCCCGCGCGTCCGATGGTGCTCGGAGCGCTGCTCGCGGACGCGCTCAGCTTTCTGAACACCATGTGGCTGCACCAGGCGCTCGGTGACGCCGCCCCCGGCGGCACCGCACCCGGCGTGGCCGCCGCGCTCGTCGAAACGCTGGCTCTGATACTCGGACTCGGCCTGCTCACTCTCGTCGACAGTGCCGACGAGCGAGACACCGCGCGCCGGATGACGGCGTCCGCAGGACAGAGGCTCACGGGCTCACCATGGTCGCTGGAGATCCGCCGCAGGCTGGGACACGCGGTACGCGGCGGCATGGTCTCGGTGCTGCTCATCTTCGCGAGCGCACTGCCGTGGGTGGGTCTTCGGCATCACCGCGAGTACGGTGAAGAAATCATCACCTACCTGTCCCTGTGGGACCTGGCGGGCTCCTCCGCCGGATCGGCGGTGACTCCGGCCGCCGAGACCGTCCTGTCCCTGCTGGTGGTGTCCTTCCTGCTCGTCCTGGTGGTGGCGAGCGAGCCCGACCGCTTCGTCGCCTGCTGGGCTCTGCTGTCGGCGTCTCTGACGGCGGGATCGCTGTGGTGGCTCGGCCGGGTGCTGAGCGATCTAGGACAGGTCCGACGTACCGGGGCGGTCACGTGGCTTTCAGGCCCGATGGTGACGGCCGTGCTCCTCGTCCTCAGCATGGCCGTGATCGCGCTCGTGATCATGCCTGAGGAGCGCCTCCAGCGTCATCCGGACAACCCCGGTGGTGCGGCAGTCCAGCGCCGAAGGGCACGACGGCGAGATGCGTCTGGCGGGCCGACCGCGTGGACATCGCAAGGACTCCGAAGTCTCCGAAGTCTGCGAGGGAGATGGGGGGCGGCCACCAGACGGCAGTGAGGGGTCGAGGCCGGGGACGACACGATGGTGAGGGAACGAGGACGGGAGCGAGGCCATCTGAGCGGCGTCGGTGAGCTGCCGACGGCCACGCGAAAGAGCTTGGCTTTCGCTGGGCCGCTGCCGGAACGCGGCTCGCGATCGACCCGGCCTCTTTCGTGAAGGACCAGCGAATGCCCATGTGCGAGGACGCCTTCGGCGCCGCTCCCGTCGTACGCCTGCTCGAGAGGGCGGCGTTCAGTGCCGCCGAGGGCTCGGTCCCCGAAGCGCGGAAGTGGGCGGCGAAGGTGCTGGAGGGTCATCCGCGCCGCGACGACGCTCTCCTGCTGCTGTCGGAGACGTTCACCAACGCCGTCGTGCACACCCGGTCCACCGTGATCGGGGTCGTCCTGCTCGGTGAGGAGGACCAGCGGCTGCAGGTGGAGGTGGTATCGGAAGGGGCGGAGACGCTGCCGTGCACCTGCCGCCGCGTTTCCGTCGACGCGGCCGCGCCGGCGGAGTGGGGAGAGTTGGCGGAGTCGGGCCGGGGCGTGCGTCTCGTCCGCGCCATCGCCGACCAATGGGGCTACATCGAGGACCGCCCCCGCTGCGTCGTCTGGTTCGTCCTTCACCCCCACCCGAACGCCGACCAGACATGACCTGTACTGCGACCCCGGCGCGCCGCCGGTCACCGGTTCACCACCGTACGAGGGCGCCGATACCCCCGTACACCGTCCCGCCGCCGCGGCGCGCCATCGCACGGTCACCAGGTGACGAGAGGAAGGGCGCAGCCGTCGGCGGCAAGCGGCGGGCTCGCCGCCCTGGGAGGACGCCGGTAGGCCGTACGCCTTCGGCCGTCGCGGCGCCTCAGCGCGCGGTCACGAGGTGACGAGAGGAGGGGTGGGGGCGCCGGCGGGAAGCGGCGGGGTGGGGGGCAGTTTGGCGCGGAGCAGGGTGGCGTCGGGGTGGGCGAGGTCGTCCAGGATGCTCAGGGCCTGGCGCCAGGCGTGCTGGGCGGCGGCAGGGTCGCCCATGGCCTGGTAGGCGTCGCCGAGACGGCTGAGAGTGCGGGTCTCGTAGTACATGCTGCCCGAGCGGCGGTACAGCTCCAGGGCCTGCCGGTAGCGGGTGACGGCCTCCTCGTAGTGGCCGAGTTGGTGATGGGCGTACCCGAGGCTGTCGCGGATGGTGGCCTTGCCGATCTGGTCGGGGAACTCCTCGCACAGTTCGAGGGACTTGTGGCAGTAGTACAGGGCGCGTTCGTGGTCGCCGAGCCGGGCGTGGCCCCAGCCGACGTTGTTGAGCGCGACGGCTTGGCCGGGACGATGACCGGCGGCCGTGAACAGCTCCAGGGCCCGCTCGGCGTGGTGGAGCACCAGCTCGAAGCATCCCTGCTGGTCGCTCACCCAGGTGAGGCCCTGGTTGGCGTCGGCCTCGTAGGCGAGGTCGCCGAGACGGCCGAACAGGTCGACGGCCCGGCGCAGGTGGGTGTCGGCCTGGCCGATGTGGCCGAGACCGGCATGGACCAGGGCGAGGCCACGGTGGCTATGGGCCTGCCCGGTGAGGTCGCCGCGGCGCACGGCGGCGTCGAGGACCCGGCGATAGGTCGTCATCGCCTCGTTGAGCCAGCCGCCGCGCTGGTGGAAGAAGGTGGTGGTCAGGGTGCAGACGAGCTGCCAGGCGCGCGTGGGGAACCCGGCGTCGACGGCCTGGTCGATGGCCGCGAGGATGACGGGGTACTCGGCGGCGAACCAGTCGACGGCCTGCTGTTCGGTGAGCGCCTCGGGGACGACGCCGTCCAGGGCGGGGTCCAGAGGCATCGGCGGCTGCGAGGAGAAGCGGTGGCCCGCCGAGTGCGCGGTGTGCAGGTAGTGGTCGAGCAGGCGGTGCGTCGCGCCGCGCCGTTCGGCCTCTGGGTCGTGGGTGTGGGCCAGCTCGGTGGCGTAGACGCGCAGCAGGTCGTGCAGGGTGTAGCGCCCGGGGGTGTACTCGGTGACGAGTTGCGCGCGCGTGAGTTCGGCCAGCAGCGCGCGGGTGCGCCGTACCGGCAGGCCGGCCAGGCTGACCGCGACGCCGCCCGCGACGTACCGGCCGGGGTGCAGGCCGAGCAGCCGGAACAGCCGGGCCGCGTCCGGGCTGAGGGTGCGGTACGACCAGGAGAAGGTGGTGCGCACGTTGCTCGCCGGGTCGCCGCCGTCGAAGGCGTCGAGGTCTCCGTGGGCCTCGCGCAGCTCGTCGGCGAGGGCGGCGAGCGGGAAGGTCGGGTTGGTGGCGGCGCGGGCGGCCACGATGGCGAGTGCGAGGGGGAGGCGGGCGCACAGGTCACCGATGCGGTCGACGGCGCGTGCCTCGGCGGCGACCCGGCCCGCGCCGAGGCGGCGCGCCATCAGCTCGCGAGACTCGGCGGCGGACAGCAGGTCGAGGCTGATCGGCTGGGCTCCTTCGACGGCGACGAGCCCGGCCATCTGGTCGCGGCTGGTGACCACCGTGAGGCATCCGGGGTCGCCGGGCAGCAGGGGCCGCACCTGGTCGGCGTCCCGCGCGTTGTCGAGCAGGACGAGCACGCGCTTGCCGGCGAGCAGGCTGCGGTAGAGGCTGAACCGCGCGGCCTCGCCGGCGGGGATGCGCTGCCCGGACACTCCGAACGCCTCCAGGAACCCGCAGACGGCCTCGGCGGGGGTCATCATCGAGCTCTCCGGGTCGAAGCCGCGCAGGTTCACATACAGCTGCCCGTCGGGGAAGCGGTCGCGGACGCGGTGCCCCCAGTGCACGGCGAGCGACGTCTTGCCCACGCCGGCGCCGCCGCCGATCGCGGCGACGACGGCGGTGGACGGCCCGCCGTCGCGCGGCAGCAGCGCGTCGAGGCGGGCGAGGGGGCCGGCGCGGCCGACGAACGATATGACGTCGGCGGGCAGCTGCCTCGGGGTGATGGCGCCGAAACCGGGCAGTTCGGCGCCGACGCCGGCGTCGCGGTCGCGGTGGCGCAGCAGCCGCAGCTGGGTGTCGCGGAGCAGCGCGCCGGGCTCGATGCCGAGCTCGGAGGTGAGGCGCTCGCGGGCGGCGGCGTACACCTCCAGCGCTTCGGGAGTGCGCCCGCAGTGGTGCAGCGCCAGCATCAGCAACGATTGGAGACGCTCCCTGAACGGGTTCTCCTCTGCGGCGCGGCGCAACTCGCCGACGGCGTGGATGTGCCACCCGGCGTCGAGCTGGGCGTGGAAATAGTCCTCCAGCGCGCTGAGCCGCCGTTCGCGCAACGCGGGGCCTTCGAGCGCCAGGAGCGGCTCGGTGACGCCGCCGAGCGCGGCGCCCTGCCACATCGCCAGCGCGGCGCGCAGCCGGTGGGCGGCGGAGTCGGCCTGGCCGGCGGCCAGCTCGGCGTGGGCCCCGGCGACGGCGTCGTCGAAGGCGTCGAGGTCGAGCTCCCCCGGGCGCATCTGCAGGAGGTAACCGGGGCGGCGCCGGACGATCGCGTCACGGCCGATGATCTTGCGCAGGTCGGAGATGTGGACGTGGAGCTGCCCGCGGACGCTGGGCGGGGGGTCCTCGCCCCACACATGGTCGAACAGCCGCTCCTCGGCCACCACCCGGTTGGCGTTCAGCAGCAGGGCGGCCAGCACCGCCCGTTGTTTGGGACCGCCGAGACGCAGCGGCCCGTCCGCGCCGGACACCGTGACCGGCCCCAGCAGCTGATAGCGGAAACGCACCCGGTGAGCCCCTTCTTCGGCCTGCGCCAAGGCTACTGGGGTCACCTGGTCTCATGCGCGTCGTCGGCGCGAGACCTCCCGGCGGTAGCCTCCGGGGCTGTCGTCGTCGCGGACGGAGAACGCGTCGGAGATCATCTTGGCGGTCTCCGCGCGGCTTTCGTCGCTCACCGGCACGAACTCGGTCTGCCGGAGCAGTTTGCCCTGGTAGGCCGCGCAGGGCACCGGCTGGACGGCGAACAGCGGCATCCTGCGCGAGAGCTGGACGACTTCGTCGGTGCGACGGAAGCGCAGGTTGCCCAGGACGGGGCCGTGCCACCAGCCGGTCTCCAGGATGCCGTCCTGCACCTCGTAGGTGATGCTGCCGGGCAGGTTGGGCACGCCGCGCACCAGGAGGCTCCATTCGGGCGGTGTGACGGCCACCAGACCGGTCCAGATCTGCAGCAGGCCGGGCTCGGGAGGGGTGGAGAAGACCGGCAGCCCGAGGAAGGCGTCGTCGGTGGGCTCCGCGCCGGTCAGCCGGATCAGCGTCTGCGCGGCGATGGTGGTCAGCGGCATCCAGTCGTCCGCGTTCTCCATCAGCCAGTGGAACGCGGCGCCGTCCCACTTGATGTAGCAGTCCACCGGCGGGTACAGGTACCAGCCGTAGCCGGAGGCGGCGCGGAAGGGCTCGCAGTACGAGACGGCGCGGAAGGGCGGCGTTCCGAGCGCCGACGGGTCGGCGGCCGTCGGGGGGACGACGCCGTCGAAGCAGGCGCGGAACGAGAAGGACGTCATGGGGAGGGTGACCTTCACGAGACGGGAGGCCCTCCGGCCTCGGGATCTTGGGGTTCCCGGGGCCGGAGGACCCGTGGATCAGTGCTGCTCGGCGTCCGCGAAGGCGAGTTCCTTCGGGCTGCGGGGGGCGTTCCAGGTGATGCTCATGCGGATGGGGAGCGTCAGAGAGTCCCGCAGGATCCGGGTCTCGGCGCTGCGCGTGGACTTCGTGGAACCGTGTGTCATGGGCTTCTCCTCAGAAGGTCGCCCGGGTGGCGGAAACCTCCGGCCGGGTGGCCGGCCGGCGGGTCGAGACCGCGGTCCACGGCGCGGCTGGGGAACCGGGCCGTGGTGCGGGTTCTGCCGGACGAGACCGTCGCCTCGGACCGGCCGGGGAAGGCGGGCCGAGTACGGGATCGTGATAACGAGACCGTCGCCTAGGACCGGCTGGGGAAGGCGGGCCAGGTACGGGTTCGTATGGACGGGACCGTGGGCCTCGGACCGGCTGGGGAGGGCGGCCGGGGTCGCGGTTTCGCCGGGGCGTGGAGGCGGCGGCGGTGGAGTCCGCCTTCGGGATGAGGGTTCCCGGCCCTGTGAGCGTGGGAGGGCCCAGGGCCGGGAACGTCTGCGTCAGCGCCCTTCGGCGCCCGTCACGGCGAGTTCCCTGGAGCCGCGGGGAGCATTCCAGACGATGCTCATGCGGATGGGGACGACCAGCGCGTCCCGCAGCACCTGGGTCTCGGAGTTCCGCTCGCCTGATGTCTGCCCGTTCGCCATTGGAACCTCCGGTGCGGTGGTGAGAACTTCCCGGCCATCGTGGCGCGGCGGTCTTCGAAAACGCTTCGGAAGATCTTCGGGGCGTCCCGGAGAGCGCCGAAGGCCTCGGACGGCCGGAGAACGGACGGAAGGCGACGGACGGACGACGACGGACGGACGGACGACGGACGACGACGGACGACGGTGGGCGTTGAAGCGGCGGGGCGGCGGGGTCAGGCGGGTTTGCGGGCGAACTGGTCGGTGGTGGTGATGAGGCGGTCGAGGATGGCCGGTTCGGAGTAGGCGTGGCCGGCGTCGGGGACCATGTGGAACTCGGCTTCGGGCCAGGCGCGGTGCAGGTCCCAGGCGGTTCTGGCCGGGGTGCACATGTCGTAGCGGCCCTGAACGATGACGCAGGGGATGTGCCTGATCTTGTCGACGTCGCGCAGCAGCTGCTCGTCCTCGAGGAAGCCGTTGTTGACGAAGTAGTGGCATTCGATGCGGGAGAAGGCCACCGCGTAGTCGTCCTCGCCGTGGGTGGCGATGATGTCCGGGTTCGGGCGCACGGTGATCGTGGAACCTTCCCAGACGCTCCACGCGCGGGCGGCGGGCAGCCGTACGTCCGGGTCGGGGTCGTTGAGCCGGCGGTGGAAGGCGCCGATGAGGTCGCCGCGTTCGTCGTGCGGGATCGGCGCGATGTAGCTCTCCCACAGATCGGGGTAGACCAGCGAGGCGCCCTCCTGGTAGAACCACCGCAGTTCCAGGGGCCGGAGCGTGAAGATGCCGCGCAGCACGAGCTCGGTCACCCGGCCGGGGTGGGTCTGGGCGTAGGCGAGGGAGAGGGCGCTGCCCCACGAGCCGCCGAAGACCTGCCAGCGCTCGATGCCGAGATGCTCACGCAGGCGTTCCATGTCGGCGACGAGGTTCCACGTGGTGTTGTGCTCCAGAGACACGGCGGGGTCGCTCGCGTGCGGCAGGCTGCGCCCGCAGTTGCGCTGGTCGAACAGCACGATGCGGTAGGCCTCGGGGTCGAACTGGCGGCGGTGGTCGGGGGTGCAGCCACCACCCGGCCCTCCGTGCACCATGACCACGGGCCTGCCGTCGGGGTTGCCGCAGACCTCCCAGTAGACCTGGTCGCCGTCGCCGGCGTCGAGCATGCCGGAGTCGTAGGGTTCGAGCGGTGGATAGAGCGTCCTCATGACCAGCCATCTTGGCAGTGCGCCGCCCCGGACGCCGCACGGGCACGCCCACCCGGGAGCGCACGGCGAATGACCCACCGCACCATCTTCGACCTGGTCGGACGCCCGTACGGCGACTCGAACGTGGACCACCTCCGCCTTGTCGTGGATCCGGTGGACCGGCGGCGGGTGATCTGATCGGGCGTCCGCACCGTGCTGGAGGGGCCGGTCCGCCGCTTCGGGAGACCTGTCAACGGCCGGTGCGGGCCTGTGGATTTATACGATATTTCCCCCCATCGGCCCTCTTTGCCGTCGCTTATCACCCACAAATCGATTTAGCAGCATAAAACCGCCACACGGCCTCACCCCCGGTTCTCGGGAGGTATCGAGACCGGGGGCGAGGCCGTGTGAGGCAGGACGGAAACGGCCAGACGCGCCGCCCCGGGGAAGCCCCCCGGCTTGGCCGGGATGGCGGGGAGGGCGCCTGTCTTCCGTCCTTGGGCTCGCACCGGCCGAGCAGGAGGGGGTTGCCCGAGGCGGTGCGGTGCCTTCCAGGGTGGCTTCGTGTAGGTCGCCCTCCGCGAGGGCGACCGTGGATGATCCCGCTTCAGGTGCGACCGGCGCGGCACCTCGTTCCACCGCCGTGCCCTTGTGGTGGCACGGCGTCCGGCACACGGGCCCCTTTCGCGCGGGCGAGCCGGGGACATCTCGCGCCCTCGCTCCGTGAGCTGGAGTGGAACGTGTCAGGCCGTGCCCGTGGACGGGCGCGGCCGGCGCCGGGGGCACCGTCGCGGGATCGCGCATCTCGGTCCCGCCCGGGGTGGCGGGCAGGCCGCGCGGCCCGCCCGGCATGACGGACGGATGAAGGCGAACTCGCCGGCCCCGGCGGAGCACGCCGCGAACGCCAAGGTGAACCCGGGCACGAAAGCGATCATTCCCCTCATTCGCATGGTGGTCTTCTCGCCTCCATTCCGGTTCACACCAATCCAGCACCGCGTGCCATTACTCCCAGCGAGCGGCATCGCTATCGGTATAGTCGGCCATGGGTTGTCCAGCGAGGGTTTGCCCCACTGGACAAACAACACGCACGGGGAGCGCAGGTATGGGACGTCCGGAACGCGAGCTCGATCCGGACAAGGATCTGCTGCACGCCTTCGCCTTCGAACTGCGGCGATTACGCGAGGCCGCGGGACGGCCGAGCTACCGGCGGTTGTCCGGCCAGGCGAACTTCTCGGTGACGGCCCTGTCGGAGGCCGCCGGCGGCAACGTCCTGCCGAGCCTGCCGGTGACCCTCGCCTACGTCCGGGCCTGCGGCGGCGACGTCCAGGAGTGGGAGGAGCGCTGGCGCAAGCTCGCCGACGAGCTGGCCCGGCGCGAGGACGACCAGCCCGCCCGCCCCGCCGACGACGCTCCCTACCGTGGGCTCGCGGCCTTCGGCCCCGAGCACGCCGACCTGTTCTTCGGGCGCGAACGGCTGGTGGCGGACCTGTGCGCGCGGCTCGCCGCCTCGCCGCTGCTGGCGGTCTTCGGGGCTTCGGGGGCGGGGAAGTCCTCGCTGCTGCGCGCCGGGCTGCTGCCGGCCGTCGCCGCCGGGGGCGTGGCCGGCGGTGAACACTGGCCGGTCGTCGCGCTGACGCCCGGCGAGCACCCGCTGGAGGCGCTCCGCCTGCGCCTGGCGGCCCGGACCGCCACCCCCGCCGACCTGCCGTCCGCCGTGGCGCGGATGCTCGGCGAGCGGCCGGAGCAGGCCCGCCTGCTGCTGGTGGTCGACCAGTTCGAGGAGGTCTTCACCCTCTGCCGGGACGAGCGGGAGCGCGCGGAGTTCGTCGCGCTGGTGGTCGCCATGAGCGGCGAGCCGCGGGCGCGGGTCGTGCTCGGCGTGCGCGCCGACTTCTACGCCCACTGCGCCGGCCACGCCGACCTGGTGGCCGCCATGCGCGACCGTCAGGTGCTGGTCGGCCCGATGGAGGAGGAGGACCTGCGGCGGGCCATCACCGGGCCCGCCGAGCGGGTGGGCGGAAAGGTGGCCCCCGAGCTGGTCGACATCATGGTCACCGAGGTGGGCGAGCAGTCCGGCGCGCTGCCCCTGATCTCGCACACGCTGCTGGAGACCTGGCGGCGGCGGCGCGGCTCCTCGCTGACCGTGACCGGCTACCGCGCGGCGGGCGGGGTGCGCGGGGCGATCGCGATGACGGCCGAGCGGGTCTACGGCGAGCTGCCGGACGAGCGGCGGCACCTGGTGCGGCGGGTGATGCTGCGTCTGATCGCCCCCGGCGACGGAACCGAGGACACCCGGCGGCGGGCCCGACGCGCGGAGCTGGTGAGCGGCCCGGACAGCGCCGCGGTGGCGGCCGTGCTGGACCGGCTGATCGAGGGGCGGCTGGTGACCGCCGGCCAGGACAGCGTGACCATCGCCCACGAGGCGCTGATCCGGACCTGGCCGCGGCTGCGCTCCTGGCTGGCCGAGGACCGCGAGCTGCTGCGCGCCCACCGCAAGCTGACCGAGGCGGCCGCGGAATGGGACCAGCACGGCCGCGACGCGGCGTTCCTGTACCGGGGGGCGCGGCTCGCGCACTGGGACGGCCGGTCGCTGGAGGGGCTCAACGACCTCGAACGCGACTTCCTCGCGGCGGGCCGGCGGCAGCAGGCCGGCGAGCGCGGCGCGGTCCGGCGGCGGGTCGTCCTGGCGCTGAGCGGCCTGACCTGCGCCGTCATCGCGGTGAGCGTGCTGGCGGCCATGGCGCTCATGCAGGCCGGGGAGATCAGCACTCAGCGCGACGTCGCGGTGTCGCGGCAGCTCGCGGCCGAGTCGCGCACGCAGTCGCAGTTCGACCCGGAGGGGGCGCTGCGGCAGGCGCGGCGGGCGTACGCGGTCCGTCCCACCGGCGAGGCGGAGACCGCGCTGCGCCAGGCGCTGGTCGACGACCGCATGCTGATGTCGCTGCCCGGCCTCACCGGCCGGCAGATGGGGGTGACCTGGAGCGCCAGGGGCGCCCACGTGGCGGCGACCGCCTCGGACGGCACGGTGCGCGTGTGGTCGTGCGACCCCCGCACCGGGCTGCCGTCCGGCGTCCCGCTCGTGCTGACCGGGCACCAGGGCGACGTGCACAGCCCCGCCTTCAGCCCGGACGGGCGCCGGCTCGCCACCGCGGGCTCGGACGGCACGGTGCGGGTGTGGTCACTGGACGGCTCCGCCCCGCCGGTCGTGCTGACCGGCCACCACAAGACGGTGTGGAACGTGGCGTTCAGCCCGGACGGGCGGCGGGTCGCCAGCACCGGCGAGGACGGCACCGTGCGCGTCCAGGACTCCGGCGGCGCGGGCGGGGCGGTGGTGCTGCGCGGGCACGAGGGTCCGGTGGAGGGCGTCGCCTTCAGCCCGGACGGCCACCGCCTGGCCACCGGCGGCCACGACCGCACGGTGCGCCTGTGGGACCTCGGCACGGGGAAGGCCACGGCGGTGCTGCGCGGCCACGACGGCGCGGTCAAGACCGTGCGGTTCAGCCCGGACGGCACACGGGTGGCCAGCGCCGGCGCCGGCGTCGACGGCACGGCGCGCGTCTGGCCGGCCGGCGGGCACGGCGACCCGGTGGTGCTCCGCGGCCATGACGGCACGGTGGAGGGCCTGGACTTCAGCCCCGACGGCCACTGGCTCGCGACCACCAGCGACGACTCCACCGTGCGGGTGTGGAGCTCGGACGGCGGCGGCCATCCGCTGGTGCTGCGCGGCCACCAGCGGGTGGTGTGGAGCGTGGCGTTCAGCCCGGACGGGGCGCGACTGGTCTCCGGCGGCGAGGACGGCACGGTGCGGGTCTGGTCCCTGCGCGACGGCTCGACCATTCTGCGCGGTCACCGTGGCGCCGTGTGGTCGGCGGCCTTCCTGCCCGGCGGGCGGCGGATCGTCAGCGGCGGCGAGGACGGCGAGGTCGGCCTCTGGGATCTGTCGACCGGGCGGCGGCGGGTGCTCGGCGGCGGCCACCCCGGTGAGGTGCCCGGCGGCGGCCACGGTGAGGTGGCCGGCGGCCGTCGCGGCGAGGTGCTGGGCGTCACCGCCGCTCCCGACGGCCGGCACGTGGCGAGCGCGGGCCGGGACGGCACCGTGCGCATATGGGATGTGGACGGGGCCGCGCCGCCGGTCGTCCTGCGCGGGCACAGCGGCGTGGTGTGGACGGTGTCCTTCAGCCCGGACATGCGCCGCGTCGCCACCGCCGGCATCGACGGCACTCTGCGCGTCTGGTCCGCCGACGGCTCGGGCCCGGCCCTGGTCCGCAAGGCCGACGAGGGCCAGATCCGGTTCGCGGCGTTCAGCCCGGACGGGCGCCACATCGCCACGGGCGGCCAGGACGGCACTGTGCGGGTGTGGGACACCACCGGCGAGGCCCCGCCCGTGGTGCTGCGCGGCCATCAGGGGCTGGTCTGGTCGGTGGCGTTCAGCCCGGACGGCCGCCGCGTGGCGAGCGCCGGCAGCGACGGCACCGTCCGGGTCTGGCCGGCGGACGGGCGGGGCACGCCGCTGGTGCACCGGGCCCACCAGGGCATGGTGTGGTACGTGGCCTTCAGCGCCGACGGCCGCTGGGTGGCCTCGGCCGGGCACGACGCCACAGTGCGCGTGTGGCGGTCGGACACGGCCGGCCAGCCGCTGACCTTCTCCGGGTTCGGCGCGAGCGTCGAGAGCGTCTCGTTCGCCGAGGACGGCCGGCGGATGCTCACCACGCACGACGACGGAACCGTGCGCGTGTGGAACTGTGACGCGTGCGCGCCGACCGGCGGCCTGCTGCGCCAGGTGGACCGCGTGCTCGCCGGTCCCGCCGGCCGGTAGACCGGCTCTGCGACCATGGACCGGCCGGAAGAACGCGGACCTCGGCCACGAACCGGGCAGAAAGACCGGTCCGCGGCCCGGAGGCCGGATGGAAGAACCTCGCGCCGCTCGCGCGCATCTAATGCCGTGTCGTGCCTGCGGGGCGATGCGGAGACAGGGGGCGGCACATGACGGAAAGGCTGAGCCCGGACGATCCGGAGCGCCTGGGCAGCTACTGGCTGGCGGGACGGCTGGGCGCCGGCGGCCAGGGCGTGGTCTACGAGGCCTACGACGAGGAGGGCCGCCGCGTCGCGCTCAAGGTGGTGCACGGCGGCGCGGCCGGCGACCCGGAGCTGCGGGACCGTTTCGGCCGGGAGGCCTCGGCGGCGCGGCGGGTGGCCTCCTTCTGCACGGCCCGGGTGATCGCCGCCGAGCTGGACGGCGAGCGGCCGTTCATCGTCAGCGAGTACGTGGAGGGGCCGAGCCTGCGCCGCGCGGTGCGGGACGGGCGCGCCTTCACCGGCGACGACCTGCACCGCCTGGGCACGGCGGTCGCGACCGCGCTGGCGGCCGTCCACGAGGCCGGAGTGGTCCACCGCGACCTCAAGCCCGACAACGTGCTGCTCGGCCCGGACGGGCCGCGCGTGATCGACTTCGGCATCGCCCGGACGCTGGAGATGTCGCTGACCACGACCGGGCTGGTGGCCGGCACGCCGACGTACATGGCCCCCGAGGTGTTCACCGGGCAGCGCGCGGGGGCGCCCGCCGACGTGTTCGCCTGGGGCGGCGTCATGCTGTTCGCCGCCACCGGCGAGGACCCGTTCAAGGCCGAGAGCCTGGGCGGGGTCATGCACCGGGTGCTGTCGGTGGACCCCGACCTGGACGTCCTGCCCGCCTCCCTGCGCCCGCTGGTCGCAGCGGCCCTGCGTAAGGAGCCGCAGAACCGTCCCACCGCGACCGACCTGCTGCTCGGGCTGATCAGCGGCGGGGAGGGCGCCGGCACGGCCCGGCTGCTGGAGCGGGGCAGCGCGGCGGCGGGACGGGTCGGCCCGGCGCAGGCGCGCGATCCCGCCCTGGGCACGCTCGCCGAGGACGCCTACGGCATGCTCTCCCCGGCCGAGCGCGACCTGGCGCCGGAGGTCTTCCTGCGCATGGTGGCGATCGGCCCGGACGGGGAGCCGGTCACCCGCCCGGCGCGGGCCGACGAACTACCGGCGGGCGCCGGGAACGTGCTGCGCGTGTTCGCCTACGTGCTCTCGCACCAGGACGGAGAGGTGCGGCTCGTCCGCCCGGCGCTGCTGGGCGCGTGGCCGAGGCTGCGTTCCTGGGTGCGGGATGAGCACGAGGGCCTGCCGGTCCACGCCGGCATCCTGGCGCAGGCGCGGCAGTGGGACGAGCACGGCCGCCGCGACGGCGATGTGCTGCAGGGCGGCCGCCTCGACGCCGCCGTGCGGTGGGCCGCCACCGGGCGCCGCCGGCTCACCCTCAACCCGCTCGAACGCGACTTCCTGGACGCCTCCGCCGCGCTGACCCGCCGGCGCGCGCGCCGCCGCCGCCTGCTCACCGCGGCCCTGGCCGTCCTGCTCGTGGTGTCGCTCGCGGCCGGGGGCCTCGCGGTCTACCAGGGCGCCCGCGTCGCCGAGCAGCGCGACCAGATCACCGCGCAGCGCGACCAGGCCAAGGGCCGTGAGCTGGCCTTCCTGTCCGGCACCCTGCGCACCGCCGACCCGGCCGCCGCGATGCTCCTCAGCGTCGCCGCGTACCGCCTGGACGGCGGCGCCGAGGCCCGTTCCAGCCTGATGTCCTCCCTCCACCAGCCGGAAACGGCCGTGTTCACCGAACCGCCCGTGCGTGACTCTCCGTCCAGGGCGCTGAGCGGGGACGGGCGGCTGATGGTCAGCGTGTCGCCGGGCGAGATCCGCCTCTACGACCTGGCGCGGGGCCGGCTGATCAGGCGCGTCCCCACACCGGCGACGCGCGGGCTGGACGTGCGGGAGGTCGCGCTGAGCTCGGACGGGCGGCTGGTGGCGATCTCCACAGCGGACGTCCTCATCGTGTGGGACCTGCGGGCGGGCAGGGTGCGCGGCCGGTTGCGGCTGCCGGGCGGGCCGCTCTGGACCCGGGTGGCGTTCGGGACCGGCGGGTCCACGCTCACCCTCGTGGACGACGACAGCGAGCCTTATGTCTGGGACCTCGCGACGGGCCGCACCTACGGCCGCCGCCACTGGAGGGGCTCAGGCCCGGTCGTGTCGGACAAGGCGCACCTGGCGGCGCTGGTCGGCGTGGAGAACGGCCTGAGGGCCTACCGGCTGCCGGGCGGCACGGAGGACCGGCGCTTCCGCGAGGCCTGCCCGAGCGACACCGGTGTGGCGGCCTTCAGCGCGGACGGCGCGACCCTGGCGTGTGCCGGGTGGACCGTCAGGCTGGTCACCACGGGCACCGGCAAGCGCATCCCCTACCACGAGGACGAGGACTGGCGCTGGCCCGAGGGCGGGGCGCTGGCAGCCGGCGGGAGCCTCGGGCTGCGGTTCAGCCCCGACGGGCGGTTCCTGCTTGGCTTCGCCGACCGCGACATCACGGTGTGGCGGGTGGCCGACCAGCGGCGGATCTTCTCCTACCGGGCCGACGGCGAGGTCGACAACGCGAGCCTGGGCTCCGACGGCCGCACCCTGCGCTTCCTGATGGACGGCACGGTCGTCACCCTCGACGTCCGGCCGCGCGTCACCACGACCGGCCCCGGAGGGAAGGTCTTCAAGACGGGCCTGAGCCCGGACGCCCGGTGGATGTCCGCCGAGCTCTCCGACTCCACCCCGATCCGGCTGTGGGACGTGCGGCGGCGCCGGTACGCCGGGGTGTTTCCCGGCACGGCCGATTCCGGCGTGCCCGCCGATTTCGACCCCCGAGGCCGGACGGCGGTCACCGTCACCGGCGGCACGCTGCGCGCCTTCGACATCCCGTCGCTCAGACCGCTGTGGAGCCACAGGCTCCCCTCCGGATTCGACTCGGTGGGCGGCGTCTTCAGCCAGGACGGCGCGACCTACGCCGCGGTCCTCACCGCCCTCAACGGGTCGGCCGAGTTCCCCCTGCTGGAATGGGACGCCCGCACGGGGCGGCTGATCAGGACGCTGCGACCGGCCGCCGGCCCGGGCGCGATCGCCTTCACCCCCGGTGGGCGCACGATCGCCACGTCCGCCGGGCGGCTGCTCGACGCCGTCTCCGGCGCGCAGGTGGGCCCGCCGTTCAACAGCGCGCCGTCGCTGGGCGTGCTCGCGGTCAGCCCGGCGGGCGGGCTGCTCGCCTCGGGCGGCGGCGCGGGGCGCGTGGCGCTGTACGACACGCGGACGAGGTCGGCGGTGCCGCCGGTGCTGCGCGGGGTGGCCGAGCCCATCGCGCTCATGTCCTTCTCCCCGGACGGGCGGCTGCTGGCCACGGTGAGCGAGTCCAGGACGGTGCAGTTGTGGGACGTGGACGCCAAGCGGCGGATCGGCGTGCCGGTCAAACTGTTCGGCGACTTCGCCATGAGCATGGCGTTCGACCCGGACGGTTCGGCCCTGACGATCTCCGACCAGAGCGGCACGCTCTACCGGCTGCCCGCCGGGGCCGGGGCGGCCGCGACGGCGGTGTGCGCGCGGGCCGGCCGCACCCTCACCCGCGCGGAGTGGACCCGCTACCTCCCCGGCATCCCCTACCGGGACGTCTGCCGCTCCTGACCGTACTGTGCGCCCGCCAGGGCCTCATTCGACGGCGGGGTCGTCGGCGGGAAGGGTGAAAAGGCGGACATATACCGGCCTGGCGCCCGGCGGCGCGGTCTCGGGGCGGTGGGTGTGCGCCTTGAGCAGGGTGATGTACGCCTCGTAGAACCGCGCGAAGTCCTCTTTGGTCATCCATCCGAAGCCTCGTGATCCGGTGGCCCATTCGGGGTCGCGCGCGTGGACCTCGGGGAAGCGCTCGAACAGCAGGCGGTCCTCCTCCATGCCCAACCGGTGGAACTCGGCCAGGACGGGACGGTCCTCGGGGGCGAGCCGGTCGGGTGTGGGGAGCCGGATGTCCCCCCGGCCTCCGGCGGTGCGCCACCAGCGCTCACGGCCCGCCGAGCGCTCGGGGATCTCCTCGATGAAGCCGTACTTCTCCAGCTGGCGCAGGTGATAGCTGGTCGTGCCGGTCTTGGCGCCGAGCAGCTCGCCCAGCGTGGTGGAGGTCGCCGGGCCGTACATGTTGAGGTGGCGCAGCATGCGGCGCCGCATGGGATGGGCCAGGGCCTTCAGCCGCGCGGGGTCGTCGAGCAGGAACGGCTCGTCATCCTTCATGAGGAGCAGCCTAATACCGCAGAAGGATATCTGCAGATGCTCCTTTGCCGAGAACTCTCTGCAGAGTAGGTTCGGCGATATGACATCAAGCATCCTCGCGGCCGCCGCGACCGCGCTCCGCCTGCTCGCCATCCCCGCCGTCGCCGCCCCCTCCCTCGCCACCCCCTCCCTCGCCATCCCCGCCGTCACCGTCCCCGCCATCCCCGTCCCCTCCCTCGCCGTCCCCGCCACCGCCCACGCCGTCGCCGGCCCCTCCCTCGCCGGGGCGCGTGCCGTTCCGCACGGCCTCGTCGAGCCGTCGCCCGCGGTCCCCCCGGACCTGGCGGCGCGGGAGGTCTCGTTCCGGGGCGCCGGGGGCCTTGAGATGCGCGGCACGGTGCTCTCCCCCGCCGCCGCCGGGCCAAGGCGCCGGGGCATCGTCCTGGTGCACGGCGCCGGCTCCGGAACGCCGCGGACGAAGCTCATGGAGGAGGCCGTCCAGTTCGCCCGCCGGGGCCTGTCGGTCCTGGTCTACGACAAGCGGTCGGTGGGCTACTCACTGTTCCGCCGGTCGTACTCCCAGCTGGCCGACGACGCGCTCGGCGCGGTGGCGGCGCTTCGCTCCCAGCCGGGCGTCGACCCGGCGAAGGTCGGCATCTGGGGGCTCAGCGAGGGCGGCTGGGTCGCGCCGCTGGCCGCCTCCCGGTCCGCGGACGTCGCGTTCGTCGTGCTGGTCGGCGCCAACGCGCTGCAGCCGCTGCGCCAGCAGACGTGGGCGGTGGCGGCCGGACTGCGCAAAGCGGGCGTGTCGGGCTCGCTCGTCGACCGGACCGAGCCGAACCTGTACCGGGCGATCACCGACGGCGGCATGTTCCCCGAGCCGTACTACGACCCGGCTCCCGTCCTGGCGTCGCTCCGTCAGCCGGTCCTGGCCATCTGGGGCACCCACGACCTGCTGACGCCGCCCCGGGAGACTCCCCCGCTGCTCGCCAAGGCGCTGGAGAGCGGCGGCAACCGGCGCTACACCTTCCGCTTCTTCGGGGAGGCCGACCACGCCGCGCACCGGACCCCGGACGGCGGCGTCACCCGCCTGCCCGAGCTCGCCCCCGGCTACGCCGACCTGGTGGGGTCCTGGACGGCCGCCGCCATCGCGGGAAAGGCGCCGCTCGTGAGCGTCTCCGGACCCGCGCCCGTACAGGCCTCACCGACCGTGCCCGTCGATCCACCGGCGTGGTGGGAGTCGGCGAACGCTCAGGCCGCCGCCCTCGCCTTGATGCTGGTCGCGTTCACGGCCTACCCGGCGACCACGCTGGTGCGGCGCCTGCGGGGCCGTGCGCGCCCCGCGGCGGGCCGGGCCGCGCGGCTGCTCAGCGCGGGCGGGCTCACCTCGGTCGCCGGCTCCTTCGGCTACGTGTTCTACCTGGTCATGACCGGAGGCAAACTGGCCACCACGGGACCGGTGGCGGCGGGGCGGCCGCTGATCTGGCTCGCGCTGCAGGCGCTGGCGGTGACCACGGCGGCCGCGACCGCCGTCGTCGCGTCGGGCCTGCTCCGCGGCCGGGCGCCCCGCGCCGGCGACCACGCCGCCGGAGACCTTTCCCACCGCGGGGGGCGTCCCGGCCGGGGCGAGCGGGTCCGGCTCGGGCTGCTGCTGGCGGGCGGGGTCGTGTTCCTGCCATGGGCCCTCTACTGGGGCCTGCTGCTCCCGTGACCGAAGGCCCCGCCCGCCTCCCGGGCTCAGCCGGTCCGGGAGTCCGCGCCGCCGACGCCGCCCGCGTTGCCCGCGTTGCCCGCGTCGTCGGGGTCGAGGAGGTCGACGTCGGCGTGGGGTTCGCCGCCGGACAGGGTGGGGTAGCCGGGGCCGCGGTCGAAGAAGGGGACCGCGGGGGCGGCGCGCAGTTCCGCCCGCAGCGCCTCGGTGGCCGCGGCGTCCACGCGCGGCCGGTCCGGCGGGCCGTCCAGGACGACGCCGTAGTCGGCGCGGGCGCCCTCGGGCGACACCTTGCCGTCGCGGACGTCGGCGGCCACCACCTCGGGGTCGCGGTCGTAGGGCGAGCCCCAGCCACCGCCCCCGGTGGTGCGCACCCGGACGATCTCGCCGGCCCTGACCGGGAAGTCGTCCACGAGCCCCTCCATCTCCCGGCCGCCGACGGTGACCAGGAAGGGGCGGCCCGCCCTGCCGCCGTTGACGCCCCAGCAGGCCAGGATGGACCGGTCGGCGATGGACATGAACGAGGCGTCGCGCAGCATCCGGATGTGCTTGTCGTAGCCGAGGCCGCCCCGGTACAGGCCGGGGCCGCCGGAGTCGCGGGCCAGGCCGAGCCGTTCGACCCTGAACGGCCAGCGCGCCTCGGCGAACTCCACGGGGATGTTGCGCGAGTCGGGGACGATGTGGATGGTGTCCTCGCCGTCGGCGTACCAGCGTCCGCCGGAGCCGCCGCCCAGCACCTCGCGCATCAGGTACGGCCGGCCCTCCTCGTCCTCCCCGTACACGCCGGTGTAGCGGATGGTCTCCTGGTCGGCGGGCATGCGGCCGCCGGTGGCCTTGGCCAGCGCGCCCGCGAGCACGCCGAGCAGGCGCAGGATGACGAACGTGCGCGCGTTGGTCGGAGCGGGGAAGATCGGGGTGAGCAGGGTGCCCTTGCCGGGGAACCTCATCTCGATGAGCGGCACGACGCCCTCGTTGACGTCCAGCTCGGCCATGCGCTCGGGGGTGTCGGCGAGATTGCGCAGGATGGGAGCCAGCCACTTGATCAGGAAGACGCCGCCCGCGTAGTCGCCGGCATGGTTGATCGGGCCCTTGGCCTGCGGCGAGGTGCCGGTGAAGTCGATCACCAGCGGCCGCTCCGCCGAGTGGTCGACGGTGAGCGTGATGCGCTGGGCGTGCAGCCGGGGCTCCTCGACGCCGTCGTGCTCGGCGTAGTCCTCCCAGACGTGCACGCCTTCGGGGATCTTGGACAGCAGCTCGCGCCGGAAGGTCTCGGTGGTCTTGGCGATGATCGCGTCGAAGCATCCCTCGACGGCGGCCCGGCCGTACCGGGCGAACAGCTCGCCCAGCCGGCGGGCCCCCATCAGGCAGGCCGAGCACTCGGCGTCCAGGTCGCCGGCCAGCGAGTCGGGCATGCGGGAGTTGCGGGTCATGATGGTCAGGGCGGCCCTGTTGGGCACGCCGCGGTCCCACAGCTTGATCGGCGGGACCATCAGCCCCTCCTCGAAGGCGCTGCGGGCCCGCGAGGGCATCGACCCGGGCACGGCGCCGCCGATGTCGTCGTGGTGGCCGAACGCCTGCACGAACGCCACCACCTCGCCGTCGTGGAACACCGGGACGGTGACGCACAGGTCGGGCAGGTGGCCGATGCCTCCTTCCGACAGGTAGACGTCGTTGTGGAAGAACACGTCGCCGGGGTTCATCTCGGCGATCGGGAAGTCGCGCACGATCGGCTGGACGAGCGCCGAGTAGGAGCGGCCGGTCAGCTTGCGCAGCCGCGCGTCGTGGATGCCGGCGCGGAAGTCGTGCGCGTCGCGGATCATCGGCGAGCGGGCCGTGCGGGCGATGGCCGTCTCGACCTCCATCTCGACCGAGGCGAGGGTCCCCTCGACGATCTCCACCAGCACCGGGTCGACCTCGCTCACGCGTCCGCTCCCTTCACGGGCTCCGCGGCCGGCCCGCCGGCCGTCACCGGGTCCTGCGACCGGCTCGCGGACCGCACGACGAGGTTTCCATGGGCGTCGACCTCGGCGGTGAAGCCGGGATGCAGCGGCAGGGTGGAGCCGTACTCCTCGATCACCGCGGGGCCGGTGACGACGTCGCCGCGGCGCAGGTCGCCGCGCTGGTGGACGGGCGCCGTCCACCAGCCGTCCCGCCGGCCGTCCGATCTGTCGTCTCGCCGGTCTTCCGGTGTGTCGTCTGGTCTGTCGTCCGGCCGCCCGTCCCGCCGGCCGGGCGGGGCCGGGTCCTCTTCGAAGTAGACCCTGCGGTGGACGGGAGGCGGCGGTGGCGCGCCGTCCGCCGGCATCGGCAGCTCGGGCAGGGCGGGGCGGGTGATGGGACCGATGCCCGAGACGCGCAGGTTGACCCATTCGACGGCGTGCCGGGGGTCGTCGCGGTACCCGTACCCGTACAGCTTGTGGTGGGCCTCGTGGAAGCGGCCGAGCACCTCGGCCCGCCACGCCTCGTCCAGCGGGCCGGACGGCGCGGGCACCCGCACCTCGTACGCCTGCCCGAAGTAGCGCAGGTCGGCGCTGCGCGCGTAGATGTGCCGGTCGCGGGCGAACCCCTCGCGCCGCAGCGCGTCAGCCGCCTGCGCCTCCAGGTCGCCGAACACGTCCCGTGCCGCGTCAAGCGACAGCTCGCGCGTCACGTGCGTGCGCACGTAGTCGTTCTTGACGTCCACCGTGAGCAGGCCGAACGCCGAGACGTTGCCGGGGTCGACGGGCACGACCACCGCCGGCAGGGACAGGATGTCGATGAGGCGGCAGACCAGCAGCGGCCCCGACCCGCCGAAGGCCACCATCGGGAAGTCGCGCACGTCCAGGCCGCGCTTGACCGTGATCTGCCGGATGGCGTTGGACTGGTTGAACGCGCTGATCTCCAGGATGCCGACGGCCGTGCGCTCCGGGGACAGGCCGAGCTTGCCGGCCAGCGCCTCGACGGCGGCGCCGGCCGCGGCGGCGTCCAGCGGGATCTCGCCGCCGAGCAGGTGGGGCGGCACGCGGCCGAGGTACACGTGGGCGTCGGTGACGGTCAGCTCGGTGCCGCCCCTGCCGTAGCAGACCGGGCCGGGGTCGGCCCCGGCGGACCTCGGCCCGACCTTCAGCGTGCCCTCCGGGGAGATCCACGCGATCGAGCCGCCGCCCGCGCCGACGGTCACGATGTCGATCATCGGAATCTTGCACGGGTAGCGGCCGACGGAGCCCTCGGTGGTGAGGGACGGCTCGCCGTCTACGACGACGGCGACGTCGGTGGAGGTGCCGCCGCCGTCCAGCGTGATGGCCGAACGGCGGCCGGCGGTGCCCGCGATGAGGGCGGCGCCCAGCGCGCCCGCGGCCGGCCCGGACAGCACCGTGGTGATCGGCTGGTGCACCACCTCGGCCGCCGACAGCACCCCGCCGTTGCTCTTCATGACCGAGAACGGCATGCCGAGGCGCGAGGACAGGTTGGCGATGTAGCGGCGCATGGTGGGTTTGACGGCCGCGTCGACCAGGGTCGTCACCGAGCGCTCGTACTCGCGGTACTCGCGCAGGACGTCGCTGGACAGGGAGACCACCGCGTCCGGGTGCTCGCGCTCCAGCACGGCCCGCATGGCGCGTTCGTGCCCGGGGTCGGCGTAGGAGTGCAGGAAGCAGACGCCGACGGCGGTGACGCCCCGCGCGCGGAACCACCGTGCCACCTCGACGGCCTGCGCCTCGTCGAACGGCCGCACCTCCCGGCCGAGATGGTCCAGCCGCCCGCCGACGGTCCTGACCCGGTGCACCGGCACGATGCGGGGCGGCTTGACCCAGAAGTAGGAGTTGCCGTACCCGTCCGGGACGCTCTGCCGGGCGATCTCCAGGATGAACTCGAAGCCCTCGGTGGTGACGAAGCCGAGGTCGACGGGGCGGTCCTCGAGGAGCTGGTTGGTCGCGACGGTGGTGCCGTGCACGATGCCGGCGACGTCGGCGAGGAGCCGTCCGGCGAGGATCTTGTGCACGCCGTTCATGAACCCCTCCGCCGGATCGGCCGGCGTGGAAGGGGTCTTGGTCGTGGTGATCTCGCCGGTCTGCTCGTCCACCATGACCACGTCGGTGAACGTGCCCCCGGTGTCGACGCCGATACGGACGTTGCGCATGCTCTCAGTGTCTACTGAACCGTTCCCGCCTCGGGAATCAGCGAGATCCGCCAAGAAATCGCCCATCCGTCGGCAGCTTCCGCCGTCCATACGCCCCGGCCGTCCTCCGCACGCCACCAGACCGGAACCCGCGGAACGTCGTCCGCGAACCTCGCGGCGCACCCGGCCGGAACCCGTGGTGAGCCGGTCGGGACCCGCGGCGCGCCGGGCCTTGAAACCCGCGGGCACCATGGTGGAACCCGCGGGGCGTGGCGGCGGTAGGAAGGGCATGGAGCGACGCGACTTCCTGAGGCTCACGGGCGGTCTGACCGGCACGGCACTGCTCACGTCGTGCACCGGCGGCCCCGGTGGCACCCCCGCCTCCCCCGTTTCCGCACCCCGGCCCATGGCCGCGGCCACGCCGCCGGCCGCGCGGCACATCGTCTACGCCGACGTCTCGGCGCGCCTGGCGGCCTTCGACGCCGGGACCGGGACGACGCTGTTCACCGCCGACCGGCCGGTGCCCTCGGCGGACTGGCGGCGCCTGTACACCGTCTCCCCCGCCGGAGACCTGGTGACGCTGGACGCCCTGACCGGCGAGGCGACCGCTCGTACCACCGTTCCACGTGGCCTGATCCCGCGCGTGGTGTCCTCGCTGGGGAACGCCGTGGCCCTGACGCCCCCTCCCCCGGCCTCCCCGTACGGCCGGCCGGGGCGCACCAGGACCAGCGTGGTGGTCGTCGCGCCGGACGGAGGGCGCAAGCCCAGGACCGTCCGCCTGAAGGGCAATTTCCAGCCCGACGGGTTCACCGCCGTCGGCGACGGCCTGTTCCTCCTGCAGTATCTGCCCGCCGCCGCGCCCGAGAGCTACAAGGTGAAGGTCTACGACCTGGAGCACAAGGCGCTGTGGCCGCTGTCCACCCGCGACAAGAAGCCGGTGCCCGAGGACGCGGAGGAGACCATGCGCGGCGACGGGCGCGCCGCCGTGCTCGACCCCGTCCAGCAGCGGCTCTACACCCTCTACACCCACCAGCCCAACCACCTGCACACCCGTGACCTGCTGGCCGGGCGCGGCACCGGGGTGCACGCCTTCGTCCACGTGCTCGACCTCAACCAGCGGTGGGCGTACTGCCTGGACCTGCCCGAGCCGTTCGGCCGGGCCCCGGCCGCCGGACACACCCTCACCCTTTCCGCGGGCTCGCTGTACGTGTACGAGGACGGCCGGGGAACGCTCGTGCGGGCGAGCACCGAGTCGCTCACCATCGTCGACACCGCGACGATCGGCGCGTCCCCCGCCAAGGGCTCCTCGGCGGCGTCGGCCTCGGCGGGCACGACGGCCGCGTCGGTCTTCGCCTCCTCCGAGGGCTTCGTGTACCTGGCCGCCGGGCCGTCCCTGCGGGCCGTCGACCCGCACTCGCTGGCCGTGCGGCGCGAGTGGCGCCTGCCCTCGCCCGCGCGCGGCGCCGTGGTCACGCCCGGCGGGGACGGGGTCTACGTGGGCGTCACCGACGGCGTCCTGCGCTTCGACGGTGGGAAGGGACAGAACGGCGGCGGTCCCGCGGCCCGGCTGTCCATCCCCGGCCTCACCCTCCTCCGCCACGCGGCGCCCGCCACCACCTGACCACCCCCACCGACGCCACCGGTCGGCCGGCCGCCTGCCCCTGCCAGGCGGCCCTCGTGCGCGGGCGAACTGTATGCTGACGCCCCGTGAGTGATACGTCCGCCTTGTCCGCCGTCCCCGCGCCCCCGCACCGCGACGCGGTGCTGAGGTTCTTCCACGGCCCGATGGACTGCGGCAAGTCCACGCTCGCGTTGCAGATGAACTACAACCACGGCCGCCAGGGCCGGCGGGGACTGGTGCTGACCAAGCACGACCGCTCGGGCGGCCCGCGCGTCACCAGCCGCATCGGGCTGGGCCTTTCGGCGGTCGAGGTCGACGAGGACCTCGACCTGGTCGGGCTGGTGCTCGCCCACGACCGCATCGACTACCTCATCTGCGACGAGGCGTGCTTCTACACGGTGACGCAGATCGAGCAGCTCGCCGAGCTGGTGGACGAGCACGGCGTGGACGTCTACGCCTTCGGCCTGGCCTCGGACTTCCGCTCGCACATGTTCCCCGCCGCACAGCGGCTGTTCGAACTGGCCGACGAGGTGTCCCGGCTGCAGGTGGAGGTGCTGTGCTGGTGCGGGCGCCAGGGCAGGCTGAACGCCCGCGTCGTGGACGGGGTCATGGCACGCACCGGCGAGCAGGTCGTCATCGCCGACACCGACGGGGCGCAGGTGCACTACCGCGTGCTGTGCCGCCGCCACTACCGCTCCGGCGACCTCGGCGAGTCCCGCGCCGCGTCGCTCACCACGGCCGGCGCCTGACCGGAGTCTCCCCCGCGGAACCCGCACGTCCAGCGCCCCGACCGGAGTCTCCCCCGCAGAACCCGCACGTCCAGCGCCCTGACCGGAGTCCCGGACGTCCCGGTGAGTCCCTCGTGCACCGCTTGAGCGAAACGTCCCCGCGCCGTTGGATAGCTGCGGTACCTTGATCGCCCCCTCCAACGATCAAGACCGAAATGAGTGTTTCCAGCATGCCTGAACACGACACAGGAGACCGTTCCGGCACGGTGAGCCGCAGGGCCTTCGCCCTCGGTGCGGCGGGCGGTCTGGCCGCGACGGGCGCGGGCGCCCTGGACCTGCTGGCGGCGTCGCCTGCGGCGGCCAACACCGACCCGTCGGTGTTCACCGTGGACGTCAAGGACTACGGCGCCAAGGGCGACGGCGTCACCGACGACTCCGACGCGATCCGCGCGGCGGTGGCGGCGGCCATCGCCGGCCGCGCCTCCGGCGTCGTACGCAAGGACGTGTTCTTCCCGCCGGGCAACTACAAGGTGACCAAGAAGGACACGCTGATGTGGTCGCCCACCTCGGGCTCCGCGGACCAGGTGTTCGGCCTGCGCTTCCGGGGCGCCGGCCCGCGGGTGACCAACATCGACTTCGCGACCTCCTTCACCCCGAACGCCGACCCGCGCGAGAACAACCTCATCACCGCCGCCGTGCGCCTGCGGTACACCTCCTTCGAGGACATGAGCTTCCGCTCGACCAACGCCGCCAACCGCTTCGCGTACTACTGGTCGGTGGACCAGGTCGACGGCGCCTCGGTGTACCCCACGTACGGGGCCGGGCAGAACCAGTACTTCGTCTACCGCAATGTCGAGTGGCGGGGCACGTGGGACCGCGTCATCGGCATCGACGGCGACTCCCAGGCCAACAACAACAGCGAGCACCACTTCGTCATGTGCTCGACCGACACGGCGTCGAGGTACACCGACGCCTTCCTGCACTGCGGGATCACCAACCCGGCCGGCAACAGCCAGCAGAACCAGTTCCTCAACTACTTCGTGCTGTCGTGCAACTTCGCGCTCCAGGCGGGCGACTTCTTCCGCTTCGACCGGGGTGGCTCGATCAACGTGTTCGGCGGCTCGTTTTCGATGACCAGCACGGAGGCGGCGCGATACTTCTCCATGCCCACCGCCAACGGCGACGCGACCGCGTCGAGGCTGAACGTCAACGGCGTCCGCTTCGAGCCGAAGAAGAGCGCGAACCAGAAGATCATCGAGTGCGCTTGGGGCCTCGGGTCGGTGACGTTCACCTCCTGTTCCGACATCGCGTCGGTGTCGGGAAGCGACGGCGCGCCCTACAACTTCCACCTCTACACCCCGGCCTCGAACCGGATCCCGATCGTCCGCTACCAGGACTGCACGCTGGCGGGCTACCACCAGGTAGGCGGCGTCGGCACGTCCCTGACGAACGGCAAGATGATCTACGAGGGCTGCCGCACCCACCACACGACCACCGCGGTGGGCGTCACCGGCGGCTCGGCGTTCCTGCGGTACGCGAGCGCGCCGGCGCGCTACGCCTTCCGTGACAGCTGGGCGACGGCGGACGTCTCGGGCTGACCGGCTCCGCCACCGTGAGAGCGGGCCGGGAGGGCGGACCGCGGGCCGAGGGAGGGCGGACCGCGGGCCGAGTGGCCCGCTCAGGAGGCGGAGGCGATGTCGTCCATGCGGGAGGCGAGCTGGACGGGGTCGCCGCCGAGCAGCGCGGACGTCGCACGCCACCAGGCGAACCACTCGCCGCTGCGCCACATCCAGTCGACGCGTTCGACGGCGGCGACCACGTCTCCCTTGGCCTGCCAGCGCGCGCCGACCTGCTCGCCGGTGGCGCCGTGGCGCAGCGCCCACTGGCGGAGGTACTCGGCCGCCTGCTGGTCGACCGTGTCGGCGTAGGGGTCGGGGTCCTCGCCGGGGAGCGGGTGCGGGCCGAGCCCCGCGGCGACGCCCCAGCTCCACTGGGCCTCCGCGGCCCGGGAGTAGCGCAGCGAGGAGAAGTCGAGGTTGGACCCGAGCGCGCCGTCCGGCCGCTCGACCACCACGGCGTCCAGCCGGCCGCCCGCGTCGAACGCGACGACCAGGCGCGCGCCGGGGACGGCGTCCGCCGGCAGCTCGACGCGGTCCTCCGCCTGCCAGGAGTTGAGGTCCACGGAGGCGACCGGCGGGCCCCAGGCGGCGTCGGCGCCGTCGTCGGCGATCCAGGCTGCGAGCATTTCCAGGACGGTGAGATCGGTCCACGGCTCGATGGCCGTGTTGGCGGCCAGCACCTCGTCCGGCGCGGGGATCTTGCCGCCGCGGCCGGAGGTCCACCAGTCCGCGCCCAGCACTCCGGTGCCGACGAGCAGGCCGGCGATCGCCGCCAGCTCCGAGGAACGCCGGGTCAGCGCGGCTCCTTGCGCCAGCTCGGCACAGCGGGCGGTGCGCTCGGCGCCGAGCACGGTCGCGGCGTCGCCCAGGAGCGAGGCGGCCGTCGGCTGCCGCTCACCCAGCAGGTCGTGGATGAGCCGCCGAGCCTCCGATCGAGCGTCCTCCGCACGGAACTCTCGCATATCCCCACGTTACGCCCGGAGATCCTCTTCCGCGAGGTCCGACAATATCCCCAGACCACATCAGAACCTCCATATGCCTCCGACCATGGCAAACCACCCACCACTCGCACCGAACCCCCACCCCGGCCATGAGAACCCCTTGGGTCACCGGCCCCAGGCGATGCCCCAGTGTCCCGCGCCGGAAATCCGCCGGGTGAGTCATGTCGGTTCCTACCAGGCCGGATGCACGAGGGCCACTCGCCGGCCTGGTCACGTGGGTCATCGACTCACAGGACGAACTTCTGGCGCGGCACACCAGTGCGGTGACCACATGCGCCCACCGGGCGCGGCCCTCCACCCCCGGCCACGTGCCGGAGGTGATCGGCGCCGGGTCGGCGGGTCGCGCTACGGCGATGCCGGCGCCTGCTACGGCGCCCGACCCGGTGGACGTTCATGGACAGCGCGCTGGGCCGACAACCCAGATCGACAGCCCCGGCCGGCGGCTCCCAGGCGAGTCGACGAACCTGAGAGGTCGCGCGGATGGGCAGGCGGGCGAGCCCGGTCAGCGTGCGCGGCCGGAGCGGCCGAGGAGCCAGCCGATGACCGCGCTGCCGAGGGCGACGCCCGCGCCCATGCCGAACGCCGTCAGCACCGGCCAGACCGGCGTGCCGCCGGAGCGGGACGCCCCGCCCCCTTGCCCCGCCTCGGCGCGCGGACGCTCGAACACCTGCCCGGCGAGCGCCGCCGCGGGAGCCGCCGCCGAGCCGGCGGCCGTCACCGCCCCAGCCGCGGCCGGAGCCGCCGCGGGGACCAACGCCGGCAACCCGCCGTCCTGCAGAGCACCGGTCTGCAGAGCACCGGCCTGCGGAGCACCGGCCTGCCACGCGACGACGGCGGGGCCGGTGCCCGCCGCGGCCCGGGCGGTCGCGGCGGTGACCTGGAGGTGCTGCTCGACGGCGCTGAAGAACTCACCGGCCGTCCGCTTGGCGACCGAGCCCAGCATCCGCTGCCCGACGCCGCCGATCATCCCGCCGATGACGGCCTCGGCGTCGTAGTCGATGCGGGTCGCGCCGCCGTCGACCTCGCTGAGCCGGATGAGCACGGTCGCCTCCACCGTGCCGGGCGCGCCGGCGCCGCGTGCGCGGAGGGTGAACCGCTCGGGCTCGTGCGGGTCGGACAGGGCGACTTCGCCCTGGTAGATGCCCTTGATGGAGGCGACGCCCGCGCTGACCGTCATGCGGTAGGTGTCGGCGCCCGTGGCCTCCAGCCGCTCGCATCCGGGGATCGTGCGCACCAGCACGGCCGGATCCTGGAGCGCGGCCCACACGCTGTTGCGGTCGACCCCGACGACGGCACTGCCGACGACCTTCATGGACACCTCCGATGCCGAGAGACTAGGGACGGGCCGTAACGCGCATAAGGGCAACTTCTGCCCGCCCGACCGGCCGGAGCTCGTCAGATGTCGCCGCCGCCGGGGTGACGCCGACATCCCCGCCCCGCCTCAAGGTCACGCTAACACCACCCCACCCTCCACAAGCCGCGCTCGCACCGGAGACGACTCCAGGCACGGCTCGGCGCCCGGCCTGCGCGGGCGCGGGCTTGGGACGGCAGTGGGATCAGAGTCCACCGGCCAGTGGCCGGGTACCGGAAAGGCTCTCCCCTTCCCTCCCAGTACCCGGCCTGTCCGGCGGCGGCACGGCCTGGGCCGCCGTCCTGGCCGCCCGCCGCCGGACGTTCGTGGGGGCGGGGGTCAGCCGGCGGTCAGGGGTAACTCCACGGGGTGACCGCCGTACAAGGTGTGCAGGGCGTCGGGCGCGCTGATCCAGACCCGCGTCCCGGCGTCCACGGAACGCAGGGTCACCGGGTGGAACATGTGCCGCACCAGGCCTCGGTGGGCGTGCTCGATGACGTCCTCGAACAGCGGCGCCGAGACGGCGACGGCCAGGTCGGCGCCCGGGCGTTGCCGCAGCGCCGCCCGCACCTCGTCGCTGTCGCGCAGGGCGCGGGTCGTGGCCGCCGCCCGGCCCGCGAACCCGTCGTCCCCGATGCTGATCGGCCCCTGGTGGAACGCCACGCGCAGCCGCAGCCGCGCGGACGCCCCCGTGCCGGCGCGCTCGTTGCGCCGCCGCAGGGCGATGCGCAGCTCGCCGGTCAGCCCGGCGATCACCCGTGCCTCGTTCACCCCCGGCGGCAGGATGAGCAGCGGCCCGGCACCCGCCCCCGCGACGGCGCCGGACCCCACCGGCCCCGAGACGCCGTCCTCGGCGGGCGGCGGCACGGGGAGCGGGTCGGCGATGTAGAGACGGTCCAGTCCCGCGTGCGCGGCGGCCTCCTCGATCACCTCGGCGAGGCGGCGGCGCGTCTCCCCATGCCGCACGCCGGATCGCCCCCCGTCCTGCTCGGCGTCGACGGCGACGCAAAGTCGGCGTACTTCTCCCCCCAGATCGTTCACCAGTGCTCTCCCTCCCATCTCATCGTTTCGACGGATACGCGGCTCCCCTCCCGGCGCCGCGCTCCTCACCTCGGCACCGCGGTCATCCCCGCAGGCACCTCCGCGGTCATCACCGCGGACACCACCACCGCATGCACCTCCGCGGACACCACCGCATGCACCTCCGCGGACACCACCGCGGTCATCACCGCGCCGGACCGCCGCCGGCGGGACCGTCGCCCGTCTCGGCGGAGGCGCGCAGCGCGCGGATGTCGTGCACGACGATGCGCCGGTACCCGGTGCCGATGACGCCCGTCCGGCGCAGCACGGTCAGCGCCCGGCCGACCGCCGGATCGTCCGCCTCCGCGAGCCCCGCGAGCTCCGGCCGGGTGAGCGAGACCCCGATCATGACGCCCTCCGGGACGGTCTCGCCGTAGCAGCGGGCCAGCTCGACCAAGACGCGGACCAGCCGGCCCATCGCCGTGTACGCGCCCGTCGCGTACCGGCGGGCCGCGGCGCGGCGCCCGCCGGTCGGGCCGTAGATCGCGTGGGCGAACTCCGGGAACCGCACGGCGAGCCGGGCCAGTTCCCGCGGCGGGATGCGACGCGCGAGGCAGGCGTCCGCCGCGGTGACCGTCACCTCCTGGCGCCGCCCGGCCAGTACCGCGGCCTCCCCCACCAGGTCGCCTCCGGCGCGGATTCCGACGAGCGCCGCCCCGCCCGCGACGCCACCCGCCCCCGGCACACTCCCCGGACCGTCCCCCACGCCGGAGCGGGGTACCGCCCCCTGCCGGTCACTGTCGCCTCCGCCCCACCCCGGCACGACCCCAGGACCGTCATCACGACCCGGATCGCCACCCTCACCCCGCCCCGGCACGACACCAGGACCGTCATCACGAGCGGGATCGTCGCCCTTGCGCGGTTCGGGGACGGCGCCCAGGCCGGGAACGGCCGCCGTGCCCCGGGCGCCGCCCGAGCCGGGGGCCGCGCCGACCCTCGGGACAGTGGCCGAGGCGGACATGGGACGGGTGCTGGTGATGCCGACGCAGCCGTCGAGCAGGAGGATCGCGTCGGCGGACCACTCGCCCTCGGTGGTCAGGGCGGTCCCCGCCGCGTACTGCCAGGGCCTCCCCAGCGCCAGCAGTTCGTCTCTCACCTCGCCGGGCAGACCGCCGAGCAGGCCGCGCCGGGGCCAGGCGCCCACATTGCGGATCACGCAGGCCCGCCTTGGTACGGGGCCGGTCATGGCAGTCCTCCCACCTCACGCCGGCCGCCTGAGGGCCGGTGGTCCGTGCCCGGGCCCCCACCCGTGCCTTGCCGCGCGAGCGCCGGCCCGCGCGCCGGCGGCGCGCACGCGTGGTACCGCGGGAGGCCGGGGTCGCCGACGGCGATGGCCTCTCGGGTGCACGGCGTGGCCGCGGCGCGACCGTTCCCGTTCGCGGGTCCTACCCTCCGTCGACGTCCTTGCGGATACCTTGCGGATGGGCAACAACGGCGGCCGGCCGGATCGCGCGCTTTCGGCAAGGGATCGGCGTGATGGCAAGATTGCCCGTCATGATCTGGGGACGGAAGGCGTCACGCGCGGCCGCGGGACTGGGACTTCTGGTGGTCTGCTCGATGGGCGGGACCGCCTCCGGCGAGGCGCCCCCGGTGGGCGCGGCCTCCGCCGAACGGCCTCGGATCCCCCCTGGCAAGGGCGGATCACCGCAGGTCCGCCCCACCTCCGGCCGGCCACCCGAGGCGCGGCCCTCCATCCCCGACGGGCCCCTCCCGCTTTCCTCGCCGGGTCCTGCGGTGTCTCCCAGCGCCATGGTTCCCGAAGGCCCCACGCTCACTCCACGCCCGCAAGTCTCTCCGGGCCCCGCGTTCTCCTCGGCGCCGGTGGTGCCGGTGGGGGCGGCGCCTCGGGACGGGGAGGTGGGGCGGGTCCGGGCGCAGGCCGGTGAGGTCGTGCCGGTGATCAGCTCGATCCCGACCCGGCGGAAGGTCGTCTTCCTCACCATCGACGACGGCTGGGAGCAGGATCCGGGGTTCGTGCGGCTGGTCCGGGACCGGGCGGTCCCCATCACGGTGTTCGCGATGCGCGACGCGGTGGAGGCGCGCGGCGTGCCGGACCCGGGGGCGGCGGGCGGACGGTACGTCGGCGCGGGCAAGTGGTCCTACTTCCGGGAGCTGCGCGACCTCGGCGTGCCGGTCGAGGCCCACACGCTGACCCATCCGAACCTGTGGAACCTCGGGAGCCGGGCGCAGCGCAAGGAGATCTGCGGCTCGGCCGGGGTCGTGGCGAGGGAGATCGGGCGCAGGCCCGTGCTGTTCCGGCCGCCGTTCGGCAACTACACCGGGACCACGCTGCGGGCGGCGAAGTCGTGCGGGCTGCCGGCCGTACTGCTGTGGACGGCGACGGTGCAGCCGGGCGGGAAGATCTCCTACCAGACGCCGGACAAGCGGCTGCACCCCGGCGACATCCTGCTCCTGCACTTCCGCGCCCATCTGGCGAGGGACTTCGAGATCCTGCTCGACAAGATCGAGCGGCGTGGCTTCGAGCTGGGGAACCTGGAGGCCTACCTCAGGGCGGCGGGCGTGCGCCTGCCCGCTCCGCCGGGCGGTGTAGGGGGGAATCAGCCGGTGGGGTGACGCGCCGGCCGGGCCGGGAGGCCGACCATTGACCCGTCGCCGGGGGACCGGCGGGCGGGGGTGTGACGAAGATCGCACAGGACGGCAGGACCTCCGCACCACGTTTACTCTACAAGCCGTAGTACTACTAGAAGTAGAACTACAAGCCGTAGAGCTGAGGGGCCCGGGTGAGGGGTGCATGGACGCACTGGATCTGGCACGGTGGCAGTTCGGGGTCACCACCGTGTACCACTTTCTCTTCGTACCCCTGACGATCGGCCTCGGGGTCTTCGTCGCCGGCCTGCAGACCGCCTGGCACCGCACGGGCAAGGAGCACTACCTGCGGCTGACCAGGTTCTTCGGCAAGCTCTTCCTGATCAACTTCGCGATGGGCGTGGTCACCGGCATCGTGCAGGAGTTCCAGTTCGGGATGAACTGGAGTGAGTACTCCACCTTCGTCGGCGACGTCTTCGGCGCGCCGCTCGCCCTTGAGGCGCTGCTCGCCTTCTTCCTGGAGTCGACGTTCCTCGGGTTGTGGATCTTCGGCTGGGACCGGCTGCCCAAGCGGGTGCACCTGGCCTGCATCTGGGCCGCGGTGCTCGGCTCGAACATCTCGGCGTACTTCATCCTGGCCGCCAACGCCTGGATGAAGCACCCGGTCGGCTACCAGGTGGTCGACGGCCGGGCCCGCATGACCGACCTGTGGGCCGTCCTGACCAACCCCACGGCCCTGGCCCAGGTGCCCCACGTGGTCGCCGCCGCCTTCGTCGTCGCCGGCGGCTTCGTCATCGCGGTCAGCGGCTACCGGATCACCCGCGAGCGTCGCGCGGCCACCGGCGGGGACGCCGCCGTCCCGGTCGCCCGCGCCGCCCGCGTCCCCGGCGACCCGGCCATGTGGCGCGGCGCCCTGCGGGGCGCGCTGGTCATGACCGCCATCGCCGGGGCCGTCCTCGCCGGCACCGGCGATGCGTCCGCGCGGTACATGGGCGAGCAGCAGCCCATGAAGCTGGCCGCCGCCGAAGGGCTGCGGCACGACACCGCCGGGGCGCCGTTCTCCCCCGTGCCGGGCATCGAGGTGCCGAACCTGCTGAGCCTGCTGGCCGCGCACGACCCGGGAGCCCGCGTGCAGGGCGTCGAGGACATCCAGCGGCGCTACCAGGCGGAGTTCGGGCCCGCCGACTACCGGCCGAACATCCCCGTCGTCTACTGGTCGTTCCGCGTCATGATCGTCTTCGGGCTCTCGACGGTGGGGCTGTCGCTGCTCGGCCTCTGGCTGACCCGGCGCCGCCGCCCGGTCCCCGCCTGGTTCGCCCGCGCCGGCCTGCTCGCCCTCCCGCTGCCCACGCTCGCGGTGATCGCCGGGTGGCTGCTCAGCGAGATCGGGCGGCAGCCCTGGACCGTCCAGGGCGAGCTGCTCACCGCCGCCAGCGTGTCACCCGGGGTGTCGCTCGGCGAGGTGGCCGCATCGCTGGCCGTCTTCACGGTCCTGTACGGCGCGCTGGCGATCGCCGAGGCCCGCCTGCTCGTGCGGCACGTCAAGGCCGGGCCCGACCCCCTCACCGTGTCGCCGGACCCGCGCGGGCCGGGCGACGTCGACGCCGAGGCGGCCCGCCTCACACCGACCCTCATGTACTAGGAGAGCGCGATGGAACTCACCACCTTCTGGTTCCTGGTCGTCGCCTTCCTGTGGACCGGTTACTTCGTCCTTGAGGGCTTCGACTTCGGCGTCGGCGCGCTGCTGCCCCTGCTGACCAGGGGCGAGGCCGAGCGCAAGCAGATGCTCGAGACGATCGGCCCGGTCTGGGACGGCAACGAGGTGTGGCTGATCACCGCGGTCGGCGCCATGTTCGCGGCCTTCCCCGCCTGGTACGCGGGGCTGCTCAGCGGGTTCTACCTGCCGCTGGTCATGGTGCTGGCCGGCCTGATCGTCCGCGGCGTCGCCCTGGAGTGGCGCGGCAAGGTGACCGCGCGGGAGCGCGCGCTGTGCGACGCGGGCATCGTGGCCGGCAGCGCGCTGACCGCGTTCCTCTGGGGGGCGATCTTCGGCAACCTGCTGTACGGCACGGCGGTGGCGACCGTGCTCGGCGGCGCGCTGTCGCTGACGCTGGCCCTGGTGCACGGCGCGGTGTTCGTCGCGCTGAAGACGACCGGGCCGCTGCGCGCCCGTGCCCGCCGCGCCGCTTCGGGCATCGCGGCGGTGGCTCTGCCGGTGGCCGTCCTGGCGCTCCCCGGCATCCCCGCCGCGGGGGGCGCGGGCGGCGCCTGGACGGCCCACCCGCTGCCGTGGCTGGCCGCGGGGGCCGCCGCCGGCGCACTGACCGCCGCGGCCGCGCTGGTCTGGCGCCGCCGCGAGGGCTGGGCGTTCACCGCCACCGCCGCCTCGATCGTCCTGGCCACGGCCGCGCTGTTCGGCGCGCTGTGGCGCGCGCCGCTGCCGGGCCTGACCGTCGCCGAGGCGGCGTCCGGCCCGTACACGCTGGGCGTGCTCACCTGGATCGGCCTGGCGGCCCTGCCGTTCGTCCTCGGCTACCAGGCCTGGACCTACTGGGTGTTCCGCAAGCGCGTCACCGCCTGAGGGAACTCTCCGCAGGGCCACGAACGTCATACGCATATGGGGCTCAAACGGCTCATCGACCGGCTGCTGCGCCGCCGTTCGCGCGTCCCCGCTGGTGGACGCGACGACCGGCCCGACACGGGAGGGGTGAGGGAGCCACGGCGTCCCTCCTCCACCCCGCCGTCCGACGTCATCCGCCTACCGGAGCCGACCTGACCGGTCGGCACCTCCCGCCCCCGCCGGAGCGGGCGCGAAGGCCGCCACCCCGTGGCGGCCTTCGCCATGAGAGGCCGGCGCGGCTTGTCAGCGCCCCGCGGAGCGGCGCAGTTCGTACAGCTCGGACGGGGAGATCGGCATTCGGTCGACGGGCAGCCCCTCGGCGTCCTCGATCGCCGAGGCGATCACCGCGGACACCGGGATGACCCCCGCCTCGCCCGCGCCCTTGATGCCGAGCGGGTTCAGCGGCGAAGGCGTCTCCAGGTGGGCGGTCTCGATGGCCGGCACCTCGGTGGCGTAGGGCATCAGGAAGTCCATGAAGGAGGCGTTGAGCAGCTGACCGTGCCCGTCGTAGACCATGCGCTCGTACAGCGCCCCGCCGACGCCCTGCGCGACCCCGCCGTGGATCTGCCCCTCGACGATCATGGGGTTGATGAGTTTGCCGCAGTCGTGCACGACGGCGTAGCGCAGGATGCGGATCTCGGCGGTGTCGGGGTCGGTCTCGACGATGGCGGCGTGCATGCCGGAGGCGAAGGTCGAGCGCACCGGCGAGTAGTAGTCGCGCCCCTCCAGCCCCGGCTCCTCCCCCTCCTCGACCGGCGGCCGGTCCATCGGGGCCTGCCCCGCGAACTGCGTCGCCCGCGCGGCCTCCTCGTCGAAGGCGTACCTGAGCGGGTTGGACAGCACGGCGACCGTCGCCAGCGGCAGCGACGCCCCGGGGGCGCCGACGACGCGCACGACTCCGTCCTCGATCTCAAGGTCGCGCGGGTCGGCCTCCAGCGCCTCGGCGGCGATGCGCAGGGCCTTGTCGCGGACCTTGCGGCAGGCCAGGGCGATCGCGTTGCCGCTCATCACGGCGGCCCGCGAGGCGAAGGTGCCGACGGCGTACCCGAAGCGCCGGGTGTCGCCGGTGACCACCGACACGCTGGACAGCGGCACGCCCAGCTCGGTGGCCGCGATCTGCGCGAACACCGTCTCGTGCCCCTGGCCCTGCGAGGTGAGGCCGGTGGAGACGTGGACCCGTCCGTCGGAGGTCACCTGCACGTGCCCGCCCTCGTAGGGGCCCACGCCGGTGCCCTCGACGTAGCAGCCGAGCCCGATGCCGAGCCGCCGGCCGCGCGCGGCCGCCTCGGCCTTCATCGCCGGGAAGCCGTCCCAGCCGATCAGCTCCTTGAGCATGCGCAGCGACTCGGGATAGTCGCCGCTGTCGTAGATCAGCGGGCGGCCGTCCTGGAAGACCAGCCCCTGGTCGTAGGGGAAGTCGCCGGGCTGGATGAAGTTGGCGGCGCGCACCGCCGCGCGGTCCATGCCGAGGTGGGCCGCGATGCGGTCCATCGTGCGCTCCATGCAGAACACCCCCTGCGGGCGCCCGGCGCCGCGGTACGGGGTGACCTGCACGGTGTTGGTGTAGATCGAGGAGAACTCGACCCGGTAGGCGCCGATGCGGTACGGCCCGAGCAGCTGGGTCGAGGTGATGATCGGCACGATGATGCCGTACGGCGTGTAGGCGCCGTGGTCGTGCAGGATCGTCACCTCAAGGCCCAGCACGTGCCCCTCGTCGTCGAAGCCGACGCGCACGTGCTGCACCTGGCCGCGCTCGTGGGCCGAGGAGACGAAGTGCTCGCGGCGGTCCTCCGCCCACTTGACCTCCCGGCCGAGCAGCATCGCCGCCCAGGGGACGAGCACCTCCTCCGGCCAGGGGTGGACGATCTTGACGCCGAACCCGCCGCCGACGTCGGGGGCGATCACCTCGACCGAGGGCAGCGGCAGCCCCAGCTTGGCGGCGACGGCCATGCGCACGCTGGTCGAGGTCTGCGTCGAGCTGTAGACCCGCAGCGACCGGTCGTCGGCGTCCCACCGCGCGTACACGCCGCGCCCCTCCAGGGGCGTGGAAGCGCTGCGCTCGAAGTCCAGGCGGAACGACAGCACGTGCGGCGCCGCCTCGACGGCCTCCCGGGCGCCGCGGCCCGCGGCGGAGGGCACCTCCTGCACCAGGTGGGCGCCGAGGTTGCCGGGGACGTCCTGGTGCACCAGGTGGGCGCCCTGGGCGGCCTCCTCGATGCCCACGACCGGTTTGAGGATCTCGTAGTCGACCTCGATGAGCGCCGCGGCGTCCTCGGCGAGGTAGCGGTCGCGGGCGACGACCATGACGACCGGCTCGCCGACGTGCCGGACGAGGTCTCTGGCCAGCGGGTAGGCCGTGCGCCCGTGGGTCAGCGCCGGGTGCGGGATCAGCAGCGGCAGCGGGTCGCGGACCCGTTCCGGCAGGTCCTCCCAGGTGTAGATCGCGACCAGCCCGTCCACGTCGAGGGCGGCCGACACGTCGATGTCGCGGATGCGGGCGTGCGCGTGCGGCGAGCGGACGAACGCCGCGGCCAGCGCGTCGTGCCCCAGGTCGTCCAGGTAGCGGCCCTGCCCGGTGATCAGTCGCAGGTCCTCCCTGCGCTGGACCGGCTCGCCGAACAGTCTGGTCGTCACGCCTCACCACCCGCCGCGGTCGGCGTCCCGTCCTCGTCGGCGATCAGCTCGGCCGCCCGGTGGACCGCCTTGACGATGTTCTGGTAGCCGGTGCACCGGCACAGGTTGCCCGAGATCCCCTCGACCACCTGCTCGTCGGTCGGCGCCGGGGTCTCGCGCAGCAGCGCGGTGACCGTGCACAGGAACCCGGGGGTGCAGAAGCCGCACTGCAGCGCGTGGCACTCGGAGAACGCCCGCTGCACCGGCGACAGCGCCCCGTCCGGCCCGGCCAGCCCCTCGACGGTGGTGATCTCGTGCCCGTCCGCCGTCACCGCGAACGTCAGGCACGAGCGGGCTGGCGCGCCGTCCATCAGCACCGTGCAGCACCCGCAGACGCCGTGCTCGCAGCCGACGTGGGTGCCGGTGAGGCCGAGGTCGTGGCGCAGGCAGTCCGACAGCAGCCGCCGGGCCGGGACCCGCACCCGCCGCACCACCCCGTTGACCGTCAGCGCGATCTCGTGCAGCGCCTCACCCATCGGCGGACTCCCCCGTTCCCTCGCCGGCGGCCTCCTGGGCGGCGACGCGCAGCGCCCGCTCGGCCAGCACCCCGGTCAGATGCCGACGGTAGTCGGCGGTGGCGTGGATGTCCCCCTCGGGGTCCACGCGGTCGCGCACGGCCGCCGCGACGGCGGCCCAGTCGGCCGAGGCGGCGGGCCGGCGGGCGCACACCTCCGACAGGTCCAGCAGCACCGGCACCGGCCCGGCGCTCACGCACGCCACCCGGGCGGAGGCGATGCGCTGGTCGTCGTCCAGCACGACCACGGCGGCGGCCCCGGCCACGGCGTAGTCGCCGTGCCGGCGCGCCACCTCGCAGAAGGCGCTGCCCGCGCGGGGCGGCAGCGCGGGGAAGAACGCCGAGACGGCCAGCTCCCCCGGGCGCAGCGCCGACTCAAGGGGCCCGACGAAGAACTCCGACGCCGGCACCTCGCGCTCGCCGCCCCCGTGCCGCGCCAGCCGCACCGACCCTTCCAGCACGGTGAGCACGGCGGGCAGCTCGGCCGAGGGGTCGGCGTGGACCAGGCTGCCGACGACGGTGCCGCGGTTGCGGATCACCGGGTGCGCCACCTGACGGAGCGCCGCCCGCAGCAGCGGCTGGGCCCGGGCGGCGGCCTCGGACCGCTCGACGGCCGCGTGCCTGGCCAGAGCGCCGACGCGCACCCCGCCGCCCCGCACCACGATGGTGTCCAGTTCGGCGACGCGGTTGATGTCCACCAGGTGCGACGGCGAGGCCAGCCGCATGTTGAGCAGAGGGATCAGGCTCTGGCCGCCTGCCAGCACCTTGGCGTGCGCCCCCGCCCCGGCGAGGACCTCCAGGGTCTCGCCGAGGCCGGTGGGCGCGTGGTAGTCGAACGGGGGTGGCTTCACGCGCTGGTCTCTCTCCCTTCGGCGACGGCCGGCGCCGCGCCGCCCGGGCCCGTCCTCCTCCAGGAGATGGCCCGCAGCAAGTGGTACCCGCCGAGGACCACGACGGTGCCGAGCGCGATGCCGGCCAGCGAGAAGTCGCCGGTGATCTGGTGCGACACCGGGCCGATCGCCAGGATGATGCCCGCCCCGATCGGGACCATGTTCACCGGGTCGGCGAAGTCCACGCGGTTCTCGATCCAGATCTTGGCGCCCAGCAGGCCGATCATGCCGTACAGGATGACGGTGATGCCGCCGAGCACGCCGCCCGGCGTGGCCGCCACCAGCGCGCCGAACTTGGGCATGAACCCGAACAGGATGGCCACGACGGCGGCGATGTAGTAGGCGGCGGTGGAGTAGACCCGGGTCGCCGCCATGACCCCGATGTTCTCGGCGTAGGTCGTGGTGGGCGAGCCGCCGACCGCGCTGGCCAGCGCCGTGCCGACGCCGTCGGCGAAGACCGCCCGCCCCATGTACGGATCGACGTCGGTGCCGGTCATCTCGCCGACGGCCTTGACGTGGCCGACGTTCTCGGCGATCAGCGCGATCACCGCCGGGAGCACCAGCACGATGGCCGAGACGGTGAAGTTCGGCGCGTGCAGGTCGGGCCAGCCGAACCAGGAGGCGTCCGTCACCCCCTGGAAGCTCACCCGCGGGTGGGTGTCGACCTTGCCGGCGCCGGCGTTGAAGGCGGTGATGGCGCCGAACGCCTTGTCGGCGACCCACGACAGGACGAAGCCGGCGACCAGGCCGAGCAGGATGCCGATGCGGCCGGCGAACCCCTTGAACGCCACCAGGATGACACCGGTGACGATCATGGTGATCAGGGCGATCCACGGGTCCTGCGGCCAGTAGACGTCGGCGACCACGTAGGCGAGGCCGAACCCGATGAGCATGACCACCGCGCCGGTCACCACCGGCGGGAAGACGCGGTTGATCACCCCGACGCCGAGGTAGTGCACGGCGACGCCGCACAGCGCGAGCACGACGCCGGCCACCAGGATGGCCCCGGTGACCGTGCCGCTGTCGCCGCCCGCCGCGCGGATCGCCACCACGCCGCCGACGAACGAGGCCGACGTGCCCAGGTAGCTCGGGATCCTGCCCTGCACGATCAGCAGGAACAGGATCGTCGCGACACCCGACATCATGATCGCCACGTTGGCGTTCAGGCCCATGATCAGGGGGAAGACGAACGTCGCCCCGAACATGGCAATGACGTGCTGCGCGCCGAACCCCACCATGCGCGGCCAGCTCAGCCGCTCGTCCGGCCTGACCACCTCGCCGGGCGTCAGACCGCGCCCGTCCCCGTGCAACTTCCAACCGAAAGCCATGAGAGCCCCTTCACTGACCGGGCCGGGCGGTCGGTGGCCACCCCGCAGGCGGACCTCCGCGGCGTCGTACCGTTATTGCCGTTGTGGCTTGTTGCGGCACATTAGACCAGTCCAGGGCCGTCCACATGGTAAGGACTTGCCAAAGGTGACGATCTCACCAGCAGTCCGCTTGCGCACCGGCCCCGCGGCGGCTCAGTGCACCGGGAAGTCGACCGACCTGCTCACGGCCGCCCATTTCTCGGCCTCGGCCGCGCGAGCGCTGGAAGCCTGCTCGGCGAGCTCGACCGCGTCCGAGCCCAGCAGCAGACGCAGAGGCGGTTCCTCGGCGTCGGCGAGGCCGACGATGGCCCTGGCCACCCGCGCCGGGTCTCCAGCCTCGTTTCCGGCGTAGGCGGCGAAGAAGCCGATCATCTCGCCGACCGTCTGCCGGTAGTTCTCCGTGGCCCGCGCCCCGCTGACGGAATCGGCGATCCAGTCGGTGCGCATCGCGCCGGGCTCGACGATCGTGACCTTGACCCCGAAGGGCCGCACCTCGAGGCTGAGACATTCGGAGAAGCCCGTGACGGCGAACTTCGCCGTCTGGTAGGCGCCTATGCCCGGTGAGACCGCGACACGGCCACCGAGGGACGACACCTGGATGATGTGACCGGATCGCTGCGCGCGCAGCACCGGCAGAGCGGCCTTGGTGACGTTGACGGTGCCGAACAGATTGGTCTCGATCTGCGCGCGGAAGTCCTCCTCGGAGGTCTCCTCGATGGCCGACACGACGCCGTACCCGGCGTTGTTCACCACCACGTCCAAGCGGCCGAACTCCTCGACCGCGGTCTGGACGGCCGCCCGGGCGGCCGCGGCGTCGGTGACGTCCAGCGCGACCGCGCGGACCCGGCCGCCGTACCGCGCCACGAGATCGTGGAGCACTTCGGGCCTGCGCGCCGTGGCCACGAGGCGATGACCGGCGGCCGGCACGGCCTCGGCGAGCTCGCGGCCGAGGCCGCGAGAACTCCCCGTGGTCAACCAGACCTTCGACATGTGGTGCAGCCTTCCGCTACGGAGCCGGAGCAGAGCAGGGACACCCAGAACTGAAGTTTTCGCACGTGAAGCAAGACGGCGGGACGAGCCCATCGACGCAGAGTTCGCGGACGTCGCAAACCGTAAGCGATTTCTCCGGCACCGACCACCTCCGCCCGGACACAAACCCCTCACCCAGCAGCAGAGCGACCCCCACCGGCCGAGGTGACCGTGGGAGGCCCGCCGTCGCCGCCGCGCACGAAGTCTGCGCCCTGCCTCGGTCGTCCGTCACCTCCGACGGTGGGGACCAGCCGGCGAGTGCTCTGCCGGATCAGCAGTAGTCGTCCCGGACCTGCTCGAGAAACTCCTCCGCGGTGACCTGCTTCCTGTCCAGATTAAGCACCCGGCCGGTATCGGCGATATCCCGTGGCACCTCATCGGACACGAAGGCGGAACCGAAACGGGCGCCGTTCGTCAGATGCACCGTCGCGTCGATGTTCTCCGGCAAGTGTGCGGGGAAGGGGATGTCGACCACTCCGAAGCCGCCCGAGTCGCCCAAGGTGATCCATCCGCCCTGCAGCATGTCGCCTGGGCGGGACATCTGCCACACGGGCACCCCGGTCTTGTTGTCCGCCACCGTGAAGCCGGAGATCCGTTCGTCCGAGCACAGAACGCCCAGAAAGCGGATACGTCCATCATCGGCACGACCGATTCCCACAGGCCGGGGCAGAGGATCTCCCGGCACGGCGACGCAGGCCATCAGAGAACTCACGCCGGCCACCAGGATTGCCAACTTCATTAAAAGCAGGCGAAAACGGGCACACTGCGCACGCTCAGTGGCACTAAAGGTACGTGACACCGCGTAGCGGGGCTTGCCCTTCATACACATTCTTACAGGGGCGTTCACTGAGATGTAGACGACGAATGTCGGTCAGAAGTTGGCCCTCTTGCGGTACCAGGACCGGTTATGGGGCGCTGCGGTCCGTGGTTTCGCGTGCGGCGGTCTCCTGGGCGTCGAGGAGGGCGTCGCCGTGGTCCAGGATCCAACGGCCGAGAGCCGTCATGGGGCCGTCCACGAGGCTGCGGCCCAGACCGGTGAGGCCGTACTCGACGCGGGGCGGGGCCTCGGCGTACGCCCGGCGAGCGACAAGGCCGTTGGCGAGCAGGCGGTGCAGCGCCTCGGTGAGAGCCTTGTCGCTGATGCCGCCGATCGACACGCGCAGCTCGCGCCGCCGCCGCGGGCCCGGGCGCAGCGCGGCCAGCACGACCGGGTCCCAGGTGTGGGCGAACAGGTCGGTGGCCGCGCGCATGCGGCAGTCGGCGACCAGCTCGTAGCAGTGGGCTTCGCGCTCGCTCATCTCGCCTCCCATCATCGCTCCCGCGATGCGCACCGATCGGTGCGCATCGCCTTCCCTAGCGTTGCCATCGACCGCACAACGGCGAAGACAGGGAGAGACGATGCGAATCGGCATCCTGGGCACGGGGAGCCTGGCCGAAGGGCTGGGCACGGGATGGGTGGAAGCGGGTCACGAGGTGGTGATCGGCGGGCGGTCGCCGGCCAAGGCGCGCAGGCTCGCCGACCGGCTCGGCCGGGGAGCGCGCGCGGTCACCCCGCGCGAGGCGGTGACCGGGTGCGACGCGGTGCTGCTCGCGGTGTCCTGGGACGGGGTGGAGGAGATGTTGCGCAGCGTCAGGGCTCCAGATGGGAGCCTGGAGGGAGTTCCGCTGATCGATCCCACGAACGCTGTCGAGCACGGCGTCGGGGTGTTGCTCACCGGGAACGGCGAGTCGGCGGCGCGGCGGATCTCGGCGCTGGCGCCGGGCGCACGGGTCGTCAAGGCCTTCCACCTGTTCCCCGCCGGCCAGTGGGCCGGGGCGCCTGATCAGGACGCCTCCCCGGTGACGGTCGCGATGTGCGGCGACGACCCGGCGGCCCTGCGCGTGGTCGGCGAGCTCGTGCGCCACGTCGGCGGGACGCCGGCCGTTCTTGGATCGCTGGAGCGGGCCCGCCAGCTCGAGGAGGCCGCCGGTTTCGTCATCGGGCTGGCCTTCGCCGGTGTCGACCCGCGCTCCGCCGTCCCCCGGGTTCCCGCACCCGCCACCGCGGAGGACAGGGCCACGACCTCCCCGTGAGCCGGGTCGCCGATCGGCCGGTGGCTCACTGCAGGGCGGTCATGGCCTTGTCCGTGGTGTCGTGGCAGGAGAACAACCGGTCCAGGCCCATGATGTGGAAGACGTGGGCGATGTCGGGATGCAGGCCGGCCAGGGCCACGGCGGCGCCGGCCTCCTGGGCGCGCTGGTGCGCGGCGACCAGCAGCGAGATGCCGGTGGAGTCGCAGAACGTCAGCGCCGACAGGTCGATGACCAGCCCGGCGGCGGGGACGAAGGTGAACTCGTCGAGAACCGCCCGCAGACGGGGGGCGGTGTGGTGATCCAGCTCACCGGCGACGGCCAGCACGTGGAGGCGCGCCGAATGCGGCTGGAGAGTGACGGTCAGGCCGTCGTCATGCTGCACCGAGGCTCCTGGAGGAGGGACGGCCGTCGAGCGGACGGGAACGGACAGGGCGGGCATCGCGGCGTCGTCCGACACGTCGTGGGGGCGCGGCCACGTCGGTGAGCGATTCGTCGAAGGTTCTGACGTCAGGCTCCTTCCCTCGGCCTCGCCGCCCGGAGCGGACGCAGGGCTCCGGAGCGATTTGCCATATCCTACGTAACCGTTGAACCGTTGCATGACCTGCCACGTCGGGCGGCGGAGCGTTCGATCCGCCCGGGCGGAGGCGGGCACGGGGATGAGCGGCGGTGGGGACGGGGGACGGCCCTCGAGACTCGCCGATCGACGCGCCCGCCTTTTCCCGGCGCCGACGAGGCGAACGGCGTGTGACGTGCTCGAATCGGGGTAGCCGGGCTCGGCGTTGACGGGGTTGACGGGAGGGTGGCGGATGATGCGCCGTGACGACGCTGAGCGCGGGCCGGTGAGAGCGGCAGGCGCCGAGATTTTCACCGTCGATGACGAGGTAGGCCGCGATCTGGCCAGGGTGGACTGGCGGGAGACCCCGCTCGGCCCGCCGGACCAGTGGCCGCAGAGCCTGCAGACGGCGGTGAGCATCCTGCTGTCGTCCCGCTTCCCCATGTGGATGGCGTGGGGGCCGCGGTTGACGTTCTTCTGCAACGCCGCTTACCGCCGCGACACCTTGGGCCGCAAGTATCCGTGGGCGCTGGGGCGGCCGGCCGGCGAGGTGTGGGCGGAGATCTGGGACGACATCGGCCCGCGGATCGACGCCGTGCTGGAGACGGGGAAGGCGACCTGGGACGAGGCGCTGCTGCTGTTCCTCGAACGGGCGGGCTACCCGGAGGAGACCTACCACACCTTCTCCTACAGTCCCCTCAGGGACGACGCCGGCGCGGTGGTCGGCATGCTGTGCGTCGTCAGCGAGGACACCGACCGCGTCATCGGCGAGCGGCGCATGGCGACGCTGCGCGATCTCGGCTCCGATCCCAGCGTGGTCCGCACCGAGCGGCAGATGCTGGCCTTCGCCTGCGGCCAGCTCGGCCGCAACCCGCACGACCTGCCGTTCACGCTGACCTACCTGTTCGACGAGGAGGGCCAGGCGCGGCTCGCGGGGACGACCGGGATCTCCGCCGGGCACCCTGCCGCCCCCGCGACCCTCCCCCTCGATGATCCGGCCGGAGTGTGGCCGGCGGCGGCGCTGGCCCAGGGCGAGCCGGTGCTCATGGCCCTCGACCGCGCGCCGTTCACCGGCCTGCCGTCCGGGGGCTGGCCCGAGCCGCCCACACAGGCGCTGGTGGTGCCGCTGCTCCAGCAGGGCGGCACGCCGTACGGGTTCCTGGTGGCCGCGCTCAACCGGTACCGGCCGCTGGACGACGGTTACCGCGGGTTCGTCGAACTGGCCGCGGGGCACGTCGCGGCGGGCATCGCCAGCGCCCGCAGCTACCAGGCCCAGCAGCGGCGTGCGGAGGAACTGGCCGAGCTCGACCGCGCGAAGACCGTCTTCTTCTCCAACATCAGCCACGAGTTCCGCACCCCCCTCACCCTGATCATGGGGCCGGTGCAGGAACTGCGCACCACGCTGGCCGACGCCGACCAGCAGGTGCGCGACGACCTGGAGGTCGTGCACCGCAACGGCCTGCGGCTGGGCAAGCTCGTCAACACCCTGCTCGACTTCTCCCGCATCGAGGCCGGCCGCATGCAGGCCCGGTACGAGCCGGTGGATCTGGCCGCCGTGACCGCAGAGCTGGCCAGCGTCTTCCGCTCCGCGATCGACAAGGCCGGCCTGGTCTTCAAGGTGGACTGCCCGCCGCTGGCCGAGCCGGTCTACCTCGACCTCGGCATGTGGGAGAAGGTGGTGCTCAACCTGCTGAGCAACGCGCTGAAGTTCACCTTCGACGGCTCGATCGGCGTCACGGTGCGCGCGCAGGACGCCCACGCGGTGGTCACGGTCACCGACACGGGCATCGGCGTCCCGGCCGAGGAGGTGCCGCGGCTGTTCGAGCGGTTCCACCGCATCGAGAGCGCCCGGTCGCGTTCCAACGAGGGCAGCGGCATCGGGCTGGCCCTGGTCCAGGAACTGGTCGGCCTGCACGGCGGCACCATCGCCGCCGACAGCGCCGAGGGCGAGGGCACCCGCTTCACCATCCGCCTGCCCTTCGGTCCGGCCCACCTGCCGGCCGGAAGCCTGGTCCCGGCCGGGGCGACAGAGGCGGTCTCGGTCACCGCCGGACCGTTCGTCGAGGAGGCCCTGCGCTGGCTGCCCGGAGACGGCGCGGCCGCCGACGGGACGGCCGCCGACGGCTCCGCCGGCGCCCACCCCTCGGCGCCGGATGACGGCGCCCGCACGCGGGTGCTGATCGCCGACGACAACGCCGACATGCGCGAGTACCTCTCCCGCCTCCTCAGGGGCGCCGGTTACCGCGTCGAGACCGTCGGCGACGGGATGGAGGCCCTGGACGCCGTCCGCGCGGACGCCCACGACCTGGTGGTCAGCGACGTGATGATGCCGCGCCTGGACGGCCTGGCCCTGGTCGCGGCGCTGCGGTCCGACCCGCGCACCGCCGGTGTGCCGGTGCTGCTGCTGTCGGCCCGCGCCGGCCAGGAGGCCTCCATCGAGGGCCTGGAGGCGGGCGCGGACGACTACCTGGTCAAACCTTTCTCGGCCGCCGAGCTGCTGGCCCGGGTGCGGGCGAACGTGGAGCTGGCCCGGATGCGCACCCGCCACGCCCGGTGGCGCAGCGCCATGATCGACTCCCTGCAGGAGGCGTTCTTCGTCACCGACGAGGACGGCGCCGTGATCGAGATCAACTCGGCGTTCACCGACATCCTCGGCTACGGCCCCGAGGGCCTGCCCTACACCCCCATGCACCCTTGGTGGCCGGACGAGAAGGACGACCCGCAGGCCCACGCCATGGTCGCCGAGGCGTTCGCCGGGCTGGTCGGCGAGGGCAAGGGCAGCTACGTGATCCCCCTCACCCACCGTGACGGGCACCGGCTCTGGATCGCGGCCACCTTCAACGACGTCGCCGACCCCGACACCGGCCGGCGCCGCGTCGTGGGCACCCTGCACGACGTCACCGCAGAGCACTACCTGGTGCAGCGCGAGAGCGCGTTGGCCGCGCTCAGCATGCGCCTGTCCCAGGCGGACACCGTGTCCGACGCCCTGAGCGGGGCCCTTTCCGCGCTGCGGGAGGTCTGGCAGGCCCGCCGCGTCGTGGCCGCCGTCTGGAACGGCGACAGCCCGCCACCCGTCGTCGCCGCGCCCTCGGAGGGCGGCTGGCACGACCTGCCGGAGAAGGTGCGCGAGGACCTGGAAGGGCTGCGCGACCAGCCGCCGCTGCGCCCGGTCGCCTCGGAGGCGGGCGGAGCCGGCGTCACCCTCGAGCACCCCGAAGGGCTGCTGGCCATCTGGGTCGATCTCGGCCAGAACCGGCCCTTCACCGACGAGGACCAGACGTTGCTGGCACTGCTGGCCGGCCATCTCGGCCAGGGCCTGCACCGGGTCCAGCAGCTCGACCAGCAGCGTGAGGCGGCCGTGGCCCTCCAGCGCGCCATCCTCGGCCCGTCCCAGCTCCCCGACGGCTTCGCCGTGCGCTACGAGCCGGCGGGCCGGCCGCTGGAGGTCGGCGGCGACTGGTACGACATAGTGCCGCTGGCCGAGGAGCGCATCGGCATCGTGGTCGGCGACTGCGTGGGCCGGGGGTTGAAGGCCGCGGCCGTCATGGGGCAGTTGCGCAGCGCCTGCCGCGCCCTGCTGCTGCAGGACGCCGGTCCCGCCCAGGCGCTGACCGCCCTCGACCGGTTCGCCGCCCTGGTCCCCGGCGCCAAGTGCACCACCGTGTTCTGCGGCGTCCTGGACACCGCCACCGGTGACCTGGTCTACTCCAGCGCCGGTCATCCCCCCGGCATCGTCGCCCACGCCGACGGGACCACCCTGCTCCTGGAGGAGGGCCGCTCCGTCCCGCTGGCCGTGCGGCCGGGGCTCGCGCGGCCCGAGGCCAGGTGCACCATGCCGGCCCGGTCGACCCTGCTGCTGTACACCGACGGCCTGGTCGAGCGCCGCCGGCGTCCGCTGACCGCCGGCATCGGCCAGGCCGGCGGAGCCCTCCAGGCGGGCCGGTCCACCCCGCTGGAGGACCTGGCCGAGGACGTCATGTCCCTGCTCGCGCCGGACGGCGGCTACACCGACGACGTCGCCCTGCTGCTGTACCGCCAGCCCGCCCCCCTGGAGGTCGCCTTCCCCGCCGAGTCCAGCCAGCTCGCCCCCGTGCGCAACGCGCTACGCGACTGGCTGACCCGCTGCCAGCTCGCGCCCTCGATGATCCAGAACGTGCTGGTCGCGGCCGGGGAGGCCTGCGCCAACGCGATCGAGCACGGGCACCGCCACGCCCCCGGCCACATGATCCGCCTGCGGGCGGTCGCCACCGTCAGCGGCCTGCGGCTGACCATCGCCGACACCGGCCGCTGGAAGACCCCGCAGCCCGAGGCCAACGCCCATCGCGGCCGTGGCGTCGCGCTCATGCGCGCCCTGATGAACGAGGTCTCCATCCATCCCGGCGCCGCCGGGACCACCGTCGACATGCATGCGAGGATTCCCTGATGGCCACCCCCCTGACACTGGTCGCCTCAGAGCGGTCCGACGGCACCCCGGTCCTCGCCGTCACCGGGGAGATCGACATGAGCAACGCCGGCGACCTGGACGACGCGCTGACCCGCTCGGCCGCCGACGGCCCGCTCCTCGTCGACCTGAGCCAGGTGGGCTACCTCGACAGCGCCGGCCTGACCGTCCTGTTCACCCACGCCTCCAACATCCGCCTGATCGCCAACCCCCTCATCACCCCCGTCCTCACCATCTCCGGCCTCTCCGAACTCACCACCATCGAAGGGAACCCGTCAGACCCGTCCTGACACCTCACCGCAGCCGGCCCTTCCGGCAGCCGCCCGCGGAAGGCCACGGCCGCCCCGGCCCTCCGGTGCAACAGTTCGCCGCCGAGTCGCATCTGGGAGGTGACGGACACGACGAAGGGCGAACGCAGGTGGAAGCAGATCCGCGGTTCGCGGGGTTCGTCGCCGAGCGTGGCGAGGCGCTGTTGCGCTATGGCTACGTGCTGGCCGGCAACCACCACGACGCGGCCGACCTGGTGCAGGAGGCGCTGCTCAGATTGCGCGCCTCCTGGCCGAGGTTGAGGGCCAAGGACAATCCCGAGAGTTACGTGCGCACGACCATGGCCAGGTTGCACACGGCCACCTGGCGACTGCGGCGGCGCGAACTGCTCGCCTGGGACCTGCCGGAGCAGGGCCACCACGACGTGCTGCCCGACGGCGACGAGCAGGCGATGTGGCAGGCGTTGGCGGGGCTGCCGCGCAGGCAGCGGGCGGTGCTGGTGCTCCGGCACTACGAAGGGCTGAGCGACGCCGAGATCGCGAAGACCCTGGGGATCTCCCGGGGGACCGTACGCAGCCAGGCCTCGCGAGGGCTCGACAAGCTGCGCTCGGCCATACCGACGGGCGGTCCCGGCATTCCTGAAAGCACCAGGCGGGAGTACGAGGAGCGCCGATGAACCACCACGTCGAGGACACATTGCGCAGGACCTTGGAGAGCGCCGCGGAGAAGGCGCCCGAGTTGCCGGGCACGCTGGCGGGAGAGTTGGACATCCGCTACCGGCGGCGCAGGCAGCGCTCCCAGGCATTGCTCGCGGCGGCGGGCGTGGTCGTGGTGACCGTGGGGGTCGCCGTGGGCCTGCGTCCGGGCGACGACGGGACGACACCGCCCGCCGCCCACTCCTCCTCCACCCCCTCCGCCTCGGCCATCACCGCCGAACCGGTGGAGAAGGTATGGCCACAGGCCGTGTGGAAGGTACCCGCCAAGGCGCCGGACGGCCGGGAGCTGCGGCCGATCGGGTTGATCGACGACCGGACGCTGCTGATGGAGGGATGGCGCGAGTTCGGCAGGACCGAGGCTCTGTACGTGTACACCAAGGCGGGTGGCCGGCCGCGGAAGATCGTGGACGTGCCCACGCCGAAGGGGACGACGCGGTACCCCTCCGACTTCAGCCTGGACGGCGGGCAGGTGGCCTGGTGGACGGCGACGAAGCACGCCGTGCGCATCTGGGCCGCACCGCCGGACGACGGCCCGGCGCGGACGGTGGCCGTCCACAAGATCAAGGACGCCGACGCCTCCGGCGTGGACGGCTTCGGCGCGACCGGCGGCGAGGCCGCGTTCTCCCTGTCGACCGGCGGGGTGTTCACCGTTCCGCTGACCGGGGGGCCGGTGACGGCGGTCCCGCGCGGTGCCGGACTGCACCTGCTGTCCTGGCCGTGGGCGGGAACACCGGACAGGAGCGACCCGATGGCCGGGCCGCCGTTCACCCGGCTGGTCAACCTGGAGACCGGGCAGAGCAGCACGGCCGTCTCCCACCAGGGCGAGCGGGTGTACGCCTGCGGTGTGCGGTCCTGCATGGGCACCACCGCCGACGGCAAGGGCTTCACCAGGGGTCGCGACGGCTCGCGCCAGAAGGAGATCCCGGTCGGCTACCTCATCCCGGAACCACCGGTACAGAGCCGCTTCTACGTCCGCAATCTGGCCGACAACGGCGGCGGACTCGGCCTCTACGACGTCACCAGAGGCAAGCTCGCCGACACGGGCATCCGCGATGAGGTGGCCACCCGCGGCGAGATCCCCGTCCCCGACCGCACCGGCCGCCTGATGACCTACCGCCTCGGAAACACCTACTACGTAATAGACCTCTCCAAGATCCCCTGACCACCCACCCTCCCAGGAAGGAGCGCGGGGCGCCGTACACGGCGCCGGGTTCGCCGACCACGCATCCGCGCCCGACGACCCCCGGCCCCACCGACGCGGAAGATCTTGTTCAAGGACGGGCGGGATCCCCAGCGGCACGGCGAACGGCGCCCGGTCCCTCCCCCGGCTCACTACGGGCCTCCCCAACGGCGCCGACGCGGCGGGACGGTGGGACGGCGAAGCCGGCGTCGTCGTACGGCGCGGGTGTGGTGTCGGATTGCTGCCTGGTCTGGTTGTTTTGAGTGGCGCCGGGTCGGTGGACGTGGTCCGGCGAATCCGGCGCCGCCGTACGGCGAGGGTCGGGTACTACGACCGGGGGTGTAGTCGGAGCGACATCCGCGAGGGGACGCGAGGCCCGGCGGAGATCGAAACGCTGGGGTCATGCGAATGAGGTCGGCGTTCCCGCTGTGTACCGTCGTCATCGCCCTCCTGCAGGGCGGCCCGGCGCAGGCGCAAGCGGCGCGAGATATCCGGCGGCCCACCGTGCACACCGCCCAGGGCACCCTGCGCGGGGCCGTCGGCTCCGACGTGCGGACCTTCTCCGGCATCCCGTACGCCGCGCCGCCGACCGGTACGCGGCGGTGGCGTCCGCCGGGTCCCGCGCCGGTGTGGACAGGAGAGCGCGACGCCACGAAGCCCGGCAGCCCCTGCCCCCAACTGAACGGCGAGGCTCCCGGCGAGCCGCCCAAGTTGGTCGGCGGCGAGGACTGCCTCTTCCTCAACGTGACCACACCCGCCGCTCGCCCCTCCAGGTCGCTTCCCGTAATGGTCTGGTTCCACGGCGGCGGGTTCGTTCAGGGCGCGGGCAGTGAATACGACGCGACCCGGCTGACCGGCCAGGGGAAGGTCATCACGGTGACCCTCAACTACCGGCTGGGGGCCCTGGGCCACCTCGCCCACCGGGAGCTGCGGGATCCCTATGCGGGCAACTACGCGCTGGCCGACCAGCAGGCCGCGCTGCGCTGGGTGAGACGCAACATCGGCGCCTTCGGCGGCGACCCCGCCAACGTCACGATCTTCGGTGAGTCGGCCGGCGGTTTCAGCGTGTGCGCCCATCTCGCGGCACGCGGATCACGCGGTCTGTTCCAGAAGGCGATCGTGCAGAGCGGCCCGTGCGGCAACGACTTCGTCACCCTGCCGCGGGCCCAGGCGCGCGCCGAGAGACTCGCCGCCGACCTCGGCTGTACGACCGACGTTCTCGCCTGCCTGCGAGCCAAGCCCATGGCGGATCTGGCGCCCATCGGCTCCGACGAGATCTTCACCGCGACCGCCCGCATCGGTGACATGCCGTGGATCTTCACCGCGGGCACGCCCGCGCTCCCGCTGCAACCGCTGGACGCGCTGCGCCGGGGACGCGCCGTGCAGGTCCCTCTCATCCAGGGGGGAACCCGTGACGAGATGCGTCCCTTCGTCGCGGTGCAGTTCGACGCGCAGGGCCGGCCCGTGACGGCGCAGCAGTACCCGCGGATGACCGCCGACCTCTTCGGCGAGGACGCGAAGGCCGTACTCGATCGCTATCCGCTCAGCGCCTTCCGCACGCCCAGCCTGGCACTGGCCACCGTCCTCGGCGACTGGGGTCGCAAGCTCGGCGCCTGCTCGCAGCTTCCGGCGGCCGACGCGGCGGCCCGCCGTACGCCCGTCTACGAGTTCGAGTTCGCCGAAGACTCGGCACAGGAGATCCTCGGCTTCCCGCTCGGCGCCTCGCACGGCAGCGACGTGCCCTACCTCCTGGACGGACCGGCCGGCGCGAATCCCATGAGCCCAGCGAAGCAGGAGCTGTCCCGCGACATGATCGCCTACTGGACGCGCTTCGCCGCGACCGGCGACCCCAACCGACCCGGGCTACCGCATTGGCCCGCCTATCACTCCGGCGGGACCGCCCTCTCGCTCGCTTCCGGCCCGGACGGCATCCGGCCGGTGGACCTTGCCGCAGCCCATGGCTGCGCCTTCTGGAACGGCCGCTGAACCACCGAAGAAGGAGATTCCCCGTGGACCCGGGACGCGTCGCCCACGACAAGAAGCGGCCACCGCACGTGCGCCTCATGGTCGCCGGAGGTAAGCCCCGCACCCTGCGGGCGGCGCTGCGGACCCCGCCGTGGCGCAAAGCCCTGCGGGCGATACATGTGATCACGTCGGTGGGGTTGCTCGGCGCCGACGCCGCCGCCCTCACCCTCGCCATCGCCGGGTGGCGGGGGGCCGCTCCGATGACGATCTATCCGGCCGCGCACCTGATCGGCTCGGCGGTCATCCTGCCGCTGGCGTCGCTCTCCCTCGTCCTCGGCCTCGCCCTGGGGCTGCTCACCCCGTGGGGAGTCCTGCGGCACTGGTGGGTGCTCGGCAAGCTGGTCCTCGACACCGCCGGCACCGTGCTGGCCGTGTTCGTCCTCGTGCCCACCCTGGACGCCGCCGCCGCGACGGCACTCGCCGGGCATGCTCCCGCCGACGCGTTCGGCCTCGTCGAGAACTCCGGCGGCGCGACCTGCGTGCTGGTCGTGATCACCCTGCTCAGCGTGTACAAACCGCTCGGCCGCACCCCTTGGTCACGCCCCCGCCCCGGCCGCTGACCCGGGGCACGTCCATCGACGGCACGGACCCCGGTCACCGTCGGCGGTGGCGTCACCGCCGGCCGTTCCTGTCGTCGTCCGGCAGGCGATCAGGACTTGAAGGCAGGACCCCACGCATGCCAGTTGTCGATCTCGATCCAGGCGCTGACCCGCGGTCGTTCGCGGTTCGGATACGGCTCACCCGTGTAATGACGGGAGAGACGGTCGATGTCCTCCAGGTTCGGATCATCCTCCAGCGACACCACCCGCCCCTGCAGGCTGATGTGGTTGTACCAACTGTCGGAATCCAACACGGTCAGCGAGACGCGCGGGTCAACACGCAGGTAGTCCAGGCGCTTGCGCTGGGCGTCCATGTTGACCAGCACCCTCCCGTCCTCCCACAGGTACCAGGTGGCCACGGAGACAGGCGCGCCGTCCGTCCGGACCGTGCTGATCACACACGGATGCGGGAGGGCGAGCGCCGCGACGAGGTGCTCGGGCAGAGCTTCACGGGACATGAACGGAAGCCTCCATCAGCGTCGAAGATCGAAGGGCAGGCCGATGCTACCGGCCGCGAGCTTCGCGCTCCGCGAACCGTCACCGTCACCGTCACCGTCACCGTCACCGTCACTCAAGCGTGCTGTCGGCGCACCATCTCGGTGATCCAGATGGGCGCGAACGGAGACGTGCAGCCCGGAGGGGTCGGATAGTCCTTGAGCACCTCCAGGCGCTCACCGATGTCGATCGCACGGGCGCGGTGCTCGGCGTGCTCGATCCCGATCTGAGCCAGGCAGTGGTTCATCTCCCACTGCAGGCGATACGGGGCGTCCTTCATCTCCGCCTCGATGATGTCGAGTAGCCCTCCGAGGTCGAGGTCCTCGGGCTTCCTCCTCACGCGTTCGGCGGTCAGCGCCCAGCCGGCACTCGCGACCACCGCGTCCGGATCGGCGAACCACGCCAGGCGCAGTTCCTCGGAGTGCGGGTTCTTCTTCACCACGTAGTTCACGAGCCAGTCGCGCACCTTGGGCGCGTGCGCCTCGCGCACCATGACGTCCAACTCGTCACGCCCGAACGCCTTCGGGCGGCAGATCAGGATCGCGAGCAGTCTCGCCGCGGTGTCATCGGTCTCCCAGAGCCGGCACGCGAGTTCCTGCTGCACCTTCAGCCGCTTCGCGAGCGCGCGCAGCCTGCCGAGGTTCACTCCGTGATCGTCACCGCGTCTCTGGTTCACCTCGCGTATCTTCGGGTCCTCGAGCTCGGCCAACTCGGCCAGCACCTCGGCCACCCTCGTCTCAATCAGCGTCGTGTCGGCCACCGCGGCTCCTGTCCATCACCGGCGAGTTCACCCTACGCGGGAAGTCCGCCTGCTGTTGGTGCATACCGGTTCACCGGCGACCGCCCCGCCTGGGTGACCGGGTCGCGGAGGGGTGAGAAAGTGACGACATGTCTGACGGGGCGGAATCCACGGTGTGTCTCACGTTCGACTTCGATGCGATCTCCTCATGGTTGGCGCGTGGGCAGGCGTCGCCTGGGCCGGTCTCGCGCGGGGAGTTCGGGGCGCACGCAGTGCCCCGCATCCTCAAGATGCTGCGCGAACGCGCGATCACCGCCACGTTCTTCATACCGGGGCACACCGTCGAGACCTATCCCGAGCAGTGCGCCGCGATCGCCGAGGCGGGGCACGAGATCGGTCTGCACGGCTACCTCCACGAACCGGTCTCGAAGCTGGACCCGGAGTCGGAGCTCGCGACGGTGCGCCGGGCCCGTGACGCGATCCGCGAGGTGACCGGCTATGAGGCCGTGGGGAACCGCACTCCGAGCTGGGACTTCACCACCTCGACCGTCGACGTGCTGCTGGAGGTGGGCTGCGAGTACGACTCCAGCCTCATGGCGGCCGATCACACCCCGTACTACGCGCGGCGCGGGGACGTGGCCGCCACCGACGGCCCCTACCGGTTCGGCCCGCCCACCTCGCTGGTCGAACTGCCGGTGTCGTGGTCCCTGGACGACTACCCCTACTTCGAGTTCCGGTCGACCGACAGCGGGATTCTTCCCGGGTTGCGCAGGCCGGACGACGTCTTCGCGAACTTCCTCGACGACATCGACTACATGCTGCGCGAGGAGCCCGGCGGGGTGTGCGTGCTCACCTTCCACCCACAGGTGATCGGCCGTGGCCATCGCATGCTGGGTTTGGAACGCCTGCTGGACGCCTGCCTTGAGCGGCCGCTGGCGTTCCGCACGTGCCTGGAGACGGCCCGCGCGTTCAGGTCGGCGACAGGAGGAGAGCCGGAAGAGGCCACGTGAGGGCCGGAACAGGGCGGCTCGTGGTCTCCCGCTGGACGGGACATCGTCTGCCGCCGTGCGACGGTCCATCTCGCTTTCCGCACAGGGCGCGAAGCGGTCAGATGCCACGCATGCGGAGGACGTGGAGGGCGAGGGTGAGGTTGAGGCGAAGATGGGCGTCTTCGGTGAAGTTGCCCAGCATGCGTTCGAGTTTGCCGATGCGGTAGCGGAGGGTGTTGTAGTGGAAGTGCAGGCGGCGGGCGGTCTCGGCGACGTTGAGGTTGGTCTCCAGGAGCACCTGCAGCGTGCGGCGCAGGTCGGCGTTCTCGGCGTCGTCGTCGGAGGCGAGCGGGCCGAGGGTCTCCTTGACAAAGGCGTGCAGCTCGGCGGTGTCGTTGACCAGTGAGAGCAGCCGGTAGACGCCGAGCTGGTCGAAGTGGGCGGCCGCGCCCGGCCCGTGGAGCTGGCGGCCGACGCGCGCCGCCTTGAGCGCCTGGCCGTAGGCGTCGGGCAGCGAGTCGGCGCCCTGGGCGACCCTGCTCATGCCGGTGGAGAAGGTCGCGGGCCGGCAGTCGGCGAAGGACGCCACGGCGTCCTTCGCCAGGCGCACCATGTCGACGCCCGAGCCGACGACCGCGACGACCTCGTGGGAGAAACCGGCCACGGCCCCGTTCGCGTCGTGGCGGCGCAGCGCGGTGACCCAGGCGGCGAGCAGCCGGTCGGGCGGGATGTCCCACTCGGGGTCGATCTCGGCGACGAGCACGCCGACGGGCCGTTCGAGGTCCCATCCGAACGCCCGGGCGCGGGCGGCGATGCGCGGCCCGCCGCGGCCGGTGAGGACGTCGCGCAGGAAGTCGGCCCGGTACTTGCTCTCGACGGCGGTGACGGCCTCCTGCCGGGTGACGACCAGGGCGGCGACCGTGGCCGCGCGCTCGAGGATGCCGATGTCGCCGTCGCGCAGGACCCCGGTGGGGCTGTGGGCGACGATGCGCCCGTGGTGGTGGCCGCCCGCGACGACGGGGACGACGGTGTGGTCGCCGCCGGACACCGCGGGCGCGGCGCGCAGCGCGGCCTCGTCCCCCGCCGCCGACAGGATGTGCCCGGAGGGATCGACCACGGCCACGGCCACGTCGAGCAGCCCGGCGACCTCGGCGACGACCTCGCTCAGCCCGCCGCCGGCGAGCACGATCTGCACCAGGGCCTTGTGCGCCTCCTCGGTGCGGGCGAGCAGCGCGGCCTGGCGGTTGAGGATGTCGGTGAGGACCTGGTTGAGGATGTCGTCGAAGCCGACGTCGTTGGGCAGCAGGATGAGCGGGAAGCCGAGCCGGTCGGCCTGCTCGACCATCTCGGCGGGCAGTTCGTCGACGTACCGGCCGAGCTTGATGCCGAGCGCCGCCAGGCCGCGCTCGTCGAGGTCGGCCACGAGCCTGCCGAGCGACTGGGGGGTGTTGCGCAGCGGGTATCCGGTGGTGAGCAGCAGTTCATGGGGTTTGACCCAGGCAAGGATGTCAGGGACCTCCATGACGTTGAGCCGCTGGACGATGCGGTCCAGGCCCTTCTCGCCGCCGATCAGGCGGGCTCCGGCCAGGGTGGAGACGCCGAGCACCTCTCCCACGGAGATGCCGTGAATGATGGTGCCCGTGGAGGCCGAACGCATCGCCGGGGGTGATGGGTCAGCAGTCATGGTCATGCTCCAGGGTGAAACGCCTTTTCAGTGATTCTGACGGAACACTTCTCCTGTCAACAAGAGCCAACTACAGGCAGAAGTGTTGTCAGCTTTCTCCGTACGTCGGGCTTCGGGACCGTTCTACGTTCTCCCCAGACTCGCGGGGAGGCCGAGTAGTGACAGTGGGGACGCGCACATCGATCCGACACCGCCCGCCGGCGCCGTCCACGGTGTTCGGGGCGGCGAGCACGGCGTTGCGCCCTGCGCTGGAGTCGCCGCGGCGGCCGGCCAGGGTGCTGGCGGCCTTCCCGCTCGGCCTCTACCTGGAGATCCGCACCGACATCGAGCCGCTGGTGGTGGCCGTCGTCGCCGGCGACGCCACCCGGCTGCCGAACGCCGTGGTGGTGGGCGACCCCTTACCCGCGGTCTCCGGCGGCGACGAGGCCGCCGTGGGCGACGGCTGCGTCGAGATCGGCCGCGTCACCGTGCACGTGCGCCGCTGGTGGGATCCGGCTCCCGCGCTCGGGCCCGTGGGCCTGGACCGGGTGGCGGCGGCGCTGCCCGCGTTCGGCGAGGTGTGCCGGGCCGCGGGCAGGCAGCCCGGCCTCGATCCAGAGGGCGCGGGCGCCCTGCTGGCCGAAGGCTGCGCCTCGGGCTCGCTGCTGAGCGCCATCACGGCCGCCGAGCGCCTGATGGGACTCGGCCCCGGCCTGACGCCCAGCGGCGACGACATGCTCGCGGGCATGCTGGTCGCGCTGCGGCGCCTTGGCGGGGCCGCGGGCGTGGAGCGGGCGGTGTGGCTGGCCGACTGGCTGGCGGCGACGGTGGCATTCGACGCGCGCACGCGCACCACGCCGATCTCCGCGACCCTGCTGCACTGCGCCGCGCAGGGCCAGGCGTGCGCGGAGGCGCTCGCCGTGCTGCGCGCGGTGGCGGGCCACCAGTCGCTGGAGCCGGCGGTGCGCGGGCTGCTGCGGCTCGGCCACACCTCCGGGGCCGATCTGGCCTGGGGGCTTCGGGCCGGCATGGCGGCGGTGCTGCGCCTCGGCGGCGCGGCGCCGTACGCGGACCATTCACCACAGCGATAGACGAGCACCGGCCGGCGGCGGGCACGGCCCCGAGCGCCGGAACCGGCAGCCGGTCGGTCGGCGGTCGATCGTCCGGTCGGCGGTCGTTCAGTCGGCCGGCGGCGTCATCGGCGCGGGGTCGGGACGACCGGACGACCACGTGCCACAGAGCCTGTCAGAAACCGTGTGAGAAAACGCCTGAGATGCGGTGAGCGAGCATTGAGAGTAGAGCGGACGTCATGCGAGGGGCGGTGAGCGACCGTTGACGACGAGCACCGATCGGGTCGAGGTGCGCGCCGGGCTCTATCACGACTCGGTGAGCCTGATGCGTGTCAGCCAGGCGCTGAGCTCGCGCCCGGGCGTCACCGTCGCCGTGGTGGCCATGGCCACCGGCCTGAACGTCGAACTGGCCAGGGACGCCGGCTTCGCGGTCCCCGCGGCCGGTCCCACCGACCTGCTGGTGGCCGTCCGCGCCGAGAGCGCGGACGCGCTGGAGGACGCCGCAGAGGAACTCGACCGGCAGTTCGCCGCGCTCGCCAGGGGCGGGCGGGCGGCGGACGCGCCCGGTGAGAGCCCGCCACGCACCACACGCGCCGCGGCCCACGCGTGGGACGCCTCGCTCGTGCTGGTGTCGGTCCCCGGCGAGCACGCCTTCGCCGAGGCCATGGACGCCGTCGAGGCCGGCCTGTCGGTCATGATCTTCAGCGACAACGTGCCCGTGGAGCAGGAGGTCCTGCTCAAACGCCGGGCGCGGGAGCGCGGCGTGCTGGTCATGGGCCCCGACTGCGGCACCGCCGTCGTCGGCGGCGCCGGGCTCGGCTTCGCCAACGTGCTGCGTCCCGGGCCGGTCGGCGTTGTGGCCGCGTCCGGCACCGGCGCCCAGCAGGTGACGTGCCTGCTCGACCACGCGGGCACGGGCGTGAGCCACGTCCTTGGGGTCGGCGGCAGAGACCTGTCCTCGGCGGTCGCCGGGGCCTCCACCCTGGCGGCGCTGTCCGCCCTGGAGGCCGACCCTGCCACCGAGCTCATCGTGCTGATCTCCAAGCCCCCTGCCCCCGAGGTGGCCGAGGTCGTGCGCCGGGCCGTCGACGGGCTGTCCACCCCGGTCGTCACCGCCCTGCTCGGCCCCGGCCAGGACGATCTGACCGCCGCCACCGAGAAGGCCCTGCGCGCCCTCGGCGTGCCGGTCCCCGAATGGCCCTGCTGGACCACGCCGCAGCGGGCCCGCGGCACCGGGCTGCGCGGGCTGTACTCCGGCGGCACCCTGTGCGCCGAGGCGGGCATCATCGCGGGCGACGGGGCGTTCACCGACTTCGGCGACGACGAGTACACCCTGGGCCGCCCGCACCCGATGATCGACCCCACGGTGCGGCTGGAGGCGCTCGAACGGGCCTCCGGCGTCGTGCTGCTCGACGTGGTCCTCGGCCACGCCGCCGACCCCGACCCCTCGGCCCGGCTGGCCCCCGCGATCGCCCGGGCGGCCGGGCGGGGCGCGGCCGTGGTCGTGGCCCTGGTCGGCACCGGCTCCGACCCGCAGGGGCTGCACCGGCAGGCCGGCGCCCTGGTCGAGGCCGGGGCGTCGGTCTTCACCTCCAACGCGGCGGCCGCCCGGCACGCCGTGAGCCTGGTCAGGAGGGCACTGTGAGGCTGTCCATGCTCGACGGCGAGCCCCGGGTGATCACCGTGGGCGCCGCGGTGCTGGCCGAGTCGCTCGACCAGCAGGCCGTCCCGCGCCTCGGCGTCGACTGGCGGCCCCCGCTGCCGGGCACGTCGCAGGCCCTGGCGAAGGTTCTGGCCGACCCCCGCCGCGAGCGGGCGAACGAGGTCGCCGTCGGCCGGCTGCTGTCGGCCCGGCCCCGGCTGGTCGGGGTGCGCCCGGCCCGCGAGGTGCTCGACCTGCCGCCCCGCACGTTCCTGCACGCCGGGCCGCCCATCGAGTGGGAGCGCGCCTCGGGGCCGATGCGCGGCGCGCTCATCGGGGCCGCCGTCTTCGAGGGCCTGGCCGCGGACGCCGAGGAGGCCGAGCGCCTGCTGGTCTCGGGCGGCGTCCGGCTCGACCCCTGTCACCACCACCGCACCGTGGGCCCGATGGCGGGCGTGGTGAGCCCGTCGATGTGGATGTTCGAGGTCGTCGACGAGGAGCACGGCGGCACCGCCTACTGCTCGCTGAACGAGGGCCTGGGCAAGGTGCTGCGCTACGGCGCCTACGGGCCCGAGGTGGTCGAGCGGCTGCGCTGGATGGGCGAGGTCCTCGGCCCGGTGCTCGCGGCGGCCCTGGCGCTCACCGGCCCGGTCGACCTGCGCTCGCTCATCGCCCAGGCGCTGCAGATGGGCGACGAACTGCACAACCGCAACCGCGCCGCCACCTCCCTGTTCGCCCGCGAGCTCGCGCCGTCGGTCGTGGACGCCTCACCGGCGCACGCCGCCTCGGTGCTGCGCTTCATCAACGGCAACGACCACTTCTTCCTCAACGCCGGCATGGCCGCCGGCAAGGTCAGCGCGGACGCGGCGCGCGGCGTCCCGGGGTCGTCGCTGGTGGTGGCCATGGCGCGCAACGGCACCGATTTCGGCATCCAGGTGTCCGGACTGGGCGACCGGTGGTTCACCGGCCCCGCGGGGGTGCCGGACGGCCTCTACCTGGGCGCCTACGGGCCCGATGACGCCAACCCCGACATCGGCGACTCCACGATCACCGAGACCTCGGGCCTCGGCGGGTTCGCGATGGCCGCCGCTCCGGCGATCGTCCGCTTCGTCGGCGGGGACGTGTCGGACGCCGTCGCGGCGACCCGCTCGATGTACGAGATCACGCTGGCCGAGCATCCCGCCTACCAGATTCCCGGGCTCGGCTTCCGGGGCACGCCCACGGGCATCGACGTGGCTCTGGTGGCCCGCACCGGGCGGCTTCCGGTGGTCAACACCGGCATCGCGGGCCGGGTGGCGGGGACGGGGCAGGTCGGAGCGGGTCTGGTCACTCCGCCGGCCGAGGCGTTCACCAAGGCGCTGGCGGCCCTTGTTGAACTTTAAAGGAAGACCGAATTCCCATTGACCCTTCTTTGACCCTAATATCAGTGGCCAGTCTCACAGTCCAGATGATGCCGATGATCTTTACATGATCCATAACTGGGGATATGACGCGGACGAGCGTGAATTGGGGACCGCGGTATGACGACCGATGGCGCGGTCGGGAGGGCGCCCTCCATGGCCGAGGGTAAGAGCCCCCTGGGGGATGCCGGCGTCGCGCCGGAGGGGCAGGGGCGACTGGTGGGCCGGCGATACCGCCTGCTCTCGCCGGTCGGCCGCGGCGGCATGGGCATGGTGTGGCATGCCCATGACGTGCTGCTCGACCGCGACGTCGCGGTGAAGGAGCTGATCCTGCCCTTCGGGCTGGACAGCGCGGGCAAGCAGGTCGCCCACCGGCGCATGCTGCGCGAGGCGCGCTCGGCCGCCCGGCTGAGCCATCCCGGCATCGTCACCGTCCACGACGTCGTCGAGGAGGACGGCCGTCCCTGGATCGTCATGGAGCTGGTGCGCGCCTGGTCGCTGGAGCAGGCCGTGCGCCAGAGCGGCCCGCTGCCGGTCGTCCAGGCCGCCGAGATCGGCATCCGCGTGCTCGACGCGCTGCGCCACGCGCACGCCGCCGGCATCCTGCACCGCGACGTCAAGCCGGGCAACGTGCTGCTGACCGCCGACCGCGTCGTGCTGACCGACTTCGGCATCGCCGCCATCGAGGGCGACGTCACGATCACGCAGACCGGCCTGCTCATGGGCTCGCCCGCCTACATCCCGCCGGAGCGGCTGCAGGGCCGCCCGATCACCCACGCGGCCGACCTGTGGTCGTTCGGCGCCACGCTGTACGCCGCTGTCGAGGGCCGCCCGCCGTACGAGGGGCCCGACGCGGTGGCGGTGCTCGGCGCCGTGCTGACCCAGGAGCCCAACCGCCCGCAGCGCGCCGGCGCGCTGCTGCCGGTCATCGAGGGGTTGCTGCGGAAGAACCCCGCCGACCGCATGCCCGCCGCGCAGGCCGCCGACCTGCTCGAAAGGGTGCTGCGCACCCACGGCTCCGGGCTGCCGCTGCGGGGCGGCGAGCGGCCGAGCGCCGTCCTGCCGGCGCAGAACGAGACCACTCCGGTGCACATGTTGCCCCCGCTGGACACCCCCTCCGGGCCGATGCCCTCGCGCATCATCGAGACTCCGTCAGGCCCGGTGCGCGTGCCCGTCGACCGCAACGCCGCGGCCCAGGCGGGCGACCGTCCCGATCTGATCCAGCCCGGCGGCACCGGCCCGCACAGCTCGCCCTCCCCCGCCCGGCCCGGGTACGACGCGTTCGCGAGCCCGTCGGGCGGGCGGCCCAACCCCTACGACGCCCTGCGCAGCCCCTCCGGCGCGCACCCGTTCGACCCGGGCAGGGACGCGACCGGCCCCCGGCCCAACCCGTACGACGCGCTGCGCAGCCCTTCGGGCCCGCAGCCCGACCCATATGACGCCCTGAGAAGCGGCTCGGGCGCGCAGCCGGCCGGCCCGTACGACGCGCTCAGAAGCGGTTCGGGCGCGCAGCCCGCGGGCCCGTACGACGCCTTGAGAAGCGGCTCCGGGTCGCAACCGGCGGGGCCCTACGACGCGCTGAGAAGCGGCTCCGGGCCACAGCCCGCCGGCCCGTACGACGCGCTCAGGAGCGGCTCCGGGTCGCAACCGGCGGGAGCCTACGACGCACTCGGGAGCGGCTCGGGGGCGCAGCCCGCCGATCGGTACGACGTCCTGCGCGGCGCCTCGGGGCCGCAGCCGGCCGACCCCTACGACGCGCTCAGGAGCCCGTCGGGCGCGCAGCCCGGCGGCTCGTACGACGCGCTGCGCAGCCCGTCCGGCCCCCAGACGGGGGCGCGTCCCGGCGGCCCCAGGCCCGACCCCTACGACGCGCTGAGAGGCCCTTCGGGGCCGCAGACGGGCGACGGGTACGACGCGCTGCGTCCCCCCGATCACCCGTCGGGGCCCTACGCCGCGCTGAGCGAGCTGTCCGGCGCCGACCCGGGCAAGGAGTCCCTGGTCGCGGGGACGCCGGGGTCGCGGGTCTGGCCGCCCAGCGCCTCGCCGAACCTCGCCGCCCAACTGGCCAAGGACCTCGCCGGCGGCGACCCGTTCCCCGGCCCCGGCGGCAGGCCCTCGGACGAGCGGCCGGAGGGCGGCTCGTACGGGCGCGGTCGCCGGAGCAGGCCCGAGAACGACCAGGACGACGACGCCCGCGAAGGCCGCTCCCCCGTGCTGCTCGTGCTCGCGGGCATCGGGGTCATCGGCGTGGTGGCGGCGCTGCTGTTCGTGCTGTGGCCCGCCGGGTCCCCCTCCGATGACAACGTCGCGGCCCCGCTGGTGACCTCCGGCGGCGACACCGCCGCGGCCTCGCCGGCGCCCGTCGAGAGCGCCGACACCCTCGACGCCCCGGCGATCCCCGACGGGTACCGCACGCAGACCGCCGCCGGGGTGTCGGTGTCGATCCCCAAGGACTGGACGACGTCCGCCTCCGACGCGGCGGTGACCTACACAGGGCCGAAGAACACCGGGCGGCGCATCCAGATCAAGCGGGTCGCCCCGACCGGCGACGACGGCCTGGACCTGCTCACCAAGGCCAAGGACGAGGCCACGCTCACCGACTACGCCCAGACCCGGCTGGAGTCCTCGGCGCTCGGCGACGGCAAGTGGCAGGGCAGCGTCTGGGAGTACACCTACACGGCGCTCACCAACGTCACCACGCACGCGGTGACGCGGTACGTGGCGCTGGACGACAAGTCGGCCTACGAGGTGACCTTCACCGCCCCGGACGCCGAGTGGGACGAACCGGACAACAGGCAAGCCATGTCCGTCCTGTGGAGCAGCTTCAAGCCGGCCGGCTGACCCCGGACTCCCGGGCTCCCGGCGGCACGACCCGGGAGCCCACCAACGGCGGCCCCACGTCAAGCATCGCCCTCACGACCCGTGACCGTGCCGACGGTGCGGACGGTCAGGCGCCGCCGGCCGGCGGGAGCGGGGTGAGCGGGATGGTGATCTCGTCCTCCAGCGGCGGCTGGATCTCCTGGGGGCGGCAGCCGGTCGCCGCGAAGCAGCGGATCTTCAGCACGCCGGCCTCGACGGACACGTGCAGGAAGCTCTTGAAGAACGGCGGGGTGTCCCAGTCGGACAGCTCGGAGAACCACCGGTGGAAGGTGCGTCCCACCGGCAGGCGGAACGGCATCGAACGGCCGCCGAGCAGCCTGGCGGCCCACTTCATCCGCGCCGTGATGGGCGGCACGGGTTCGGCCGCACCCACGCCACCGCCCGCCCCGCCGGCCGTGCTCGCGGCGTCCGCCGCGCGCCCCGCCGTACCGCCGTCAGCCGCCGTAGCAGGGCCGCCGATCTTGCCCGCGCCGCTCGCCGTTCCCGCGTCCACGACCGTGCTCGCGCCGGTCGCCGGGGTGCCGGAGGCCGGGGGGACGGGGTCGCCGGCCGTGCCGTCGCCGGTGCCGACCGGGCGCGGGGGCAGGTTGCCGATCTGGTCGGACATCAGCACCAGGCCCTCGTCGGGCGTGAGGTACAGCCAGCGCATGCCGTACCGCTCGCTGTAGAGCTTGCTGTAGAACGACAGCGAATCACCGCGCAGTGGGTAGCACTTGAAGTCGTCCTCGTGCACACCGCCGACGTCGACGCGCGGGATGGTGTGGGTGGCGTGCATGAACGCCCCTCCGCCGCCGGCCACGATGTACTGGATGACACGGTCGCCGACGCGCACCGGGTAGCGCTGGTAGTTGTGGGTGTCCCCGCCGATCGCGGCCACGTAGTTGAAGGCCGGGTCGCGGACGATCTCGTCCACCGTGCCGCCGCCCTCGATCGGGCAGGGGTGGTGGTCGTTGCGGTCGTAGATCGGCTTGCCGGTGATCAGCACCTTGGGGCGGGGGTCGGCGGAGACCCGTCGCAGCCAGGCGCCCTGGTCGCGGTCGATGGTGCCGCGGATGCCGGTGTCGATGCCCACCAGCAGCAGGCCCGGCAGGTCGATCACCCAGTACGGCCCGGGCTGCGTCGCCCGCTGGCCGGGCAGGGAGCGACGGCGGCGCGCTTCGGCCAGGCGCGGCTCGTCGATGGCCTGCGGCCGCTTCCACAGCAGTCCGCGCAGGCCGGAGGGTGAGAAGGAGAACCCGCGGCGCTCGGCCTGGAGCGCCGGGGCGTCGCAGAACACCCGCATGAACCCGCCCAGCCCGTCGTACCAGTCGTGGTTGCCGGGAATCGCGTAGATGGGGCCGGGATAGTCCTTGTACGCGCGGAAGAACTTGTCGTCGTACTCGTTGCCCGATCCGGTGGGATAGATCACGTCGCTGGCGATGACGGCGAACGACGTGCCCGCGCCGACGTTGAGCATGCCGGGGACGACGGCGTACTGCGAGGCGTCGCCCTCGCCGGTGTCGCCGAGCAGCAGGAAGCCGTAGTCGGGCCCGGGGTCGATCGCGATGCGGCGGTCGGGGTCGGCGCCCTGGCCGGCGCGGGAGGCCATCCACCGCCGGCGCACCTCGTTGGACGGGTCGCCGAACAGCTGGGCCAGGACCTCGTTGCGCGAGCGGATCAGCGTCGCGATCTTGAGCCAGGAGAACGACCTGGTGTCGGGACGCAACTCCTGGAACGTGCCGACCTCCTGGCAGGACCATCCGGCGCCCTCTTCGGAGACCCGGGACGACGCCCGCCTGCCGCGCTCGGCCGCCCGATCGACATCCACCATGTCCCCCATCTTTCCGGATCATGCTGGACGGCGCGGCGGAATCGCCAACCGGAATGGACCGGGACACAACGGGCCCCGCAGAACGAGAGGCGCCCACGACCGGACCCGATCCACCCCCGGCGAACCGGACGCCGGGCGGCCCCCGGACCGCAACGACCCGGGGGCCAGGCGGGAGGAGTGGGGGTCAGGGGATGAGGATGCCGGGGTTGAGGATGCCGGCCGGGTCCAGGCGTTGCTTGACGGCGCGCAGGATCTCCACCCCGAGCTCGCCGATCTCCTCCGCGTAGGCGGCGCGGTGGTCGGTGCCGACCCCGTGGTGGTGGGAGATGGTGCCGCCGGCCAGCACGATGGCCTCGTTGACCGCCCGCTTGGCGGTGGCCCACTGCCCCACCGGGTCGTCGCTCTGCGCGGCGACCACGGTGAAGTACAGCGAGGCGCCCGTCGCGTACACGTGGGACAGGTGGCACATCACCAGCGGGGCGGCGGCCTCGCCGGCGGGGTCGGCCGGGCCGAGGGCCACGCTGAGCACCAGCCGCACGGCGTCGTACAGCCGCGGGATGCCCGACCAGAAGCACGCCGTCTCCAGCGTCTCCACCGTCGCACCGGCCGACAGCAGCGCGTCGCGCAGGTACGGGGCGGCGAAACGGCCGTGCGCCCACGCCTCACCCGGCTCGGGACCGAGGTAGACGCCGCCCAGCGACGACAGCGTGCCGGCGGTGCGCTCGCGGCGGTGGGCGACGTCGTCGTCCTCCCCCTCGTACCCCAGGATGGCCAGGCAGCCGGCGTCGGCCTGGACCCCGCCAATCTCGCCGGGCTTGGCCAGGCCAACCATGGTCTCGGTCTCGTCCGACAGGCGCAGCACGGTCGGCGTCGGCCCGTCCTGCGCCAGGCGCCGCAGCGCCGCCGTGCCGGCCTTGAACGAGGCGAACCGCCAGCCTTCGTACACCTTCGCGACCGGCGCCCGCCGCACCCGCAGTCGGAGCGAGGTGATGACCCCGAAGGCGCCCTCGGAGCCGAGGACGAGCTGGCGCAGGTCGGGCCCGGCGGCCGACTTCGGGGCGCGGCCGAACTCCAGCGTGCCGCGCGGGGTCGCGACGGTCACGCCGACCACCATGTCGTCGAACCGGCCGTACCCGGCGGAGGCCTGGCCGCTGGACCTGGCCGCCGCGAAGCCGCCGAGGGTGGCGTACTCGTAGGACTGCGGGAAGTGCCCGAGGGTGAGCCCGTGACCGGCCAGGAGCTGCTCGGCCTGCGGGGCGCGCAGGCCCGGCTCCAGCTCGGCGATCATGGACTCGGTGTCCACCGACACCAGGCGGTCGAGCCGGGCGAGGTCCAGGGCCACCACGCCCGCGAAGCCCCGGCGGTCGGCGGCGAGCCCGCCGACGACCGAGGTTCCCCCGCCGAACGGCACCACGGCGACCTGGTGGCGCTCGCAGACGCGCAGCACCTCCAGCACCTCCTCGTGCGAGCCGGGCAGCAGCACGGCGTCCGGGGCCTGCGACCCGTCGCCGGCGCGCATGCGCAGCAGGTCGGGGGTGGACTTGCCCCGCGTGTGGCGGATGCGCGTGTCGTCGTCGAAGCGCACGTGGTCGGCGCCGACGGCCTTGCGCAGGTCGGCCAGCACCAGCGGCGACAGGGCCACCGGCCCCAGCCTGACCTCGCCGAAGCTCGCCGGGGGCGCGGCGGGCTCGCGGACGCCGAGCAGCTCGCGCAGGAGCTTGCGGACGGACTGCGGCAGCTCGGTGGCCTTGGCGGGGTCGCCCCAGCCGGACCAGAGCATCGGTTCGGCTGCGGTCTTGGGAGTTTCCACGCCCTACACTGTGACACGCCCGGCCGTGGCATCCCGGCGGGCGCCCCTCTCGGAGGTGCCGCACCGTGACGATCTCCCCCGGCTCCCCCGACTCCGGGTCCCCCCGCTCCGGCTCCCCCGGCTCCGGCTCCCCCGACTCCCGGGGCTCCCGGCGCTGGTCTCCGCCCGCGGGTGTGGTCCCCGGTTCGTCGCTGAACGCGGCGCGGCGGGCGCGCGAGCTGGCGGAGGCGCGCGAGAGGGTCGTCGACCTGCTGGTCGTGGGGCTCGGCGCGACCGGCGCCGGGGTGGCTCTCGACGCGGCGTCCCGGGGGCTGTCGGTCGCGGCCATCGACGCCCATGATCTGGCGTTCGGCACCTCCCGGTGGAGCTCCAAGATGATCCACGGAGGGCTCCGCTACCTGGCCAAGGGGCAGGTGGGCGTGGCGTGGGAGAGCGCGGTCGAACGGGGGGCGCTGCTCGCGCGCACGGCCCCGCACCTGGTGCGCGCCCAGCCGTACCTGCTGCCGCTGACGCCGGAGGTCTCCCCCGCCCAGGCCGCGACCCTGATGACCGGGTACCGTCTCGGCGACCTGCTGCGGGCCTCGGCCGGAACCCCGCGCGCGCTGCTGCCCGGCCCCTCCACGGTGACCCCGGCCCGCGCCCGCGCCCTGTTCCCGGCGCTGCGCCCCGGGGGCCTTCGCGGCGGGCTCGCCTCGTTCGACGGCCGGGTCGTCGATGACGCCCGGCTGGTGGTCGCCATCGCGCGCACGGCCGCCGCCCACGGGGCGCTCGTGCTCACCCGGTGCCGTGCCCTGTCGCTGCGCGGCGACGGCGCCGAGGTGCGCGACGAGCTGTCCGGCGAGGTCTTCGCGATCCGCGCGCGAAAGGTCGTCAACGCGGCGGGCGTGTGGGCCGGAGAGCTTTCCCCTTCGGTGCGGTTGCGGCCCTCCCGGGGGACGCACCTGGTGCTGCGTCCGGGCGTCCTCGGCGCGCCACGGGCGAGCCTGCACGTGCCGATCCCGGGACGGGGCGCGCGGTTCGCGCTCGTGCTGCCCCAGGCCGACGGCCGGGTGTACGTGGGGCTGACCGACGAGCCGCTGGACGGGCCGGTCCCGGACGTCGCCGAGGCGCCCGAGGCCGACATCGCCTTCCTGCTGGACGTGCTGAACTCCGTCCTGGCGACGCCCGTGTCCCGCGGGGACGTGGCGGGCGCCTACGCGGGCCTGAGGCCGCTGCTGGGCGGCGATGGGCGCACGGCCGACCTTTCCCGAAGGCACGCGGTCGTCGCGGCTCCTGACGGCGTTCTGACCGTCGTCGGGGGCAAGCTGACCACCTACCGGCGCATGGCGCAGGACGCCGTCGACGCCGCGTTCCCGGACGCCCCGCCGAGCCCCACGGCGCGGCTGCCCCTCGTCGGTGCGCCCTTGCCGGGCGGCGGCACGCCCGGCTTCGACGCCGCGGGTGGGCCGCCGCGGCGGCTGGTGGAGCGCTACGGGGCGGAGGCGGCGGCGGTGCACGCCCTGGCCGGGCGGGACCCGGCGTGGGCCGAGAGGCTGCCGCTCGGCGTGACCGTCGCCGAGCTGGTGTGGGCGGTGCGGCACGAGGGGGCGCTCGACGCCGGCGACCTGCTCGACCGGCGCACCCGCATCGGGCTGGTGGCGGACGACCGCGCCGCCGCCCTCCCCGCCGCCGAACGCGTCCTGCGCGACCACGCGGAGCGGACCGCCTCCGGCTGAGGCCACCGGCGAGCCCCCGGGGCGGACCCCCGGCCGAGCCGAGCGTCCCGGCCGAGCGTCCCGGCCGAGCGGCCTGTCGGGATGCCGGATCGGGGTGTCAGGCGAGGTTGCCGCGCGGGGGCGGCCGGTTAACGCGTCGCGGCCCGCCCAGGCAAGCCGACCGAGGAAATCGGTCCGTGATGAATCTCACACCGACAAAGCTGTATATGTCCTCCCGAATCGGACACCGGGCGTACCTGACCCCTCGCATGAAGGGTTCAACGCCGTTAGGTTAGTCTTACCTAAGTGATCGGGGAGGAAGTGTGACGACAGAGCGGGCACGGGGGTGTGACCACCCCGCGGGCTGCCATACGGGCGGGGTGCCGGTGCTCGCCAGCGCCACCACCGGCGCGCGGTTCTGGCTGCTCGTCGAGCATTCCGGTCCTTGGGCCTCCCATCTTCCCGACTGCGAGCTGCCCGAGGCGGTCCACGCGCTCATCCGGCGCGCGGCCGATCTGGGCGTGCGCGCCCAGCTCATCCGCCGTCCGCTGCACCGCCGCGCCGCTCCGGGCCCGGTCCACGTCATGGTCGCCGACAGCACGGCCGAGGTCCCGTGGCTGGCCGAGGGCCACTTCGACGACCCGAGCGATCTTGACCTGGGATCTCTTGTGCGCGGAGTGGTTCCGGAGTCCTGCATACTGGTGAAGGAGCCGGTGTTCCTGGTCTGCACGCATGCCAGGCGCAACGCGTGTTGTGCCCGCATTGGCCTTCCCATCGCGCGGGTTTTGGGTGAGAGCCAGCCGGGAAGAGTGTGGGAAACCACTCATGTGGGCGGCGATCGCTACGCCGCCAACCTCGTGTGCTTGCCACACGGGCTTTACTACGGCAGCATGTCTCAGGCTGCCGCGATCGCGGCGGCAAACGCGTACCGGCACGGCGAGATCGTTCTCGACCGTTTCCGGGGACGCGCGGGCATCCCTGAGCCATCGCAGGCCGCCGAGCATTTCGTCCGGGTACAAACGGGCGAGCTCTCGGTAGGCGGAGTGGCCGTGGAATCCACCAGGTCGGACGGTGACGTCACCGAGGCGATTGTGCGCCACGGGGACGTCCGGTTCCGGGTTGTGGTCGAGCGCGCGGCGTTCACGCCGTGCGGTACGGCGTGCGCCGACACGATCGCGACCTACAGGCTGGCGGCGCTGGAGCTTCTCCGGTGCGGCACGCCCGTTCTGACCTGAGGCTCCGACGGAGCCGGGAACACCGCGGCCTATCACGGCGTTGGAACGAGGGACGCCATATGCGTCCAATGCGGCACAAACACGAAATACCTCTCACCTACTCACCTAAGGTGGTTTCTCATGTCTCAGGTACGTCGGCAGATCGCCCGCCCGCGCCCCAGCTGGGGTTGGCAGGATGACGCCGCGTGCCGGGGAGAGGACCTTGTGCTGTTCTTCGGCCCTGACGGCGAGCGTCAGCCGGAGCGCGACATCCGTGAGCGCAAGGCCAAGGCCATCTGCGCCCAGTGCCCCGTCCGTGCGGAGTGCCTCGACTACGCCCTTTCACGTCCCGAGAAGTACGGCACGTGGGGTGGGCTCAACGAGGACGAGCGGGCGTCCGAGCGCCGTCGGCGCATGCGGCGTGCCGCCAGCGCGGGCATCAGTGCTGCCTGACCCTCCACCGGCATGATCCCTCCAGCATGATCATGCGGCTTTTCCGCTCCTGTACGCCTCCAGGGCCGCAATTGCCGCATGATCGTGCGGATGCCCTTCCCCCGGAAGGCATCCCCCGCTCCACCGCCCCCTGACAAGGGCACCCCCTCGCGAAGCATCGCTCTGGCGGGGGCGCCGCGCCGCCGCCCCCGCCGAGCCCCCGCTCCCTGCGCTCCAGCGTGACTCCACCGCTCGACGCGAGCACCTTCCACGAGCGTCCAGACCTCACGGCTCGACGCCGCTCGACGAGCCTCCCGCTCCAGTCCCGGATCGTCACCGTTCACGTCTCAGCAGGGTCAGGACGTCGGCGTCGGTGAGCTGGTCGAAGCGCTGGTACCACTGTCCGACAGCGTAGAAGCCGGCCGGTGTGGCGAGGGCGACGACCTGGTCGGCCTCCTCGCCGAGCGCCTTCACCGTCCGCGACGATCCCACCGGCACGGCGAGCACCAGCCGGCGCGGCCCGCTCGCCCGCACGGCGCGCAGGGCCGCCCGCGCGGTTCCCCCCGTGGCCAGCCCGTCGTCCACGACCACGACGTCCCTCCCCGCGGTGACGGGCGGCGGCCGATCACCGCGATAGGCCCTGACCCTCCTGGCCAGCTCGGCCCGCTCGCGCGCAACAATGGGCTCCAGCTCCTCGACGGTGGTCGTGAGCTGGGACAGCAGCTCGGCGTCGAACACCGGCTCGCCGCCCTCGGCGATCGCCCCCATGCCCAGCTCCGGCTGCCAGGGGTGGCCGATCTTGCGGGTCACCAGGACCTCCAGCGGCACACCGAGGCGTTCGGCGACCGGCGCCGCCACCGCCACGCCTCCGCGCGGCAGGGCGAGCACGACCGGATCGGACAGACCGGCCTCGGCCAGCGCGTCCGCGAGCAGGACCCCTGCCTCCGCCCTGTCGGCGAAGGGCAGGAAGACCCCCCTGCCAGCGCCCATACCTCCAACCTACGCCTCGGCCGACCTACGCCTCGACGCCGTCCCAAGGAGGGCCCTGCCGGCGGGAGGGGCGGCCCGCCCCCGTCCTGCGGGGCGGACCGCCGTGGGCCGAGGCGGCCACAGGGATCAGGGGCGTCCCCGGCCGCGCACCGACTTGTGGATGATCTTCCACTTGCGCGTCTCCTCCGCGCGGAGCCGGGCGTCGCCGCGCCTGGCCATCCACGCGGCCTCGCGCTGGAGCTTGCGCCAGCTCTCCAGGCGGCGCTCGGGCAGCTCGCCCGACTCCAGCGCCGACAGGACCGCGCAGCCGGGCTCGCTCTGGTGCCCGCAGTCACCGAAGCGGCAGCTCTCCGCCAGTTCTTCGATGTCGGAGAACACCAGGTCGACGCCCTGGCTCATCTCGTACAGACCCACCCGGCGGATGCCGGGCGTGTCGATGATCAGGCCGCCGCCGGCGAGCGGGATCAGCTCACGGTGCACGGTGGTGTGCCGGCCCCGGCCGTCGCCCGCGCGGACCTGCTGGGTCTCCATGACCTGCTCGCCCGCCAGCGCGTTGACCAGCGTGGACTTTCCCGCGCCCGACGCCCCGAGGATCACCGCGGTGCGGGAACCGGCGAGGTGGTCGCGCACGACCTCCACCCCCTCGCCGGTGATCGAGCAGACGGCGTGCAGGTCGACCCCGGGCCCCGCGGCGGCCACGTCGTCCAGCAAGCCGGCCAGGTGCTCGCCGACCAGGTCGGCCTTGGTGATCAGGACGACGGGCCGCGCCCCGCTCTCCCAGGCCAGCGCGAGCAGGCGCTCGACCCGGCCGAGGTCGGCGAAGTCGGTGGCGTGCAGGGCCGGCTCGGCGACGAACACCACATCGACGTTGGCGGCGAGCACCTGCCCCTGGGAGTCGCCGGACAGGCCGCCCCGCGAGTCGCGGCCCACCCCGCCGCGGACCAGGCTGGTCGTGCGGGGCAGGACCGCCTGCAGCTCGTGGCGGCCCTCGGGCAGCCGGGTGAGCGCGGCCCAGTCGCCCACGCAGGGAAGGGCGACGGGGTCGGCCGCCGCCGCGCGGCGCAGCGGGGCGGCGTACTGGGCGTGGTGGTGGCCGTCGGCGGTGATGACGTCGGCGGCCCCGCGGTCGACGCGGGCCACGCGGGCGGGGACGGCGCCGCCCGGAAGATCTGCGGCCAGGGAGTCGTCCCAGCCCAGAGAGGAAAGATCATGACCTGAGGCGGTCAACTGAGGCACCTTTCGAAGACCGGGCGCCTCGCGGCTTCAGCGCGCGACGGCCACCCGGAGGGAATCGGACACGGGCATGCCTAGAAAGACCCGCATGATCCTCACCTCCCGTCGAATGATGCCGCCGTCCTACAACGGCGAAGCCGGGCCCACCATATCGCGGGCCCGGCTCACCAGGGCAACACATTTAACCTCCGGCGCCGCGCGGCGCCGGAGGGCGGCTCAGCTCAGCCCGGGGGCCGGGAACTTGGCGGTGAGCTCGCTGACCTCGCCGTGGACGCGGGCGATGACCTCCTCGGCGTCGCCCTTGGCCAGGGCGGTGACGACCTCGTCCATCCACGCGCCGATCTGCCGCATCTCGCTCTCGCCCATGCCGCGGCTGGTGATCGACGGGGTGCCGATGCGCAGGCCGGAGGGGTCGAAGGGCTTGCGCGGGTCGAACGGCACGGTGTTGTAGTTGGTCTCCAGGCCGGCCCGGTCGAGGGCCTGCGCGGCCGGCTTGCCCGCGACGCCCTTGGAGGTCAGGTCGATCAGGATGAGGTGGTTGTCGGTGCCGCCCGAGACCAGCTCGAAGCCGCGGCCCGCCAGCTCCTCCGCCAGCGCCTTGGCGTTGCGGACGACCTGGTGGGCGTAGGTCTTGAAGTCCTCGCCCGACGCCTCGCGCAGCGCGACGGCGATGGCGGCGGTGGTGTGGTTGTGCGGGCCGCCCTGCAGGCCCGGGAACACGGCCTTGTTCAGCGCCTTGGCGTGCTCGTCGTCCGTGGCCATCAGCATGGCGCCGCGCGGGCCGCGCAGCGTCTTGTGCGTGGTGGTGGAGATGACGTCGGCGTGCCCCACCGGCGAGGGGTGGGCGCCGCCGGCGACCAGGCCCGCGATGTGGGCGATGTCGGCGGCCAGGACGGCGCCGACCTCGCGGGCGACCTCGGCGAAGGCCGGGAAGTCGATGGTGCGCGGGATGGCGGTGCCGCCGCAGAAGATGAGCTTGGGACGGTGCTCAAGGGCGAGCGCGCGCACCTCGTCCATGTCGATGCGGCCGGTGTCCTGCCGCACGCCGTACCTGACCGGGGTGAACCACTTGCCGGTGGCCGAGACCGACCAGCCGTGGGTGAGGTGGCCGCCGAAGGGCAGGCCCATGCCCATGACGGTGTCACCCGGGTTCAGGAAGGCCATGTAGATGGCGAGGTTCGCCGGGGAGCCGGAGTACGGCTGCACATTGGCGTGGTTCACGCCGAACAACGACTTGGCGCGCTCGATGGCCAGGGTCTCGATCTGGTCGATCACCTGCTGGCCCTCGTAGTAACGCTTACCGGCGTAGCCCTCGGAGTACTTGTTGGTGAGAACGGTGCCGGTGGCCTCGAGAACGGCCCGGGAGACGTAGTTCTCCGAGGGGATCAGCTTGACGGTGTCGGCCTGACGGCGTTCCTCCGCTCTGATCAACTCGGCGATCTCCGGGTCGACGTCCGCAAGAGAACTCATGGCCCTACCCTTCGTTGGCTCCGGCGGAGACCCAGGCGCCCGGCCTCCGACCTCTTCGCTCCCTGGTGGTAGCCCCCACCCAGACGCGCCGGTCACGTCGCGTTCCGACGCTTAGACGATAGCGGACTCGCCGTTTCTGCCGAGCCCGCCACCCGGCCACGACCGGTCGACCTCGGCGTTGAGCGTGGCCCCGATGAGCACCGCCAGCGCCGTGATGTAGAGCCACAGCAGCACGGCGATGGGCGCGGCCAGCGAACCGTAGATCGACAGCGGCGTGAACCACGCGGCCAGCACCTCGCGCAGGACCGCCGCGCAGGCGATCCAGATCACCAGCGCCAGCACCGCCCCGGGCACCTCGCGCCACCAGCGGGTGCGCACCGGCACGCTCACGTGGTACAGCAGCGTGAGCACCAGCACCGACCCGATGGTGACCACCGGCCAGTACAGCACGCTCACCAGGCCGCTGTACTGCGGCAGCGCGTTCGACAGGATCGTCGGCCCGACCACCAGCACGGGGATGACGAGCAGGCCGATGAGCAGCGCCGCCAGGTACAGGCCGAAGGACAGGATGCGCGTGCGGATGATGCCGCGGGTCTCGCCGAGCCCGTAGGCGATGGAGATCAGGTCGACGTAGACGAACAGGGCGCGCGAGCCCGACCACAGCGCGAGCAGGAAGCCCACGGAGATGAGCGACACCTGGCCGCCGCGCAGCACGTCGTCCAGCAGCGGCCGCACCACGCGCTCGATGGTGTTGCCGGTGAACAGCAGCTGCGACTGCCGCAGCACCCACCCGCGGGTCTCGGCCACGGTGCCGGGGCCGAGGATGCCGCTCATGTGCCCGAGCAGGCCGATGAGCCCGAGGACGAACGGGGGCAGCGACAGCAGGGCGAAGAACGCCGCCTCCCCGGCCAGGCCGGTGACGCGGAAGTTGAACCCGGCCACGGTGGTCGCGCGCACCAGCGCCCACAGGCGCGTCTCGCGCAGACTGCCCCAGGTCTTGGACCCGCGCACGGCGGAGAGCCCGGCGGCGGCGTTCCGCTTGGCCCGGGACCTGACCAACCTCCAGCGGGGCGTGCGGCCGGAGGGACCGGGCGACCTGGCAGGAGCGCCGGTGGACGTCATGGCATCCAAAGGTATTCGCAACATGGCCCTACCACGACCCCACCGTGTAACGATCTCCTTGCGTGGCGTCTACCCCGTGAAGTGCCGTCCTATCTGTCCCGGCATGGGCGACCTTCAATGGTATCCGGCGCATTTCCGGAAACGGCGACAAAAGCGCAGGTCAACGGCCGGTCAAGCCCTCGCGGAGGCCGGCGGATCGCGGCGGAAATCAGCCGTCCAGCGCGATGGCGTTCTTGGCCAGGTCGACGGACTCCTGGGAGGCGGGGCCGCCCGGGTTCTCGGTGGCCAGCGCCTGGTTGCGCTCGGCGAAGGGGCGCATGCGCCGCTCGTACCGGGCGAACGCCCGCCGGTGGTCGCCGTCGGCCGCGGCGAGTTCGGCCGCCAGGACGTACGCGCCCACCAGGGCGAGGCTGGTGCCCTGGCCCGACAACGGCGAGGCGCATTGACGCGCTCCCCGACCCTGAAGGCCGGGAATCCAGCCCGCGCCGCGTCATGCGGCACCTCTGAGGCTTCCTGTTTCGTCGACCTGTGCCACCGCGAGCGGTGGTCTTACCTGGTCTCCACAGGCGTTTAACCTGTCCGCCCGCCCGGCGGCCAGGATGTTGATCGCCGCGTTGACATCTCGGTCGTGGACCGCGCCACAAGCACAGATCCACGACCGGACGTTCAACGGCATCGACTCGACGACGGCCCCGCACGCCGAGCACAGCTTCGACGACGGGAACCACCGGTCGATCTTGACCAAGGTCCGTCCGTGCCGGGCGGCCTTGTACTCCAGCATCGCGACGAACTGCGACCAGCCCGCGTCGTGGACGCTCTTGGCCAGTCTCGTGCGCGCCAGGCCCTTCACCGACAGGTTCTCCACGTGCACCGCTTGGTTGTCGCGGATGATGCTCGCAGAGAGCTTGTGGGCGAAGTCCCGGCGCGCGTCGGCCACCCGGGCATGCGCCCTGGCGACCTTCACAACGGCCTTCTTCCTGTTCGCCGACCCCTTCGCCTTGCGGGACAAGGCCTGCTGGGCTGCGCGGAGCTTCTTGGCCGCCCGGCGCAGAAACCGAGGGTTGCCGATCTTCCGTCCGTCGGACGTGACCGCAAAGTGCGTCAACCCCAGATCGATGCCCACCTCGGCGGCCCTCTCAGGCAAGGGCACCTCGCCGGTCCCGGCGCCGGTCTCGACGACGAAGGAGGCGAAGTACCGGCCCGCCGCATCCTTGACCACCGTGACCGAGCTGGGCTCCGACGGCAGGGGGCGCGACCACCGCACCGGCACCTCCCCGATCTTCGGCAGGCGCAGCCTGCCGCCTGTCGTGATCGAGAACCGGGCGTTCCTGGTGAAGCGGACGGCCTGCCGGTTGTCCTTCTTGGAGCGGAACCGGGGCGCGCCCACCCTGGCTCCCTTCCGCTTGCCGGTCATCGAGGCGAAGAAGCTGCGGTAAGCGGCATTCAGATCGGCCAGCGCCTGCTGAAGGACGACCGCTGAGACCTCACCCAGCCAGGCCCGTTCGGGGGTCTGCTTGGCCTGGGTGATGACCCGCCTGGACAACTCCCCGTCGGAGATGTACGGCACGCCCGCCTGGTAGGCGTCGGCCCTGATACGCAGCCCGTCGTTGAACACCACCCGCGCGCACCCGAACGCCCGCGCCAGCGCCTCACGCTGGGCGGCGTCCGGGTAGAGCCGGTATTGGTAACGAAGCCGCACGTCAATCATTGTCACCGGATCCGTGACTGGACGTAGGCGAATCCGAGCGATCCGTGAACACATCGGCGACCGCGCCAACGCCGCCCACCACTTCGGTGAGCACACCATCGTCGAACGCAACGGTCGGCCTTTCGCCATCCTGGTGCCCTGCGCCTGGCGGATCAAGCAGCAACATCAGGAAGGTCAGGGCACGGCCGCACCCTAGCGGGCACTCCCGCGTGGGCCTCCCCCCGGTGTGAACGCCGGAGCACTGGCCCGCATTCAGGTAGCCCGCGTCGCCCACTAGGGTCACCCGCCCGCGCGACCAGCACGGCACGTGGATCTGCGCCATCGCGTCGAAGTAGAAGCCGGGCGTCTTCCCATGGCCTCCAGCAGCCGTCGCGGTCTTCGGGGAGCACTCCTACCCGCCCGAGCGCCCGGCGGGATGGCGGGCCCGGCTGGAGGAGAGCGGCCGCGCCCTGTGGGGCCTGCACCGCCGCCACCCTGGCTGGCCTAGCTCAGCCCGCTCACCAGGCCGCTGCCGCTGCCCAACCTGCTCACCCACGGCGAGCACATGCTCGGCGCGCTCGAAGAGCACGACCTGACCGCCTCCACCATGCTGGACCTGCAGGTGCTGCTCTACGGGTACGTCCAGGGCCTGGCCGTGCACCTGGAGCGGGAGGCCCACGCCCTGGCCGCCACCGGGCTGTCGGAGGACGAGTGGATGGATCTGCACGGCCCCGCCATGGGGTCCATCGCGGCTGGCGGCGGGCATCCGGCCTTCGCCAGGCTCATGGCCGCCTTCGCGGAGGGCGGGTACGACCTCGACCTCGACGCGATCTTCGAGCTCGGGCTGCGCGTGCTGCTCGACGGGCTGGCCGTCTTCCTCGGTCAAGGCGCGCGGCGCACCGAGGTCACGCGCTAGCTGGTGTGGGACCAGACGAGAACGCTCTCGCGCGGCTCGTCGGCGGGCCGGTGCTGGCAGTCGCACCAGGAGCCGCCCCGGCAGTCGTCGTGCCGGTGATCTTTGCACTCTTCGCAGATCACCTGCCCCATTCTCCTCCTGTTCCTCCCAGAACAACACTCGGTTACGCTGACGCCAGCACATGCGAAGCGGAGGTGCCCGTGGCCGTCTCCATGCCCGAGCTGCTGGCCGATCTCCGGGCGGAAGGCGCGGAGCTCACGGCCATGATCCGGACACTGGACCCGGCGGGCTGGGATCTGCCGACCCCCGCCGAAGGTTGGGCGGTCCGCGACCAGATCAGCCACCTCGCGTGGTTCGACGACGCGGCGACCACGGCCGCCACCGATCCCGAGTGCTTCCGCGCCGCGCTGCCGGCCCTGACGGCCCGCGGGGACACCGCGGTGGACGAGATCGCCGTCGCGGCGCGCAGCCTGTCGCCCGGCCAGGTGCTCGCCTGGTTCCGCGCGGCGCGCGCCCGCAGCCTCGACGCCTTCGGGAAGCTCGACGCCAAGGAGCGGCTGCCGTGGTACGGGCCCGACATGTCCGCCGCGTCCTTCGTCACCGCCCGGCTGATGGAGACCTGGGCGCACGGCCAGGACGTGGCCGACGCGCTCGGCATCGCGCGGGTGCCGACGGCGCGGCTGCGGCACGTGGCCGCCCTCGGCGTGCGCGCGATGCCGTACGGCTTCACCGTCCGTGGCCTCGCGCCGCCGCGGGACCCGGTGCGGGTGGAGCTGACCCTGCCGGACGGCACGCCGTGGACCAGCGGTCCCGAGGATGCGGCCGACCTGGTGCGCGGCCCGGTGCTGGACTTCTGCCTGCTCGTCACCCAGCGCTGCGACCTGGCCGACACCTCACTGGAGGTGCGCGGCGACACGGCCGGGGCCTGGACGGCGGTCGCCCAGGCGTTCGCCGGCCCGCCCGGCGACGGCCGCCCGCCCGGCCGGGCGCGGGCCCTCGCGTGACCGCGGCCGACGGGGACCCTCGCGTGACCGAGACCGACGGGGACCCTCGCGTGACCGGGACCGACGGGGGCTCTCGCATGACCGGGGCCGAGGGGGACCCTCGCGTGACCGGGATCGATGGGGGCCCCGCGTGATCGCGGCCGGCACCCCTTCTGGGGTGGGCGGCAACCCCTACCTGGGGACGGAGACCCCAGCCAAAAGGGGCACCATATCCCAAAGTGTGGACCCGATATTGGACATCGCCCACACGCCGGGTATCGTTTGGGACATGCCAGCGGACCCGCTTCTCGTCGTGCGACGTCACGTCGATTTCCTGCGTGTCCGCAGTGCCATCTGTTGTGACGCTTGTTGACCGTCGCCCCCTGTTGACTCTCGCCAGCTCGGGCCCGTGACAGGCGTCCTTTTTCATGCGCTCACGTCTCAGATCATGAGACGTCAGGCGGCCTGCTCACGAGCGTCCGTGCGATCCGACGACCATTCTCGGCAAAGGACGCCCCATGACCAGCCCGCCCCGGCCTGCCAGCCGCCACCACAAGCGCCCGCGTGGTGAAGGTCAATGGGCTCTCGGTTACCGCGAGCCGCTCAACAAGAACGAGGAGAACAAGAAGAACGACGACGGGCTGAACGTCCGTCAGCGGATCATCGACGTCTACTCCAAGCAGGGCTTCGACTCCATCGACCCCGCCGACCTGCGCGGCCGGTTCCGCTGGTTCGGCCTCTACACCCAGCGCAAGCCGGGCATCGACGGCGGCAAGACGGCGATCCTCGAACCCGAGGAGCTCGACGACCGCTACTTCATGCTCCGCGTCCGCATCGACGGCGGCCAGCTGAGCCTCGAGCAGCTCCGCACGATCGCCGACATCGCCAACACCTACGCCAGGGGCACGGCCGACGTCACCGACCGGCAGAACATCCAGCTCCACTGGATCGAGGTCGAGGCGGTCCCGGCGATCTGGGAGGCCCTGGAGGCCGTCGGGCTGTCCACCACCGAGGCCTGCGGCGACACCCCGCGCGTCATGCTCGGCTGCCCGCTGGCCGGCATCGACGCCGGCGAGGTGATCGACGCGACGCCACAGATCGACGACACCGTCGCCCGCTACATCGGTGACAAGGCGTTCTCGAACCTGCCCCGCAAGTTCAAGTCGGCGATGAGCGGCTGCCCGGCCCACTGCACGGTGCACGAGATCAACGACATCGCCTTCGTGGGCGTCGTCGACGAGCAGGGCGACAGGGGCTTCGACCTGTGGGTGGGCGGCGGCCTGTCCACCAACCCGATGCTCGCCAAGCGCCTTGGCACCTTCGTCCGCCCCGAGCAGGTCCACGAGGTGTGGGCCGGGGTGATCGGCATCTTCCGCGACTACGGCTACCGCCGGCTCCGTCACCGCGCCCGCATCAAGTTCCTGGTCAACGACTGGGGAGTCGAGCGGTTCCGCGAGGTGCTGGAGAAGGAGTACCTCGGCTACCCGCTGCCGGACGGCCCCGCCCCCGAGACGCCGCGCGGTGGCCGGCGCGACCACGTGGGCGTGCACCCGCAGAAGGACGGCAACTTCTACGTCGGCTTCGCGCCCAAGGTGGGACGGCTGGACGGGGACAAGCTGCACCTGATCGCCGACATCGCCGAGCGGTACGGCTCGGCCCGCGTCCGCACCACCGTCGAGCAGAAGATGGTCATCCTGGACATCGCGCCGGACAAGATCGAGGGCATCGTGGCCGACCTGGAGGCCGCGGACCTGCAGGTCAACCCGAGCACCTTCCGCCGCCAGACGATGGCCTGCACCGGCATCGAGTTCTGCAAGCTGGCCATCGTGGAGACCAAGGGGCTGGCCTCGGACCTCATCGACGAGCTCGAGCACCGCCTGCCCGATTTCGGCGAGCCGCTCACGATCAACGTCAACGGCTGCCCGAACTCCTGCGCCCGCATCCAGACGGCCGACATCGGCTTGAAGGGCCAGCTCGTCGTCGACGCCGGCGGCAACCAGGTGGAGGGCTTCCAGATCCACCTCGGCGGGTCGCTCGGCGTCAAGCCCGGGTTCGGGCGCAAGGTCCGAGGACTCAAGGCGACCGCCGACGAGCTGCCGGACTACATCGAGCGCGTCCTGAAGAACTACCAGAGCCAGCGGAACGACGAGGAGACCTTCGCCGACTGGGTGCAGCGCGCCGAGGAGGCGGACCTCACGTGAGGGCCCCCGGCGCCCCCGCCGCGGGTGAGGGGAGGCACGCGTGAGCGAGCGCGCGGTCCCCTTCCACTGCCCGTACTGCGGCGAGGAGGACCTCGAACCCTATGAGGGCGACGGCGGCTGGTACTGCCGCTCGTGCGCCCGCGCCTTCAAGCTGAGGTTCCTCGGCATCGGCGTGCGTTCATGAACGGCGGTGAGTCCTGGGCGCCCCCGCGCCCGGCGGCCGCACACACTGAAGATCGAGGAGTAGTGAGCGAGTCATGACACTGGTGGAGATCGAAGCCGTACTGGAACGACAGCGCGGCGTGCTCGACCTGCGTGGCATCGTCGAGTCCGCGGCCCAGTTCCTCGAGGACGCCCCCGCCCGCGAGATCATCCGCTGGGCCGCGGCCACCTTCGGCGACCGGCTGTGCCTCACCTCCTCCATGAGCGACGCCCTGCTGATCGACCTGGTGAGCCGGGTGAAGCCCGGGGTCGACGTGCTGTTCATCGACACCGGGTACCACTTCGCCGAGACCATCGGCACCCGTGACGCCGTCCAGCAGGTGTACGACGTCAACGTGATCAACGTCAAGCCGTCCCGCACGGTCGAGGAGCAGGACCGCGACCTCGGCCCGCGCCTGCACGGCCGCAACCCCGACCTGTGCTGCTACCTGCGCAAGGTCGAGCCGCTGAACCGCGCGCTCGAGCCCTACCTCGCGTGGATCTCCGGCATCCGCCGCGACGAGTCGCCCAGCCGGGTGGGCACCAAGGTCGTGGAGTGGGACGCCAAGCGCCAGATGGTCAAGGTCAACCCGATCGCCCGCTGGACGCAGGACGACGTCGACAACTACATGTCCGACAACGGCGTGCTGATCAACCCGCTGCACTACGACGGCTACCCGTCGATCGGCTGCGGCCCCTGCACCCGCCGCGTCGCCCCCGGCGAGGACCCCCGCAGCGGACGCTGGGCCGGCCTCGGCAAGACCGAGTGCGGCATCCACCTCTGACCGACCGCTCGTCCACCTCTGACCGACCGCCCATCCACCTTCCGACAGACCGCCCATCCGACGCGCGGGCCCGCCACGACCCGCGACCGACCGCACACGAGGCCAGGTTCTGAACACCGTTCCCGGCCCCTTCCGGATCCAGGTCCGGCACGGGCTCCCGATCGTCCTCCCGGGGCGTGTCCCGCCGCTGGTGGCGGTGGCGCACGGGTCACGCGACCCGCGTGCCACCGCCACGGTGGAGGCGCTGCTGGAGCGTGTGCGCCTTGCCCGCCCCGGCCTGGCCGTCCACGCCGCCTACCTGGACCACGCACGGCCGTCCCTGCCCGAGGTGCTGGCCTCTCTGGACGAGGCCGTCGTCCTTCCCCTGCTGCTCACCGACGCCTACCACACCCGCGTCGACATCCCCGCCTTCCTGCGGGAAGAGGCCGCGCGCCGCGACTCCGCGCCGCCGGCCCGGACGCGCCCGCCGCTCGTGGTCCACCAGGGCGCCGCGCTCGGCCCCCACCCCCTGCTGATCACCGCGCTGGAGCGGCGACTCGCCGAGGCGGGCGTCGAGATCGGCGACCCGGAGACCGCCGTCGTCCTGGTGGCAGCGGGGTCCAGCGACCACCGGGCGATCGCGGTGATCGACGAGATGGCCCGCGACTGGGCGCTCGCGCGCGGCTGGCATTCGGTGACCCCCGCCTACGCCTCCGCCGCCTCCCCCACCCCCGAGGAGGCCGTCCGGCGCCTGCTGGCCGCCCACCCCTCCCTTTCGAGTCCGGCGCTCGGCGCCGGCCCCCGCACCTCAGCGCGCCATGACTTCCCCGCACGTCATGACCCTCCAACACGTCATGACTCTCCGGCGCGCCATGACTTCCCCGCACGTCATGACTCTCCGGCACGTCACGCACCCCCGGCCCGCGTGGTGGTGGCCACTTACCTGCTCGCCCCCGGGTACTTCGCCGACAAGGTGCGGCGCACCGCCCTGGCCGCCGGCGCCCACACGGTCGCCGCCCCCCTCGGCCCCGCACCCGAACTCGTCACCGTCCTCCTCGAACGCCACGCCCAAGCCCAATCCCTCCTCCGAACGGCCACCCACGTACCAACCCCCGGCTGACCGACCCGCTCCGCCGCCCCTGTGCGCCTAACCGAACAGAACCGCGTGGTCACTTAAGCGCCTACCTACCCGAGTGGGTTCGTGATCCCTTGTCGATGGGTGCGCGAGCTGCTGCACAGCAGCGGCCGGCGCATCGCGGAGGTGTTGTTCGCAGGCCGGATGGCCAACTGAACTACTTTCGAACTAGCAGTGTAAGATGGCGGCATGGCGACACGGTCTTTTCCCTTCTCGACGCTGATCAACAAGCAGACCAGCGTGTTTCCGGCGCTCGACGACGCCGATGTCATCCTGGAACGAAGGGATGCCGAGAATCTGGTCCTGATGCGGTCGGAGCGCTTCCAGGCCATGTCCGACGGGCTCCGGCTCGCCGCCCGGTCGCTGTCGATCATCGCGCACGCGAATCGCGGTCTGGCCGAGCAGGTCTTCGCCGAGGAACTCCCCTGGTTGACCTGGCTACCCGCCGAGGCCCGCATGGAATGCGTGAGCGAACTTCTCGATCACCTCCTCGCCGGCGCCGACACCGGGCTGCTCGTCCCGTTCGCCCGCGCGCTGCGTGAATGGACCTCCACCGCCGAGATCTACTCCGACCCCGAACTCGCCCGCCGACTCCGCGGCCCCTTCGCCACCACTGACGCCACCGACCTTCCACGGCCCGGCGCCGTCGATGAGTGACAAGGTGAAGCGTGGTGACGAGGTGCGACGGCCCACTGGCTGGGTCATACGGCTCGTCGACCGCCAAGCCGCGCTGGGGTGGGCTTCACTCCTGTCCCAAACCCCCGCGAACCTCGACCGAGCCTGGATCGCCATCACCGCCGATCCACGTGGCAGCGGCGACGTGGCCCGGCAGCACCGCCTCAAGTTCGATCTCAAGGCAGTGAAGATCGCCGGGGTCGAGTTGGAGCAGTGGCAGTACGAGGTGACCGGGGGCGGCAGGATCTGGTACGCCATCGACGACGATCAACGCATCATATGGATCACGCAGGCGGGCACCGGCCACCCTCGTCAGACCGACAAGCGCCGACCCTGACGTTCAGCCCGCACCGGCGGTCCGCCGGGTCCAGGAAGTACGGAACCTGTCGGTGTCCTCGCGCCGGTAGGTGCCTCACGCCATCAGCGCGGCATGCTCAGGGGGTCATCGTGGGGCTGCCGCCTGTTCCAGGGCTTCGAGGATGGTGCCGGTGAGCAGGGCGATCTTGTAGGCGTTCTGGCTCGTGGGGGTGCACCGGGCGGCGGCGCGGGCGGCCGCCTGTTCCAGGGGCTCTCCGGCCAGCAGGGCCTGCTCGACCTCGGTGAGGCGCAGGGGGACGCGCGCGACGCCGCCCACCGCCACCCGGGCGAACCTCACCCGGCCGTCGTCCACCACCAGCCGCGCCGCGGCCTCGGCCAGCGGCCATTCGGCGTGCGCGCGGGCGGTCGCCCGGTGGTAGGCGGCGCGCTCCCCCGCGCGCGGCGGCGGCAGCACGACGGCGGCGAGGATGGCGCCCGGCGGGAGCAGATGGTCCCGCGTGGGGTCGGCGCCGTCCCCGTACAGCTCGCCCACGGGGAACGGGGCCTCGCCGTGCACCTCCACCGACGCCTCGCAGGCGAGCAGCGCCACGGCCAGGGACGAGGGATGCGGGGCGAGGCACGGACCGGTTCGCACGACCGCGGCGCGCAGGGTGAGCCCGTCCTGGGCCGGGCAGTCGTGGCCGCCGTCCTGGAAGCAGGAGAACGCCGGGCTGCGGAAGTAGGGGCACCGGTTGCGCTGCAGCAGGTTGCCGCCGAGGGTGGCCACCGCGCGGATCTCGGGCGTCGCCACGGCCGCCGCGGTCCGCGCCAGGCAGGGGTGGGCGGCGGCGAGACGCGGGTCGGCGGCCAGATCGGCGATCGTGGTCAGCGCGCCGACGCGCACCGTGCCGTCCTCCCGCCAGACGACGCCGGACAGTTCCGGCCGGCCGCGCAGGTCGATGTGCGGGCCGACCGAGGGGCGAGACATCAGGTCGGTGCCGCCGGCGCGCAGCTCACCGCCGAGCAGCGCGGTCGCGCTGATGTCGGTCAGGGAGGTCATCGGCCTGCGATCCCTTCATGAGCCGGTCGAGACGGAGAGGTCATCGGGCGGTGATCCCTTCGAGGAGCCGGTCGGGACGGATGGGCAGGTCGCGGGGGCGCCAGCCGGTGGCGTTGTGGACGGCGTTGCCCACCGAGGCGGCCACGCCGATGGTGGAGACCTCGCCGATGCCGACGCCCCGCCCGTTGACGTGGTCCCACCCCTGCTGGTGGAAGTGCACCTCGATCTCGGGGCAGTCGCCGATGCCGGGCAGATGGTAGTCGTCCAGGCCGGTGGTGAGCACCACGCCGGTCGCCGGGTCGACGTGGCGCTCCTCGTACAGGGCGTAGCCGACGCCCTGGACGACGCCGCCTTCGCACTGGCTGCGCGCCAGGCGATCGGCGTAGATGTGCCCCGCCGCGATGCCGGCCCACACCCGCAGCGGCCGGATCACGCCGAGGCGGGTGTCCACCTCGACCTCGGTGACGTGGACGGCGCCGCTGAGCCCGCGACCGAGCGCCATGCCGGCGACGGCGAACGGGGTGAGGTAGCCGCGCCGGTCGCCGCGGCGCCCGCCGACCACGCGGGCCCCCTCGGTCAGGCCGAGCTCGCGGAGCCGCCGGGCGGCGTCGCGCGCCGCGGGTCCGATCGAGGCCGTGCCGCGGCTGCTCATGGCGCCCGGCCCGTGCACGGTCCCGGTCCGGCCGATCTCGACGCGCACCGCCCCGGCGGGCAGGCCGAGCTCCTCGGCCACCACGGCCGCGATGACGCCGCGGACGCCGGTCCCGATGTCCTGGGTGGCGGTGCGGGCCACGACCAGGCCGTCCTCGACCCGCAGCTCCACCTCGCTTCCCGGGTCCACGACGTAGATCCAGTTGGCGGCGGCCACGCCGACGCCGCGGCGGAAACGCCCCGACCCGGCGCCGGTGGCCGGCCGTCCGGTCCACAGGGGCAGCGCCGCCGCCCGGTCGTACAGCGCCCGCCGCTTGGGGTTGCCGTCCCAGCGGCGGCGCAGGGCGATCGGGTCCTCGCCGCGGCGGTGCGCGGCCTCGTCCACCGCCTGCTCCAGCGCCCACAGCAGGGGCGGCGCCCCGGGGCCGCGGAACGGCGCGCCGGGCGGCTCGTTGGTGACCACGTCGTAGTCGCGCAGCCGCCGCGGCGCCTTGCCGTACATCAGCCGGGCCTGCAGGGCCACGGCCGAGCCGACGGCCACGCCGCCGCGGCCGTACACGTCCACGGTCAGGGCCGCCAGGTCGCCGGCGTCGTCGGTGAGCAGGGCGATCTCGGTGCGGGTGCCGGGGCGGTTGCCGGCGTCGGTGAGCTCCTCGTCGCGGCCGAGCACCACGCGCACCGGCGCGCCGCAGACCCGCGCGAGCTCGGCGGCCGCGACGGTGTCGACGGTCACGCCGACCTTGGCGCCGAACCCGCCGCCGACGTGCTCGGCGACGACGTGGACCCGGCCGGCGGGCAGCCCCCACCGCTTGGCGGCCTGCTCGGCGACGACGCCGACGGCCTGGGTGGAGACGTGCAGGTGCAGGTCGCCCGAGTCGTCCCAGCGGGCCACGCAGGCGTGCGGCTCCAGCGGGGTGTGCGCCTGGACGGCCGTGGTGAACCCGCCGGTGACCAGCCGGGGGTCGGCCGCGGCGCGCGCGGCCTCCACGCGCCGGGCGGCGGTGCGGCCCCGCCTGCTCAGCAGGCCGACGGGGCCGCGCACGTTGCCCTGCCAGCCGGCGGGCGGGGACATGCCCTCGCTGTGGCTGGGGGCGCGCTTCCGCGCGGCCTGGTCCTCGTAGACGGGCGGCGCGGCGGGATCGTCGTCCAGGGCGGCCGGGAGGGGTTCGTAGCCGATCGCCGCGCGCCCGGCGATCGCCAGCGCCTCGGCGCGGGTGGCCGCGGCGACCGCGGCGATCGGCTGCCCCGCGTAGCGGACGGTGCGGTCGGCGGGCAGCAGGTCCACCACGTGGTCGGCCGGCAGGTCGACCGAGGTGACGCGGGCGTGCGCCCGGGCCGAGCGGACGATCACGCCTTCCAGCAGGCCGGGCGGCCGCACGTCTGTGGTGTACCGGGCCCTGCCGGTGACCTTGTCCATCGCCTCCACCCGGGCCGGCGGGACGGTGGCGGCGCCGTCGTGCTCACCCCGGCAGGCCGCCGCGATCGCCGCGTGGATGCCCTCGTAGGCGCCGCACCGGCACAGGTGCCCCGCCATGGCGGCGGCGACGCGCGCGCGAGGCGGGGCGGTGTCGCCGTTGCGGGCCCGCCAGTCGTCGACGAAGGCGGCGGCCTGGACCACCAGGCCGGGAGTGCAGTAGCCGCACTGCAGGCCGTCGTGCGCGGCGAACGCCCGCTGGACCGGGTGGTCCAGGCCCTCGACGGTGGTGACCTCGCGCTCGGCCACGGCGGCGGCGGGCAGCAGGCAGCTCACGTGCGGGGCGCCGTCCACCATGATCGTGCACGCGCCGCAGACCCCGGTGCGGCAGGCCGCCTTGGCGCCGGTGAGGCCGAGGCCCTCGCGCAGGACGTCCACCATCGCCTCGTCGGCCCCGGCGTCCACCTCGATCGGCTCTCCGTTGACCACGATCTTCACGCGCGGGCTCCCGTCCGAGATGACCGACATCGTCCGTCGCAGTCTCCGGCAGCCGGGTTGACGTTGGCAACATCACGCGGACATCGTCGGCCTCCTCCGCCTCTCCCGACCGTTCGTCACTTCTCTTCGATCGGCTCCGGGCTTGCAAAGTGATATCACTTTGCTATGGTTGTGCCATAAGCACAGACCCCCCGGAGGAAACCATGGTCAAGGCGGGAACGGCGGAAGAGGTCGCGGTGGAGATGCCGGCGGCGCACGTGAGCGAGCGGCGGCCGCTCGAGGTCTCGGGCTGGCCCGTGCTCGGGCTGTGCCTGCTGCTCGCCGCGGCGGGCGTGGCGGTGCTGGTGACCCAGGGCGAGCAGGGCTCGGGCGGCGTGATCGGCGCGGGGGTGGCCCTCCTGGTGGTCGCCGTCCTGCTGCTCACCGGTCTGATGGCGATCGCGCCCGGCCAGGCCAGGGTGGTGCAGCTTCTCGGCCGCTACCTCGGCACGGTGCGGGCCGACGGCCTGCGGTGGGTCATTCCCTTCACCCAGCGGCGCGCGGTCTCGACGCGCATCCGCAACCACGAGACCGACGTGGCCAAGGTCAACGACGCCGACGGCAACCCGATCGAGATGGCCGCGGTCGTGGTGTGGCAGGTGGAGGACACCGCCAAGGCCGTGTTCGAGGTGGACGACTTCGTGGAGTTCGTCGCCATCCAGACCGAGACGGCCGTCCGGCACATCGCCGGCAACTACGCCTACGACTCCCACGACGACGGCCAGCTCTCGCTGCGCGACAACGCCGACGAGATCACCGGCAAGCTCTCGGCCGAGATCGCCGCCCGCGTCTCCTCGGCCGGGGTCAGGGTCATCGAGTCGCGCATCACCCGCCTGTCCTACGCCCCCGAGATCGCCCAGGCCATGCTGCGCCGCCAGCAGGCGGGCGCGATCGTCGCCGCCCGGCGGCAGATCGTGGAGGGCGCGGTCGGCATGGTGGAGGCCGCGCTGCACCGCCTGGACGCCGCCGACGTCGTCGACCTGGACGACGAGCGCAAGGCCACCATGGTCAGCAACCTGCTGGTCGTGCTGTGCGGCGACAAGGACGTGCAGCCGGTCGTGAACACCGGCTCCCTGTACCAGTGAACGAACGCAAGAAGATCCTCCTGCGGCTCGACCCCGCGGTCCACGACGCCATCACCCGCTGGGCCGGGGATGAGCTGCGCAGCACCAACGCCCAGATCGAGTTCCTGCTGCGGCGGGCGCTCGCCGGCGCGGGGCGGCTCCCCGGCGACGTGGGCGGCATGCCCAAACGGGGCCGTCCCCCGAAGGACCCCGGCGACTCCACGCCGACCGGGGCCGCCGACGAGGCCGGCGGGGACGCCCCGGACGCCGGAGCACTCGGCTCCCGAGCCGGAGGCGAACCGGACGGGGAAGCCGCTGGACCGAGCGGCGACGCGTCCGGGCACGACGGCTCTTCGTGAACCGTGGAACGCGGAACCCGCGACCGATCCGAGTGACCTGAGACGCCGCACGCGGCCCGCTTGGCCCCTCGCCGGGGCCGCGCCGGCCGGACCCCTCGCACGACACGACCGAGAGGAGCGACCGGTGGACCTGCCCGGCTCCCTGCCCCAACGGCTCTACCTGCTGGCCTACGACATCGAGCGCGGGCGGCCGACCGCCCGCTGGAAGCTCGGCTACCTGATGCGCGCCGGGATCCTGGCCGAGCTGCTGCTGCGCGGCTGCCTGGACGACGCGACCGGCGGCCCGGTCGCCTCCCGGACCGCCGTCCCGGACGACGCCCTGCTCGACGCCGCCCTCCAGCAGATCGCCGCGTCCCGGCGGCGCACCTGGCAGCACTGGGTGAACAAGGGCTCGCACCGCGCCGTCCGCCAGGTGCGCGACCAGTTGGAGGCCGGCGGCTGGATCCGCGTGCGGCGCACCCGCCTGCTCGGCGTCATCCCGCTGGCCAAGGTGACGGTCCGCGACACCCGGGTGGTGCGGCGGCTGACCTCGACGGTCTCCTCGGCCATGCGCGGCGGGCAACCCCTGTCACGGGTCGAGCCCCGCGACGCCGCGCTCACCGCCCTGGCGTCGGTGATCAGGCTCAGGACCGTCATGCCGTGGCGGCAGTGGCGGGCCGTGCGCGAACGCGGCGAGGCACTCGGCGTCGTCGTGGCCCCGGTGCCCCGGGCCCTGCACAAGGCCATCCAGGCCGCCCAGGCCGCGGCCGCCGGTTCCTGACCCGGCGCTCCCCCGGCGACCGGGCCGGGCTCTCGCGCGAAGCCCGGCTCGACCGGGCCGGGACCACACGCTCGGCGTGATCGTACGTGGCCGGCGACTCGGCCCGGCGGAAGCGGTGGTCAGCCGTACGGGGGCGGCGGCGGGGGCGGCGGGAAGGGGCCGCCGCGGCGGTCGTCACGGCGGGAGTCGCGGCGGGCCTGGCGCAGGCCGTCGCGGACCTCGCGCATCGCCTCGTGGTGGGCGCGCCGCACCTCCTGGTGGGCCCGGTGCAGCTCATGGCGCTGCTCGCGCATCCCGAGCAGGTGGTCGCCGCGGCCGGCGCGCATCTCGCCGCGCCTTTCCTGCCACCACTCGCTCCAGGCGAACCATGCTCGCTGGATCGGCTTGGCCTGGGAGTCTCCGATGACCCTGACGTCGCCCATCACGGCGTACGCCCGGACGCGCACCACGGGGACGTGCTGCCCCGGCGGGGCCTCCAGGACGTCCACCCGCTTGTCGCCCATGACCGCGATGCCGGTGAGGTCCACGTCCACGCCGTCGGGCACGATGATCTTGATATCGCCCATCACCGCCGTGGCGACGATGTCGACCTCGTTGGAGCGCACCTCGGCCTCGCGCAGGTCGATCGTCACATCGCCCATCACGGCGACCGCGCCGATCTCCTGGTCGACGCGCCACTTGCCGCGCCGCTTGGTGTCGCCCATGACGGCGACGTACCACCGCCGGGCCCTGCCCGTACGCGGGGACGGGGGCGGGGACGACGGGTAGGCGGCGGCGTGTGGCACGCCATCCGGCAGGTCGGCGGTGATCTGGGCCAGTTCGGCGTGGGTGGCGGCCAGGTAGGCGGCCTCGGTGCGCTCGGTCAGCTCGGAGAGCGTCAGGCGTCCTTCGACGGAGGCCTCTCTGAGCCGTTCGACGACGGCCTCGCGCTCGGCGTCCGAGGCGCGCATACCACCCGGATCATTCATGGCACGAATCTAGCGCGGCATCACGCCATGTCACGATCCTCCGTAAGGAGGATCTCACCGCGCGCCTCCACCCGCCGGACGACCGGCGGACCGGCGGACCGGCGGAACCGGCGGAACCGGCGCGAGGCGAGCGCGCGTCAGGGTCCCGAGAGGGCGGGCGCGGCGTGCAGGACGTCGCGGACCAGGCCCGCGTCCCCCTCCACCTGCGCGGGGAACTCGGCCGGGGCGCCGCGTCCGCCGAGCAGGAAGCAGAAGGCCATGGCCTCGCAGGTGATCGCGGCCTGGACGGGCGAGCCGTCGTCGGGCACGGCCGGACGGGCCACGTCGAGCGGAACGTGCCACGCGCCGCCCCCCGGACCGGTCAGCGTGAGGCGGATCGCGCGGTCGCCGCCCTGCATGCCCGACAGCAGCATCGTCCACGGCACCAGCCGGGCGCAGAAGTCGGCCGTCGGGTGGATGTGCCCGTCCAGCGGCAGGGGAAGAGGGCGGCCCAGCACCGCCGCGGTGTCGTCGGTGTGGATCCAGGTCTCCAGCATGCGGGCGAGCAGGTGGTCGGAGACGGGGAAGCCGATGCCGCCCGGCGCGATGACCGTGGCCGGGTCCATCGAGGCGGCGTGCGCGCAGATCGCCTCGGCCTGGAGGCGCCAGTCGGCCCGGGTGCGCTCAGGGGCCTGCCCGGCCGCGAACGCGATCATGTCGGCCGTGCGGGCCAGGACCTCCGGGGAGGCGACCGCCGGGCCCGCGACCGGCGCGCCGATGGCGTCGGCGACCAGGCCGTCGGTGGCGGCCAGGTGGGCGATGAGCTGCTGCAGCGTCCAGCCCTCGACGATGCGCGCCGACCAGTCGGCGGGCGCCGCCGAGGCGAGCAGGGCGTCCATGGCGGCGACCCGCGCGGCGTACGGCGCGGCGACCCCCGTGGTGGCGGCGGGGCGGCGCGCCGACCGGGCGGCCGTCATCAGCCGGGAGAGCGCGCCGCCCGGGGCATCGGCGGCGGCCTCGACCAGCGCGTCCAGGCTCAGCCGGGTCACCGGGTCGGAGGCGACGGGCACGCCGTACGCGCCGAGCTCGCCGCCCGGCGCGGGCTCGTGGCCGTCGGCGGCCTCGGCGTGGGAGGCGGGCGCCGGCGGGCCGTGCCGGGTGGAGGAGGTCGCGGACGTGGACGACGTGGAGGGGGACGTGGGCCGCGCGGATGACGCGGGGGACGTCGGTGACGTGGGGGACGTGGAGGACGTGGCGGGGCCGGAGGGGTCGCCGGACGGGCCGGAGTGGTGGTCCACCGTCACACCTCCTTCTCGGCGAGCTCGTCGGCGAGCCTGCGCAGGCCCAACCGGATGCGGGACTTGACGGTGCCCTCGGGCAGCCCCAGCTCGGCGGCCGCCTGACGATAGGTACGGCCACGGTAGTACGCGAGTTCGATCGCCTCCCGGACCTCGCCGGGGAGCCGGCTGACGGCCAGCCGAACGCGGGCGGCCTCGTCGGCGGCCAGGACCCAGTCTTCCAGCGGGCTCGGCTCGGGATCGGTCAGGCGGGGGCCGAGCGCCGAGACGCGGTGGCGTTCCTCGGTGCGGACGTGGTCGACGGCCCGCCGGTGGGCGATGGTGGCGAGCCACCCGCGCAGCGACCCCCGGTCGGGGTCGAACGCCAGCGGGCGTTCCCAGAAGGTGACGAAGACCTCCTGCACGATGTCCTCGGCGACGACCCGGTCGCGCGTGACCCGCAGCGCGAGCCCAAGCACCAGCGGATACAGCCGGTCGTGCACCTCGCTCAGCGCGCTCTCGTCCCCGCCGACGACGCGCTGGTGCAACAGCCGGTCGTCGGTCGTTCCAGGGGCCTCCACCGGTCCCACCCTTCCTTGGTCAGCGACCCGAGCATCCCACTGTTCCGGGGAAATGTTGAGATGGATGCCTGAGCGCGCATGCAAGAGGCGTTCGGCACCGGACCGCACCGCACCGCCACGCACCGACACCGCCCGGAGGCTCTCTTGACGCACGACGTCACCAACCAGGTCCCCCCGCTCACCGGCCACGACGTGTCCGCCGACCCCGGCATGGTGGAGGGCGTGCGACGGGAGGGCGCCGACTGGGCCCTCGGGGAGCTGCGCACCCTGGGAACGCTCGCCGGGTCGGCCAGGGCCCAGGAATGGGGGCGGCTGGCCAACGAGTGCCCGCCGGTGCTGCGCACCCACGACCGGTACGGCAACCGCGTCGACGAGGTGGAGTTCCATCCGGCCTGGCACGAGTTGATGGCCGTGGCCGTCGAGCACGGCCTGCACGCCACGCCGTGGGCCTCGCCCCGGCCGGGCGCCCACGTGGCGCGCGCGGCCAAGTTCTACGTGTGGTCGCAGGTGGAGGCGGGCCACGGCTGCCCGATCTCGATGACCTACGCCAGCGTGGCGGCGCTGCGGCACACCCCGGCCCTGGCGGCGGAGTGGGAGCCCCTGCTGACCTCCCGCGGCTACGACTTCGGGCTGCGCCCGGCCGCCGCGAAGCGCGGGGTGCTGGCCGGGATGGCGATGACCGAGAAGCAGGGCGGCTCGGACGTGCGCGCCAACACCACCCGCGCCGAGCCGCTGGGCGACGGCACGTACGCGATCACCGGCCACAAGTGGTTCAACTCGGCGCCGATGTGCGACGTCTTCCTGGTGCTCGCGCAGGCCCCCGGCGGGCTGTCGTGCTTCCTGCTCCCCCGGGTGCTGCCGGACGGCTCGCGCAACGCGATGCGGATCATGCGCCTGAAGGACAAGCTGGGCAACAGGTCCAACGCCTCGGCCGAGGTCGAGTACGAGGGGGCGGTGGCCCGCCTGGTCGGCGAGGAGGGCCGCGGCGTGCGCACGATCATCGAGATGGTCAACATGACGCGCCTGGACTGCGTCATCGGCTCGGCCGCCGGCATGCGGTACGGGGTGACGCAGGCCGTCCACCACGCCACCCACCGCAGGGCGTTCGGCGAGGCGCTCGCCGATCAGCCGTTGATGCGCAACGTGCTGGCCGACCTGGTCCTCGAGTCGGAGGCGGCGACCGCGGTCATGCTGCGCCTGGCCGGTGCGACCGACCGCGCGATCCGCGGCGACACCGGCGAGGGGGCGTTGCGCCGCACGGCCCTGGCGGCGGCCAAGTACTGGGTGTGCAAGCGGGCTCCGGCGCACGCGGCGGAGTCGCTGGAGTGCCTGGGCGGCAACGGGTACGTCGAGGAGTCGCAGATGCCACGCTTGTTCCGCGAGTCCCCCCTCAACGGCATCTGGGAGGGCTCGGGCAACGTGGCCGCCCTGGACGTGCTCAGGTCGATGGCGAAGGATCCAGACAACCTGGACGCCTTCTTCGGCGAGGTCGACCTCGCGAAGGGCGCCGACTCCCACCTGGACGCGGCCGTGCGCGAGGCGAAGGACTCCCTGGCCGACCCCGCCGCCCTCGAACACCGCGGCCGCCGGATCGTCGAGCGCGTGGCCCTGGTCTTCCAGGCGTCCCTGCTGGTCAGGCACAGCCCGCCGGCCGTCGCCGACGCCTTCTGCGCCTCCCGACTGAGCCCTGATCGCAGTCTCGCGTACGGCGGCCTGCCGCCCGGCGCGGACCTCGACGCGATCATCGGACGGGCCGGGGTGAGGTTCGCCTGAGAAGTACGGGTGGTCAGGAGGGGGTCGTTCGCGGAGGGAGCCGCGCGGGCCCGGGATCGGCGCTCATCGGGCGGCCACCGGGTAGCGGCCGAGGATCTCGGCTCGCCGCGTCGCCGACGGCCGGTGGAAGTAGAGCAGCTCGCCCGGGGTGTCCATGCACTGGACCGGGCCGGACAGCTCGGCACCGCGGGTCTCGTCGATGATCAGAAGATCGCTCGTCGCACCGCGGGCCGCCAACTCCGCCATCGCGGTTTCGACCGTGTCCTCCTCGACCACCATGAGCCGGTAGGTGCGGGACACCGGCGGCCGGCCATCGAGGGCCCGCGCGGCGACCTCGAAGCAGCGCATCGCCTCCACCCAGCCGATCCGCCCGCCGGCGGGGTTCATGGCGAGGCCGGCGATCGACTGGATCGCCACTTCGGGCGCTTGGTGCTTGGCCGTCATGTAGGCGAGATTGCGGACCCAGTCGTCGTACATTCCGGCGTCTATCCCCCGGCGCCGCTGGTGGTACGCCACGGCCGAGGCGCTGAAAGCGAAGGCCAGTCCCGCCTGCCGCAGCCGATATCCAAGGTCGGTGTCCTCGAGTCCCCAGCCGAGAAATGCCTCGTCGAAACCCCCGATGCGGCGCAGGTGCTCGACGCGCACCGAGGCGTTGCAGGAGAACAGGAGATGCCAGCAGATGGCGAGCCTGTTCATGTTGCCCGAGAATTCGGCCAGCACCTTCTCGCGCGGATCACCCCAGGCGACGGCGGGCATGGCGTCGAAGGCGAATTCGCGGCGGAGGCGCTCCTCGTCGAAGTCCCCGTCTCCGAGGTCCGGGCGGGCGCCGATCACGACGAGGTCATTCCTGAGCCGGTGGTAACGGACGTGTTCGGCGAGGAAGGCCGGCCCGACCACCGTATCGGCGTCGACCATGACGACGAGCTCGCCGGTGGCCTTGGCGATGGCCGCGTTACGGGCGGCGGCCCGGCTCGACCGTTCGGTGCGCGGAAGGTAGAGGTAGGTCAGATCGTCATGGCCGGACAGCTCGGCGACCATCTCGCCGGTGCCGTCGGTGGAGCCGTCGTCGGCGACGACGACCTCGAAGGAGTCCTCCGGATCGAGCACGCTGTGCGCAAGCGTGTATAACAACAGGCGCAACTTGCTCCGCGCGTTGAAGGCTGGAATGACGACGCTGACCTTCACGGAACCTCCGGTGAATGGGCGGCAAAGGACGACCGACACGGTCACGGACACATCGAACGCCGTCGCGACCAGAATTATCAACCGTCCGCAAGTCCAGTGCAACGATTGTGGAAGGGCACCGGATCGATGAACGGACCACGGTCGTCGCCGTCAGGCGCGCGAATCGATCGCCCTTCTGGTGAATGCGCCCACTGTGCGAATCGACGGTGAGAACAGGAAGACCTCCGGGTGTGGTGGATATGACATCTCCACCACGCCCGGAGGTCTTGCGAGCCGCGGCTACCTCAGGCCGCCGACCGACAGGCCGCCGCGCCAGTGCCGCTGGAGGGTGAAGAAGGCGATGATGAGGGGGACCACCGACACCAGGGCGCCCATGATGATGAGGCTCCACAGGGAGGTGCCGCCCGAGTTGTTCGCCGAGGCGATCCCCTGCCAGACGCCGAGGCCGACGGTGACCGGGAACAGGCGGTTGTCGGAGAGCATGGCGAGGGGCAGGAAGTAGTTGTTCCAGGACGCCACGGCGGACAGCAGCAGCACGGTCACCACCGCCGGCCGCATCAGCGGGAAGGCCACCCGGAAGAACGTCCGCATCTCCCCCGCGCCGTCGACCCGAGCCGCGTCGAGGATCTCGTCGGGGACGGCGTCGCGCGCGTACACGTGCATCAGGTAGACGCCGAACGGGTTGAGAAGCGACGGCAGGATCACCGCCCAGATCGTGTTGGTCAGTCCGAGCCCGGAGAACATGATGAAGGTGGGGATCACCAGCGCCGTTCCGGGCACCATCAACGCGCCCAGCAGCACCGAGAAGGTGAAGCGCCGGCCGGCGAACCGGTATTTGGCGAATCCGTAGCCGGCCATGACGGCGAGGATGGTGGCCCCGACGCCGCCCGCCAGCGCGTACAGCGTGGAGTTGAGTATCCACCTGCCGTAGATGCCGCCGTCGTAGGTGAACAGGCGCTCGAGGTTGCCGAAGTAGTCGACGTTGTCGGTGAACCACAGCGTGTTGCCGCCGCCGAACAGGCCGGGGGCGTCCTTGGAGCTGTTGACGATGACCCACCAGAACGGGACGAGGAAGTACACGACCAGGAAGCCGAGGAGCACCTGCAGGGGAAGGTGGCGTTGCGGCCTTCGGCGTCCGGCGGCGCGGGAGAGGGTGGTCATCAGAGGAAGCTCCTCCGCTTGCGGGTGAAGAACAGGAAGGCGTAGACGCAGACGAAGACGATGCCGCCGAGGGCGAAGGAGATCGCCGATCCGTAGTTGAAGTTGGCGAGCTTGAACGCCTGCGCGTACGCGTACATGTTGGGGGTGAAGTCCGGTGTGATCGTGCCGGCCGCGAGGTAGCGCAGGATCTGCGGCTCGTTGAAGAACTGCAGGGTGCCGATGAGCGAGAAGACCAGGATGAGGAAGATCGCGGGGGCGATCAGCGGGATCTTGATCCGCAGCGCGGTCTGCCATCTGCCGGCGCCGTCCATGCGGGCGGCCTCGTAGAGCGTCGGGTCGATGCCCTGGAGCGCCGCGTACAGGATGATCATGTAGTAGCCGGCCCACTGCCAGGTGACGACGTTGATCAGGGCGTAGAAGATCAGGTTCTTGCTGAAGAAGTCGGGCGGGGTGCCGCCGAACAACCCGAAGATGTCGGTGAGCGGCCCGAAGCTCTTGCTGTACAGAAAGCCCCACATGACGGCGCCGATGACCGTGGGGATCGCGTACGGCAGGAAGATCATCAGCCGGGAGAAGCGGGTGAACAACGTCGTCACGGCGTCAAGGATGAGCGCCATGGCGAGCGCGATGACGATCTGCAGCGGGATGGCCACCAGCGAGAAGCGGATGACGAACCACGCCCCGGACAGGAAACTCGGGTCGGTGAACGCCTTGGCGTAGTTGTCGAACAGGACGAAGCTGGTGCCGCCGATCAGCTTCTTCTGGAACAGGCTGAGGTACAGCGCGTAGGCGAGCGGCGCGATGAGCAACGCCAGGAAGACGATCGCGAACGGGCCGACGAAGAGCCACCCCATCAGATGCTCGCGCAGGCGCACCTTGCCGTGGATCTTGGATGTCTTGTCTTCAGTGCGCGGTGCGCTCTCCTCGATCAGGAGGGTCATCTTGGGCTCCGGGAATGTCGACGCTGGGAGATCGTGGGTGGGCCGGCCGGGGACGGCGCGGCCCACCCGGGTCGTCACTGGACGGTGAATCCTTGTTCCTTGGCGTAGGCCGCCACGTCCTCCTGCAGCTTGTCGGCCGCCTGCGCCCCGGTGACCGAGCCTTCGATCATCGCGCTGACCTGCTTGGTCATGGCGTCGAAGTAGTACTGGCCGAACGGGCTGTAGGTGACGCCCTTGTAGGCGTCCGCCGCGGGGACGTAGACCTCCTTGTTCGCCTGCTGGCCGTTGAAGAAGCCCACCTTGGCGTCCACGAACTCGGGGGACTTCAGCGCCTTGAGGTTCAGCGGGAAGATGACCTGGTTGGTCCAGCCGTCCTTGAGCGAGTCGTCGTCGGCGTACAGGCCGTAGGCCACCTTCGCCGCGAGTTCGGGGTTCTTCGCCTGGCTGGTCACCGAGAAGGCCGACCCGCCCCAGTTCACCTGCACCGGGTTGGCCGGGTCCCACTGCGGGAGCGGCGCCACCGCGAACTTGCCGGTGTCCTTGCCCTTGCCGACGCCGGCGCCGGTGAGGTAGCCGGGCGCCCAGGCCGCCGAGATGTAGGTGGCGTACTTGCCGTTGATCACACCTGAGATGTACTCGGGAGTGAACTGGTCCTGGGTCCCGACCAGGCCCTTCTTCGCCAGGCCTCCCCAGTAGTCGAACACGTCCTTGGACGCCTGGTCGTTGAGTTTGACCCCGATCGACTTCGGCTGCGCCGGGTCGTAGGTGAACGGAGCGGCGCCCTTCTGGATCTGCAGCGCCATCAGCAGCGCCGGCACGTTGGCGCCGAGGTCGCCGAAGTGCGGGCCCCCCGCGTCCTTCACCTTCTGCGCGGCCTTCTCGTACTCGTCCCAGGTCTTCGGCGGCGTGATCTTGTACTTGTCGAAGACGTCCTTGCGGTAGATCATCGCGAGCGGGCCGCCGTCGACCGGCACGCCGTAGACGGCCTCACCGACCGAGACGTCCTTCCACGCGCCCTCGCTGTAGTTGGCCTTGACCGCGTCGAAGCCGTACTTCCTGATGTCGACGAGCGCGTTCTGGATCTGGAAGGTCGGGATGCGGTCCATCTCCACCATGATCACGTCGGGCGCGCCGGTGCCCGCGGAGATGGCCGTCTGGAACTTCTGGTACTCGTCGCCGCCCTGGCCGACGTTGGTCCAGCAGACCTGCACCTCGTTGTTCTGCTTGTTGAAGTTGTCGACGACGAGCTGCGTGTTGGGGTACCAGCCCCACATCGTCACGACCGGCAGATCCTTCTTGGTGATCGTGTTGGTGCAGCTGCTCGCGTTGTTCCCGCCCGGATTGGCCGTGCTCTTGCCCTGGTCGGGGGAGCAGGCCGCGAGCGCGCCCGCGGCGGCGAGCAGGGCCGCCGCGGTTATGAGGGACTTTCTCTTCATTGGATGTTCTCCCTTTGGGGGGGTCGTGGCGCACAAGGTCCATGCGCCACCGCTGAGGCCGGATGATCGGCGGAACCGGGCACGGGTGACACACCCCGTGCCCGGTTCCCATTGCCGATCCTCCGGTGAGCGCTCGGCACGCTCCCGTGCCCGGCGACCACCACCGGGGCCCCCGATGCCCCGGCGGCGCCGCCTCGGACGGGATCGCCTAGCGCTTGAACAGGCGCGGCGCGAGGTCGATGAGGTTCTTCTGCCACACGTCCCAGCCGTGCGGTCCAGGGGTGACCCCGTCGAACTCGTAGTGGACGCCGAGGGTGTTCATCGTGGTCAGTCCGGCCATGAACGACGGGTACACGAAGTCGGTCACGTCTCCGACGTACACGCGGAACAGCTTGGTCCCGTTGTTGATCGCCGCCACGTCGACGCCGGTGCCACTGCCGAACCCGGCCGAGAACGCCGCGACGTAGGCGAACCGGCCCGGGTAGGCCTTGAGCACGCCGATCGCCTGGCCGCCGCCCATCGACAGGCCGGCGAGGGCCTGCTGGGAGGGGTCGCTGGAGATGTGGTAGGCGGCGCGGGCCGCCGGGACGATGTTCTCCAGCAGTTCCTTGGTGAAGTTGGAGGAGTTGCCGTTGCCCATCACGACCACCATGGGCACGATGTCGCCGTCGAGGTACTCGTGGTCGAGGATCTGCTTGGCGCGCCCCATCTCGGTCCAGTCGGTGTAGTTCTGGCCGCTGCCGTGCTGGAGGTAGAGGACGGGATAGGCCTCCGCGCGGTTCGGGTCGTACCCCGGCGGGGTCCACACCAGCGCGGTGCGCTCGGCGTTCGCCACGGTGCTCTGGTAGGTCAGGCTCTCGACCTTCCCGCCCTGGCCGGCGGGAACGTCGGACAGCAGGCGCGACCTCTCACCGGGGATGAAGAAGGAGCTCCAGGCCGGCTCGGAGGTGATCTTCGTCGGGTTCGACGCGTCCTTGACCCCCACCGTGTCCACGATCCACCGGTAGTAGTAGAACCACGGCTCCAGCGGTCCCACGGTCGCCCGCCACCGGTCGCCCTCACGCGACATCGGCACGCGCAGCCAGCTTCCACCGGGAGCGATGTTCGCCCACACCGTGACGTGCTTGGCGTCCTTGTAGTCGGTCGTGGTCTCGAAGGTGACGAAGCCGTCCTTGGTCACGAACGGCGTCGGGGTGGTGCCGGGCGCCGGCGGGGTGAACTCGCCCTTCAGCGGCCCGTGACCGGCGCTCGGACCGTGGTCGCCCACCTTGCGGAACAGCCGCGGCAGGAAGTCGATCAGGTTCTCCTGCCAGGCGTTCCAGTTGCCTCCCGCGTCGGGGTTCACGCCGTCGAACTCGTACTTGACCCGGGCGCGGTCCAGCGCCTTGGTCAGGGCGACGGTCGCGTTGTAGGCGGGGTCGGTCACGTTGCCGGTGTACAGACGCACCAGCTTGGCGCCGTGGTCGGGGCCGGGCTTGGGACCCGGTCCGGGACCCGGTCCCGGCACTCCGGCGGGGAGCTGCGTCAGCGGACTGGAGAACGAGCCGGCGTAGGCGAACCGGCCGGGGCCGGGCAGGGCCGCGCGCAGCGCCTGCGACCCGCCCTCGGACACACCGGCGATGGCCTGGTGCTCCCGGTCGCGGTGGACGCGGTAGGCGTCCCCGACCGCCTTGCCGAGGTCGTTCAGCTCCTTGTCGCCGTCCGCGCCGTCGGAGATCACGACCACCATCGGCTCCATGGCGTGACCGGCCGACAGGTTGTCGAGGATCTGCTTGGCGCGGCCGAGGTCGAGCCAGTCGGTGGCACTGCCGTCCGCGCCGGACCGCAGGTACAGCACCGGGTACGGCTTGCCGCCCTTGGCTGCCGCGTACCCCGGCGGCGTCCACACCAGGGCCGACCGCTCCTGGTCCTTGGTGCGGTAGGTCAGGGTCTCGATCTTGCCGCCCTGCTCGTCGGGCGCGTCCGCGAGCAGCCGCGCCGAGTCGCCCGGCACGAGGAAGGTGCTCAGGAGCGGCTTGGACGCCACGCCGGCGCTGTTGGTCGGGTCCTTGATGCTCTTGGTGTCATCGGCGGTGACCTGGTAGTAGTACAGCCCCGGCTTGAGCGGGCCGAGAACCCCCGACCAGACGTCTCCCCGGCGGGTCAGTCCGTACTCCGTCAAGGCCGCGGAGGGGCCGAAGTTCCCCACGATCATGACCTGCGACACCTGGCCCAGGTTCGCCTGGATGTAGGCCGCCGGGACGCTGAACGACGCGTAGCGGTCCTCCGAGACGCTCAGCCACGGCGTGTCCGCCGCCGCGGCCGGTCGCGGTGCGAGCAGCATCGTCGTGATCGCCAGCACTCCGGCGGCGACCATCGCCGAGAAACGGCGTACGCCCTCGTGGCGCACGCTCCCATGGTAATCTTTCACTTGGTTTCACCCTTCCTTAAATGGTCGGCGGCGGATGCGACCCGCCAGCCGATCAGCTCCTGAGTGGGTGCGCCGTGGTCTCCCTGTGTCACCTCCGTCACGGGCAGGCCATGCCCTCCTGACCCTTCGGTGCGTCTCGATATGGTCTGCGTGGTGTGCCGGTCATAAGCCGGGCGTGCTCCTCGGTGGCGCGGTGGAGCCGCGCACCACCAGGCGGGTCGGAATCTCGATGCGGCGGTGGCCCTCCCACTCGCCGGTGACCAGTGACTTCAGCAGGTGCGCGGCCTCGTATCCGAGCCGGTACATCGACTGGTCCACCGTGGTCAGCCCCGGCTCGGCCAGCGCCGACTCCGGGATGTTGTCGAATCCGACCACCGAAAGGTCGCCGGGGACGCTGAGCCCACGCCCCTTCGCGACCTCCAGAACCTTCAACGCCATCCCGTCGCTCGCCGCGAAGATCGCCGTCGGACGGTCCGCGCCGGCCAGCAGGGCGTGTGCCAGCGGGGTCGCGGACTCGGGGTTGAAATCCCCTCTGCCGATCAGGGCCGGGTCGAACGGGACACCGGCCGCGGCCAGCGCCTTGCGGTATCCCTCCTCGCGCGACCACGCGGACGCAAGGCTGGAACGGCCCGCGATGAATCCGATGCGCCGATGCCCGAGGCCGAGGAGATGCTCGACCACCGAAGTCGCGCCCGCGAGGTTGTCCGCCGTCACCGAGGGAACCGTAGAGCCCCGGACCGGGTCGATGACCACGACCGGAGTGCCGCTGCGGACCTCGTCCCAGGGCGTGACCACGATGCATCCGTCCGTGAGCGTGCCCGACAGGCGGGTCAGATGCCGCTGCTCCCAGCCCTCCGCGTACGTCCCGTAGAGGTCGCTGTTGGCGTAGATGATCAGGTCGAAGCCCGACCGGCTCAGTGCCTGCATCACGCCCTTGAGCACCTCGGCCGTGTAGGACTGGAAACTGTGGGCCACCAGGCCCAGAACGTTGGTGCGACTGCGCCGCAGGCTCGTCGCCACCAGGCTCGACTCGTAGCCGAGCTGCTCGATGGCCGAACGCACCTGCGCGATGGTGCTGGCGCTGACGCCGTAACGCCCGTTGACGACCCGCGACACCGTCGCGGTGGAGACGCCCGCCACTCGCGCGACATCGCTCATCGTCACCGGCGCACCGACATCGGCCATGCGGCCCTCTCCATTGCAAACGTTTTCGATCACGTTTCCGGCGCTTAACGTAACTGACAATGTTTGCGCACACAAGACCCTTTTCGGCCTTGCGGACACGCACTAAAGGGCATGGCCGCGTGGTGCGGACCGACCGGGAAACCGCCCCTGCCAGGGCGAACTCGGAAGCCACGGCGGGGGTATGCGGACACGGCGGAGGACGGCGGGCGTCACCGGTCATGTGAGCGTGCTCATGAGAGTGCGGGCGCGCCCCGCGGAGAACCGACCAGGGTGGCCGTCGCCGGGAGGTGCCCCGTGGCAGCGCCGGACGGCCGGAGTTCGCCGCGGCGCCCCGAGGCGGGGGCGCGCATGAACGTCCGGGGCAGGAGGCCTCGGACGCGGGGGACCGCGGATTCCACCGCCGTATTGGACCCCCGTCCGGCGCCGTTCTCCACCGGCGGAATCCTGCCGGCGGCACGCATTCCCGTGCGAGCATTTCGACCCGTGTCCCCCGCGATGAGCCCGTCATCGCATCGGCCGGAATATCGCCCGAGAATTCTCTTCATAGGGCCGGGCCGGCCGTCATTCCGCCGCCGTTCTCCGGAGAACCCCGGACATGCCCGCGCGTCATGACGGGTCGCCTCGCGCACCAGGTCACAGCGGCGCCCGCGCCGTCAGGCGCACTGCCGGCCGGCGCCGCGCGTGAGCCGCCTCGCGCGCCCTCGGCCCGCTTCCCCGCCAGGCCGGGGCCGTCAACTCCGCCACGAACGCGCCGTGAACCGGGCCCTGACACGCGGCGAATCCGGAAAACCGCCGCGCGCCTCCCGGTGTATCCGCTGGATCGCCTTCGCGCGAGGGAATGCCGCCGTCCATCTCCGGCCGCCGGGTACGCCGCCATGGCAGGCCCGCGTGCCCGTGATGCGGCCGTGATGCGGCCGTGGCGGGGCCATCGTGGGGCCATGGTGGGGCCAGCACTACCGTGTACCCGCCTGGTACCAGGATGTCGAAGGACATGGTGCCCCGGACAGTGTTGATCGGGCCTGCCCGATCCGTCCGGCGCCGCGTGCGGTGTCGCCACGGCGCGGGGACGGGCGGCCGATCCGCCACCACGTCAGGAGAGCCGTGACCGAAACCTCCACCATCGACGCCGCCACGCGCGGCAGCGACTTCGCCCGGCTCTCCCGACGGGTGGCCGAGGCCGGACTGCTGGACAGGCGTCCCGGCTACTACGCTCTGCGCCTCGGCCTGGTCACCGGCCTGTTCGCGGGCGGGTGGGCCGCCTTCCTCGCCCTCGGCGACTCCTGGGCCCAACTGCTGGTGGCGGCGGGCCTCGCGGTCGCCTTCGCGCAGGTGGCGCTCATCGCCCACGACCTGGCCCACCGGCAGGTCTTCCGGTCCAGGCGGCTGAGCCAGGGCGCCGGATGGCTGGCGGGCAACCTGGCCATCGGCATGAGCTACGGCTGGTGGATGGACAAGCACACCCGGCACCACGCCAACCCCAACCACGAGGACCACGACCCGGACGTCTCCCCCGACGTGCTGATCTGGTCCTCGCGGCAGGCCGCGTCGAGCCGGGGCGCCGCCCGGGTCATCGGGCGGTGGCAGGCGTTCCTGTTCTTCCCCCTGCTGACGCTGGAGGGCCTCAACCTGCACCTGGCGAGCTTCCGGGCGCTGCGGCGTCCCCGGCTCAAGCACCGCGGGGTGGAGGCCGCGCTGCTGACCGCCCACGTCGTGGCCTACCTCGTGGCGGTGTTCGCCGTGCTCCCCCTGGGCAAGGGGCTGCTGTTCGTCGCCGTTCACCAGGCGATCTTCGGGGTGTACCTCGGATGCACGTTCGCGCCCAACCACAAGGGCATGCCCATGCTGACCGCCGAGGACCGCCTGGACTTCCTGCGGCGTCAGGTGCTGACCTCCCGCGACGTGCGCGGCGGCCTGATGCTGGACATCGCCCTCGGCGGCCTGAACCACCAGATCGAGCACCATCTGTTCCCGAGCATGCCGACGCCCAACCTGCGCCGGGCCAAGCCCCTGGTGCGGGCCTACTGCGCGGAGCTCGGCATCCCGTTCCACGAGACGGGCCTGATCGCCTCCTACGCCCAGGCCCTGCGCCACATGCACACCGTGGGCGCGCCGCTCCGCGCGGGGAGCGCGACCGACTGACCCCCGAGACGGGTCGCCCGCGCCCCGTGCCGCAGGGCTGTGCGTAGTACGTCACCGATCCGCTACGGACGGGAAACCCGGAGGAAACAGGCCGCGGCTGTCATGAAGGGGACTCACCGCCCCCGGTGAGGCGCACCTAGGGTTCCGCCCTCGTCGGCCGGCGAGGGGCTGGTCCGAGAGGTGCAGGCGGCCTGCGGCCGTTCCACGGCGGGACAAAAACCCGGGAGACAGTCATATCGGCTGCCTCCTGTGTGAGGCGTTTCCGAAAGGGAGTGCCGTGGGTCACCTTCACGACAACTACGGACCCGAAGCCCGCCGCGCCGTCGAACGCGAGGCCGAGCTTCCCCTGACGATGCACCGCCGCGAGATCGAGCGCGGGCTGGAGTACGGCCTGCCGGGCGCCGAGTCGATCGTCGACCGCACCATCCCCACCTTCTCCCGAGGCGAGCTGCCGCACTTCGCCGGGATCAACACCTTCCTCAAGGCGCCCTACGTGGAGGACGTGCGGCGCTGCGGCGAGTACGACGTGGCCGTGCTGGGCGCCCCGTTCGACGGCGGCACGACCTACCGCTCGGGCACGCGGTTCGGCCCGCAGGGCATCCGCAAGATCTCCGCGCTGTACGGGCCGTACAGCTTCGAGCTGGGCGTGGACCTGCGCGAGTCGATCACCATCGCCGACCTCGGGGACGTCTTCACCATCCCGGCGAACATCGAGAAGACCTTCGACCAGATCAGCAAGGCGGTGTCGCACGTCTACGCCAGCGGGGCGTTCCCTGTGGTGCTCGGCGGCGACCACTCCATCGGCTACCCGACCGTGCGCGGCGTCGCCGAGCACGTCTCCGGCAACGTCGGCATCATCCACTTCGACCGGCACGTCGACACCCAGGAGACCGACCTCGACGAGCGGATGCACACCACGCCCTGGTTCCACGCGACCGACATCCCGAACGTGCCGGCCAAGAACCTCGTGCAGATCGGCATCGGCGGATGGCAGGCGCCCCGGCCGGGCGTGAAGGTGGGCAGGGAGCGCGGCACCACCATCATGACCGTCACCGACTGCGTCGAGATGGGCATCGAGGCGGCCGCCGAGCGCGCCCTGGAGGTCGCCTGGGACGGCGCCGAGGCGGTGTGGCTGTCGTTCGACGTCGACTGCCTGGACGCGGCGTTCGTCCCCGGCACCGGCTGGCCGGAGCCGGGCGGCTTCCTGCCGCGCGAGGTGCTGAAGTTCATCCAGCTCATCGCGGACGCCCGGCCGCTCGCGGGCATCGAGGTCGTCGAGTGCGCGCCGCCCTACGACAACGCCGAGATCACCGCCCTCATCGCGACCCGGGTCATCTGCGACACCCTCGGGTGCCTGGTCCGCGCCGGCCACCTCCCCCGGCGCGCCGCCGCCCGGGCGGACGGCTCCGGGCCCGCGGGGGCGCACGTCAACGCTTCGCAAGCCTGAGAGGGGAGCCTTCGATGCTCCGACGCCTCATCCTGCCCGCCGCCGTCGTCCTGGTGCTGGGCACCGCGTGCGCCGCGGCGCCGGACTCCGCGCGGCCGGCCGACCCCGGGGGCGCCCCGGCGGTCAGGCTCGGGTTCAGCGCCTGGCCCGGCTGGTTCCCCTGGCAGGTCGCCGAAGAGAAGGGGCTGTTCGCCAAGAACGGCGTCACGGTGGAGCTGAAGTACTTCGACAGCTACACCGACAGTCTCAATGCCCTGGCGACCGGCAACATCGACGCCAACAGCCAGACGCTGAACGACACCCTGGCCTCGGTCGCGGGCGGCGCCAAGGAGACCGTCGTGCTGGTCAACGACAACTCCACCGGCAACGACCAGATCATCGCCAAGCAGGGCGTGAAATCCCTGGCCGACCTCAAGGGCGCGACCGTGGCGGCCGAGCAGGGCACCGTGGACCACTATCTGCTGCTGCTCGCCCTGCGCAAGGCCGGCCTGACCGAGGCGCAGGTGAAGTTCCAGCCGCTGCCGACCGACGCGGCCGCCGCCGCGTTCGTCGCCGGCCGGGTGGACGCCGTCGGCGTCTTCGCCCCCTTCACCACCACCGCGCTCAAGCGGCCCGGCAGCAGCGCGATCACCAGCTCCGCGGACTTTCCCGGCGCCATCCCCGACCACCTGGTGGTCACCAGGGACCTGCTGGCCAAGAACGACAAGGCCGTGCAGGCGCTGGTGAAGACGTGGTTCGACACCATCGCCTGGATCGGCGCGAACCGGGCCGAGGCCGTACAGATCATGGCCGGGCGCGCCGGCGTGAGCGCCGCCGACTACGAGACCTACGACAAGGGCACGACGATCTTCACGCTGGAGCAGAACCGGGCGGCGTTCGCCGGCGAGCTGCCCGCCCGGGCCAAGGAGATCTCCGAGTTCCTGGTCTCCAGCAAGCTGGTCGACGCCGCTCCCCCGCTGGACGGACTGCTGGAGCCCCGGTTCGTCCAGGCGGTGCAGCCGTGACCCGGGCCTCCGCGCCCGCCGGGGCCCCGATGTCGCGGCCCGCCGGCGCCGCCGGCCCGCTCGAGCCGTCCCCCGCGCCGGGCGCCGTGCCGGGCGGGCGCGGACGGCGGGTGCGGCTGCTGTCCAGCGCCGTCTCGCCCCGGACGGCCTGGGTGCTGCGCGCCCTTTCCGTGCTGCTCCCGCTCGCCGCCTGGCAGGCGGTCAGCGTGAGCGGCCTGACCGACCCCACCTTCCTGCCCTCGCCCGCCGCCGTCCTCGCGGCCGGCCGCGAGATGGCGGTCCGCGGCGAGCTGTGGTCCGACCTCGCCGCGAGTCTCGGCCGCGTCGGCCTCGGTTTCGCGCTCGCGGTGCTCATCTCGGTGCCGCTCGGCTTCGCGATGGGCGCGCTTCCGTGGGCGCAGGCGCTGGCCGAGCCGTTGATCGGCCTGCTGCGCTACCTGCCCGCCTCGGCCTTCATCCCCCTGCTGATCATCTGGCTGGGCATCGGCGAGGCGTCCAAGGTCGCGCTGCTGGTGCTGGGGGTGGTCTTCTTCAACACGCTGATGACGGCCGACGTCGTCCGGCAGGTGCCCCGGCGGTTGCTGGAGGTCTCCGCGACGCTCGGCGCGCGCCGTCTCAGGGTCGCCTTCCGCGTGGTGTTCCCCTACGCGCTGCCCGGCGTCATCGACGCGATGCGGGTCAACGCGGCGGCGGCGTGGAACTTCGTGGTCGTGGCCGAGCTGATCGCGGCCACCTCCGGGCTCGGGTACCGCGTCATCCGCGCGCAGCGGTTCCTGCAGACCGACCGGATCTTCGCGATCCTCGTGGTGATCGGCCTGATCGGCCTGGCCATCGACGTCCTGCTCCGGCTGTTGCGCGCACGGGTCGGGAGGTGGGCCGCGTGACGCTGCGCCTTGAGTCGGTCGGCAAGGAGTTCGCGCCCGGGCGGCCGGTGCTGGCCGATCTCGACCTCACCGTCGCGCCCGGGGAGTTCGTCTGCGTGGTGGGAGCCAGCGGGTCGGGCAAGTCGACGCTGCTCTCGCTGATCGCCGGGCTGACCCGCCCGACGTCCGGACGGGTGCTGCTGGACGGCGAGGAGGTCACCGGGCCGGGCCCCGAGCGCGGCCTGGTGTTCCAGACGGCGTCGCTGTATCCGTGGCGCAGCGTCGCGCGCAACGTCGCCTTCGGGCTGGAGTCGCTGGGGCTGCCGCGCGCGCGGCGCGAGGAGCGGGTGGGCAGGCTGCTCTCGGAGGTCGGGCTGTCCCACCTCGCCGGCGCGCTGCCCGGGAGGCTGTCGGGCGGGCAGCAGCAGCGCGTGGCGATCGCCCGGGCCCTCGCCTGCTCTCCGCGCGTGCTGCTGCTGGACGAGCCGTTCGGGGCGCTGGACGTGCAGACCAAGGAGGACATGCAGCTGTTCGTCCGCCAGATGTGGCAGGAGGAACCGACCACCGTGATCATGGTCACCCACGACGTGGAGGAGGCGGTCTTCCTCGGCCGGCGGGTGCTGGTGCTGTCCTGCGACCCCGGCCGGATCGCCCGCGACCTCACCGTCGGCCTGCCCGCCGAACGGCCGCTCACCGTGAAGCGGTCGCCCGCGTTCCTCGCGCTGCGCGCCGAGGTGGAGGACTTGGTCCGAGCCGAGCACCGCGCGCACCAGGCGCGCGTGTAGGTTCGGGCATGTAACCATCTCAGCGTTGAAAGGGAAGATCGCCATGGCGACCACACGTACCGCGACGACGCAGTGGAAGGGCGCGCTGCTCGACGGCTCGGGCTCGGTCTCGCTCAACACCTCCGGCGTGGGAACCTTCGACGTCACCTGGGCCTCGCGCTCGCAGGACGCGAACGGCAAGACCAGCCCCGAGGAGCTGATCGCGGCCGCGCACTCCTCCTGCTTCTCCATGGCGCTGTCGCACGCGCTCGCCGGGGCGGGCACGCCGCCGCAGGAGCTGGAGACCACGGCCGATGTGACCTTCCAGCCGGGCGAGGGCATCACCGGCATCGTGCTGTCGGTGCGCGGGCAGGTGCCGGGCATCTCCGCGGAGGACTTCCAGACCGCCGCCGAGACCGCCAAGGCCAACTGCCCGGTGAGCAAGGCGCTGGCCGGCACCACCATCTCGCTCAACGCCGAGCTGGTCGCCTGACCGGACGGCCCACGGCCCCCGCGCGACGACCGCGCGGGGGCCTCGCCATGTCCCGGTATGTCCGGCATCCGTTTTCAAGGCAAAGTAAACCTTTACAGCGGACATGTCCACATTTGACCGATTTGCAGTATGTTGATGGAGCTTCCGGCGGCACCCTCACCACCGTCGGCCGCGAGCCCCCCATATGGCCGGAAAGATCTGGTAAATCAGACGCGCGGCCCTAAAATCAACGGTAGAGCCGGAACGCAAGCATCCAGGTCTGCGGCGGCGGAGCCCCCGGACGAGAGGAGATCACGGGAGCCCGGATCACGACAGAGCAACGAGCCGCGCGATCAAGCTGCACCGCGAAACGTTCCACGACCACAATGAGGCTACATGCGTGAGGTCTGGCCTGGTGAGCCGTACCCTCTGGGCGCCACCTGGGATGGCGTGGGTACGAGCTTCTCGCTCTTCTCCGAAGTCGCCGAGCGGGTCGAGCTCTGCCTTTTCGACCACGCCGGTCAGGAGAGCCGCGTCGACCTGCCCGAGGTCGACGGCTTCGTCTGGCACGGCTACCTGCCCGGCATCATGCCCGGCCAGCGGTACGGCTACCGCGTGCACGGGCCCTACGACCCGGCCGCCGGGCACCACTGCGAGCCGAGCAAGCTGCTGCTCGACCCCTACGCCAAGGCGATCGAGGGCGAGGTCCGCTGGGACCAGTCGCTGTACGCCTACCAGTTCACCGACCCGTCCCGGCGCAACACCGACGACAGCGGGCCGTACATGCCGAAGAACGTCGTGGTCAACCCGTTCTTCGACTGGGGCGACGACCGCCCGCCGCGCACCCCGTACCACGAGACGGTGATCTACGAGGCGCACGTGCGCGGGCTCACCATGCGCCACCCCGACGTGCCCCGCGAGCAGCGCGGCACCTACGCCGGCCTGGCACACCCCTCGGTGATCGACCACCTGGTGAGCCTCGGCGTGACGGCCGTCGAGCTGATGCCGGTGCACCAGTTCGTCCCCGAGCACGCGATGGTGGCGCGCGGCCTGACCAACTACTGGGGCTACAACACCATCGCCTTCCTGGCCCCGCACAACGCCTACGCGAGCGCGGGCCAGCGCGGCGAGCAGGTGCTGGAGTTCAAGGGGATGGTCAAGGCCCTGCACGAGGCCGGCATCGAGGTGATCCTCGACGTGGTCTACAACCACACCGCCGAGGGCGACCACATGGGCCCCACGCTGGCCTACCGCGGCATCGACAACGCCTCCTACTACCGGCTGCTGGACTCCGACCGGCGCCTGCTGCTCGACTACACCGGCTGCGGCAACTCGCTGAACGTCCGCTCGCCCCACGCGCTGCAGCTCATCATGGACTCGCTGCGCTACTGGGTCATGGAGATGCACGTCGACGGCTTCCGCTTCGACCTGGCCGCCGCACTGGCCCGCGAGCTGCACGACGTGGACCGCCTGTCGGCCTTCTTCGACCTGATCCAGCAGGACCCGGTGATCTCCCAGGTCAAGCTCATCGCCGAGCCGTGGGACGTCGGTCCGGGCGGCTACCAGGTGGGCAACTTCCCGCCCCTGTGGACCGAGTGGAACGGCAAGTACCGCGACAGCGTGCGCGACTTCTGGCGGGGCAGCCCGTCGGGGCTGCCGGAGTTCGCCTCGCGCCTGGCCGGCTCCTCCGACCTGTACGCGAACAGCGGACGCCGCCCGGTCGCCTCCATCAACTTCGTCACCTGCCATGACGGCTTCAGCCTGACCGACCTGGTCTCCTACGACCACAAGCACAACGAGGCCAACGCCGAGAACAACCGCGACGGCACCGACGACAACCGCTCCTGGAACTGCGGGGCCGAGGGGCCGGTCGAGGACCCCGCGATCGTCCGGCTGCGCCGCCGCCAGCGCCGCAACCTGCTGACCACGCTGTTCGTGTCGCAGGGCGTGCCCATGCTGCTGCACGGCGACGAGATCGGCCGCACGCAGCTCGGCAACAACAACGCCTACTGCCAGGACAACGAGGTGTCCTGGGTCGACTGGTCGCTGCTGCGGTCAGAGCCCGAGCTCCTCGACTTCGTCCGCGCGCTCGCCACGTTCCGCAAGCGGCATCCGGTGTTCCGGCGCCGGCGGTTCTTCCTCGGCCGGGTGCCCGAGGGCGACGTCCGCGACATCGTGTGGCTGACGCCGTCGGGCAAGGAGATGACCTCGGGCGACTGGCACAGCGGCTTCGGCAAGGCGATGGCGGTGTTCCTCAACGGCGAGGCGATCAGCGAGCCGGGGCCGCGGGGCGAGCGCATCAGCGACGACTCCTTCCTGCTGCTGGTCAACGCCCACCACGAGAACATCACCTTCGCCCTGCCCGGCGGCGAGTTCGGCCCCGGCTGGCGGCCTGTCCTGGACACCGCCGAAGAGCGCGTCGACCTGCGCACCCCCTCCCACGCCCTGCACCTGCCCGGCGCCCTGGTCGCCGTCACCAGCCGGTCCATGCAGATCCTGCGCGCCACCGCCGGTTCCTGACCGCCGGGGGCGGCGCCGCCCGTCCAAGGCACGCTCAGAGCATCGCGGCGGTGAGCAGCACCAGCACGAAGGTCGCCAGCGCCGCGAGGCCGTGCAGGAGCACGGCGATGACGGGGAAACCCTGTTCGGCGCCCTTGGCATGCCGCCCGCCGCCGATCCAGCGGGTGAACATGGCGAAGCCGAGCAGCAGGGCCGCGCACAGCAGGCTCAGCGACAGCCACAGGTAGCCATGGCGCCCGCTGACCACGAAGCCCAGCCACGAGGCCAGCGAGCAGACTCCCAAGGCGGGGTGCAGGAAGACCAGAGTGGCCGGGAAACGGGTCACCTTGGTCTTCTGCTGGCGCAGCCCTCCCCCGGTCAGCCACAGACCCAGGAGATAGACCCCGAGGCCCGCCGCCACCACCCATATCGCCACCGCCGCCAGCCGCACCAGGCCCTCCATTCGCCGCCGCGTGTTCCTCCTCCCCTACATCTGAGCCCGGCGGCGTAACGCTACGCATCCCATGTCTCACAAATGGCTATATATAGCGAGCTATTGCTTCGGCGACCTTGCCGCCCCCTCCGCGACCCGGCAATTCCCCTTGTGCCAAGGTAGGAAGCGTGCGACGCATCCTTCCCAGCCCCGCGGACGACGTCGATCTCGCCCACGCCTACGCCTACCCCCGGTCCGGCTGCCTGCGCCTGAACATGGTGGCCGGCGCCGACGGCGGCGCCTGGCTCAAAGGCGTGTCGGAGGGCCTGTCAGGCAAGGGCGACCGGCGCCTGTTCGGCGTGCTGCGCGGCCTGGCCGACGTGGTGCTCGCCGGCGCCGCCACCGTGCGCACCGAGGCCTACGGGCCGGCCCGCCCGCGCCCGTCCTGGCGCGAACTGCGGGTCGGACGCCCGCTCTCCCCGCCCATCGCCGTGATCACCCGGCGCCTGGACCTCGACCTGGCCAGTCCGCTGTTCACCGAGGCCGAGCCGTACGCTAGGACGATCGTGATCACCACCGAGCGCGCGCCCAAGGACCGCCGCGACGAGGCCGCACGGCACGCCGAGGTGATCGTGGCCGGCGACGAGCGGGTCGACATGTCCCTCGCCGTGGCCTCGCTGCGCGAGCGCGGCCTCGGCCGCATCCTGTGCGAGGGCGGGCCGAGGATCAACGGGCAGCTCGCGGCGGCCGGGCTGGTGGACGAGCTGTGCCTGACCGTCAGCCCGGTCCTGACCGGCGGCGACTCCGCGCGCATCCTCAACGGGCCCGCCTCCCACGTGCCCCTGCGCCTCGCGCACGTCCTCACGGAAGAAGACTTCCTGTTCTGCAGGTACACCCGGGAGCCGAAATGACCCTCCCCGAACAGCCGAGCCGTCCCGGCCGTCCCGCCCCGCCGGAGCCGCCTCCCGAGATGGACCTGCCGGTGCCGCCGCCGGTGGCGCCGATGCTCGCCAAGGCCGTCAAGGCCCTGCCCGCGCAGGACGGCACCCTGCTGTACGAGCCGAAGTGGGACGGCTTCCGCTGCATCGTGTTCCGCGACGGCGACACCGTCTACCTGGGCAGCCGCAACGAGCGGCCCTTCAACCGCTACTTCCCCGAGCTCATCGAGGCGGTGCGGCGCGAGCTGCCCGAGCGCTGCGTCGTCGACGGCGAGATCGTCCTGCGGCAGGGCCAGATCCTCGACTTCGACGCGCTGCAGCAGCGCATCCACCCGGCCGCCTCGCGGGTCAAGCTGCTCGCCGAGCGCACGCCCGCCTCGTTCGTCGCCTTCGACCTGCTCGCGATCGGCGGCGACAGCCTGATGGACACCCCGTTCGGGGAGCGCCGCGCCCGGCTCGCCGAGGCCCTGGCCGGCGCGGGCGACCGCGTCCGGCTCACCCCCGTCACCGCCAGCGACCAGCGCGCGGGCGAGTGGTTCGAGATGTTCGAGGGCGCCGGACTGGACGGCATCGTGGTCAAGCGCACCGACCAGCCCTACGAGCCCGACCGGCGCACGATGTTCAAGGTCAAGCACGAGCGCACGGCCGACTGCGTCGTCGCCGGCTACCGCGAGCACAAGTCGGGCCCGGTCGTCGGGTCTCTGCTGCTCGGCCTGTACGACGAGGCCGGTGTGCTGCACCACGTGGGGGTGTCGGCGTCGTTCCCGATGAAGCGCCGCGCCGAGCTGATCGAGGAGCTCAAGCCCTACCTGCTGGAGGACCTGGGCGGGCATCCGTGGAGTTCGTGGACCTCGCAGGACGAGAACACCGCCCAGCGCATGCCCGGGGCGATCTCCCGGTGGAGCGCGGGCAAGAACCTCGCGTTCATCCCGCTGGATCCCCGGCTGGTGGTCGAGGTCGCCTACGACCACATGGAGGGCAACCGGTTCCGGCACACCGCCCAGTTCCGGCGCTGGCGCACCGACCGCACCCCCGAGTCGTGCACCTATGCCCAGCTCGAGACCCCGGTCGGCTACAACCTGGACGACATCCTGGCCCGCTGACCGACGGCGCGCGGCGGCGCGGAGGGACGCGGAGGGACATGGGCTGGGAGCCCATGTCCCGGGGCGCGCCCGCGAGAACCCGCCGTGGTCCTGCGGAATGGCTCAGTCGGTCGTGCCGGAGCTCATCTCGGACCTGCCCTTCTTGCTGGAGGAGCCCTTCTCGGACTTGCCCTTCTTGGACGACGAGCTCTTGCCCTTCTTCTCCGACTTGTCGCAGCTGCCGAAGGCGGAGTCGAAGCCGTCGGAGTACCCGCGCTCGTAGTCCGCCTCGGCGGCCTTCAGGCCCTGGGGCTTGTTCTTCTTCCCGCTGCCGGACTTACAGGCGTCCCTGCCGTCCAGGTATCCCTCCCCGTACCCCTTCTTGAAGTCGTCGCGGTCGCGCGGCAGCACGCGCAGTCCCGCCGGCCCCGCCGGGGCCTGCTGTGCGCCGGCGACCGCCGTCGCGGGCCGCGGCGCCGAGGACGCCTGCGCGACCCCGGAGGTGTAGAGCGAGAGTGACAGGAGCGCCGGGCCGAGGAGCATCAAGGATCGCTTGCCTACCATGGCCGACTCCTTTTCTCTTGTGGCCATCGATTCGGGCCGCTGGGGGCGGAGGCCGCCCCCGGGGTCCGATCCACATGCTTTCCGGGGCCGCGCCACCACGCCGTGACGGCGGCGTGACGCGGGATCACGGCGCCGCTCACCGCTGGGCGACGGCGCGCAGACCGGCGACGAGGTCGGAGACCAGCGGGGTCGGGCGCAGGCCGAGCTCGCAGGACAGCAGGCGCTCGTAGCGCTCGAAGACGCGCAGGGCCTCGGCCTGGTTGCCCTCGGCCAGGTGTGCGCGGATCAGCGCCGCGTGGGCGCTCTCGCGCAGGGGCTCGGCGCGCACGGCCGTCCCCGCGGCGGCGACGGCGTCGGCGAACCTGCCGACCTCGACGAAGTCGTCGGCGAGGGCCTCCAGGGCGTGCAGGCGCAGTTGGTGCCACTCCTCGGCCTCGCGGACCACCCAGTCGTCGTACCAGCCGGGCAGCAGGTCCACCGACAGGGCCTCCACGGCGGCGGCGCTGAGGTCCGCGCCGGCCGGCCGCTCGCCCGGGTCCAGGACGCGCCGGGCCAGGGCGCGCGCCTCGCCGATGTCGACGCCGGCGGCCGGGCTCAGCCGCACCTCGGTGGATCCGATGTCGAGCACCTGCCGGCCGGCGGCCTCCAGTCGCGCCAGCGCGGAGCGCAGGCTGGCCTGCGCCCGCCGCTCGGGCCGGTCGGGCCACAGCGTGCCCGCCAGCAGCGTGCGAGGCACTCCCTGCCCGCAGAGGGCGGTGAACGACACCAGGCGCTCGGTTCCGCCCGAGACCGTCACCTGTTCCCCTCCGACCAGAAGCCGGAAGCCTCCCAGAAGATCGACCCGCAGCGCGGGCCGCTCGCCGCTCCCCATAGTTCTGCTGCCTCCCACGTGGAAAGCGAGTCGTCTGGTAAGCAGCCCTCCCGTCGCCGTCCCTCCCCGGCTATGTACCCGGCATGTACGGATTTGTCCCGTTCTGCGGGCGCGTCTGGCGCACCGATCTCGTCAGCTTCTGCTGACAAACGGCCGATGTCAGCTTATGCTGACATCATGAGCGCAGCGACCGAACTCGCCGCGGCGGCCGACAGCCGCGATCCGGCCACCGGCCTCGCCGCCGTGGCCGCCCTGCGCCGGCTCCTGGAGGAGTTGGAGGCCGCCCACGTCGGCAACGCGCGGGCACAGGGCTGGTCGTGGGAGGCGATCGCCGCCGCCCTCGGCGTACGGCGTCAGACCGCGCACAGGAAGCACGCCCACCGGGTCATCGGCGAGGCATCGGGGAGTGAGAGATGAGCATGTTCGTAAGGTTCACCCCGCAGGCGCGGCGGTCCATGGTCCGCGCGGGCCTGCTGGCCGTGGACGCCGGCCGGCCTCACCTGGACGAGGACGTCATCCTGCTGGCGCTGGCCGAGACCCGTCCGTTCGAGCGGCCCCTCGACGGCTTTGACCTCGACGCCGAGACCGTCCGCGCCGCGGTCGCCTCCCAAGGAGGCGACCAGGAACTGCTGGCCGCGCTCGGCATCGACCTTGAGGAGGTGCGGCGGCGCATGTCCGGGCTCACCCGGGCCGACGACCCGGCGCGCTGGACGCTGCGGCGCTCGCGGTGGCGACCGTTGCGGGTGACGCTCTCCGGCCCCGTCCACGACCTGCCGCTGACCGGCCGGGCCAGGAAGGTCGTGGAGGTCGCCATGAACCGGCGCGCGGCCCGCCGGGTGACCGGCGAGGATCTGATGTGCGGGCTGCTCGCCGACAGCGCCAACCGCTCGGTGCGCATCATGCGCGCGAGCGGCGTCGACCTGCGCCGCCTGGCCGCAGGCCTCGGCTTCCTGCGCCGCGCCGCCTGAGGGCGCCCCCGTCCGGCGGGCCGCCCCGTTCCCGCGGGCGTCCCCCCGGCCGTCAGGTCCGGCTCAGACCCTGTGCCGGTTCACGAACGCCATGATCGTGTCGAGCACCTGGGGCCCGTGCGGGGTCTCGAAGAGCGATGAGGCGTGCGCCGACTCGTCCGGGACGACGACGACCTGCCGGTCGGGCGCCAGGACGGCCGCGTCGTCGGACTCGCGCATGCGCTTGGCGCGGTCGCCGTCGTAGACGCCGGCGATCTGCAGCAGCGGGACCCTCAGGCGGGCCGCCTCCTCGGGAAGCGGCGGGCCCGCCAGGGCGACCACGGCCGCGACACGGTCCCCGAGCTTCAGCGCCGCGCTCACCGACAGCGTGCCGCCCATCGAGCCGCCGGCCAGGACGATGCGCCCGACACCGCGCTCCTTGTCCAGCCGCCTGGCCATGTCCACGATGTTGTCCTCGGGAATGGCCTCCAGATCGCGGGCGTAGAGCAGCACGCGGTAGCCGGCCGAGACCAGCCGGTCGGCGAGGGGCCGCCAGGTGCAGGCGTTGCCGCCGCGCTCGTAGGAGATCACCACTCCGGTGGCGCCCTTGCCCATGACGACGCCGGGCAGTTTCTCCTCGCCGTAGGTGAAGATCTTCCCGTCGTCCTCGGTGTAACACCCCGACAGGTTCGGCCCCTTGGGGAGCGGGCGCTTCGGGGACGGGGAGAGCGTGGGAGCGGGCGCCGCCGACGGCGTGGCGGCGGGCGTCCCGGACGCCGATGGACCGGCGCTCGCGCCCCGCCCGCCCGCGGCCGTCGCTCCCGTCTCGCCCCCGCACGCGCTCAGCGCCATGACCACTGCCGCCAGCCCGACGATCGCTCGCATGACCACCACCATCTCGCTCTATGTCTGAACTGACATAGTGCCGCACACTACACTCGGGGTGCGATGCCATCAACACTTGGTTTCGCGATCCTGGCCTCGCTCGCCAAGGACGCGAGGACCGGCTACGAGCTCACCGCCGTCATGAACCGCCCGGTGGGCTACTTCTGGACGGCCCGCCACAGCCAGATCCACACCGACCTGCAGAAGCTGCTCGCCGACGGCCTGGTGCGGTTCGAGGCCGAGCACGGGCCCGGGCCGCAGGGCAAGAAGGTCTACCACCTGACCCCCGAGGGCCGGGCGGCGCTGCGCGACTGGGTCACCGAGCCGCCGCGCGCCCGCACCGAGCGTGATGAGCTGGTGCTGAAGACCTACGCGTCCTGGCTCGCCGACCCCGCCGAGATGGCCGAGCTGTTCCGCGCCCAGCTCCTGCTGCACGAGGAGCGCATCGCCCGGTACGAAGGGCAGCGGGCGGGCTTCGCGGGCGTCCCCGACCCCGGCGATCCGGCGTTCGGCAACTACGCGGCCCTGTGGTGCGGTCTGAGCTACGAACGCCACCGCGCCGAATGGTGCCGCTGGATGATCGGGCGGCTGGACCCGTCCGCCTGACGCCGCACGGCGCCGCCCGAGAACCGAGCGGCCCTGCCGGTCCGCCCGACGCCGCGCGGCGCCGCCAGGGCGGGCCGGGCCGCCCGCCTGACCCGCCGGGGCGGCGGGCATCCTCACCGGGTGCTTCAGGGCCGCGACCTGCGGGAACGGCGGGCCGCACGGGCGGGCACCGGCTTGATCACCCTTGATCTGGGTGGGCGAAACATGCGAGAGTGCGCACATCTTCGCACGTCGAGGGGGAGCACCACCGTGTCAGTCCAGGCATACGATCCGCTAGCCGACCAACGCGGCCCGGAGGGGCCCGAGTTCGACGTGTTCACGGCGGGCACCGTCTTCCTCGACATCGTCTTCACCGGCCTGCAGGCCATGCCGGCCGCCGGCACCGAGGTGTGGGCCGAGGGCATGGGGTCGTGCCCGGGCGGCATCGCCAACCTCGCCATCGCCTCCAGCCGGCTCGGGCTGCGCACCTCGATGGCCGCCGCGTTCGGGGACGACGACTACGCCGACTTCAACTGGCGCATCCTGTCGGAGCAGGAGTCGGTCGACCTGTCGCGCTCGCGCCGGTTCCAGCGGTGGCACTCCCCCGTGACCGTCTCGATGGCCGTCAACCGCGACCGCAGCATGGTCACCCACGGCCATCCCGCGCCCATGTCGCCGACGCAGATGATCGGCCGCCCGCCCCGTTCGCGGGCCGTCATCGCGCCGCTGTCGCTGGAGGAGCCGCTCGGCGACGACGAGGCGTGCACCTGGGCCGACCTCGCGCGCAAGGACGGCGCGCTGATCTTCGCCGACGTCGGCTGGGACCCCTCGGAGACCTGGTCGGCCTCGGTGCTCGACCAGTTGTCGGTCTGCCACGCCTTCATGCCCAACGCCGTCGAGGCCATGGCGTACACCGGCACCGAGACCCCGCGCGAGGCGCTGTACGCCATCGCCGACCGGGTGCCGCTCGCGGTGGTGACCGACGGGGCCAACGGCGCGATGGCCATCGACTCCACCACCGGCGAGGAGGCCTACGCTCCGGCGTTGCGGGTGACCGCGCTCGACCCGACGGGCGCGGGCGACGTCTTCGGGGCCGGCCTGGTGCTCGGCACGCTGTCGGGCTGGCCGCTGGCCGACCGCCTGTCCTTCGCCGGGGTCTGCTCGGCCCTCGCCGTGCAGCAGTTCGGCGGCTCGCTCGCCGCCCCCGGCTGGGGGGACATCGCCGACTGGTGGCACGACGTGCGGGCCGCCGCCGCCAGTGGCCACAGCGGCGCCTACATCGACTCGCTGGCCCGCCGGTACGCCTTCCTGGACAAGCTCGTGCCCGCCGTCCCGGTGGGCGCCGTTCGCCGCGCCGCCGCCACGATGTCGCGGCACGCCGACGTGGCCGCCGGCGCGGCCGTGACGACCCCTCCGGTCGAGAGCGAGTGAGACCCCGGCGGCCCTGATGCGGCACGCCGGCGCCGGCGATGTGGCCAGGACGTCACCTTTGTCTACTCATACGTAAACCATCCGATGCGAGCGGCGGTCAAAGGATCTACCGTCGGCGGCCAACCGACCGACAGGCAAGGTGAGCCCATGCGCGTGCTGACCAGGTTCCTCTCCACCCTCCTTAGCACATCCCTGTCCGCCGTCCTTTTCACCGCGGGTTCCGCGAGCCCCGCCATGGCCGGGAGCGGGCCCGCCCCCGCCGCGGTGGACGTGACCTACCAGCGGGCCTCCTTCCACCAGGGCAGGGCCGAGGGCGTCGCCCCCGGCAGGACGCTGTCCTTCGCCCGCCCCGTGGGGACCACCGTCTACACCGACGCCCTGGGCACCAAGACGTGGGAGTACGCCCGGTGGACCGGCACGGAGCGGCAGATCGGCTTCGCCGCCACCGAGGCCGTCGCCTCGTGGAACGCCGACGTCCCCGCCGGGAGCTGGCTGCAGGTCGAGATGCGCGGCCGCAACTCCACCGGCCAGACCAAGTGGTACGTGCTCGGGCGCTGGTCCTACGCCGAGGGCGACATCCTGCGCACCTCGGTGCCGAGCCAGGGCGACGACAACGGCTACGTCTCCGTGGACACCTTCGTCGCAGCCGACGACCGGCCGATCACGAGCTACCAGCTTCGCCTCACGCTGTACCGCACGCCGGGCTCCCACGTGGTGCCGAAGGTGCGGGCGCTCGGCGCGATGGCCTCGGCCGCGCCCGACCGCGCCACCGTGCCGGTCAGCCCCGGCGGCGCCGCCTGGGGCGTCGAGCTGAACGTGCCGCGCCGCTCGCAGAACGTCCACGCCGGCCACTACCCCGAGTGGGACGGCGGCGGGGAGGCCTGGTGCAGCCCGACCTCCACCACCATGGTCCTCGGCTACTGGGGCAAGTGGCCGAGCGCGCAGGACACCGCCTGGGTGGACCCCGCCGACCCCGACCCCGAGGTCGACTACGCCGCCCGGTACACCTACGACCACGACTACGAGGGCGCCGGCAACTGGCCGTTCAACACCGCCTACGCCGGCCGGTACGGCATGGAGGGGTTCGTCACCCGGCTGCGCTCGCTCACCGAGATGGAACGCCTGATCGCCGCGGGCATCCCCGTCGTGACCTCCCAGTCGTTCAAGAAGGAGGAGCTGCCCGGCGCCGGGTACAGCACCAACGGCCACCTCATGGTGATCATCGGCTTCACCGCGACCGGTGACGTGATCGCCAACGACCCGGCCTCGCCGAACGACGACGCGGTGCGCCACGTCTATCCGAGGGCGAACTTCGAGAACGTCTGGCTGCGCGGCTCCAGCAGCCGCGGCGTGGTCTACGTCATCCACCCGCCGAACCGGCCGCTGCCCCCCACCACCCCGGGCCTGCCCGCCAACTGGTGACCCGCCCGGGCCTCACAACTCGGGCCTCACAACTCCGGCCGCCGTCCCTTCCGGACGGCGGCCGGTCGCGTGCGGGCGCGGCGGATCAGCCCGCCCCGGGCTGCTCCCCCTCGGGCCTGGCCTTGCTGGGCTGGACGCGCTTGGGCTCGCCGGGCATTTTGGGGTAGTTGGGCGGGTAGGGCATGTCGCCGCGCTCGTCCTTGGCGTACCACTCGAGCAGCGGCTCGATGGAGAAGGCCCGGTCGTCGATCTCGGCGTGCACGTCGCCGAGCTCGGCGAAGCGCGGGGGGACGGTGCGGATGTCGAAGTCTCGCGGATCGACCTGCGCCAGCTCCTCCCAGGTGACCGGCGTCGAGACCGGGGCGTGCGGCCTGGCCCGGACGGAGTAGGCGCTGGCGATGGTGCGGTCGCGGGCGTTCTGGTTGTAGTCGATGAAGACCTTCTCGCCGCGCTCCTCCTTCCACCAGGCCGTGGTGGTGAGGTCGGGACGGCGGCGCTCGACCTCGCGGGCGAGGGCGATGGCGCTCTGGCGCACCTCGGTGAACGACCAGTGGCGCTCGATGCGCACGTTGATGTGGATGCCGCGCGTGCCGGAGGTCTTGGGGAAGCCGCGCATGCCGAGCTCGTCGAGGATCTCGCGCACGGCGAACGCCGTCGCCCGGGCGTCCTCGAAGCCGGTGCCCGGCTGGGGGTCGAGGTCGATGCGCAGCTCGTCGGGGCGCTCCACGTCGTCGGCGCGGGTGGGCCAGGGGTGGAAGTCGATGGTGCCGAGGTTGGCACAGTAGGCGATGGCGGCGACCTCGGTCACCCGCAGCGCGTCGGCGCTTCGCCCGCTCGGGAAGCGCACCGTGACGGTCTGCAGCCAGTCGGGGTGCCGGGGCGGGACGCGCTTCTGGTAGATGGCCTCTGTCAGCACGCCGTCGGGGTGGCGCTTGAGGTAGGTGGGCCGGTCTCTGAGCGCGCGCAGAGCGCCCTCGCCGACCGACACGTAGTATTCGACCAGCTCGCGCTTGGTCGCACCGATGTCAGGGAAGTAGACCTTGTCCGGGTTGGTGACCTTGACGGTCCGGCCCCCGACGTTGAGCTCGATGAACGGCGACGCCATGCCTTCGACCGTACCCCGCGCCACCGACAGGAACCGGGGCGGGCGGGCGCGCCCCGAGGGCCGCTGACGAAGTGCTTACGTCGTCGGTCCGCGCGATCCCCATCGCCTGCGCCCGCATAGGCTTAAGGCATGGAAAAGGTGGTCAAGAGCGAGGCCGATTGGCGCGTCCAGCTGTCCCCCGAGGAGTTCCGCGTGCTGCGCCAGGCGGGCACCGAGCGCCCGTGGACCGGCGAGTACGTCGACACCAAGGCCGAAGGGGTCTACTCCTGCCGCGCCTGCGGAGCCGAGCTGTTCCGTTCCGACACCAAATTCGACTCGCACTGCGGATGGCCGTCGTTCTTCGAGCCGTCGGAGTCCGAGGCCGTCACCCTGATCGAGGACCACTCTCTGGGCATGTCCCGGGTCGAGGTCCGCTGCGCCCGCTGTGACTCCCACCTCGGGCACGTCTTCCACGGCGAGGGCTACGCGACGCCCACCGACGACCGCTACTGCATCAACTCCGTGTCCCTGCGGCTGGTCCCCGCCGACTCCTGACCGATCGCCCGGCTCCCGCAACTCGTCCCATATGCCCGCATTCGTCACGGAAAGCCAGCGGAATGTCACCGTCAGCGAGTGGTCATGCCGCCGTGCGGGTAGACCCATCCCGGGCGCACGCCTTCGCGCGGGCCCGGGTCGGGGTTCGTGCGGGAGCCGTGTGCACCTTCGTCACAGGTGGGAGACGATCGAGACCATCGGCCAGGTGGTCACACAGCGCTGCGCGGTCTGCGGCCGGACGCGCGTGCGGGTGCGGCGGCCTCCGCCCCCGGGCAGGGCGGACACCTCTCAGTCCGGAGCGGGATGGGTGAGCCGGCACGACTTGTCGCCCGCGCCGATGATGTTGGCCAGCACCGGGTTGCCGTTCTGACCGAACTCCGCCTGCACGAAGACCACGGGGTGCTCGTCCCCGACCTCCTGCACGAGGTACTCCAGCCCGCGCTTGCACAGGTCGATCGCCGGCTTGGAGTCGTGCGCCGACTCCGGCAGGTCGGTGTAGATGCGCAGGTACTTCCCGACGGTCCTGATGTCGGTGATGCGTTTGATCGCCTTGTCGTCCACCCAGCGCTGCTTGAAGTAGCTCACCGCCTTGGCATCGGTGTGCTCGGAGGGACCCGACGCCGTCTTGGCCGGGTCGCGGGCCTTCTTGGCCTTGGCTCCGGCGGCCCTGGCCTGGGAGCCGCCACCGGACTCCACCGGCGCGGCGGGAGGCGCCGCCGCCACCCGCGGCGGGGGCGGCGCCAGGCCGGCGACGGCCTGGCCGCCGTCCGGCCGCAGGAACACCGCACCGACCGCCAGGGCCCCCACCGTGACGGCGGCCACCCCTAAGAAACCCTCGAGAACGCGCGCGCGGCGGGCCTTGCGCCGCCGGTGCCCCCCTCGCCTGGACCGTGCCAGACTCTTGCCCCTGGTCACCCTCTGCCTCACTTCGACACGGGAATCCCCACGAGTATGCCAAAGATCGCATCCTCGCGGCGGTTGTTCCCCAAAAGTAACAGATGTGTCCTTTGAGGCTTGAGTGACAGATGTCGCGATTGTCCGGCTATGCAGGCTTATGGGAGGGCGGTCAGCAGCTCTCCGACCGGCTTGCGGGTGCCGGTGTAGAAGGGCACCTCCAGGCGGGTGTGCCGCCGGGCGTCGGAGGCCCGCAGGGCGCGCATCAGATCGACGATGCGGTGCAACTCGTCGGCCTCGAAGGCGAGGATCCACTCGTAGTCGTTCAGCGCGAACGACGAGACGGTGTTGGCCCGCACGTCGGGGTACCCCCGGGCGAGCGCGCCGTGCTCGGCGAGCATCCTGCGGCGCTCGGCGTCCTCCAGCAGGTACCACTCCAGCGAGCGCACGAACGGGTAGACGCAGACGTAGCCGCGCGCCTCCTCCTCGGCCAGGAACGCCGGGATGTGCGACTTGTTGAACTCGGCGGGCCGGTGCAGGGCCATCGCCGACCACACCGGCTCGCTCGCCCGGCCCAGGGACGTCCTGCGGAACCGCCCGTAGACCTCCTGGAGGTCCTCGGCGGTGGGCGCGTGCCACCAGAACATGTAGTCGGCGTCGGCGCGGAACCCGGCCACCTCGTAGGCGCCGCGGGTCACCACGTCCTTCTCGGCGGCCTGGGCGAACAGGGCCTCGACCTCGTGCGCCAGATCCTGCCGCTCGCCGGGCAGCTCCTCGCGCACCCGGAAGACCGACCACATGGTGTAGCGGATCACCTCGTTGAGATCGCGCGCCTTGGGCCGCGCCCGCTCCTCACTCACAAGTCCACGCTCGCTTCCGTCGAATGCTCTGACCGGCGCGGCACCTCAGCGGGTGCCGGCCGCCGGCTGGTCCTCACGCCATTCTCCCCCGCGCTCCTCCCGCAGGTGCGCGAGGATGCTCGCCGCCGCCGCGCGCGCGGAGGCGACGCAGGCGGGGATGCCCACCCCGTCGTAGGCCGCGCCGCACACGGCCAGGCCCGGCTGGACGGCCACGGCGGCGCGGATGCGCGCCACGCGGTCGAGGTGGCCCACCTCGTACTGCGGCAGTGCGCCGCCCCAGCGGGTCACCCGGGTGTCGAGCGGCAGCCCGCGAACGCCCATGACCTCGGCCATCTCGGTCATGGCCAGGGCGACCAGCTCGCCGTCGTCGCGCTGCAGGACGGCCTCCTCGCCCAACCGGCCGATGGAGCAGCGCAGCACCAGCACGCCGGGATCGGCCTCGGCCAGATGGGGCCACTTGACCGTGCTGAAGGTCACGGCCTTGACGGCCCGGCCCTCGACCGGCGGCACCAGGTAGCCGCTGCCGGAGGGCTGCTCGGGGAAGGCCGCGCGCGGATAGGCCAGGGTGACGATCGCCATGCTGGCGTACTCCACCCGGGACAGCTCGGCGGCGGCCTTGGGCACCTCGCCGGACAGCAGCCGGCCGGCCGCCGGCGCGGGCACCGCGAGGATCACCGCGTCGGCCTCGACGGTCTCGGGGGCGCGCGCCGGGCCGGTCACCAGGCGCCATCCGGCGCGCGTGCGGCTCAGCTCGCGCACCATGACGCCGGTGCGCACCTCGGCGCCGGACGCCGCGGCGACCGCCTCAGGCAGGCCGCCCATGCCGCCTCTCAGTGTCGTGAACACCGGGCCGGCGTCCTTGGGGGCCTTCGCGGCCATGGCGCGGGCCGCCTGGAGCAGGGAGCGCTCGGTGCGGGCCGCCGTGGCGACGGCGGGCATGGTGGCGTCCAGCGAGAGCATCTCGGCGCGCCCGGCGTAGACGCCGCCGAGCAGCGGCTCGACCAGGCGGTCGAGGACCTCCCCGCCCATGCGGGCCCGGATGTAGGCGGCCACCGAGACGTCGGAGGTGATCAGGGTCGCGGGCAGGACCTGGTCGAACGGCACCCGGACCAGGCCGCCGGGCGACAGGACCCCGGAGCGGGCCAGCTCGGCGAGGTCGGAGGGAACGCCCATGACCTGCCCCTTGGGCATCGGCCGCAGCGCTCCCCTGCTGTAGATGGAGGCTCCCACGGAGGCGGGATGGACCAGATCGCCGCCGGCGCCGGCCATGCGCGCCAGCTCCTTGCCCTCCGGACGCCGGGCCAGCATGGCCTCCGCGCCCTCGTCCACCGGGAAGCCCGCAACCTGCGAGGCGTGCAGCTTGCCGCCGATGCGCGAGGCGCCTTCGAGCACGGTGACCGCAACGTCGCCGTCCTCCTGGCGGAGGTGCAAGGCCGCGGCCAGCCCCGCGATGCCCCCGCCGACGACCACGACGTGCCGCCGAGTAGGTTCCATGCCCCCAGACGTTACCCTCCGGCACCGCCGGTGCGGGCCGCGGCTCCGGCGGGCCCCTGGTCGAGACCGTGACGGCATTGTGACGCGGCACGTCAAACCCGCCGAGAGGCCGCGTCGTCAACCATGACATGAGCAGATTACGATGCCGCCCGGCCCTCGCGGCGGCCCTGGCGGCGGCGGCCTTCGCGCTGTCCGGCTGCGGGGGCCCTGCCTCCTTATCGGACGAGGCCGGCGCACCGGCGGTCGCACCCGTCCAGAGGGACGAAGGCGCGGCCGGCCAGGCCGGCGACTCCACGAAGGTGACGCCGCAGAAGGCGGCCCCCACTCCCGACGCGCCCCAGGCCGGCCCGCGGGCGATCGTGTACACGGGCGAGATGACGGTGCGGGTGAAGGACGTCACCGCGGCCACCGACACCGCCAAGCGGATCGTCGCCGGCGCCGGGGGCCGGCTGGACGGCGAGCAGGCGGCCGCCCTGGCGCGCCAGGACACCTCGACCCTGGTGTTCAAGATCCCGCCGGACCACTACGCGACGGTGACCGACCGGCTCGGCAAGGAACTGGGCACCCGCGTGTCGCTGCGCCTGTCCACCGAGGACGTCACCGAGGAGATCGCCGACGTCGGCAGCCGCGTGAAGTCGGCCAAGGCGGGCCTGGACCAGCTCCGCTCTCTGCTGAAGAAGGCGAAGAACGTCTCGGAGGTGCTCAAGGTCGAGCGGGAGATCTCCGGCCGCGAGGCCGACCTGGAAGCCCTGCAGGCGCGCCAGCGCAGCCTCGCCACGCGCGTCGCCGACGGCACACTCACCCTGCACGTGGAGGGGCCGGTGCGCCGGGAGCCCATGGTGCACCGGCCGAAGCCCCAGCCGCCGAACTTCTTCACCGGCCTGCGGTCGGGGTGGACGACGCTCAAGCAGACGGCGCGGGTCGGCCTCGCGGTCTTCGGAGCGCTGCTGCCGTGGCTGGCGGTGCTCGCCGTGCTGTGGGCGGCCTACGTCGGCGCCCGCCGGGGGATCAGGGCGCTGCGCCGGGGGCGCGGCGGCGATGACGGCCCCGGCGTGGCCGTCCCGCCCACGCCCCACCCCGGCGCGCCGCCAGAGCACGCCCTCCCCGGGAACCCGTCGTCCGAGTCCCAGAACTCCCCGGAGAGACCGGAGCCCCCGGCCCCCTCGGAGACGCCGGAGACCCGGGAGAGGCCGGAGGGTGAGGCCCCGCTCGCCGACCGCCCTGTATGGCCCTTCTCCGGCCCCGTCGGCCAGGGACACCCTCCGCACTCCGGCGAGCCCGGCCGACTCGAATAGTGCTGGGACGCGGTCAGCGGGTTGAGGCTTCGTGGACGAGGTCGGTGAGGCGGGTGAGTTGGTCGGGGTCGGTCGTGGGGAGCACGCCGTGGCCGAGGTTGAACACGTGGCCGCCCGCCGCCCGCCCCCGCGCGAGGATGTCGCGGGCGCGCCGCTCGACGACCTCGAAGGGGGCGAACAGGATGGCCGGGTCGAGGTTGCCCTGCAGGGCCTTGCCCTCGCCGACCCGGCGCGCGGCCTCGTCCAGGGGGACGCGCCAGTCGACGCCGACCACGTCCGCGCCGGCCTCGCCGAGCAACCCGAGCAGCTCTCCGGTGCCCACGCCGAAGTGGATGCGCGGCACGTCGAGGTCGGCCAGGCCGGCGAAGATGCGGCTGGTGTAGGGCATGACGAACTCGCGGTAGTCGTCGGGGGCCACCGCGCCGACCCAGGAGTCGAACAGCTGGAGGGCCGAGGCGCCGGCGTCCGCCTGGACCCGCAGGTAGGCCAGCGTGATCTGGGTGAGGCGGTCCATGAGCGCGTGCCACAGCGCCGGCTCGCCGTACATCATGGCCTTGGTGTGGTCGTGGTTCTTGGACGGGCCGCCCTCGATGAGGTAGGACGCCAGCGTGAAGGGGGCTCCGGCGAAGCCGATGAGCGGCGTGGGGCCGAGCTCCTTGGTCAGCGCGCCGATGGCCTCGGTGACGTAGGGCACGTCGCCGGGCGTCAGGTCGCGCAGCGCGGCGACCGCGGCGGCGTCCCTGATCGGGGCGGCGATGACGGGGCCGACGCCGGGCCGGAGGTCCAGGTCGACGCCGATGGCCTTGAGCGGCACGACGATGTCGCTGAAGAAGATCGCCGCGTCCACGCCGTACCGCCGCACGGGCTGCATCGTGATCTCCACGATGAGGTCGGGCGTGGCGCAGGCCGTGAGCATGGGCACATCGGCGCGCACGGCGCGGTACTCCGGCAGCGCGCGCCCAGCCTGACGCATGTACCAGACGGGCGTGTGCGGCACGGGCAGACCTCTGCACGCGCGGATGAACGGGGACTCGGCGGTCTCGGGATTCACCTGACCAGAGTGCCACGCCGGTCACGTGGTCGGAGCATCGCCTGGCCGGGGGAACAGGGGGGCCGCGCCGCGCGGAAGGGGGCCGGCGGCCGCACGCAGGGGCCACGCGGCCGTCGGAGGGCCACGCGGCCGTTGAAGGCGGCGCCGGCGGGCCCGGCGGAAACAAGTCCGCCGCCTTCCTGGAGGGCGACGGCAAAGTTTGCCGCGAAAAAGTTACCTACCAGGCCGATGTCCGGTCATGGTGAACGACGTGGCGATCCGTACAATATGTCTGGTTCAGTAGGGGCAGTCTGCGGCCCGGACGGCCGCCGACCGCGCCAATCAGCGGCCAAGCGCAGGTACAGTACGTCTCACGCGAGGTTCGTGATCATGTCACGGCTGGTTCAAATGCTCGCCAAATCACCGCGCGGCGCTGATTCGGTGACCACTTTCGGGACACGCCGAGCGCGTTGCGGGGAAATGTCGCCGTGACGTGTCAACGTCGGACCAGCCCTCGAGTTCACGGACATGGCGCGCGCGGGGATGCGCCGGCCAGGCGGCGGCGCGCGCTCCTGTCCGTGCGAGCACTCGATCTTGGGACCCGACGAAAGGCCCGCGATGACCGCGATGTGGAGTTCCTCCGAGCACCGCACTGTGCATTGTGCGCTCCGTGCCGGCGAGCAGGGGTTCGAGGAGCAACCCCGCCACCACCTGCGCCACGACCGGGTCTCCATGGAGCGTGGCGGCGCACCGGTGATGACGGCTTGATCACCTTCGGTGTCCTCCGCGCATACCCCCCTGCTTCCGGCCCCGCCCGCTCCGTCCTACGCTGCCATCATGACCATCGGTGACGCGCCACCGGCCCCCGCCGCATTCCGGCGGGCGCTGGAAAGCCTGCGTCCCACCGAGGTCAGGCCCGAGATCGAGCTGGAGGACATCCCCGCCCCCCAGCGGCTGGCCCCCTACTCCGGCGCGGTCGGCGCGTCGGTCTACCGCGACGACGACGAGCTCGCGGTCGGCCGGCTGATCATGCTGTTCGACCCCGACGGCCAGCGCGGGTGGGACGGCCCCTTCCGCCTGGTCGCCTACGTGCGCGCCGACATGGAGCCGGAGATCACCTCCGACCCGATGCTCGGCCCGGTGGCGTGGAGCTGGCTGACCGAGTCCCTGGACTCCCACCAGGCGCGGTACGCCGCCGCCGGCGGCACCGTCACCCGCGCGGTGTCGGAGGGCTTCGGCAACAAGGCCGACGACCCGGTCACCACCGAGCTGGAGCTGCGGGCCTCGTGGTCCCCCCTGGAGGAGGACCTGTCGGCCCACGTCGCCGCCTGGTGCGACCTCATCTGCCTCGCCGCGGGCATCCCACCCCTGCCACCTGACGTCGCGGCCCTGCAGCCGCGGACCGCGCGTCGCGAAGACCCGGAGTCCTTCAGGACGTGACCGACGAAGAGATCATCCCCGCATCCGAGATAGTGCCGCTTCTGGAGCCCCGCGAGGGAATCCCGCCGGTCATCGAGGACCCCGCCGCGCTCGCCGCGGCCGTACAGGCGTTCGCCCAGGGCACCGGCCCGGTCGCCGTCGACGCCGAGCGCGCCTCCGGCTACCGCTACAGCGGCCGCGCCTACTTGGTCCAGCTGCGCCGCGCCGGGGCCGGCAGCGCGCTGATCGACCCCATCTCCTGCCCCGACCTGTCGCGGCTGGACGCCGCGCTGGACGGCGCCGAGATCGTGCTGCACGCCGCCACGCAGGACCTCGCGTGCCTGGCCGAGCTGGGCCTGGTCCCCCGCAGGCTCTTCGACACCGAACTGGCCGGGCGGCTGCTCGGCTACGAGCGCGTCGGCCTCGGCACGATGGTGGAGAACGTCCTCGGCCTGCGCCTGGAGAAGGGCCACTCGGCGGCCGACTGGTCCCACCGCCCGCTGCCCGAGGACTGGCTGCGCTACGCCGTGCTGGACGTCGAGGTGCTCATCGAGCTGCGGGACATGCTCTACGCGGAGCTGGAGAGCAGCGGCAAGCTGCCCTGGGCGCAGGAGGAGTTCGCCGCGATCCTCGCCGCTCCCCCGGCGCCGCCGCGCGTCGACCCGTGGCGGCGCACGTCGGGCATCCACCGGGTGCGCTCGCTGCGCGGCCTGGCGGTGGTGCGCGAGCTGTGGACGCTGCGCGACGAGCTCGCGCGGGAGGCCGACCTGGCCCCGGGCCGGGTGCTGCCCGACTCGGCCATCGTCACCGCCGCGCTCGAGCAGCCGCGCACGACCAAGGCGCTGACCGAGATCCCCCCGTTCACCGGGCGCAGCGCGCGGCGCCATCTGCGCGACTGGCTGAACGCCATCGGCCGGGCGCGCGTGCTGACCGAGGCGGAGCTGCCGCAGCAGAGCGGCCCCGGCGACGGTCCGCCGCCCGCCAACCGGTGGGCCGACCGCGACCCCGCCGCGGCCAGGCGGCTGGCCGCCGCCCGCACGGCCATCGCCGCGCTCGCCGACGCCAACCACATGCCCACGGAGAACCTCCTGCAGCCCGAGGCCGTGCGCCGTCTCACCTGGGAGCCGCCGGACGACCTCGGCGACGACGCGGTGGCCGAGCGGCTGCGCCGGCTCGGCGCGCGCGAGTGGCAGATCGCCCTGACCGCCCACCCGCTGTCCAAGGCGCTGATCCGCCTGGCGGCCAAGGAGGACCTCGGCGGCTGAGCGCCGCCTCCGCGAGCCCGCCAGGGGCCGCACCCGGGCAGGCGGGGTGTGCGCCGCCTCAGGGAGTGACCGGGGTGTGCGCCGCCGGGGCCGTGGTGGTCGCGGCCGTGCCCGGGGCGCCCAGCTTGCGGACGCTCTCGCGGAGCACGACCTGCCCGGCCACCGGCTCCACGCGGGGCGCGTCCTCGCTGGAGAGCGCGAGATCAAGGGCCATGGACCCCATGTGCGACAGCGGCAGCCGCACGGTGGTCACCGAGGGGACCACGTCGCGCAGCGTGGGGATGTCGTCGAATCCGGCCAGGGACAGCTCGCCGGGCACCTCGACGCCGCGGGCGCGGAAGGCGGCCAGCGCCCCCATCGCCATGACGTCGTTCACCGCGAACACGCAGGTGACCTCGGCGCCCATGTCCAGCAGTTCCTCGGCCGCGGCCTGCCCGCCGTCGCGGTCGAACCCGCCGTGCACGACGACGGGCGCGGGCAGGCCGAGCTCCGACAGCCCTTCGAGGAAGCCCAGCGTGCGGTCGGCGGCGGTGAACAGCCGCTTGGGACCGGCCAGCACGGCGAACCGGCGGTGGCCCTGGCCGGCGATCGCGTGGGCCAGCTCGCGGGCGCCCTCGCGGTTGAGCGGGGCCACGGTGTCGGTGCCGAGGAGGTCCTGCCCGATCATGGCGACCCGGCCGCCGGAGGCGCGGTACACCTCCAGCTCGGCGCGCAGCCTGCCGAGCAGGTAGGCGTCGTCGACGCGGGACCCGGTGATCAGGACCGCGCGGGCCCGCTGGGCGTTCAGCGTGGCCACCAGGGCGATCTCGCGCTCGGGGTCGCGGTAGGTGGTGCCGAGGGTCACCACCATGTCGTGCAGGTCGGCCGAGCGGATGGCGCCGTCGGCGATGGCGGCGAAGTAGGGGTCGGTGAGGTCCTGGATGATCACGCCCACGACGTTGCTGGCGCCCCGTGCCAGCGTCTGGGCGGCGGCGTCCACGCGGTAGCCGAGCTTGGCGGCCGAGGACTCGACCCTGACGCGCAGGGCCGCGCCGACCTGGCGGCTGCTGCCGTTGAGCACCCGCGACGCCGTGGCCAGTGACACCCCCGCGTGCCTGGCGACGTCCTCAAGCGTGATCATGGCGGTCCTCCTCCTGCCTGCCGCCCCTCCCTCAATTGTGCGGCGCTTCTGGAGTGCCCGGTCACGACCTCCGTCGCGGCGCCCCGGCTACCCGGCGCGGGCCGGCGAGGGCTCCTCGACCCGGCTGTGCCTCCGCCCGTAGGCGAAGTACAGCACGATGCCCAGGGCCATCCAGACCAGGAACCGCACCCAGGTCTCGACCGGCAGGTTCAGCATCAGGTAGAGGCAGGCGAGCACCGACAGGACGGGCACCACGGGCACCAGCGGCGTGCGGAACGCCCTGGGCAGGTCGGGCCGCGTCCGCCGCAGGATCATCACCCCGACCGAGACCAGGACGAAGGCGAACAGCGTCCCGATGTTGACCAGCTCGGCCAGCGCGGACAGCGGGATGAACCCGGCCAGCAGCGCGGTGACCACGCCGATGATGATCGTGATGCGGTAGGGGGTGCCGAACCGCGGGTGCACGGCGGCCAGGCCGCCGGGAAGCAGCCGGTCGCGGCTCATCGCGAAGAAGATGCGGCTCTGGCCCAGCATGAGGATCATCACGACCGTGGTCAGACCGGCGAGCGCCCCGATGCTGATGATGGTGGCGAGCCAGTCCTGCCCGACAACGCGGAAGGCTCCGGCGAGCGGGGCCGAGCGGCTGAGCCGGTTGTACGGCTGCATCCCGACGACCACCAGCGAGACCGCGACGTACAGGACGGTGCACACGGCCAGGGAGGCGATGATGCCGATCGGCAGGTCGCGCTGGGGCCTGCGGGTCTCCTCGGCGGCGGTGGCCACCACGTCGAAGCCGATGAAGGCGAAGAAGACGACGGCCGCCCCGACGAACACCCCGAGCAGGCCGTAGGCGACCGGGGTGATGCCGAAGACCACCTGGATCAGGGGCGCCTTGAGGCCGTGCACGGCCGGGGTCGGCTGCGCGTCCGGGACGAAGGGGGTGTAGTTGGCGCCCTTGACGAAGAACAGGCCCGCGACGATGACCAGCAGGACCACGGCCACCTTGACCGTGACGATGACCAGGTTGATCCGCGCGGACAGCTTGATTCCGGCCGCCAGCACGGCGGTCAGCGCGAGCACGACGACGACGGCGGGCACGTTGAACGTCGCGTGCTCGCCGGCGAGGGAGTCCGGCAGGTGCACCCCGAGCGAAGCCATCAGCTCGGAGAAGTACCCCGACCAGCCGACGGCGACGACCGCGGCGCCGAGCGCGAGCTCCAGCATCAGGTCCCAGCCGACGATCCACGCGGGGAACTCGCCGATGGTGGCGTAGGAGAAGGTGTAGGCCGACCCGGCGACCGGCACGGTGGAGGCGAACTCGGCGTAGCAGAGCGCCGCGAGCGCGCAGACGACGCCCGCGACGACGAACGACAGCGCGACGGCCGGTCCGGCGGTGTCGCGGGCGACCTGGCCGGTCAGGACGAAGATGCCGGTGCCGACGATCACTCCGACCCCGAAGACGGTCAGGTCCAGCGCGCTCAGGTTGCGCCGGAGCCGGTGCTCGGGCGCCTCGGTGTCCTCGATCGACCGTTCAACAGACTTCGTCCGGAAAACCGACATCCGCGTGCCCCTTTCCTCGATGACCGCGAGGACGCCTGCCCATGAAAGCGCAGGTCATGCCTACCCACAGGGCGGGTGAACATCCTTCCGCGTTCGGGGCGCCGCCCGGCTCAGGGTCACGGGAGCCTGTAGGGCGGGTTCGTCGAGGTGGTGAGGGGAAGGCACCGGCCGCCCGGGCGGCGGCCGGTGCGGGGCGGCTCAGCGGGCGGGGTCGCCCTCCAGGGTGGCCGAGCGGCCGGCGACCGCGCCGGTGATCTCCCGGGCGAGGTCCTGCCCGGTGAGGCCGATCTCGGCGAGGATCTTGGCCCGCTTGGCGTGGTCGAGGAACCGCTGCGGGATGCCGAAGGTGCGCACCGGGACGTCGACCCCGGCGTCCCTGAGCAGGCGGGCGACGGCGTCGCCGACCCCGCCGACCCGGCCGTTGTCCTCCACCACGGCGACCAGCCGGTGGGCCGCGGCGGCCTTGGCCAGAGCCTCGTCCAGCGGCTTGACCCAGCGCGGGTCGACCACGGTGGCCGAGATGCCCTGCGCGTCCAGCAGCACGGCGGCGTCCAGGGCGGGCTGGGCCATGGCACCGGCCGCGACCAGCAGGACGTCGGCGTCCTGGCCGCCCGCGCGCAGCACGTCCATGCGGCCCAGGCGCCCGGCGGCGGGGATCTCGGGGCCGAGGGCGCCCTTGGGGAAGCGCACCACGGTCGGGCCGTCGTCGACCTCGACGGCCTCGGCGAGCAGTTCGCGCAGCCGGGCGGCGTCGCGCGGCGCGGCGATCGACAGCCCCGGGACGACCTGGAGGATGGACATGTCCCACATGCCGTTGTGGCTGGGCCCGTCGTCCCCGGTGACCCCGGCGCGGTCGAGCACGACGGTGACCGGCAGGCGGTGCAGGGCGATGTCCATGAGGAGCTGGTCGAAGGCCCGGTTGAGGAAGGTGGCGTAGACGGCGACCACGGGGTGCAGCCCGCCGAGGGCCAGGCCGGCGGCGCTGGTGAAGGCGTGCTGCTCGGCGATGCCGACGTCGTAGGTGCGGTCGGGGTAGGCCTCGGCGAAGGCGGCCAGGCCCGTGGGGTGCAGCATGGCCGCGGTGATCGCCACGATGTCGCGGCGCTCGGCGCCGAGGCGCACGAGCTCCTGGCCGAAGACGTTGGTCCAGCTGTGCGGCTTGGGCTGCTCCTCGCCGGTGAGCGGGTCGAACGGCGCGGGCGAGTGGAAGCGGTCCTCGTCGTGGTTCTCGGCGTGGGAGTAGCCGTTGCCCTTGATGGTGAGGACGTGCACGATGACCGGCCCGCGGAAGGCGCGGGCCTTGCGCAGCGCGGCCTCGACGGCCTGCTCGTCGTGGCCGTCGATCGGGCCGACGTACTTCAGGCCGAGGTCCTCGAACATCACCTGGGGCGCCAGGACGTCCTTGATGCCCTTCTTGACGCCGTGCAGCGTCTCGTACAGCGGCGGGCCGACCACGGGCACCCGGCTGAGGTTGTGCTTGACGGACTCCAGCAGGTGTTCGTACCTCTGGGTCATGCGCAGGGACGCCAGGTGGGAGGCGAGCCCGCCGATGGTGGGCGAGTAGGACCGGCCGTTGTCGTTGACCACGATGACCAGCGGCAGGTCGGGGTCCTTGGCGTGGCCTGCGATGTTGTTGAGCGCCTCCCAGGCCATGCCGCCGGTCAGCGCGCCGTCGCCGATGACCGCGACGACCGTGCGGTCGGCCTCGCCGCGCAGCTTGTAGGCCTTGGCGAGCCCGTCGGCGTAGGACAGGGCGGTGGAGGCGTGGGAGTTCTCGATGACGTCGTGGTCGGACTCGGCCTGGCACGGGTAGCCCGACAGGCCGCCCTCCTGGCGCAGGGTGTCGAAGTCGCCCGAGCGGCCGGTGAGCATCTTGTGGACGTAGGCCTGGTGGCCGGTGTCCCACAGGATGCGGTCGCGCGGGGAGTCGAACACCCGGTGCAGCGCGATGGTCAGCTCGACGACCCCGAGGTTCGGGCCGAGGTGGCCGCCGGTGCGGGAGGTGATGGACACGAGCAGGTCGCGGATCTCGGCCGCCAGGGCGGGCAGCTCGCCGGCCTCCAGGCGCTTGAGATCTCCCGGACCCTTCACCGATTCCAGCAGGCCGGCCTTGTCCGCGCCCGAACCTTCGGTTCGCTGGGTCCGCTCGCTCACGGAATCATCTCCTCCGCCTCTTACCGACGCCCGTCGAGTCTATTCACCGGAGGGGTCCGCCCCTCCGGCTCGCCCCCAGGGTCCCACCCCTGCGGCGCCTTTGGGACATGCACGGAAAACCTCCACAACTTGTCCACATTAGATCGGTTTTACGCCAAGCGCGCAGCTCGCGTACCCTCACGGAACCATGCGAACTTCGTCGCTGCCTGTGCTGTTCATGCTTATTGCCGGATTGGTCGTCGGCAGTGGGCCGGCCGCCGCCGCCCAGGCCGCCAACCCGGCCGCCAACCCGGCCGCCAACCCGGCCGCCAACCCGGCCGCCTACCCGGTCGGCGACGCGGGCGTCCTGACGCGAAATCCCCTGTACACGACGGGCCGCCTGCCGTGGAGCTCCTGCCCGGAGCGGCCGGTGCGGCCCGGCGACGTGGCCTCGGTGCGCGCCTACCTCACGCCGCTGCTGCGGTGCCTGGACGCCGTGTGGGCGGTGCAGCTCCAGAAGGCCCGCATCCCGTTCAGCACGCCGACTGTGAGGTTCATCACCAAACCCGAGCGGACGTGCGGCGACAAGTGGGGCCACGACGTCCAGGCGCTGTACTGCGGCCGCGACCGGCGGATCACCGTGCTGCTGGACAAGGACAGCGTGGCCACCCCCCAGGACCTGTTCCTGATGGACGTGATCGCCCACGAGTACGGCCACCACGTGCAGTACCTGGCCGGCATAGCCCGCGCCTACAACGTGATGGACAGCCGCGGCAGGGCGGAGGCCGAAGAGCAGGACCGCAGGCACGAGCTTCAGGCCGAGTGCCTGGGCGGGGTCTTCATCGGCGGCGTGTGGCCCTCCCTGAAGCGCACCGGCGCGGAATGGAAGGACCTGCTGGCCGTCGAACGCCGCAGCGGCGACGAGAACTACAAGGTGCGCGACCACGGCAAGGGCGCCAACATCGCCGGATGGCTGGACCGCGGCTTCCGCGCCGCCTCGCCCTCCGCCTGCAACACCTGGAGCGCCTCGGCGTCCGCGGTCTCCTGAGACGGACCCCCGGACCCGATCTGCCTCATTTATCGGCCCTTACGCATACATAGCGGCTACTCTCCTCTGCTGTGATCAGTCGAAAGCGCTCCACCACGCTGTCGGCCGGACTACTCACGGGTCTCTGCCTCGCGGCCTCGGCGCCGGGCATCCCCGCGACAGCGGCGTCCTACCCGGTGAAGCGCGCCGCGCTGACCCGCAGCCCCCTGTACACCTCCGGAAGGCTCCCCGCGGCGCGGTGCCCGGAGAAGCCCGTGACACCCGGCAGCGTCGCCTCCGCCAAGAGATACGTGCTGCCGCTGCTGGACTGCCTCGGCGCGTCGTGGAAGACCCAGCTCGCCAAGGCGCGCATCCGCTTCTCCGAGCCGGGTGTGCAGTTCATCACCCGGCCGGGACGCGTGTGCGGGCACAGCTGGCCCAAGAACGCCCAGGGGCTGTACTGCCCCTCGCAGCGGCGCATCGTCATCATGCTCGACAAGCACCTCACCCGGCAGGCCGAGGACCTGTTCCTGATGGACGTGATCGCCCACGAGTACGGCCACCACGTGCAGAACCTGTCCGGCATCGAGGCCGCGTTCAACGGCCTGGCCTACCGCGGCAAGCCGGAGTACTACGAGCAGTACCGCCGCCTGGAACTGCAGGCCGAGTGCTTCGCCGGGGCGTTCATCGGCAGCGTCTGGGACTCCCTGGACCGCACCTCCGACGACTGGGACTATCTGCTGGAGGCCACCCGCGAGAGCGGCGACGAGCGCACCAAGGTGCGCGACCACGGCAAGGGGCGCACCATCGCCAACTGGCTGAGCCGCGGCTTCAAGGCCGCCGGCCCCGGCGCCTGCAACACCTGGGGCGCCGGCGCGGCGATGGTCGCCTCCGCGCCCGCGTAGCCCGGCCGCCGCCGCTCAGGCCCCGACCCGGGCCAGGGCGTCCAGGGGGTCGGCGAGCACCCGGGCGAACGCCAGCTCGGCCGCGCCCACCAGGGTGGTGTCGTCGCCGAGCATCGGGGTGCGCAGGCGCAGGGTCTCGCGGGAGGCGTACAGCACGTCGGTGGTGATGCGGCTGCGCACCTGCGCCGCCGCCCCCAGGTAGATCTCGCGCAGCATGCCGCCGAAGATGACGATCTCGGGGTTGAAGATGTTGACCAGGTTGGCCACGCCCAGGCCGAGCCAGTCACCGACGCGCGCCAGCGCCTCCTGGGCGATGCTGTCGCCCCGGTCGGCGGCGTCCACGACGGCGCGCACGGCGTCGCGCCCGATCTGCGGGCCGAACCGGCCGGCGGCCTCCAGCAGCGCGCGCTCCCCCACCTCGGCCTCCAGGCAGCCGTGCGACCCGCACCCGCAGGGCCGGCCGCCCGCGTTGACCACCATGTGGCCGACCTCGCCGCCGTAGCCGCCGTGCCCGCCGAGCAGCTGGCCCGCGGTGATGATGCCGCCGCCGACGCCGACATCCCCGTGCAGGTAGATCAGGTCACGGCTTCCGACGCCGACCCCGCGCGCCTGCTCGGCCAGCGCGCCCACGTTGGCGTCGTTGCCCACGACGACCGGCACCCCGAGCCCCAGCCTGCGTTCCAGCTCCTCGCCCAGCGGAATGTCGAAGACCCCCAGGTTGGGACTGAAGCGGACGAACCCATCAGAGTGCCGCACCCCGCCGGAGAAGGCCACGCCCGCGCCGACGCACACGGTGTCGGAGCGGGTCTTGCCCAGCATCTGCCCGGTGAACGCGGCCAGGCGCTCGACCTCGTTCTCCATGGCGAACACCCCGCGCCGGCGGGTGGTCTCGCGCCGGTCGAGTATCACCCCGCCGAGCCCCACCCGCGCGGCCACCAGGCGATCGACCCCGATGTCGTACGCGAGCACGTACACGCGCGCCGACTCGGGCCGCACCACGAGGGAGGGGCGCCCGGCCCTGCCGGTCTCCCTGGGCAGCTCCTCCCGCACCAGGCCCGCCGCCGTCAGGTCGGCGGTCAGGGCCATGATGGTGCTGCGGTTGAGCCCCATCCGCGTGGTCAGCTCGGCGCGGGACGTCGGGCCGCCCAGGTGCACGTGACGCAGCAGGGCTCCGAGGTTGTGGCGGCGGATCTCCTCCTGCGAGGGTCCCGCGCGCATCATCGGCGTTCCTCTGCTCGTTGATCGTCCGGTCCGGGTGGGGGGTCAGGTGGCACCGGACCGGCGATCACCTGAGCCCAGAGGCGGCCGCCCGCTTGCGCGACAGCGCGTCGACCCCGGCGGCCAGCAGCAGCACCAGCCCGGTGACGATGTACTTGACGCTGGCGCTGTAGCCCATCAGGCCCATGCCGTTGTTGATCACGGCGACCACGGCGCCGCCGAGGATGGCGTCCAGCACCCGGCCCTTGCCGCCGAACAGGCTCGTGCCGCCGATGACCGCGGCGCCGACGGCGAACAGCAGCACGTCGCTGCCGCCCGTGCTCGGGTCGACCGAGCTGGCCTGGGAGGCCAGGATGATGCCGCCGATCGAGGCCATGCCCGAGCAGATGACGAAGGCGCTGACCCGGATGCGGTCCACGTTGATGCCCGCGCGGCGGGCCGCCTCGGCGTTGCCGCCGACCGCGTAGATGTGCCGCCCGTAGGCGGTGCGGCGCAGGACGAACGTCCAGATGATCAGCAGGGCCAGCACGACCGGCACGACGATCGGCACGCCCTTGAGCGACACGAGCAGGGCGTTGCGGCTGCGCTCGAGGTTCAGGGCATAGACGGCCAGGCCTCCGAGGATCACCAGGGCGCCCACCCTGACGGCGATGATGCCGGCGGTGTCGGCGGCGAGCCCGCGCCCGGCGCGGCGGCGCGCCCGCACGACCTGGATGGCGGCGTAGACCAGGACGCACACCGCGTAGAGGATCCAGCCCAGGGACGGCGGCAGGTTCTTGTTCTCGATCGCGATGATCAGCGGGTCGCGGATGGCGATGTTGTTGCCCTCGTTGACCAGCACCAGCAGCAGGCCCTGGAAGCCCAGGAAGGCGGCCAGGGTCACCACGAACGAGGGAATGCCGAGCTTGGCGACCAGCGCGCCGAGGATCAGGCCGATCACGACGCCGGTGAGGATCGCCGCCCCCACGCTGAGGTACCACGGCTGCCCGTTCTGGGTCATCATCACCGCGAGCACCGCGGCGCACACGCCGCTGGTGTACCCGGCGGACAGGTCGATCTCGCCGAGCAGCAGGACGAAGACCAGCCCCATGGCGATCACGCTGATCGCGGCGCCCTGGGTGAACAGGTTGGCGAAGTTGATCGCCGAGAGGAACACCGGCCGCAGGACGGCGAAGGCCGTGCACAGGACGAGGAGCCCGAGGATGGCGGGCAGCGCGCCCATGTCACCACCCCGGACGCGTCCGATGTAGGCACGGGCGTTGCCGCTGAGGCTCGGGGCCGGCGCCGCGGTCTGCTTGTCGGGAACCATCGTCGTACTCATGCGGTGACTCCGTTGACGTTCTGCAGGCCGAGCTCGCCACTGCGTCCCGAGGTGATCAGCTCGACGACCTGTGAGTGGGTGACGTCGGACGCCTTGACCTGGGCGGCCATCCGGCCGAGGTAGAGCGCCGCGATGCGGTCGGAGACGGCGAAGACGTCGTTCATGTTGTGGGAGATGAGGATCACGGCCAGGCCGTTGTCGGCCAGGCGGCGCACCAGCTCCAGCACCTGGGCGGTCTGGGCGACGCCGAGCGCCGCGGTCGGCTCGTCCAGGATGACGACCTTGCTGTTCCACAGCACGGCCTTGGCGATGGCCACGGTCTGCCGCTGGCCGCCGGACAGGCTCGACACGTGCTGGCGGATCGACTTGACGGTGCGCACCGAGAGGCTGTCGAGCGTCTTGGCCGCCATCTCCTCCATCGTCGCCTCGTCCAGCACCAGGCCGCTCTTCTTCTCGCGGCCGAGGAACATGTTCTGGACGATGTCGAGGTTGTCGCAGAGGGCGAGGTCCTGGTAGACGATCTCGATGCCGAGGTCGGCGGCCTCACGGGGGCTGTTGACCTGCACGGGCCTGCCGTCGAACAGGAACTCCCCCGCGTCGGCCGTGTAGGTGCCGCCGATGCACTTGACCATGGTGGACTTGCCTGCGCCGTTGTCGCCGACCAGGGAGGTGACCTCACCGGCGTAGGCCGAGAAGGCGACATTGTGCAGCACCTGCACGGGACCGAAGCTCTTGTCGAGCCCCCGGATCTCCAGGACGGGTTGGGATGACACGTTGCTCCTCAGGGACTGACGGTACGTCACCCGCATCCCCGCGGGGAGGCCCCTTGCCGGGACCTCCCCGCGGGAGCGTGAGCCGTGCCGAACCGCGGTTCTACTGGACTCCGGCCTCGGTGCACTTGTCGGCGTACTCGCCCTTGCACAGCTCGTCCTTGGTGACGAACCCGTCCGCGACGACGTCCTTGACGTTCTCGAAGGTGACCGCCAGCGGGTCGAGCAGGACGGCGGGGACGTCCTGGCCGGTCTGGGTGTCCTTGGTCGTGCCGCTGACCGTGGGCTTCTCACCCTTGGCGAGCGCGACGGCGAGCTTGGCCGCGGCGTCGGCCTCCTGCTTGACCGCCTTGTAGACCGTCATGCACTGGTCGCCGACCAGGATGTTCTGCAGGCCCTGGACGCCGGCGTCCTGCCCGGTCACCGGGACCTTGCCGTTGAGCTTCTGCTTCTTCAGCACGGTGATGGCCGCGTTGCCCAGGTTGTCGTTGGCGGCGAGCACGCCGCCGATCTTGGGCTCGGAGGTCAGCATCTGCTCGAAGATCGTGTTGGCCTTGCGCGGGTCCCAGTCGGGAACCGACTGGTCGGGACCCTTCTTGTAGTCGCCCGAGTCGTACTTGGGCTTCAGGACGCCGTCGTAGCCCTCCTTGAACTGCGTGGCGTTGTTGTCGGTGGGCGAGCCGTTCAGCTCGGCGATGATGGGCTTGTCGACCTTCTTGTCGGTCAGGCACTTCACCAGGCCCTCGCCCTGAAGCTGGCCGACCTTGACGTTGTCGAAGCTGACGTAGTACGAGGCGCCGCCGCCGAGCGTGAGGCGGTCGTAGTCGATGACCGGGACGCCCTGGCCCTTGGCCTTGTCGATGACGGCCTTGCCGGTGCCGCTGTCCAGGTTGACGATCAGCAGCACGGTGGCGCCGTTGGTGATCATCTGGTCGGCGATCGTCTGGAACGCGGTCTTGTCGTTCTGCGCGTTCTGGATGTCGTACTCGACCCCGGCGGCCTTGAAGGCCTCTTCGAGGTACTTGTGGTCCGCGGTCTCCCAGCGGGGGGAGGACTTGCTGTCGGGAAGGATGACGCCGATCTTGCCCGCCGGCTTGGCGGCGGCGGACGACGCCGGGGCGCTGCCGCTCGGAGCCGCGCCGGAGTCACCGCTGTCGCCCCCGCAGGCGGTGAGACCGAGAGAGAGCGCCGCCGCGGCGGCGGTCAGGCCGAGGATCCCCTTGCGCATGGATGCACCGGGTCCTTTCTACAGAGATGGCCACTGACGGCGTGGCACGGGGGTCTGTTCGGGAGGTGCCCGGCCGAGCTCTGACCGGGGATGGCACGGCTGTCACCGGGTCGCGGTTTTGCCGTTTCCTTGAATGTTGTTTGCGGCAACGTATTCCGTCCCGGGGCCGGATACCAGACCTGGAAGGGTCAAGATTTGTTGTCTCCGGTAACAATCGGGAAACGCGCCCTTAACTGCCCAGGCTCTGCCCGATCAACACAAGAGCTGACATGGCGGCTACCGCGAGGATTCCCGCCCTGACCCGCCCGCCGTCCAGGAACCGCCGCAGCGGGCCGGAGACGGCGAAGCCCGCGACCATGAACGGGATGAGCACGGCCCCGGCCAGCGCCGACCGGGCGGGCAGCTTGCCGACGGCGGCGAGCAGGGCCAGCGACTGCGCGGCCGAGAGAAAGAAGTACAGGGCGAGCGTCGCCCGGATCTGCGGCCCCTTGGCGTGCTGGTAGACGATGCCCATGGGCGGGCCGCCGATGCCGGTCGCCGTGCCGGTGATCCCCGAGATGAACCCCGCGCCGGCCAGCGTGGCCCCGTTGCGCGGGACGGCGACCGCCGAGGCGGTGACCGCCACCGCGACCAGCACCATGAGGCCGACGAACAGGCCGAGAACGCGGGTGCTGACGTACACGACGACCAGCGCGCCGAGGGCGCTGCCCGGCAGCCGGCCGAGCAGCGCGAACCCCAGGCCCCTCCAGTCGACCCTGCGCCACTCGGCGGCCAGGGTGAACAGCGGCAGCGTCACGTTGACGATCTGGACGGCCCCCGGCATCACGCTCGGATCGAGCACCGTGATCAGCGGCGCGGCCACCAGGCCGAGGCCGAAGCCCACCCCTCCCTGCACGATGGCGCCCACGAACACCGCCACGCCGGCGACCAGCACGTAAAAGCCCTCGACACCCATGCGTGGCACAGTAGAGGCAGGCCGCCCACCCGCCGCAACGGATTATCGGCCGCCCGCAACCGCTGATCGGGGCCTTGCGGAGGTCACCAGGCGACCGGGAGCCGGTGCACCCCGTAGATCGCCATGTCCGACCGCGTCGCGACCTGCTCGGGTTCGATGGCCAGGCGCAGGCCGGGGAAGCGCCGCAGCAGCGCGGGATAGCCGGCGCGCATCTCGGCGCGCGCGAGCTGCTGGCCGATGCACTGGTGGACGCCGTGCCCGAAGGCCAGGTGCCCGGTCGCCGGGCGGGTGACGTCGAAGGCGTCGGGGGCCGGGAACTGCGCGGGGTCGCGGTCGGCGGCGGCCACCGACACCGTCACCGTCTCCCCCGCCCTGATCATGTGGCCCTCGACCAGGACGTCCTCGGTGGCCGAGCGGAGCAGGCCGATGTGGATGATGCTCAGGTAGCGCATCAGCTCCTCCACCGCGGCCCCGGCCCGGCGGCCGGGGTCCTCGCGCAGCGCGGCGAGCTGCCCGGGATTGCGCAGAAGCGCGAAGGTGCCGAGCGCCAGCATGTTGGCGGTCGTCTCGTGGCCGGCGATCACCAGCAGCATCGCCACGCCGGCGATCTCCTCCTTGGTGAGCTGCCGGGTCGCCACCAGGTTGCCGATCAGGTCCTGCGCCGGCCGCGCCCGTTTGCCGTCCACCAGCTCCAGCATGAACCGCATCAGCTCGTCCTTCGCCCGGCGGACCATCTCCGGGGTGGAGGCGAGATCGAGCATCACCTCCGACTGCCGCTGGAAGTCCTCCTGCGCCTCGACGGGCACGCCGATCAGCTCGCAGATCACCAGAGAGGGCAGCGGCAGGGCGAACGCGCGCACCAGGTCGACCGGCGGGCCGGCCTTCTCCATCGCGTCCAGAAGGTCCTCGGCGATCTGGGCGATCCTCGGTTCCATCTCCTTGGCCCGGCGCAGCGTGAACTGGCCGGTGAGCAGCCCGCGGACGCGGGTGTGCTCGGGCGGGTCCTGGTGCAGGAAGAAGCCGGGGACGTCGGCGAACATCGCCTGGGTGAGCCGCCCGCCGACCGGCGGGTGCAGCACCTTCAGGTCGGTGCTGAACCTCGGGTCGGCGAGCACGGCGCGCGCGGCGGCATAGCCGGTGACCAGCCATCCCACGTGCCCGTCCGCGTACAGCATCGGCCGGATCGGGCCCTCCTCGCGCCACCGGGCCAGCTCTCCGGGCGGGTCGAAGGGGTTCGGGCGTTCGAGGGAAAGGGTAACCGGCCGTGACATCGCGTGCGTCATGATGCGCTCCTCCCTTTCTCCCAGACCCTACAAGCGGGGACATTCCGCTATATGAAGGGAGGTATCGGGCGGAGTAAAGATTCGACAGGACGCCGTGCGGCCCGGGGCACCAGGTGCCGCCGGGCCGCACGGGACGCGACGTCCCGTCGGCGGGGCCCCGACGGGCCCCGCCGTCCGCCGGGCCCGCGGGCCCGGCTCGGGGTCTCAGCTCTTGGCGAGCAGCGAGCGCAGGACGTACTGCATGATGCCGCCGTGGCGGTAGTACTCCGCCTCGCCGGGGGTGTCGATGCGCACGACGGCCTGGAACTCCTTGTCCCCCGCCTTCACCGTGACGGTGGCCGGGGTCGTCCCCGCGTTGAGCTCCTCGACACCGGTGATGTCGAAGGTCTCCTCGCCGGTGAGGCCGAGCGAGGCGGCGCTCTCGCCCTCGGGGTACTGCAGCGGCAGCACGCCCATGCCGATCAGGTTCGAGCGGTGGATGCGCTCGTAGGACTCGGCGATCACCGCGCGGACGCCGAGCAGCGCCGTGCCCTTGGCGGCCCAGTCGCGCGAGGACCCCGAGCCGTACTCCTTGCCCGCCAGCACCACCAGCGGGACGCCCGCCGCCTGGTAGTTCGAGGAGGCGTCGTAGATCGTCGAGACCGGGCCGCCCTCCTGCGTGAAGTCGCGGGTGAAGCCGCCCTCGGTGCCGGGCGCGATCTGGTTGCGCAGGCGGATGTTGGCGAAGGTGCCCCGGATCATCACCTCGTGGTTGCCGCGGCGCGAGCCGTAGGAGTTGAAGTCCTTGAGCTGGACCCCGTGCTCCTTCAGGTACAGCCCCGCGGGCGAGTCGGCCTTGATCGAACCGGCAGGGGAGATGTGGTCGGTGGTCACCGAGTCGCCGAGCAGCGCGAGCACGCGGGCTCCGGCGATGTCGGTCACCGGCTCCGGCTCGCTCGGCATGCCGTCGAAGTAGGGCGCCTTGCGGACGTAGGTCGACTCGGGGTCCCACTCGAAGGTGTCGCCGGTCGGGATCGGCAGCGACCGCCAGGTGTCGTCGCCCTTGAACACATCGGCGTAGTCGCGCCGGAACATGTCCTCCCCGATGGAGGAGTGGACGACCTCGGCGATCTCCTCGGCCGAGGGCCAGATGTCCTTGAGGAACACCGGCTCGCCGTCGGTCCCGGTGCCGAGCGGCTCGGTGTCCAGGTCCAGGTCCATCGTGCCGGCCAGCGCGTAGGCGACGACCAGCGGCGGCGAGGCCAGGTAGTTCATCTTGACGTCGGGGTTGATGCGCCCCTCGAAGTTGCGGTTGCCCGACAGCACCGCGGTGACGGCCAGGTCGCCCTCCTGGACGGCGGCCGAGATCTCCTCCGGCAGCGGGCCGGAGTTGCCGATGCAGGTGGTGCAGCCGTAGCCGACCAGGTTGAACCCGAGCTTGTCCAGGTAGGGCGTCAGGCCGGACCGCTCGAAGTAGCCGGTGACGACCTGCGAGCCGGGCGCGAGGGAGGTCTTCACCCAGGGCTTGCGGGTGAGGCCCTTGTCCACGGCGTTCCTGGCGAGCAGGGCCGCGCCGATCATGACGTACGGGTTGGAGGTGTTGGTGCAGGAGGTGATGGCGGCGATCACCACGGCGCCGTGGTCCAGCTCGAAGGAGGCGCCGTCGGCCAGGGTGACCGGGATGGGGCTGCTCGGCCGGGTGGAGCCCTCGGCGGCCGCCGCGGCGTGCGGCCTGTCCTGCTCCTTGTCGTGCCCGTCGGCCTGGGCGTTGGAGGCGGGGGCGTCGGAGGCCGGGAAGGACTCCTTGCCCTCCTCGTCCACGCCCTCGGCGTCGGGGACGAAGACGCGCACGTCACGGCGCCAGGTCTGCTTGGCGGCGGTCAGCGCGATGCGGTCCTGCGGGCGCTTGGGGCCGGCGATGGCCGGGACGACCGTCGTCAGGTCCAGCTCGATGTACTCGGAGAAGACCGGCTCGCTCGCGGGGTCGTGCCACAGGCCCTGCTCCTTGGCGTACGCCTCGACCAGGGCGACCTGCTCGGGGGCGCGGCCGGTGAGCGTGAGGTACTTCACCGTCTCGTCGTCGATCGGGAAGATCGCGCAGGTGGAGCCGAACTCGGGGCTCATGTTGCCGATCGTCGCGCGGTTGGCCAGCGGCACCGCCGCGACGCCCTCGCCGTAGAACTCGACGAACTTGCCGACGACGCCGTGCTCGCGGAGCATCTCGGTGATGCGCAGCACCAGGTCGGTGGCGGTCGCCCCGGCGGGCAGCTCCCCGGTGAGCCGGAAGCCCACCACCCGGGGGATCAGCATGGAGATCGGCTGGCCGAGCATGGCGGCCTCGGCCTCGATGCCGCCGACGCCCCAGCCGAGCACGCCGACGCCGTTCTCCATGGTGGTGTGGGAGTCGGTGCCGACGCAGGTGTCGGGGTAGGCCTTGCCGTCGCGGGTCATGACCACGCGGGCCAGGTGCTCGATGTTGACCTGGTGCACGATGCCGGTGCCGGGCGGGACGACCTTGAACTCGTCGAACGCCGTCTGGCCCCAGCGCAGGAACTGGTAGCGCTCGCGGTTGCGCTCGTACTCGCGCTCGACGTTGCGCTGGAAGGAGTCGGGGCCGCCGAAGAAGTCGACGATGACCGAGTGGTCGATGACCATCTCGGCCGGCGCCAGCGGGTTGATCCTGGCCGGGTCGCCGCCCAGGTCGCGCACGGCCTCGCGCATGGTGGCCAGGTCGACGACGCAGGGCACGCCGGTGAAGTCCTGCATGATCACGCGAGCGGGCGTGAACTGGATCTCCACGCTGGGGGCCGCGGTGGGGTCCCATCCGCCGAGCGCCCGGATGTGGTCGGCGGTGATGTTGGCGCCGTCCTCGGTGCGCAGCAGGTTCTCGAGAAGGATCTTCAGACTGTACGGAAGGCGCGCCGACCCCTCGACGGCGTCCAGCCGGTAGATCTCGTATGCCGCGTCACCGACGCGGAGTGTGTCACGGCTGCCGAAGCTGTTGGCGGACACGGAGACTCGCCTCCCTCATTTCACACTCATCGCCACTGATGATGGGTCGCAGACTGTGCCTGGTTCGCCCCATAGATCCTGCCGCACCGGCGGAGTGCCGCCGCCAGTTAGGTACTCCTAACCGAACACGGCCTCTCGGATCTCTCGACATCAAGATATCGGGTGTTATATCTCGACATCAAGTTACTCATGGGTAGCGATGAGCGCGACGAGGACCCGGCGACGGAACGCAAGGCGGCGGGACGGCGGGACGGTCCGCGGCGAGGCGAGGCGAGCGGGAGACGCTAGAAGGACGGCATGAGACGTGCGGCGAACAGGCCGATCACGACCACCGACAGCACCGGGCCGAGGATCTTGATCTCGAACACCCTCCCGGTCTTGATGCCGATCTTCCACGGCAGCAGCCACCGGTGCCGCAGCGGCCACAGCACCGGGCACCCGCGTTCGGTCAGGCAGTCGCCCACCACGTGCGCCAGGCAGCCGATCGAGATCGCGAAGCCGAGCCACAGGTACCCGACGTGGGCGGAGTGGAGCAGGATGAACGCGATGGCGGTCAGGCCGACGTTCACCATCGCCGAGGTGATCGTCTTGCCGGGGATGCCGATGCCGATCGACCGCAGCGCGAGGCCGATCATCAGGATGACCACGACGTCGCGGCCGATGGAATAGTGGTCGGCGAGCAGGTGCGCGCCGAGGCCGGCGGCGATCGCGAACGCCAGCGAGTGGGTGGCGTGCCGGTGCCCGCCGCTCGCCCAGTTGACCGCCTTGCTCAGCACCCAGGTGGCCGGGCCGAAGGTCTGGGCGATCGTCGCGTGCGGGTGGTCGAGATCGGGGAGCATCGCCGCGCCCGCGCAGACGAGCGTGCCGGCGACCAGCTCGGCCGGGGACAGCGCGTTGGCCACCACCGGCGTCAGGTCGCCGGTGAGGCCGGACAGCGCCGTCAGGCCCGGCAGCGCCACCAGACCCGGCGCGACCAGCAGCCAGGCCGCCGCCCCGCTGAGTGCGTGCGTATGCCCCATCATGCGTCGATCACGATCGGGCACCCTATGGCAAAAACCTCACCAAGCGGCGGAGGTGTCCCGCCGGGGGCGCGGCGTGTCGCCTCGCGCCCGGCGACCGGCGCACGCCGGGAAGCGCGGAGAGAACCGCCCGAGGGTCGTGGAAAAAAAGAAGGACGGGGCCGTTCCGCTCCAAGAGCACCCCCCAGCCCTCTCAGAGCGGAACGACCCGTCCGAATGCTGTTAACGCTCGCATCCCGGCATGTGTTCCCCGGTGAGCGTGATGTGTGTCACTGATTTCTCCGAGCCCCGGCGCCGTCGGCGTTCTTCTTCACCCGCGAAGTGGGCGAGTTGGTTTCGGGGGGTTGTTCTGAGAACGCTAACGATATATCTTTGAAGCATCGAGAACGGTCGAAGGTCGATCGTCGATGTGAGGAGAGAACGATGACGGGATTCGCGATGGGAGCCGCGCCCTGGGGAACCCCCCGAGGCGGACGGCCCATGACACTCGGCCTGCTGGGCGCCATGGCCGCCCTGCACCAGGCGCATCACCACCACCAGCACCGCCACGGCGTGCCCGGCGAGGACGACGAGGCCGGGTCCGAGCGCCGCCACCGGGGGGGCCGGGGCGGCCGCAGGGGCCCCGGCCCGTGGGACTTCGGCGGCGGCCCGTTCCGGCAGGGCTTCCCGTTCGGGGGCTTCGGGGGCGGGCGGCCGCCGTTCGGCAGAGGCGGTCGCAAGGCCAAGCGCGGCGACGTCCGCGCCGCCATCCTCGCCCTGCTGGGCGAGGAGCCGCGCAACGGCTACCAGATCATCCAGGAGATCGCCGAGCGCAGCGAGGGGGGCTGGAAGCCCAGCCCCGGCGCGGTGTACCCGGCGCTCCAGCAGCTCGCCGACGAGGGCCTCGTGCGCGCCGACGAGACCGAGGGGCGCAAGACCTTCCAGCTCACCGACGCGGGCCGCGACTACGTGGCCCAGCACGCCGATGAGCTGCGGGCGCCTTGGGAGGACATGACGCCGAACATGGAGGAGGGCGTCTACGAATTGTTCGACCTGAGCCGCCAGGCCGCCGCGGCGCTCTTCCAGATCGCGCAGACTGGGAGTGACGCCCAGGTCGGCCAGGCCAAGAAGATCCTCGCCGACACCCGGCGCAATCTGTACCAGATCCTGGCCGACGGCGACACCCCGGAGGAGTGAGCCTCGATGACATCGCGGGACGATCTGCGCATCGGCGACGCGGAGCGCGACGAGGTGATGGCCGCCCTGCGCGAGCACTTCGCGCAGGGCCGGCTCACCCACGAAGAGCTCGACGAGCGGCTCGACACGGCGCTCGCCGCCCGCACCGCGGGTGAGCTGCGGCGGGTGACGGCCGACCTGCCCTTCCCCGCTCGGCGCGCCGCGGCCGAGGGCGATCATCCCGCGATGGACGGCCCCCGCGGCCCGTGGGCCGGTCCGGGCGGCTCGTGGGCGGGTCCTCGCGGCCCGTGGGCGGGTCCCCGGCCGCGTCCGGGGTCGTGGGACGGCGGGCACGGGTGGCCTGCGGGCGGCTGGCCGTCGCCGCAAGACGGGCCGGCGGTGTGGGCCGGGCACATGGCCGCCGTCCGCCGCGAGCACCTGGCCCGCCGGGGGCGTCGCCGGCACGGCGTGCCGGCGGTCCCGCTCATGATCCTCGCGGTCATCCTGATCGCCGCGGCGGTCTCGGGCTCGCTGGCGCCTATCTTCGGGGTGCTGAAGGTGCTGTTCCTGGTCTGGATCGTCATGGCCGTGCTGGGGCTGGCCCACCACCGCCACCACCGTCACCACCGCGGGCGCCTCGGCCGCCGCCTCTGAGCCGGCCCGGCCGGCGCCCCTCCGACGCACCGCCGGCGGTTCCCCGGCCGGGTCTCGCGGACCGGCTGGGAACCGCCGGCGCTAATTGGGTCTTGACGCCTCCAGTCAGCCGTTTCATGATCGGCCTGTCTTCCCGACCGTCGTCATTCCCGGGTTTCGGCTCGCGCGCACCCGGGCATGGTGGCGCACGTTGCCCGCGATCAGCGCGCCACCGGCCTAGTGGAACCGCCACGGGCTCGGCCCCCGACGACGAGGAGTAGCCCATGGGCCCGATCACGGACGATCAGCTTGATCACCGTGTGTTCCAGAGGGTGCGCGACGTCGACGCGGTGGTCCTCCCCCCGGAGGTGTACGGCCCGGAGTTCCGCCGGGCGTACGAGAGCGCCGAAGGCGTGGTGTGGAAGCTCGAGCGGGCCCAGCACTTCCACGAGCCCTACGAGCCGAGCTGGGAGGCGATGGCCGCAGGCGATTGGGACCGTTCCCTCCTGCTGATCGACGACCTGCGCGGCTCCCTGACCGCCGACTACGCCGGATACGCCGAGTTCCGCAGGGTCCGCGTCGTCGACGCGCCGCTCACCCCCTACATGCAGTGGGAGCTGCACGTGCTCGCCGCCCGCGCCGAGGCCGGCGAGCAGGCCCGCGTGGTCCCCGCTTCGGCCGTCCGCGCTCTGGAGCGGTCCGGCCCGCTGCCCGAGCTGCTGGTGTTCGAGTCGGGGCTGATGTACGAGGTGCTGTACGACGGCTCGGGCGCCCACCTGGGCGGCCGCCGCGTCACCGACCCCGACGCCGTCGAGCCTTGCCTGGCCGCCGTGGTGGCGCTGTACGAGCGGGGCGAGGACCTCGGCGCGTACTTCCGCCGCGAGGTCCTGCCCCTGCCGGCCCCGCGCCAGCGCCCCCTCCGGTCCGCCTGAGCGCCCCACCCGGGCGGGACGGGAGAGGGTCAGAGCCGGGGGTCGACCGGCTCGGACGAAAGGGCGAGGACGGCGAAGACCGCCTCGTGCACCCGCCAGAGCGGCTCGCCGCCGGCCAGCCGCGCCAGCGCCTCCATGCCCAGCGCGTGCTCGCGCAGCGCCAGCGACCGCTTCTTGCCCAGGAAACGCCCGCGCAGCCGGTCCAGGCCGCCGGTGTAGTCGGGCCCGTAGATGATGCGCAGGTACTCCCGCCCCCGCACCTTGACGCCCGGCTGCACGCGACCGGCCACCGGATGGGCGGGCTTGACCACCATGCCCTCGCCGCCGTCGCCGGTCAGCGACTCCCACCACGCGGTGGCCGCCTCCCGGGACTCCGCCGAGCCCGTCGAGACCACGACGTGCCTGGTCGGGGTGACGAGGTCGCCGGACAGGCGCCCGAGCGCGTCCAGGTGCCAGGCGTGCGGCTCCTCCGCCGCCGTCGCCCGCCCCTCCACCGCGAGGATCTGGAACGGGGCGAAGCTCACCCCCGAGAGGCCGGACACCGGCCGGCAGTACCGCGCGTAGGCGTCCCTGAACCGCGCCGCGTTGTCCGCGCGCGCCCGGGTGCGGTGCAGCAGGTCGCCCACGTCCAGCCCCCGCCCCGCCGCCGCGGCGAGCACGGCGACCGCCTCGGGCAGCGCGGCGCGCGCCGCGGCCCCCACCGACGCGTACTGCTCGCGGATCAGCCCGCCCGCCTTGGCCGACCAGGGCAGCAGTTCGCCGTCGAGCACGATCCAGTCGGTGCGCAGTTCCTCCCACAGACCCGCCGCCGACACCGCCGCCCGCAGGCCGTCCACCAGGCCCGCCATGAGCGCCGGGTCGTCGAAGAACGGGCGCCCGGTGCGGGTGTGCACCATGCCGCGCGTCCCGTCGCCGACTCCGAACCGGGCGGCGGCGGCCTCGGGCGTGCGTGCCAGGACGGCGATGGCGCGCGAGCCCATGTGCTTCTCCTCGCACACGACCTCGGCCACCCCGGCCTGGTGGAACTCCTCGAAAGCCTCGGCCGGGTGCTCCAGGTGGCCCTCCAGCGGCGAGGTGGCGGCCGGGGCCATGGTCGGGGGCAGGTAGACCAGCCAGCGCGGGTCCACCGCGAACCTGCTCATGATCTCCAGCGCGGCGGCGGCGTTCTCCTCGCGGATCTTCACCTTGCCCCCGGCGCGGGTCTCGACGTACCGGGTGCCCTGGACGTCGCCGATGTCCAGCACGCCGGGGTCGCGCAGCGTCCCCGCCTGGAGCGGGCGGACCGGCTCGTACCAGACCTGGCGGGCCGGGACGGCGACCAGCTCGCGCTCGGGGTAGCGCAGCGCGGTCAGCCTGCCGCCGAACACGCAGCCGGTGTCCAAGCAGATGGTGTTGTTGACCCACTCGGAGTCGGGGATCGGGGTGTGGCCGTAGACGACCATGGCCCGGCCCCGATAGTCCTTCGCCCACGGGTAGCGCACCGGCAGCCCGTAATCGTCGGTCTCGCCGGTCGTGTCGCCGTACAGCGCGAAGGAGCGCACCCGCCCGGAGGCGCGGCCGTGGTAGGCCTCCTTCAGGCCCGCGTGCGCCACGACGAGCCGGCCGCCGTCGAGCTGGTAGTGGCTGATCAGCCCGTCCATGAACGCCCGCGCCGCCTCGCGGAACTCCTCCGGCTCGGCGGCGAGCTGCTCCAGCGAGCGCTCCAGGCCGTGCGACACCGTGACCTTGCGGCCGTTCAGCGCCCGCACCAGCTTGTTCTCGTGGTTGCCCGACACGCACAGCGCCGTGCCGGCCGCGACCATGCCCATGACCAGCCGCAGCACGCCGGGCGAGTCCGGGCCCCGGTCGACCAGGTCGCCCACGAACACGGCCGTCCTGCCCTGCGGGTGGGCCGCGCCCACCGGCCGCCCTGCCTCGTCGCGGCGCAGCTCCCACCCCAGCTCCGTGAGCAGGTCCTCCAGCTCGGCGCGGCAGCCGTGCACGTCGCCGACCAGGTCGAACGGGCCGGTGAGCTCGCGGCGGTCGGTCCACGCCTTCTCGCGGACGACCGTCGCGGCGTCGATGTCCTCGCCGCGCAGCACGTGCACCCGCCGGAACCCGTCCCTTGAGATCTTGGACAGCGAGCGGCGCAGGTCCTTGCGCTGACGGGTGATCACGTGCGCGCCGAAGTCGCGGTCGGGGCGCAGGGCGTTCCTGGCCACCGCGACGTCCTCGGGCACGTCGAGCACGATCGCGTCCACCAGCACGTCGTGGCTTCTGGCGAGCTCGACCAGCCGTTTGCGCGCCTCCCACTGGACGTTGGTGGCGTCCACGACGGTGAGCAGCCCGCGCCGCAGGCGGGTTCCGACGATGTAGTGCAGCACGTCGAAGGCGTCCGGGGTCGCCGCCTGGTCGTTCTCGTCGTCGGCGACCAGGCCCCGGCAGAAGTCCGAGGAGATGACCTGCGTGGGCGGGAAGTGCTTGCGGGCGAAGGTCGACTTGCCGCTGCCCGACACCCCCACCAGCACGACCAGCGACAGCGCCGGGACGCTGATCTCAACCACGGCTGAACACCCCCATCTGCGTCGGCGGGCCCACCTCGGGGTCCGGTTCGCCGACCGGCCGGTACGCCACCTGGTAGCCGTACTCCCGGGCCACGGCCCCGGTCCAGGCGGAGAACTCCGCGCGGGTCCACTCGAAGCGGTGGTCGGGGTGCCGCATGCCGGTCAGGGACTCGTAGCGCACGTTGTACTCGCTGTTGGGCGTGGTGACCACCACCACGCCGGGCCTGGCCTCGCCGAAGACGACCCGCTCCAGCGCGGGCAGCCGCGGCGGGTCCACGTGCTCGACGACCTCCATCAGCACGGCCGCGTCGTACCCGGCGAACCGCGCGTCGGTGTAGGTCAGGGCGCCTTGGAACAGCTCCAGCCGTCCTCTGCGCGTCTCGGGCATCCGGTCGAGCCTGAGCCGGCGGGCGGCCAGGGCGAGCGCCCGCGCCGACACGTCGACGCCGGTGACCCGGGTGATCTCGGGCCTGGCCAGCAGCTCGGCGAGCAGTTGCCCGGAGCCGCAGCCGAGGTCGACGACGCTGCGCGCCCCTGCCTCGGCCAGCGCCTGGACCACCGCGTCCCGCCGCACCAGGTTCAACGGCCGCGCCGCCCCGCCCACCGCCGGTGGCGCTTGGGCGAGGGAGGCGTCGAAAACCGGCGCGTCCGCGGCCGGCCCGTCACCGGCCTGCCCATCACCGGTCGGCACGTCGGCGGTCGGCACGTCGGCGACCGGTGCGGTGCTGACCGGCGTCCCGGCGCCCGGTGCGTCCGCGGCGTCCAGGGGCGCGGTCTCGGCGGCCGGCTCCTCTTCGACGGGGGGCTCCAGGTCCTCCTCAACGTCGTCTCCCAGCTCGGCCAGGCGCGCGAACGCGGCGCGGGTCAGCCCGGCGCGGCGGCCCAGGTAGCGGCGGGTGATCCACGCGCGCTCCGGGTGCGTGGCCAGCCACCCCTCCCCCGCGCGGATCAGCTTGTCCACCTCGTCGGAGGCCATCCAGTAGTGCTTGGCGTCGTCGAGGACCGGGAGCAGGACGTACAGATGGTTAAGCGCATCGGCCAGCCGGACCGCCCCGCGCAGCGTGAGCCGCACGTACCGCGAGTCGCCCCACTCGGGGAAGCCCTCGTCGAGCGGGACCGGCCGCGCCTCCACCTGCCAGCCGAGCGGCTCGAACAACCGGTGCGCCACCTCCGGCCCGCCCCGGCAGGGCAGCGCGGGCACGACGACCTCCAGGTCGATCGGCCCGGCGGCCAGGTCTGGACGGGACGCGCAGTGGCCGGCGCGCGCGGTGCGGAAGACGTCGGCGAGCGCCACCGCGAGCATCGAGGAGGCCGCGTACGGGCGGTCGTTGACGTACTGGCCCAGGCTGAAGTCGGGCGAGGAGTGGCCGCGCGAGCGAACCAGGCGCACGGCGTCCACCTCGAGCAGCAGCGCGGCCGTGCAGCGCTCCTCGGCGGCCTCGGGATAGAAGACGCGGGCCACGCCGAACGACTGGCCGAACTCCTGCACCCGGCCGGGGTGCTTGTGGAGCAGGAAGCCGAGATCGGTGGCCGGCCGCGTGGTCGTCGAGATGGTCAGCAGCACGCTGCCCGATCTTCCCCCATTCGCGCCCCACCGGCCACCGATTTCGTTGACGCTGCGCGGCTACCGGCTTCCCCGTCGCTCCTTTCGCCCGCCGGCCTTCCGCCACGTGTCGTCCCCGCCGTTCCCGCCGCCTGCACGGCTCTGCCCGCTGAGCATCGTGATGGTGCGCCTCACCCGCCTCCAAGCGTCCAGAACCTCATCGACCTTGAGCAGAATGTCGCGCACCTGGGTCAGGACCAGCGTGAGGATCCCCGTCACGGCGATGACCACGAGCGTGGCGGCCTCCCAGGTCATCGGGCCGGGACCGGCCACGACTCCGACGGAGACCGGGCTGTCCGCCGGGTGACACCACCGTTGCCCTCCGGCCCCGCGCAGCCGCTCTGACAGGCGGCCGCGGCGCCCCGGACCGGGGCGGTCATCACACCCGCACCCTGCCCATGAATCAAATCGCATCGATTCACGATTCCTTCCTCCTCTCTTGACTCTGTGTCACCAGAAGATACAGCTTTGGAACGGTAGAAATCGCTTGACAACTCCGATCAAGCCTTGATCTAGTATGCATCCCAACGAATAGTCCCGAATCGCCCTGGTAACAAGATGTGGCGATTCATCCCGATATAGAGTGATTCAGGGGATCAAGAGTGGTTCACGAGTACGCGGAGGGCCCTGAAGGAGGGCGACGACGGCTGGGAGCTGAGCTGCGTCGCCTTCGCGACCTGGCAGGACTCTCCGGACGTGACCTCGCCCAGCGGATCGAGACCAGCCAGTCCAAGGTCTCGCGCATCGAGTCCGGCGCGGTGGTGCCGAGCCTGCCGGAGGTGCGGAAGTGGGCCGAGGCCGTCAACGCCACCCCAGAGGCGCGGGATCTGCTGCTGGCCCTGACCGAGAACGCCCACACCGACGTCCGCTCATGGAAGACCGAGCTTCGCGACCGGCCGCACATGCAGGACGAGGTGCAGGCCATCGAGACCGGCGCGCGGCGATCGTTCACCTTCCAGCCGTCGGTCGTGCCCGGCCTCCTGCAGACCGCCGAGTACGCCCGCCGGGTCTTCTCGATGTTCCAGGTGCCCTACACCCAGGAGAAGGCCGCCGCCGCGCTCGCCGTGCGGCTGGAACGCCAGCTCCTGCTCTACGACGAGAACCGGTCCTTTCACTTCCTGATCACCGAGGGCGCCCTGCGCTGGCGGCCGGGCGCGCCGGCGATGCTGGCCGCCCAGCTCGACCGCGTCTGCACCTTGAGCACGCTCAGCAACGTGACGATCGGCGTGCTGCCCCTCGGCGTCGAAGCGCGCGTGCCGAACTCCCACGCGTTCACCATCTACGAACCCACCGACGACGAGGCCGGTGAACAGGTGAAAGTCGAGACCGTCCATGCCGAGATCACCGCTCGCCACCCCGCCGACATCGAGCTTTACCGCAACCGGTGGACCATGTACGGCGAGTCGGCTCTGTTCGGCGACGACGCCCGGCGCTTCCTGAACGAGCTGATGGCCGAATTCCGGGGGACCGGCCGGTGAGGCCGGCCGAGGGGACCCTCCGGGGCCGGGTACGACCCGGCCCCGGAGGGGGGAGGTCACTGGACGTCGAACTCGCCCAGCTTGACGCCGATCACGAACGCGGCCCACTCCGCCTTGGTGTACCGGAGAACCGGCCCCTCGGGGTGCTTGGAGTCGCGGACGTAGACGTCCTCGCCGTACTGCGCGACCTCCACGCACGTGCCACCCTCGCACGCGGACGCGGTCTGGAACCTGATTCCGCGCATCCCACGCTCGGTCTCGCTCATTTCCGACCTCTTCTCTTTTCGATTCCCGCGGCCATTCCGCCGGTCACGGGAACAGAGGACCAAGGCCTTCTGTAAGCCGCCGAGGATGATCTGGAGTTCGGCTGAAATGAATCTGGAAGTCAAAGTCCTCTCCACCGTCGAGGTTTCCGTGGACGAGCGGAAGGTGTCTTTCGGAGATCGCAAGCAACCTCTCGCGGCGGCTCTGCTGGCGTTGGAACCCGGGGTGGTGCGGCGAGAGACGCTCACCACGTCACTATGGGACGAGGAGAAGGACCCTGACAAAGCGCGGCCGCTTCTGGATACCTGCGTTAAGGGCATCCGGAAAGGGCTCGACGACGCGGTGCCCGGGGCGGGGAAGCTGCTCATGACCCATCGCTCCCTGGGCTATCAGCTGAAGGTCCATACGGAGAATGTCGACTATCACCGCTTTCGCCAGCTCTCGGCGGCGGCCAAGGCCGCCGTCTCCTTCTCTTCCGAAGAGGCCGTCGAACTCGGCGGGCGGGCCCTGGCGGAGTGGGGGCCGTCCAGGGCCGGCCTGAGGGGGCCGATCCCGTTCGGCGGATACTCCCCCTACTCCATGAGGGCGTGGACCGGGAAACTCCGCGATGAATACCGCCGAACCCTTCTCGGACACCTTCTGGCCCGGTTGAAATGCGGCCTGCTGGACGATCTGGCGCCAGAACTCGACCGATTGGCCCTGGACGAGGACGGCGCCGTCGACGAGGAACTGGCGCGGCACCGCATGGTGGTGCATTACCGGATGGGAGACAAGACCGCGGCCGTGAACGCGTTCGAGCACCTCCGCCAGGCGATGGAGGTCGCTCTGAAGACTTCTCCGAGTGCGCGAACCCTCGATCTGTTGGAGCGAATCATGAAGAACGACCGCACGCTTCGTCTCGTCAGGAACGAACAGCCTGCCGCCTCCTCCGGGCGGCCGGGCGGGGCGCCCGGCCAGACCGGCGATCCGCGCCACCGCACCGGCCGGGCGCCGGAAGGCGCCGGCGGGGAGCCCGCCGACCAGGACCCCGGCCCCGACCAGGACACCGGCCTCGGCGAGGTCCGGCGCCGCGGCGTCTTCGGGGACACCCACGTGACCGGCGCCCACGCCAGGGTCATCCAGCTGGGCGGCTCGCACGCCACCTACAACGAGGCACCGGAGCCGTCGTGAACGACCACGGCGCTCCGGCGCAGCAGGAGGCCCCGGAGGTCCCCTTACCCGAGCAGGCCGAGTCTTCGGGCGCCGAGCCTGTCGTCGCCGTCGGCGAGGACGGAGTTCCCGCGGTCGTGCTGGGCAAGGAGCCGAAGCCGGACGGCGAGGAGGGCCCCGCGGCCACCGAGCCGGAGGAGAAGCTGGAGGACGCCGACCCGGACGCCTCCGCCGCCGACGACGACGACGCCTACGCCGCCCGGATGGAAGGCCTGCGGAGCAGGACCCACGAGACCAACGTCCATGGAGAGCGGGCACGCGTCTTCCAGGCCGAGGAGCTCAACTACTTCGCGGGCGAGGTGTCCGCGCGGCCCCGGCATGGCCCGCTGGGGGCCGCGTTCATCACCAAGCTGAAGAAGACCTTCGCCAGAACGCCGGGCGCGGACCTGCTGTGCGAGGCCCTGGATCTGTCACCCGTCCAGTGCTACGTCGGCGAGCCCGGCGAAGGCCGCACCACCGCCGCCATCGCCGCCGCCATCGCCTTCCTGCGGAACAGAGGCCGCGCCGCGGCGGGCAACGTCCGCATCCTGGCGTCCGAGCGGGGCCTCGCGGCCATCGAGGCGGGGGCCATGCCGAAGGACTCCGCGATGATCCTCATCTTGGGGCCGGACGAGCCCGCGCCGGAGTTGTCGTGGCTGGCCCCGATCGCCGCGGAGCTTCGGCCGCTGGGCAGTGTCCTGATCGTCGTCACGGCCACCGAGCCGGTCGGCCCCGGCGTCCTGAAGTCCGACTGCATGGTGCGGCACGTGCCCCCCGCGCCGGAGGCGGTGTTCTCCCGGCACCTGTCCGCCAGGCTGGAGGAGTCCCGCACCCGGCAGATCCTCAAGTTGCCCGCGGTGAGCCGCCAGGTCCAGCGCTGCGCCTCCCCTCGCATGGCCGCCGCGCTGGCTGCCGATGTGCTGTCGGAGGTGCAGGGCGGAGTGCCCGACGACCGGTTGCTCGCCCGGAGGGATCCGGCCAAGGACCTGGAACAGGCGGCGGACGAGCTGCGCGGCCCCGAGCTGTGGCAGAAGAGCTTCTTGATCTGCTCGGCCGTTCTGCATCGGCAGGCGGCCGGAACCGCGACCCGTGAGGCGTCGCGGTTCGCCACGCTGCACCTGGCCGGCACCGGCAACGACGGCATGCGCCGGAGCGAGTGGTTCACCGGGCCGATGAGCGAATGGTCCAAGTGCGTAGAACTGGCGGGAGAGGTCTCGGGCGACGGGATGGGACGCACCGTCCGGCTCTCCCATGAGGAGCTGGAGACCTGGATCCTCCAGGTCGTCTGGCAGGACCACCTGGGCGAGCGCGACACTCTGGTGAAGTGGCTGGGCCCGCTCGGTCACCATCCCCGCTCGCCGGTGCGGGTCAAGGCCGCCCACGCCGCGGCGCGGCTCGCCTGCTACGACTTCGACGTCATCTCCCGCGAGGTCATCCAGCCCTGGGCAGGCGACGGCGGCTACCGCCCGCGCATGACGGCCGCATGGGCGCTGGAATGGCTCAGCGAGGGTCGGTTCGCCAGGAAGGCGCGGGGGCTGGTCCGCAGGTGGGCGCGCGAGGGCAACGTCCAGCTGCGGGCCACCGCCATAGCCGCCTACGGCACCCTGCTCGGCGCCAATGACCCCGACGAGGCGCTCAACGCCATGCGCGACATCGTCGGCGGCCGCATCCAGCGCTTGGACGGCCGGCGCGACTCCTCGATGGACCGTGCCGAGCGCGAGCTGCTGAGCATTGTGCAGCAGGCGCTGCTCAACGTGTTCCGGGACGGCGTCGAGGAGAAGATCGTCCACGAGCTGGCCGAGTGGACCCGGCTGCCGCACTGGCGCTGGCGGCAGGCGGCGGCGCGGTGCCTGCTGCGCCTGGCGCCCCGCAAGGGCAGGGACCGGGGCTGGCCCCGTCTGGCCGAGCTCGCCGTCGACCAGCCGTCCGTCCACGACGATCTCGTCCGGCTCTGGTGCAACGCGCTGAGCCGGGAGCAGGGCGATGAGAAGGCATGGGACGCGCTGCACCGCTGGCTCGTCCTGGCCGGCGCCCTACCTGACACCTCCCGTGCCCGCGTCGCGTCTCCGGGGCTCGACGGCTTGATGGACAGGCTGCTCGCCGGCATCAGGGCCGACGGTCCCTCGCTGGCCGCCAGCCTGGACTTCCACCTGCGGGTGTGGCGCTTCCGCGACGACCGACGCTAGACGACCACCACAGTCCGATCCCCCCGACCCCAATGGAGGTGGACCCGTGTCCGACCGTGACCATGATCCCTCCCAGCCCCGCAAGGGCCCCTTACGCCGCTGGTTATCCCGGGTGAGGCGAGCCATGTTCGGCGGCGAACCGCTCGACACCCGGACGCCGGCACCGCTGCTGCCCGTCACCTCGACCACGCGCAGGACCAAGAACTTCACCTTCCCCACGCCCGCCAAGGGCGACGCCTACGACTTCACCCTCGAGGTCGACCTGTGCCTGTGCGCCACGGGAACACTGCGCGACGAGGCGCTCGACACGAAGATCGACGCCCGCTTCGCCGACCTGAGGACCGTGACCCGGAACGCCGCCCGCTGGAAGGCCAGGGAGTTCCCGCCCTTCCGTCCCGGAGCCGCCGAGCCCGCGATCACCGCTGTCGTGCAGGCCGCCGTCGACCGGGCGCTGACCGACTCCCCCGACGAGGACGGCGTCGTGTTCGACTGCTCGGCTACCGTACGTGTCCAGATGGATTCCGCGATACGGGAGCTGCAGCGCCGCTCGGTCGCGGAGCAGGTGCAGTTCGAGGCCCGCTATGAGCTGAGCGAGCAGGCCGCCCAGCGGCTCGGCGAGCTGCGCGAGGTGTGGACGGCGTTCATCGCCGCGGGCCTGCCGAGGTGGGAGACCCCGTACGCCGTCCTCATGGCGCAGCAGCCCGCGCAGACCGCCACCACGCTGTTCAAGATGCGCGAGGACCGCCAGGAGGAGGCCCGGGGCCTGGTCGACACGGTCGTCCAGGTGGCGAGCGGGCACGAGCGCATGGACCTGCTGGAGTTCGCGCTCGCCTCCGACAGCGCGCTCAGCAAGACCTACGAGCTGCTCGGCATCGCCGAGCCCGAGCCCGGCCCCCAGAGCCGGTTCGACGAGCCGGAGGAGGCGAACGGCTCATGAGGAACGGCAGGCGGGGTGCCCTGCTCCTGGCTCTGGTCGTCTTCTGCGTCACGGGCTGCGGGGCCATGGAGCAGGCTCTGCTCGGCGACGGCTCCGGCACCGGCGCCGGCTCGCAGGAGGCCGCACCTGCGGCCGGACGCTGCGAGCAGTTGCTCAAGGTGCCCACGGGGATTCCCGACGTCACGAGCGTGACGGTCCTGCTCGTCGACGGCTCGGCGACGAGCTACACCCGAGGCGAGCCGCGCCGGCACCAGGACTGGGGCGCGCTGCTCACCCAGCGGTTGCCCGACGCCCCGAGGAACCTGGTCGCCGCGGGGGTCTTCGGCGGAGCGGTGGACTGGCGGATCGAGAAGATCACCCCCGGCGACAGCAAGGATGCGGCCCGCACGCACAACGACAGGAAGGACGCGCGCGCCTGCCTGTCCGGCGAGCTGACGGACAAGCTGGGTGCGGGCTCGGCCAAGCCGCAGACCGACGTGCTACGCGCGGTGACCACGGCGGCCCAGCAGATCGGCAAGTACGGCGACAAGACCCCCAAGACGATCATGGTGGCCACCGACGGGCTGAGCAACACCGGTTGCGCCGATCTGCGTGCCGCCGACATCGGCGACCATTCGGTGATTCCCGGCCTGGTGCGCGGCTGCCGGGCGGAGCTGCCGCAGTTGGACCGCAGCTACACGGTGCAGTTGATCGGCATCGGCAACCCGGCCGACGGCTGGTCCGACGTCAAGACGCCGCACCGGGTGTGGCTGCTGGAACTGTGGAAGCAGATGTGCGCGGCGACCGGGGCGAACTGTCCGAAACCGACCGCGGAGGCGCCGGCGGTGGCCGACGTGTCCGCCTCCGCCACGGCGCTGTCCCCCGACGCCGACGTCCGCATGCCCGGGCTGCGGATCACGCCGGGAAATCCCACCGTCATCACGGTGCCGGCGTCCATCCTCTTCGACGTCGACTCGGCACGGCCGGCGCCTCGCGCCCAGGACACCATGGGATCGGTCGTGGAGGAGCTGGACAAGCTCCGGTACCGAAGGGTCGTGGTGGCCGGTCACACCGACTCCACCGGATCTCCCGACTACAACCGGAGGCTGTCGGAGAAGCGCGCCAAGGCCGTGCTCAAGGTCCTGCGCGACCGCGGGATCACCGAGTCGACGGCCGTCTGGTACGGCTCGCGCAAACCCGCGTGCGCTCCCGAGTACAAGAACGGCACTCCCGATCGCGTCGCCATGGCCTGCAACCGGCGCGTCGAGATCATCGTCTACACCTGACCGAGGATCACATGAGCCATCCCTCTCCGCCCGCGACCTCTCCCGACCCCTTCTCGCAGTGCCCCTCGGGATGCGTCTGCGGCGTGCGCGAACTGGTCGCGCGGGCCGCCGACACCGGGTGGCGCGAGGCCGAGGAGATCGACGCCACCGAGATGCGGGCCATGTTGTCGGCCGTGCGCAGTGGCTTCGAGACCATCTGCCGGGATGGGCGCATCCCGGCACGGCGGCATGCCGCCTCCGACGCCTACGCCCGAGCCGACCGCCAGCTCAACCGGCTCGGCCTCATGCTCGCCACCGGTCACATGGGCGACACCGCCGCGCGGCTGGCGAGGGCGCAGAACGCCGCCGACGCCACGCCGCGGCGCGCCCGCTGGCTGCGCCGGGTGCGCTGGCCGGTCGTCATCGGCATCGGCATGTTCGACGTCTGGTACTTCAACCAGGTCTTCCGTTACCTGACCTCGCAGACCGGCGACGCCGACCAGGGCGGGGCGGGGGGAATCCTGCACATGTGGGAGCTGCTGGCCGCCATCGTCCCCGGCGTGGCCCTGGCCGTCATCATCGCCGCGACGGGCGAGATGATGCTGAGGCCGCTCGGCGCCTGGCGGGCGGCGGCCTTCCGGCGGCCGCCCGTCCGGCAGGGCAGGGCGGGCGCCTACCTCGGCGCGGCCGGCCGCTGGGCGTTGCGGCTCGCCTGGTGGTCGCTGCCGATCTGCTTCCTGCTCATGCTCCTGGTCGTCATCGGCACCTGGGCCGGGCTGCGCGCCAGGTACCCCACACCGCCCTCCGGTGGATACCCGATGATGTCGGTCATCCTGCTCATCGTCATGCTGTCGCTCGGCGCGATGGCGGTGAAGGTCGCCGCGTCGGACAAGGAGGCGGAGGACCTGGCCGTGGCCCGGCGGCGCCTGTGGTGGACCAAGACCGCCTACTCCTTCCAGTCCCGCCGGGCGGATCGGCTCATCGGGGCCTACGACTCCAGGTGGAGCGACCTGCGGACGCTGCGCGACGAGCTGATCGGGCTGCTCCGGCTGAAAATGATCTCGGCGTGGGAGGGCTTCATCCTCCGGGTGCGCAGCCTGCACCGGCAGACGGGCAACGTGGCCGTGGCCGAGGCGCGGAGCGGCCCGGGTCCCTCGCTGACCGGTCCCGAGTTCCAGGGCATCGCCCAGCCGCAGATGGAGGCCGGCCCGCTGCTCGAAGTGTGCCGCCTGGTGGAGGATCGGCACCCCGACCGTCTAAGGGAACGCAAGCGACTGCTGGACGAGACCTACGGCAGGCAGGTGACCGGCCGCGATGGCGCCCCGCCGGCCATCGGGCACCGGGCCCTGCCTCCGGCCTCATGAGAGGTTCGGAAGGGCGGTGGCATGGTGCGCCACCGCCCTTCCGGCTGAGAGCGGCACCAGGGTGGAGTCTGAGGCTCAGACGTGGGGCATGATGTCGGCGGCGACCAGTTCGAGGTGGTCGAGGTCGGACAGGTCGAGGACCTGCAGGTACAGGCGCTCGCAGCCGGCCTCGGCGAACGTCGCGATCTTGTCCAGGACCTCCTGCGGGGTGCCGGCCAGGCCGTTCTGCCGCAGCTCGCCGACCTCCCGGCCGATCGCCGCCGCCCTTCGTGCGAGCTCGGCCTCGTCGGCGCCCACGCACAGCACCTGGGCGGCCGACAGGACGATCGGCTCGCGTCCGGCCGCCGAGCACGCCTCTCGCACGCGGTCGTAGGCCGCCGCGGTGTCCCCCAGCCCGTGGAACGGCACGTTGTACTCGTCGGCGAAGCGGGCGGCCAGCCGGGGCGTGCGCTTCGCGCCGGTGCCGCCGATGATCACCGGCGGGCGGGGGCTCTGCGCGGGCTTGGGCAGCGCGGGCGAGTCGGCGACCCGGTAGTAGGCGCCTTCGAAGGAGAAGGTGTCACCCGGCTTGGTGGTCCACAGCCCCGTGATGATCTCCAGCTGCTCCTCGAACCGGGCGAACCGCTCGCCGAGCGGCGGGAAGGGGATGCCGTACGCGTTGTGCTCGGCGTCGAACCAGCCCGTGCCGAAGCCGAACTCGACCCGGCCGCCGCTCATCTGGTCCACCTGCGCGACGCTGATCGCGAGCGGTCCGGGAAGGCGGAAGGTCGCCGCGGTGACCAGCGTGCCGAGGCGGATCGTCGTGGTCTCCCGGGCCAGCGCCGCCAGCGTCACCCAGGAGTCGGTGGGGCCGGGAGAGGCGTCGCCGTCCCCCATGCGCAGGTAGTGGTCGGAGCGGAAGAAGGCGTCATATCCGAGCCGCTCGGCGGCCTGCGCCACGCGGAGCTGGTCCTCGTAGCCGGCGCCTTGCTGCGGCTCCGTGAAGATCCTTAATCTCATACGCCCATTATCCCGATGTCACCCGATGAATCTCCGGGGTGGGATAGGGGTTCGGACAGCCCCCACATCAGGGTAAGAAAACGCCCATGGGGGGACTTCCTACCTATACTCCGATGCTCGCCCAGCTAGGCACGCTGCCGCCGCCGGGCGACGACGCGAGCTGGGGCCATGAGATGAAGTGGGACGGCGTGCGCGCCCTCGCCTACGTCGAGAACTCCGCACTCCGGCTCATCTCGCGCAACGGCAAGGAGGTCACCGTGGCCTACCCCGAGCTGTACGCGCTGGCCGGCGCGGTCGGCGGCCACGACGTCGTGCTCGACGGGGAGATCGTCGCCTTCGACGACGCCGGCCGCCCCAGCTTCTCGGCGCTGCAGCCGCGCATGCACCAGCGCCGCGAGGAACGGGTGCGCAAGCTGGCCCGGACGATCCCGGTGACGTTCATGCTCTTCGACATCCTGCACCTGGACGCCGAGCCGGCGATCAACCTGCCCTACGTCCAGCGCCGGGAACTGCTGGAGGACGTGGTGGCCGCGGGCGCGCGCTGGCAGGTGCCCGCCTGGTTCCACGACGACGGCGCGCACGCCATGCGGCTGAGCCGGCAGCTCGGCATGGAGGGCGTCGTCGCCAAGCGCCTGCAGTCGCCCTACCGGCCCGGCCGCAGGTCGCCCGAGTGGACCAAGGTCAAGAACTTCCGCGCGCAGGAGGTGGTGATCGGCGGCTGGACGACCGGGCGTGGCCGCCGGTCGGCGACGATGGGCTCGCTGCTGGTCGGCGTCTACGAGGCCGGACGGCTGGTGTACGCCGGCAACGTCGGCACAGGGTTCACCGAGGAGACGCTGCGCGAGCTGGGCGAGGTGCTCGGCCCGCTCGGACGACCGGCCTGCCCCTTCGACGACCTGGTGCCCCGAGAGCAGGCGCGAGGCGCCCACTGGGTGGAGCCGGTGCTGGTCGGCGAGGTCCAGTACGCCGAGTGGACCCACGACCGGCGGCTGCGCCACCCGTCCTGGCGCGGCCTGCGCGACGACAAGCACCCCACCGAGGTCACCCGCGAAGGAGAGCCTCCCCAACTGGCGAGCTGACCCCCGCGGCGGTCGGGTGAACCGCGGGTCACGAACGCTCGGCCTCCCGGCCCGTCGATCCCCGGCGTCGGCCCGTCGCCGGGGCATGACGACGGGCCATGACGACGGGGGTCGCCTCGGTCCCGGCGGCGGTCTTGCGCCTGGGATCCATGCACATGGGCCGCTACGGGGCCCGGTAAGCCAGCGAGTAGGAGCCGGACCCGCTCGCGGCGTCCACCCGGTAGCGGTAGTAGCCCGCCGTCCCGGTGTAGCCGATCCTCTCGTCGGGGTTCGGTCCCGCGGCCGAGGCGACGGTGACCCAGCTCCGGCCGTTCCACTTCTGCAGGTGGAGATCGAAGTCGGCGCCCTCTGGACCGTCCAGGCAGGCCGAGTGCACCCCGCTCACGGCCGAGTTGTAGTAGAGGTCGTCCGGCTGGTAGGCGTACCGGCCGCCGGTCAGGGAGCCGGTGACGGTGTGCGGAAAGCCGGTGCAGGCGCCGGTGGTCGGCGGCGGGTTGCCGGCGGTGGTCACCAGACTCAAGCCGTAGGCCGACAGGATCGGGTTGACCGGCTGGAAGTAGCCGATCCCGCCCGAAGTGCAGTTGCCCGCCGCGCCGGAGGTGACTCCCTGCGCCTGGTCGATGGAGATGAAGGGGCCGCCGGAGTCACCGGGCTCGGCGCAGACGCTGGTCCGGGTGAGCTCGTAGACGGTGCCCTGGGAGTAGGTGACGCTGGTGTCGCGCTGCTGGATGATGCCGCAGTGCCAGCCGGAGGTCGAGCCGGACCGGCACACCGAGGCGCCCTCGATGGCCTCCCTGGCCCCCGCGACGTTGACCACGCCGCCGCTGCCGTCCTTCACCGATGGCCTGGGCGTCCAGTTGCCGTTGACGCCGACCCAGGAGAAGTCGCCGACGGGGAAGACCGACGCCTGGAAGGTGCCCTGGGCGACCCGGTTGAAGCCGAAGGTCGCCTGGCCCGCCCTGCCGCAGTGACCGGCGCTGACGAACCCCTTCTGGGTGCCGCGCACGACCGGGAAGCCGATCGAGCAGCGGGTCGTGGTCCCGATGTAGTAGGCGTCACCGCCCATCAGGTCGTAGAGGGGCCGGGGCCGCTCGGCGGACGCCACGACCCGCACCGCCGATCCGTCCAGTCCGATGCTCCTGATGACGTCATGGGTCTTGCCGGGCTCCTCGGACAGGACCGTGACGCTGTTGGTGCGCACGTCGACGAAGCGCACGCCGCCCACGGTGGCGGGATGGGCGGGCAGTGCGGCGTCGAGCTTGTCCTTGATCATGTTGAGCTGGGCCAACGACCCGCTGACCACCTGCGGCCGCGCGCCGGCCGCGAGGATCTGGGGGATGTCGGCGGAGCTGGTGGTGGCGACCATGAGCGTCTGGGCGGTGGCCCCCGTGAGCCAGGACCCGCCGTAACGGTCACCGAGTCCGCGGGCGAGCCGGGCCGCGATCGGTGTCAGGCGGATCTCGTTGAGCATGCGGGCCTCGGCCTGCGCGGCGGTGAGATGAAGGTCGCGCTGCAGTGCCTCGATCATGCCCGGCAGCGGTCTGTGGGCGCCCGCGGTGACCGCGGTGACCGCGACGCCGGCCGTCCGGGGCTGGGCGACGGCCGGAGTGGCCGCCACGACAAGCGCGCTGACCGTCAAAGCGCATCCCATGAGGGCTGTGCGTCCGCACGACATGATCTCTCCTCGACCTCGACCGCCAGAGCAGGGGGAGATCGCCGCGCACCGCTCGAAGATCACCGGATGCGCGCTACGCCACCTTAAGGCAGCTCATGGCGATCAGGGCTGAAAGGCCCCGCGCCACGCCGGAAGCGATCGCTGAGACGATCGACGTACCGGACCGCATCCGGCACAAAAGTGAAGGCGGCGCTTCCACGAGTACGACTCGTGAAAGCGCCGCCTGTCTTCCTGCTAGGCAGGTCAGAGGCCGAGACCCAGCCCCAGGCCGAGGCCCAGGCCCAGGCCGCGGCCGCCGCCGCTGCCGTAGCCGACGCCGACGCCGTAGCCGCCGCCGGACCCGTAGCCGGCCCCGTAGCCGTAACCGGCACCGTAACCGGCGCCGTAGCCGTAGCCGGCCCCGTAGCCGACGCCGTAGCCGGCGCCGTAGTAGCCGCCCGGGCAGGCGGAGCCGATGACCGTCGGGACCACCGTCGGGACGACACCGACGCCACAGGGGCAGCAGTTGGCCCGAGCGGAGGTCTTGGCGCTCTTCGCGTGCACCGCGTCGGCGGAGGCGGCGGCGGCCGGGGCGATGACGGCCATACCGACGCATGCCGTGGTGACCAGAAGGCGGCGAATCATTCTTGAATTCTCCCTATTAGTAAATCGCCGCAACAGCCCGTCCGTACGCGGACTGCGTTGAACGGCGATTACCGAATGTGACCGCTCAGAGAGTACCCAACGCCCGATCAGCCATAAGGGTGCGAGAGAGTCAGATGACGGTAAAGTTAGAGGCGCCGCGACCAATAGCGCCTTCGCTCAACGCAACGCCTTGCCAGGGGGATCCACGTGGCTTCCACCGGGCATTTCCACAAAACCACAGGTCATGGCCATGATCACGAGGTGGCATACCCTCGGCTCGGGCCCTCGCGCCGAATGCCCCCGCATCCGGCGGACGCGTCTATCCCAATTCACCGGTAGCGCGACAGATCACGACATAACATTCTCACTCCGGCCGGCCGAGAGGAAATCCGGTCTTTCACGGCGACCCCCGGAATGCACCTACGCCAGATATCCCATAAATCGCGATCCGCAGCCGACTGATCCTCCGTGGGCCCTCAGCATCGTCCGCGACCACGGATCCGAAGAAAGGCGAAAAGCAAGGGCGAAGGCCCCCGATCATCGCCGCCACTGTCACCGTCACCACCGCCGCCGCCACCGCCACCACCACCGTCACCGCCACCGTCACCGCCGCCACCGCCGTCACCGCCGTCACCGCCACGGTCGCCGCCGCCACCGCCACGGTCGCCGCCGCCACCGCCACCGCCACCGCCGTCACCGCCACGGTCGCCGCCGCCACCACCACCGCCACCGCCACCGCCGTCACCGTCACCGCCGCCGTCACCGCCGCCGCCGCCACTGTCGCCGTCGTCACCGTCTTCGTCGGCAGTGGCTCGCCTTCGGGCGGCTGTCGGGCGGCCGGTTCGGTGACCACATGCGTTCACCAGGTGCGGCCCTCCACCCCGGTGTGTGCTGGAGGGGATCGGCGCCGGGTCGGCGGGTCGTCGTACGGCCATGCCGGCGCCGGCTACGGCGACCGACCGGTGAACGTTCGCGGACAGCCAGCCTGGAGCTGGTGCGGCCGATCGCACCTCGGTCGGGGCCGGGGAAGGGCGGCCACCCGGCGAAGGCGGACGGTCACGCCGCACTGGCTGCACGCAGGTGTTCCGGGCCCGTGGCGAGCATGGCCCAGGCCGAGTTGGAGCGGTGGGGGCAGGGGCCGGGCGCCCGCGACGTCCGCGGTGTCGCGGGGGGCACAGGAGGCCGGGAGCGGTGACCCGGCTCGCATCGGAGTACCGGCGACGCCCGCCGCTGAAGGCACGCCGGGCCTCCACGGCCCGGTAAGAGCAGGACAAGACGTCCAAGCCTGGTGAGGGCACGCCGGATGTCCACGGCTCAGAGAGGACACTCCGGACGTCCACGGGTCGGCGGGCGAGACCGCCGGGGCCGCTGCTCGACAGCCGGAACTCCTCGCACGCACGAAAGAGGTGTGCGCCGCTCGCGGCGCACACCTCTTCGGTTCATCTCAGTTGGCGGGCATCGATGGCGGTCAGCCGCACACGGGGTAGGCCACCCCGTACCCCAGTGCTCCCGGACACGAATCCGGATACACGGTGAACCCGGTGACCTGCGGGGCGACGACCGGGAAGACCGTCAGACCAGAAGGGCCGGAAATGCCGGAAGGACCGGGAGGGCCGGCGGGACCTTCGGGACCGGCAGGGCCCTCCGGACCTTGCGGACCCACAGGACCGGCAGGGCCTTCAGGACCGGCAGGACCCCCCGGACCCTCGGGACCTTGGGGACCCGCAGGGCCCTCGGGACCAGCGGGACCCGCAGGACCGGCAGGACCGCCGGGACCCTCAGGACCGGCGGGGCCCTCCGGACCCGCAGGACCGGCGGGACCTTCAGGACCGGCAGGACCCCCCGGACCTTGCGGGCCCGCAGGACCGGCAGGGCCTTCAGGACCGGCAGGACCCCCCGGACCCTCGGGACCTTGGGGACCCGCAGGGCCCTCGGGACCAGCGGGACCCTCAGCCCCCTCGGGACCGGCGGGTCCCTGAGGACCGGCGGGGCCGGCGGGACCCTCAGGACCTGCGGGACCTTGCGGACCGGCGGGACCTGGGGCGCCGTCCGTCCCCGGTCGTCCCGGGAAACCCCTGGGTCCGGGCAGTCCGGGCGGACCGGGAGGACCGGGAGGACCGGCGGGACCCGGCGGCACCTTGCAGAGTGATTGGGGAAGACCGAGCCAGGCGCACAGCGGGATCGCGCCGGGCGCGACCGGGGCGGCCTGCGGCCTGACCACCTGAACACTCGCCGGCGGGCAGAGCGTGGGAACACAGGCGCGTTGAGCCACGAAATGGCCCCACATCGGTGCTCCGTAGTATGTGCCGCTCATCGTATAGTCGATGACCGCCTGACCTGGTGGCCAGGGGGTCTTTGCCTCGGCACCTGCCACGGCAGGTGAGTAAACGATAACGACCCCGGCGAGCGCGCCGCTCAGCAGGGTCCGTTTCATCAATGTAGCCACTCTTCATTCTCTCCTCGGAATTCGAGGTGAAGCGCTCGCACGCGCGGCTCTTTGCCAGGATGATGATGTCATTAAGTTCGCTTTCCCCGTCCGGCCGGATCTCCTGCCCGACATCGCGGACTTCTCCGCCCGACCCGTCGATGAGCGCCGCCGCAAGCTCGTCATATCGATATTCGCGGCGTGTCGCCCTGATTGCACGGATCAACGGTCCTCGCGAAATGCCACCGCTCACTTCTCCGGCGTGGCCATGGAAGCGCAGGACAGCTGAGCGGTCGCGAGGCGCCGGCCGGTGAAGTGCCGCACGCGCCGCGAAGTCGTGCACAGGCGGCCGACGGCGCCGAACACCCGGAAAACGCGCCGCGACGTCGGCCGCTCACAATGCCGGGCCGCCGGTGCGGCGTTCGCGACGGCTCCCGGAGGTCCTCGGCGGATGCCCCGATTCCGATGACCGCACGTCAGACTGGACATCCTGTCCGAAGGCGCTCGAAACCGCATCCGGGCGATCCCGGTTATCTCACGGCGAGAAGGACATCGAATTCCTGGTTCTGCGCGCCGTTCGTCGCGGCGTGGGGCGGATGTCATAATGACGCTTCCCGCCGAAAGGGCCGGAAGCGTCGGCCTTCGCCGGTTGACGCCTCGGGAATAGGTCGCGTGCTCACGGGAGATACCGTCCAGCGCCGGTCCGACCGTCACGGTCCCGGCCAGGCGGTCCCGGCCAGGCGGTCCCGGCCAAGCGGTCCCGGGCCCTTCCGACGTCGCATCGGAGACCATTGCCTGCGTCTCCACAAAAAGCGTATTCGACCAGAAGCGCCTACGTTCCCGACAATCGGTACATAGCGCTGGGTAGGGTTCGCGGCAGCGGGGCTCTGTTCAGGCAACCGCCATTCTTACTGTTTCCTGGTCCCGGTGATGGCGTGGCTGCCAATGGATTCCGGCCGCCGAATGCGACGATCCCGGTAGGCCGCGAGGCCTGTCACGAGATACCGGCGAATCCACGGTTGCCCGGCGGGTTCGCGCGGGGGTTGCACCGGGGGAACCAAGAAGGGTTCAGGGATTCATCATGATCCGAATATCGTTCGTCATCACGGCGGCTCTGGCGGCGCTGCCGTTCTCCGCGTTGACCGCCTCGGCCAACGCGGGCAGCCTTGCCGCCGCCGGGTCTACGATGGCGCCGGCATCGTCCGCCACGGCTTCGGCCCCGAAGGCCCCGTGCTCCAAGCAAGGCTGCGGCGACGTAGTGTGCCCGCCCGGCTACACCTGCGTGTACTCGCCCAAGCAGTGCTTCACGCTGCCCTGTCCGCAGTATGAATGCGTCGCCGTCGGAGGCGGCTATCCCGTGACCCCTCCGTACGTCCTGCCGTACCCGTATCCGTACCCCTACCCGTACTCCCGGCCGGGCTGGTGGCCAAGGCCGTACCCGCACTACCCGAGGCCGATCCCCGGTCCGCACTACCCGTCAGGGCCGCGACCGCACATCCTTCCGGCGCCGGCCCTGCCGATCGCCGGCGGCTCGCAGGGGCCGAGCCAGCCGGGCGTGCGTGACGCGCAACTTCCGATCCAGCAGCCACCGGGCCGACCGGGCGTATAACGGCCCCTCGGGCCCGGCGCCGGCCACGTGCCTCACTGGCACGTGGAAGGTCCCTCGCGATCCGGCGACCCGGCGACGGCTTGACCGGGCGAGCCGTGAAGCACCACGGTGAGCGGGCGCGTACGACCAGCTCCTGATCACCAATGGGCAAACGGGGCACGCGGATGTGCGGCCGCTTCGCGACGATGTGGTTCCACCGAGGACCCGATCCGAGCGAGCGGCCGCCAGGGTCCCGGCCACCGTCTTCTGGTACGGCTCCCGGTACTCAGTTCCGGCCGCCGGCGGCTGCCTGCGGCAGGATGACCAGCTCGACCAGCTCGTCCAGGTCCACGATGGACGCCACCTCGGCGACCGAGCGGCAGTAGGCGATCAGCACTCCGTGCTGGCGCACCCGGAGCAGCGTGTGGCCGTCCAGCCTGATCGGCTCGACCTCGTATCCCTCTCCCCCGACCCATTTCGACATGCCGGAAATGATAAGAAACCGCAGGTCAAGGCGCAGCAAAGCCCTTCGTCGCCCAGATTCCCCGCTCGCCCGTGGCAACACGCCTCGCGCGGGGATTCGCGAGCCCGCCCACGGGTAGCGCCAGAGTTGACCGGACATCCCAGGGACTTCGCGTTCGGGCCGTAGGAGGAACGCGTGCAGCGACATGGACGGCCCCCACACCAGCAGGGCGATGTCACGCGGGTCCATACGTCCGAACAGGCGAAGACAAAACCGGCCCAGCCGTCCGGACGAAGAGAAAGCGAGCCGATCGGGCCGCCCGGACAAGGCGAGAGCGAGCCGAACCGACCGCCCGGGCACGCAGAGGACGCGCAGGTCCAGCCGTCCGGACGAGGCGAGAACACGCCGATCCGGCCGTCCGAGCCGATACGCCCGCTCGGGCGCGAAGACGGTGGGCCGGTCCGGACGGTGGTGGCGGCGGTGGCCGGCGGAGCGGCGGCGGTGTTCCAGGCGGTGGCACGGCTGCGGCACGGGCGTCCGCTGCACCCCGACGGGCTGGTCTTCGACGCCACGCTCGCCCTGCACGGCGCCTCCCGCCGCAGGGGCGCCGCCTTCCTCGACGAGCCGGCGGACCTTCGAGGCGTCGCCCGCCTGTCCCGCGCCGCCGGCCTGCCCCCTCCCCTGCCCGACATCCTCGGCCAGGCCCTGCGCCGGCGGACCTCCGCCGCCTCCGACGACGGCACCGGTGAGGTCACCGCGGAACTCCTGCTCGCCACCACAGGGCACACCCTGCTTGGCCGCCGCCTGCTGCGCCCCGCGACCAGATGGTCGCCCGGCATGTACGGTTCGCTCCTCCCGTACGCGGCCGGCGGCGGTCATGTCCTGCTCGGCGCGGTCGCGAGATGGCCCGGCCCGCCGGCGGGCCTCGCGGCGCTCAGACGGGCCGCGGAGGCAGGTCCACTGCGGTTCGACCTGGTGGTCGCCTCCCCTCTCGGCCCCTGGGAGCGGTTCGGGACGCTGACGCTCACCGGCCCCGCCCGGTCGGACGCCGCTGAGCCGACCCGCTTCGACCCCGTTCGCAACCCCATCCCCGGCCTGCCCCCGACCGGCCTGCTCCAGTGGGCCCGAGGCCCCATCTACGGCGCCAGCGAGCGCGTCCCGGACCACGACGCCCTCCCATGACGCCCTCGTCCTCACCTGACTCGCCGGCACCGGTCGCGGCCGGCGACCGTCTCCTCGGGCCCGAGCGCGTCCCGGCGGTCCTGGCCCTTGCCGTCGCGGACGCATAATCGGTGACAGGCGGCACGCCGTGCCGGCCTGGCCGGCGTCCGATCTCAGGTGAGGAGTCCCTTGCACGTCACCTTCTCCACGGCGGCCGCTCCCGTCCCGGGCCGCCGCAATGAGGACCTGGTCATCGCCGGGCCCGAGTGGGTCGCCGTGCTGGACGGGGCCACGGCCGCGGCCGGGGTGGATTCGGGATGCCGGCACGACGTCGCCTGGTACGTCGCCCGGCTGGGCGCGGGGCTGGCGCGCGGGCTCGCCGCCGAGCCGGACGCCGGCCTGCGGCAGATCCTCGCCGCCGCGATCGGCGAGGCGATGGACGCCCACGAAGGGGCATGCGACCTGGCGAACGCGGACTCGCCGTCCTCCACGGTGGCGATGGTCCGGAGGCGCGCGGAAATGCTGGACTACCTGGTGCTGTGCGACTCGCCGGTCGTGTTGCACAGCAGGGACGGCGTGGTCACGGTGATCGACGACGACCGCATCGACCACCTGCCCGGCGGCCGGCCGTACAGCCTGGCGCTGGTGCGCTCGGTGCGCAACAGGCCGGGCGGGTTCTGGGTCGCCGGCGCGCTCCCGGAGGCGGCCGGCGAGGCCGTGGCCGGCTCGGTGGAGGCCGCCGGGCTGAGCGGCGTCCTGCTGGCCACCGACGGCGTGACCCGCCTGGTCGAGTGGTACGGCCACACCTGGGAGCACCTGGTGCGGACCGCCGCCGGGGCCGGGCCCGCCGAGCTGATCAGCCAGGTGCGCGAGGCTGAACGACGCCATGGCGTGCCCGGCCGGGCCAAGCCCCACGACGACGCCACCGCCGCCTGGGCATCCTGGTAACTCCGCTCACCGTGCCAGCCCCTTTACAAAGTACGTACCAGCAGGGGCGAACCAGGCCCAACCGCCACCTATTGCGATGACCACCTACGTTCCCCGGCTACGACTCTGCGCCCCGGCACCGCGGCCGCCGACGACAACGCGCGCATCACCGGCGCCCGGCGGTTCCCGCCCCGCCAGGAGCGGAGGCGTTTGCGTCGTTCGGCTGTGGTCGACCCTCAGGCGGGGTGGGGCGAGCATACGTCGGCCAGGCCGAACAGCTCGGAGGCATGCCGGCTGAGCAGGTCACCTATCGACTCCGGCTTGAGCGCGATGCGCGCGAGGGCTGAGGGGGTGAGTGGGATCTCCTCGACGATGTAGGCTCCTCGCGCGGGGTCGGTGAACTCCGGGCCGGAGCGGCGCGCCGGGTCCCAGTGGTCGATGCGGGCGAGGAAGAAGTACTGCCGCTCGCCGTTGATCTCCTCGACGTGGATGAGGGAGTGGATGCGGGCGCAGCCGGCGAGCTCTTCGTGGATCTCCCGGGCAAGCGCGTCCTCCAGCGTCGCGTCCGCCTGCTCGACGCCCCCACCGGGGAGCACCCAGTACGGCTCGACGTCAGGGCGGATCCGTTTGACGGTGAGCAACATGCCGCTGGGGGTGACCAGGACGGCCCGTACGCGATCGGTCATGGATCACCTCCTTTCAGTGCAGTAGGTACCCGCCGTCGACGTGTACGGACTGCCCGGTAACGAAGCAAGCACCGGGCCCTGCGAGCCACGTTACAGCTCCGGCGACATCGTCAGGCTGGCCACGCCGGGGCAGGCACTGGCGTGCGATCTGCTGGTCCGGTGCGGTGCGCTGGTCGGCGGGCAGGCGGGTTTCCCGCTCGACCTGGATGGGTCCGGGGATCACGATGTTGACCGTGATGGCGTGGGGGCCGAGCTCGCGAGCCAGGGACCGGGTAAGCCCGATCAGGCCGGCCTTGGCCGCTGCGTAGGCGGCCAGGCCGGGGCGGCCGGAGCGGGCAGTGATCGACCCAATGGTGATGACGCGCCCTCTGCGCCGGGTCACCATACCCGGGGTGAACGCCCGGGTGCACCGGTAGTGCGCGGTGAGGTTGAGATCCACCGCCCGGCTCCCAGAACCTGATGAGGGCGTGGAGGTAAAGCTGCTCTCATCGATGGTGGCCTCACCGTCGCCACACAGGGTGAAGGTGTTGATCTGCGGGTCATCGCCGCCGGTCACCTTGTACGTCACCTCGTACTCGGCGTCCTGGGGCAACGACGCGCCCCCGTACCCATAGCCGGGCACCCATGCCGACTGATGGCGTGGTACATCGCTGCTGGTCAGACCCTAGGTCACATCTTTTACCAGGAGGACCACGGTTTCGACGTGGTGGGTCATCGGGAAGGCGTCGAAGGCGCGCAGGTCGACGGCGGGGTAGCCGTGGTCGGCGAACCAGGACAGGTCGCGGGCCAGTGTGGCGGGGTCGCAGGAGACGTAGACGATGCGGCCGGCGTCCAGGCCGGCGACCCGGCCGACCACGTCGCGGCCGAGTCCGGTGCGCGGCGGGTCGACGACCACCACGTCGGCCCGCTCGACGCCGAGCCGGTCGAGGGTGTCCTCGACACGGCCGCGCTCGACGCGCGCCTGCGGCAGGTCGCGCAGGTTGTGGCGGGCGTCCTGCACGGCGCGCGCGTCGGACTCGATGCCGAGCACGGCGCCCTCGGGACCGGCCGCCTCCGCCAGGGCCGCCGCGAACAGCCCGACGCCGCAGTAGAGGTCGAGCGCCCAGTCTCCAGGCCGGACGGCGGCGTACTCCAGGACCGCCTCCAGCAGCACGCCCGGCACGCCGGGATGGACCTGCCAGAAGCCGCTGCCGGTGACCCGGAAGTCGCGTCCGCCGGCCCGCTCGGTGAGCGCCGTGCGCCCCCGCACGGCCCGCGCCTGGCCCCGGCCCTCGTCGACCAGCACGTAGGCGTCGGCGCCGAGCTCGGGCACCGCGACCGTGCGGTGGGTCTTGGGCGTGACGACGACGGCCCGCTCCCCCGTCGAGGTGGCGATGGCCTCCACGGCGGCGGCGCCGCGCCAGTCGGCCCGCTCGACGCCCACGCGCTCGACCTCCTTGTGGGCGATCAGGCAGGCGTCGACCGGCTCGATCTCGTGGGAGCGGTGGCGGCGCAGGCCGGGGACGCCGTCGGGGGTGACGGCGAACTGGACGCGGGTGCGCCAGCCGAGGCCCCTGACCGCGCCGGGGACCTCCTCGACGTCGACCTTCATGTCGATGCCGGCGAGCCGCTGGAGCTGCTCGGCGACGACCTCGCCCTTGAGGCGGCGCTGGGCCTCCAGGGTGGCGTGCTGCCAGTCGCAGCCGCCGCAGCGGCCCGGCCCGGCGAACGGGCACGGCGGGGTGACGCGGTCGGGCGACGCCTGGAGGATCTCCACGGCGTCGGCCCGCAGGAACCGCGTGGTCTCCTCGGTGACCTCTGCCAGCACCCGCTCACCTGGCAGGGCATGGCGGACGAAGACCACCCGGCCCTCGTGCCTGGCGACGCACCATCCCCCGTTGGCGACGCGCTCAACATTGAGTTCGATCGGCACTCCGGTCCCCCCGCTCACGTCTTGACCTGGTCATCCTTACGAGCCACAGCGTACGGCCGGCGCACCGAGCCGGGGGCGAACGTCTCCGGACGGCCCCGGAGCCGGTCGGAGGAGGCCAGCTGCCACGGCACGCTGGTGACCATCACGCCCGGCTGGAAGAGCAGCCTGCCCTTCAGCCGCAGCGCACTCTGGTTGTGAAGCAGATGTTCCCACCAGTGGCCCACGACATACTCGGGGATGAACACGGTGACGACATCGCGCGGCGACCGGCGCCGCAGGCTCTTGACGTATTCGAGCACCGGCCGGGTGATCTCGCGGTACGGCGAGTCCAGGACCTTCAGCGGCACCGGGATGCCCCGCTCCTCCCAGTCGGCCTGCAGTTGCCGGGCCTCGTCGGGGTCCACCGCGACGCTGATCGCCTCCAGTTTGGAGGGGCGCGTGGCGCGCGCGTACGCCAGGGCGCGCAGCGTCGGTTTGTGGATCTTGGAGAGCAGGACGATGGCGTGGTTCCTGGCCGGGAGCATGGACTCGTCGACCTCGTGCTGCTCGGGCACGGTGAGCTCGGTTGCGACGTTGTCGTAGTGGCGCCGGATGCCGCGCATCATGACGAACAGCACGACCATGGCGGCGCAGGCGATCCACGCGCCGTGGGTGAACTTGGTGATCAGGACGACCACCAGCACCAGGCCGGTCACCGTCGCGCCGAAGGCGTTGATCACCCTGGACCGCTGCATCTGCGCGCGCTTCTTGGCCTCGTCCTCGGTGCGCAGCAGCCGGTTCCAGTGCCGCACCATGCCGGTCTGGCTGATGGTGAAGGACACGAACACCCCGACGATGTAGAGCTGCACCAGGCGGGTGGTCTCGGCGTGGAAGGCGTAGATCAGCAGGCCCGCCATGGTGGCCAGGATGATGATGCCGTTGCTGAAGGCCAGGCGGTCGCCGCGCGTGTGGAGCTGGCGCGGCAGGTAGCGGTTCTGCGCCAGCACCGAGGCGAGCACCGGGAAGCCGTTGAAGGCCGTGTTCGCGGCGAGCACGAGGATCAGCGCGGTCATCGCCGTGATGAAGTAGAAGGCGGGGGTGAAGTTGCTGAACACCGTCTGGGCGACCTGCGCGATCACCGGGGCCGGGTTCTCCACGGGCCTGCCCGACCCGTCGAGGAGCGTGCTGCCCTGGGAGGGGTCGGCGAACTTGGCGCCGGTGACGTAGGCCAGGGCGGTGATGCCGACGAACATCGTCGCGGCGAGCGCGCCGAGCGCCAGCAGCGTGTTGGCGGCGTTCTTGCCCTTGGGCTTCTTGAAGGCCGGCACGCCGTTGCTGATGGCCTCGACGCCGGTCAGCGCGGCGCAGCCGGAGGAGAAGGCGCGCAGCAGCAGGAAGATCAGGGCGAAGCCGCCCACGCCGACGCTCTCACCGGTGACGGTGTAGCCGGCCGTGGGGGCGGTCAGCTCGGTGCCGAGCGCCAGCCGCACCCCACCCCAGATCATCAGGCCGAAGACGCTGAGCATGAAGGCATAGGTGGGGATGGCGAAGGCCAGGCCGGACTCCCTGATGCCCCGCAGGTTCATGACGGTCAGCAGGGCGACGACCACGATGGCCGCCGCGACCCTGCGGTCGGCCAGGAAGGGCAGCGCCGCGCCGAGGTTCTCCACGCCGGAGGAGACCGACACCGCGACGGTGAGCACGTAGTCGACCATGAGCGCGCTGGCGACGACCAGGCCCTGGTTGTTGCCGAGGTTCTCGGTGGCCACCTCGAAGTCGCCACCGCCGCTGGTGTAGGCCCGCACATTCTGGCGGTAGGAGGCGACCACCGTCAGCAGGATCACCACGACCGCGAGGGCGATCCACGGAGTGAAGTGGTAGGCCGCGATGCCGGCGATGCCGAGGGTGATGAGGATCTCCTGCGGGGCGTACGCCACCGAGGAGAGCGCGTCGCTGGCGAACACCGGCAGCGCGATGCGCTTGGGCAGCAACTGCTCGTGGGCCTGCGCGCTTCGAAGGGCGCGGCCCACGAGTAGTCGCTTGACCATATCTGCAACCTTGACCACGAGTGACGATGCTAGTCCTCAGGTGCGGTGCGCATCACATGGCGCTCCCAGAACCGGCCATACTTGGCCTGGTAGCTGTATAACGTCCAGTTGCCGCCTCGATGCCAACGGCGGGGGAGCATGCACATCGTCATCATGGGATGCGGCCGGGTCGGATCGACTCTCGCCCACATCCTCGAGGACAGCGGCCACTCGGTCGCGATCATCGACAGGGACCCGCAGGCGTTCCGGCGGCTGCGCGCCGGGTTCCGCGGGCGCCGCGTCACCGGCGTCGGGTTCGACCGCGACGTCCTGGAGGAGGCCGGCATCGAGTCGGCCGCCGCGTACGTCGCGGTCAGCAGCGGCGACAACTCCAACATCATCTCCGCCCGCGTGGCACGCGAGACCTTCGGCGTGGACAACGTGGTGGCCCGCATCTACGACTCGCGGCGGGCCGAGGTGTACCAGCGTCTCGGCATCCCGACGGTGGCGACGGTGCGATGGACGGCCGACCAGATCCTGCGCCGGGTGCTCCCCGAGGGCGCCGAGCCGCTGTGGCGCGACCCCACCGGCACCGTGACCCTCGCCGAGGTGGCCTACCACCAGGGCTGGATCGGCACCCGCACCAAGAAGGTGCAGGAACTCGCCGCCACCCGGGTCGCCTTCGTCAACCGCATGGGCGAGGCGCTGCTGCCCAAGGACGACACGGTCCTGCAGGAGGGCGACATCCTGCACGTGATCGCCGCCGACACCGACATGGACCGGATCAACAAGGTGCTGTCCTCGGCGCCTGAGGAGGAGTCCCACTGATGCGCGTCACGATCGCGGGCGCGGGGGCGGTCGGCCGGTCCATCGCCGCCGAGTTGCTGGAGAACGGCCACGAGGTCCTGCTCATCGACGCCGACCCGTCGGCCATCAAGATCGACAGCGTGCCGCAGGCCGAGTGGCTGCTGGCGGACGCCTGCGAGATCTCCGCGCTGGACGAGGCGGGGCTGAACGCCTGCCACGTGGTGATCGCGGCGACCGGCGACGACAAGGCCAACCTCGTGGTGTCGCTGCTGGCCAAGACCGAGTACGGCGTGCCGCGCGTGGTGGCCCGCATCAACCACCCGAAGAACGAGTGGCTGTTCAACGAGTCGTGGGGCGTGGACGTCGCGGTGTCCACCCCTCGCCTGCTCTCGGCCCTGGTCGAGGAGGCGGTCAGCGTGGGCGACCTGGTGCGGCTGATGACCTTCCGGCAGGGCCAGGCCAACCTGGTGGAGCTCACGCTCCCCGAGGACGCCCCGGTCGTCGGGCAGCGGGCCGGGTCGGTGCCCTGGCCGCAGGACTCGGCCCTGGTGGCCATCCTGCGCGAGGGCCGGGTGCTGGTGCCTTCGGACGACGATCCGCTGGAGGCCGGGGACGAGTTGCTGTTCGTGGCCAGCCAGGAGGTCGAGGAGGACCTCGCGCACCTTCTGTCCCCGCACTGAGACACCCGCCGAGACCGCAGCGGACGGCCGCGCACCCGCCAGGGGCGCGGCCGTCGCCGTCGCGGCCGTGGGTCGCCGCCGCGGAACGGCCCGCCACGGGAACGGCCGTCCCTGCCCTCGGCGGCGGGGACGGTCGTCGTCCGGACGCCCGCGGAACGGGCCCCGGACGGCGGGGGTCAGGTGCCGGTGGGCGGCGGCGCGGGGCTGATCGGGGTGCGGCCGCGGGCCAGCACCCACACCATGGCGGCCAGCGCGGCCACCTGGACCGGCCAGCCGAGCGCGACCTTCGCCACCCCGAGCGCGGCGACCTGGTCGGCGAAGTAGAGCGGGAGCTGCACCACCACGCGCAGCAGGCAGGGCAGGATGAGCAGCCAGGTCAGCCGCGAGCAGAGCCGGACGATGCCGACGTCGCGCCGCCAGCCGGTCGGGTCGCCGGTCACCGAGCCGATGAGGAACCCGACGACCGGCCAGCGGACGATGATCGACAGCGTCATCGCGGCCGCGTAGGCGGCGTTGTAGAGGATGCCCGGCATGAAGACGTCCTTGGCCTCGCCCGTGCGGGAGGCGAAGAACGCGCCGATGCCGATGCCGACCAGGCTGTTGAGCACGAACTGCGGCGTGGAGCGCTGCGCCAGCCGCACCACCAGCAGCAGGACGGCCGCGCCGATGCTGATGATCAGCGAGGTCTTGAGCTGCTCGGTGACGATCCAGGAGACGGTGAAGGCGATCGTCGGCACGGCCGCCTCGACGATGCCCCGCACGCCGCCGAGCGCCTTGGTGAGCTGGGCGCGGATGGCGGCCTCGACGGTGTCGTGCGCGGCCGCCTCGCGGGCCGTCTCGGAGGACGTGCTCACCGGCGCGCTCCCGTGGCCGGCGCGTCCTTGGGCGGCTGCATGGTCATTGGTCTCCTCGCCTGGGGGAACCGTGGTCACTGGCCGCTCGCCGGCCGCAGCTCGTAACGAGGGTTGAACATCACCTTACGGCCGTCCTGGACGCTGACGAGCCCTTCGGCGCGCACGACGCGCCCCGGCTCGATGCCCACGATCTTCCGTCGGCCCAGCCACACCAGGTCGACCACGTCCGACCCGTCGTACAGCTCGGCCTCGAGGGACGGGACGCCGCCCCGGGGCCGCAGCGTCACCGTGCGCAGGGTGCCCGCGACGCAGAACCTCCTGCGCTGGCCGCAGGAGGCGATGGGCGTCGCCCCGTACTGGTCGAGGTCCTCCTGGAGCTCCGCCGCCTCCAGCTCGGCCTGGCTGGTCGTCAGCCGCCGCAGGAAACCGCGCAGCCCCCGTTTGACGGGCTCTGCCGTACTCATCTCTGTTCACTCCTCGCGAGCCCTGTGGTCCTGACCGTCCTGCCCGCAGCTTACGTCAGCGAGTCTCGCTGATCTCAGGTCCGCGCTCGAACGGATCGAGCGAGGGCCGGCCCTCCTGGGCGGCCTGCTGCTCGACGGCCTGGCGGGCCTCGGCGGGCAGGCGCAGCTCGATGGGCTCCTTGGGCGCCATGGGCAGGTCACCCCGGACGACCACGATGTCGCGCAGGACGTCCTCCAGGGTCTTGGCGACGGCGGGGTCGGCGATGGCCCGGCCGCTGATGACCCCGCGCAGGAACCAGCGCGGGCCGTCGACGCCGATGAACCGGACGGGCTGGGTGGCGCCGTCCTGCATGATCTCGGCGGCCAGCTCGGCGCCGAAGGGGCCCTCGCGCTGCTCGCAGGTGCCCCCGGCGGCGGTCAGCTCGCGCGACAGCTCGCCGCGGACCTCGTCCCAGATGCCGGTCTTCTTGGGCGCGGCGAACGCGTGCACCTGCAGGGCGCTCTCTTCGACCATGACGACGGCGCCGACGATCTGGTCGCCGGCGACGTTGAGCTGGATCTCGAACCCGGAGCCGATGGGCAGGCGCATGCCGCCCAGGTCGACCCGCTCGGTGTCGGGGTGGGGCTCGTCGGCGTCCCACGGTCCCGACTCGCGGACGGGGACCGGCGCCTCGGCGGCCGGTGCCGTCTCCTCTTGCTCCGCATGACGGCGGCGTCGGAACACTTCGTTCACACTCCTTGTCGACTTATCGGCCGGTGGAGCCGAACCCGTCGGCGCCGCGCGCCGACCCGGGAAGCCGCTCCACCTCGTAGAAAGCTGCCTTCTCGACCCGCTGGACGACGAGCTGGGCGATGCGGTCGCCCCTGCGCAGCCGCACGGCGTCCTTGGCGTCGGTGTTGATCAGCGTCACCCGGATCTCGCCGCGGTAGCCGGCGTCCACCGTGCCGGGCGCGTTGACGAGCGTGACGCCGTGGCGGGCCGCGAGGCCGGAACGCGGGTGCACGAAGGCCGCGTACCCGTCCGGCAGCGCGATCGCCACGCCGGTGCCCACGACGGCCCGCTCGCCCGGCAGCAGTTCGACGTCCGCGGCGGCGTGCAGGTCGGCCCCCGCGTCACCCGGGTGGGCGTAGGACGGGAGCGGAAGGCCGGGGTCGAGCCGCTGGATCAGCACCTCGATCATGGATTCACCTCGTGGTCGTGGAGCCGCGCTCGGCTGACGTCGGTGTGACCTCGCCTGCCGGGCCGCCGGGCGCCCACCGGGACCGGCACGCCGGCGCGGCGGCCCGCGGGCGCGCGGGCCAAGCCCTCAGCCTCAAGGTACGCCCTGAAGCGTACCGGGGCGGGCGGGGCGTGCAAGGTGTCACGAACGGAGACCTTACCCGCTGTGCTGCGGCGACACGTCCTCCCCCGCGGCGGGCGCACGGCTCGCGGCGGGCGCGGCCGGTCCGGCGGCCTCGTGCGGCTCCTGCGGCCGGCGCGGCGGGGGCGGATCGGCGGACTCGCGCGGCCGGCGCGGCGCGTCGGGCGCCCCGGGCTCGGCGGGCTTTGTGGGTTTTGTGGGCTCGGCGGGCTCGGCGGGCTCGGCGGGCTTCCCGGGCTGGGCGGGCTCCTGTGGCGCGGCGGGCCCGGCCGGCGGCTGCGGCCCGGGCGGCTCGTGCGGGGCGGCGGGCGGCAGCTCACGCGGGCTCCTGCGCAGCTCCGGCAGGGCGCGGTAGACCACGGCGGCGATCGGCACGGCGATCGCCGCGCCGGCGATGCCGCCGAGGATGCCGCCGATCGCGAGCACCAGGATGATCGCCAAGGGGTGGAACTTCACGGCCCGCCCGACGATCATCGGCTGGAGCACGTGGTTCTCCAGTTGCTGCTCGACGAGCAGGATGCCGATGAAGACCAGGGCGAAGATGGGCCCCTGCGCGCCGAGGGTCACCAGGGCGGCCAGGCCCCCGGCGATGAAGATGCCGATGATCGGGATGAAGCTCGCCAGGAAGATCAGGACCGCGAGCGGCGCCCACAGCGGCACCCTCATGGCGAACAGCACGATGCCGATGATCACGCCGTGGATGGCGGCCACGATGACCGTGCCGTGGATGTACTGCGAGAGGGTGTGCCAGGCTGCGCGGCCGGCGCGGTCGACCCGGGGCGCGGCCGAGCCGAAGCCGCGCAGGAACCACGACCAGATGCGGTCGCCGTCCTTGAGCATGAAGAAGGTGACGAACAGCAGCAGCACGATGGAGGCGAGGACCTCGATGAAGACCGCCGCCGTGGACAGCAGCGCTCCGGTGAGCGCGCTGCGCTGGGCGTTGACCTGCCGGATGATCTCATCCAGCATGCCGGTGAGCTGGGCCTCTTTGAGGTGGAACGGTCCGGTGAGCAGCCAGCCCTGCACGTCGCGGGTGGTCTTCTGGATCTGCGCGATCAGCCCGGGGAACTCGTCGTTGGCCCGGGTGCCGATGATGAACCCGACGGCGACCAGCAGGGCGAGGGCGGACAGCATGGTGACCCACGTCGCCCCGATGGGGCGCAGGCCCGCCTTGCGCAGCCGGTCGGTGAGCGGGTAGAGCAGGGCGGTCAGCAGCAGCGCCACCGCCAGGGGCAGCGCCACGAAGCTGAGGTGGACGATGATCTGCGCCGAGAAGTAGATCACCACGCCGATGACGATCAGCCGCCAGCTCCAGGCCGCCATGGCGGAAAGCACCGGTGGCACAGTGCGCCCGTCAGTCTCCCGTTCCGCGATCACCACTACAGACTGGCACGCCGGGCGGCCGAACGCGCGCAGGTTACGGCCGGGTTCAAGGGACGGCCTGGTCTCCCCCGCCGAAGGCCACCCGATATGCCCGTCTCGCTGGTGAATGGGTCACCCGGCGGCGGCCTCGGCGAGCGTGACCGTCACCTCCGGCTCACCGTCGGCGGAGCCGAGGACGAACTCCTCGACCGCTCCGGCCGCGCACAGGTCGTCCTGCCCGTGGCGCACCAGCTCGACCGCGGCGCCGTGGACGTCCAGCCGCGCCACCTCCGCGCGCATGGACAGCTTGGCCGCGGACTTGGCCTTGCGGACCTCGCGCAGCACCTGCGACACCGCGGCCAGGACCCGCGCGTCGCCGGAGGCGTCCAGTTCGCCGGCCGACGGCCAGGCGGCGCGGTGCACCGAGCCCTCCCGCCACCAGGACCAGACCTCCTCGGTGACGAACGGCAGGAACGGCGCGAACAGCCGCAGCATCACCTGGAGCGCCTGCCGCAGCGCGGCGCGGGCCGACACCGCTCCGGCGTCGTCCCCGTAGGCGCGGGACTTGACCAGTTCGAGGTAGTCGTCGCAGAACTCCCAGAAGAACCGCTCGGTGGCCTCCAGGGCGCGGGTGTAGTCGTAGGACGCGAAGGCGGCCGTGGCCTCCTCCACCACCCCGGCCAGCCGGGCGAGCATCGACCGGTCGAGCGCCTCGGTGACCTGCTCCCCCGCCGCCTCGCCCAGGCCGAGCACGAACTTGGAGGCATTGAGGATCTTGATGGCCAGGCGGCGGCCGACCTTGATCTGCCCGGTGTCGAAGGCCGTGTCGGTGCCCGGACGGCCGCCGGCGGCCCAGTAGCGGACCGCGTCGGAGCCGTACTCGCGCAGCAGGCCCATGGGCGTGACCACGTTGCCCTTGGACTTGGACATCTTCTTGCGGTCGGGGTCGAGGATCCAGCCGGCGATCGCGGCGTCGCGCCAGGGCAGCACGCCGCTCTCGAGGTGCGCCCGGACCACCGAGGCGAACAGCCACGTGCGGATGATCTCGTGGGCCTGCGGCCGCAGGTCCATGGGGAACACCCGCCGGTACAGGTCGTCGTCGCGCTCCCAGCCCGAGACGATCTGCGGGGTCAGCGAGGAGGTGGCCCAGGTGTCCATGACGTCGGGGTCGGCGGCGAAGCCGAAGGGCTTGCCCCGCTGGTCCTCGGCGTAGCCGGGCGGCACGTCGCTCGAGGGGTCGACCGGCAGGGCGTCCTCGGGCGGCACGATCGGCGCGTCGTGGATGGGCAGGCCCTCGGAGTCCAGCGGGTACCACACGGGGATGGGCACGCCGAAGAACCGCTGCCGGGAGATCAGCCAGTCTCCGGCCAGGCCCTGCACCCAGTTCTCGTAGCGCACCCGCATGTGCGGCGGGTGCCAGCGCAGCTCGCGCCCGCGTTCGAGCAGCGCCGACCGCAGCCGGGGATCGCGCCCGCCGTTGCGGATGTACCACTGGCGGGTGGTGACGATCTCCAGCGGCCGGTCGCCCTTCTCGTAGAACTTGACCGGGCGGGAGACCTTGCGCGGCTCCTCCTCCAGCTCCTCGGTGTCCCGCAGCAGTTGGACGACGCGCTCGCGGGCCGAGTGGGTCGTCAGGCCGGCCAGCAGGGCGTAGGTCTCGGCGGGGACACCCTCGGGCGGATCGGCCAGCATGCGGCCGTCCCAGCCGATGACCGGGCGGGCCGGCAGGTCGAGCTCGCGCCACCAGACGACGTCGGTGAGGTCGCCGAAGGTGCAGATCATCGCGATGCCGGAGCCCTTGTCGCGCTCGGCCAGCCGGTGGGCGAGCACGGGCACCTGGACGCCGAACAGCGGCGTGAGCACCGTCTTGCCGAACAGGGGCTGGTAGCGCTCGTCGTCGGGGTGGGCGACCAGGGCCACACAGGCCGGGATCAGCTCGGGGCGGGTGGTCTCGATGGCGACGCCGTCGGCGTACGCGGTGCCGGGGACCCCGCCGAACCGGATGCGGTGGAAGGCGCCCGGCCACTCGCGGTCCTCCAGCTCGGCCTGGGCGACGGCCGTGCGGAAGGTCACGTCCCAGAGGGTGGGCCCCTCGGCGACGTACGCCTCGCCGCGCGCCAGGTTGCGCAGGAACGCCCGCTGGGAGGCGGCCCGGGAGGCCTCGTCGATCGTGGCGTAGGTCAGCGACCAGTCGACCGAGAGCCCGAGGTGGCGCCACAGCTCTTCGAAGGCCTTCTCGTCCTCGGTGGTCAGCTGCTCGCACAGCTCGATGAAGTTGCGCCGCGAGACGGGGACCTGGCGCTTGGGGTCGGGCTTGCCGGGCGGGCGGAAGCCGGGGTCGTAGGGCAGCGAGGGGTCGCAGCGCACGCCGAAGTGGTTCTGCACGCGGCGCTCGGTGGGCAGGCCGTTGTCGTCCCACCCCATGGGGTAGAACACCTCACGTCCGCGCATGCGCTGGAAGCGGGCGATCGTGTCGGTGTGGGTGTAGGAGAAGACGTGGCCGACGTGCAGGGCGCCCGAGACGGTCGGCGGCGGGGTGTCGATGGAGTACACCTGCTCGCGGGTCTTGGCCCGGTCGAAGCGGTAGGTGCCCTCGGCCTCCCAGCGGGCCGCCCATACCGGCTCCAGGCCATCGAGAGAGGGCCTTTCGGGGACGGTGACATGGCGCGGTCGCTGTTGGGTCATGGCGCCCTATGGTATGGCGTCACCCCGCCCTCCGGCACGAGGGGCTAGGGTTCATCTAGATCGACGAGGGGAGAAGTCATGGCCAAATCAGACGAGGTCGAGAAGCCCGACATGGCGTGGCGGCTCATCGGCGCGGTGGTCGCGCTGGGCGTCGGGTACGCCACCCGCAAGGCCATCGAGATCGGCTGGCAGAAGACCACCGGCAAGAAGCCGCCTGCCGACCCCAACTCGCTGGAGACCAGCCTCGCCGAGGCGGTGGGCTTCGCGGTGGTGCTGGGCGTGGGCATGGAGGTCGCCCGCATCGTGGTGACGCGCTCGGCCCACAAGAGGTACCGGGCGTGGAAGGCCATCCCCGAGAAGGCCGAGCGCGTCGTCAGGTCGTAGGGCGGTCGTCAGGTCGTAGGGCGGTCAGCGCTCCAGGGCCGCCAGGAACTCCCCCGCCCACCGGTCGACGTCATAGGTGGCGACGCGGCGGCGCATGGAGCGCATCCGCCGCGACAGCTCGTGCGGGGTGGCCCGCATGGCGGCGACCATCTGCCGCTTGAGCCCCTCGACGTCGTAGGGGTTGACCAGGAAGGCGTGCTTGAGCTCGTCGGCCGCGCCCGCGAACTCGCTGAGCACGAGCGCGCCCCGCAGGTCGTGCCGGCAGGCGACGTACTCCTTGGCGACCAGGTTCATGCCGTCGCGCAGCGGCGTGACCACCATGACGTCGGCGGCGCAGTACAGAGCGGCCAGCTCTTCGCGGTCGTAGGACTGGTGGAAGTAGTTCAGCGGCGGGACGCCGAGCACGCCGTGCTGGCCGTTGATGCGCCCCACCCGCAGCTCGATCTCGTCGCGCAGGGCGCGGTAGCTCTCGACCCGCTCGCGGCTGGGCGTGGCGATCTGGACGAACACCGCCTCGCCCGGGCTGATCGTCTTGTCGGCGAGCAGCTCGCCGAAGGCCTTCAGCCGCTGGCCGATGCCCTTGGTGTAGTCGAGCCGGTCGACGCCGAGCAGGACGTGCTCCGGCTCGCCCAGTTCGGCGCGGATCTCCTTGGCGCGGGCCAGGATGTGCGGCTCGCGCACCAGGGAGTCCAGCTCGCCGAAGTCCACCGAGATCGGGAACGCCTCGGCGCGGACGGTGCGGTCGCCGACGAAGATCTCCTGCCGCTGGTTCTGCAGGCCGAGCTGGCGGCGGCACAGCCGGATGAAGTTGGAGGCGCCGCCGGGCCGCTGGAAGCCGACCAGGTCGGCGCCGAGCAGCCCTTCGAGGATCTCGCGCCGCCAGGGGAGCTGCCAGAACAGCTCGGCGGGCGGGAAGGGGATGTGCAGGAAGAAGCCGATGCGCAGGTCGGGCCGCAGGGCCCGCAGCATCGAGGGGACGAGCTGGAGCTGGTAGTCCTGGATCCAAACAACGGCGTTCTCGGCCGCGGCGTCGGCGGCGGCCCGCGCGAACCTCTCGTTGACCGCGCGGTAGGCGTCCCACAGCACGCGGGAGAAGACGGGCGTCGCCACGACGTCGTGGTACAGCGGCCACAGGGTCGCGTTGGAGAACCCCTCGTAGTAGAGCTCGACCTCGCCGGCCGAGAGCGGGACGGGGATGAGGTTCATGCCGTCGTGCTCGAAGGGCTTGAGCTCCTCGTCGGGAGCCCCGTGCCAGCCCAGCCACGCGCCGTCGCGGCGTTGCATCACGGGCGCGATCGCCGTGACCAGGCCCCCGGGACTGCGCCGCCAACTGGCGGTGCCGTCCGCCGTGATGGTCCTGTCCACGGGCAACCGGTTCGCGACGATCAGAAACGAGCTGCGCACACGTCCTCCCTCGTTGCCTTGTGATCGGTCCATGACCACCATACGAAACCGGGTGTGGCTCTCTGTACGGGGCCTCAGGTGGCGGGCGTCACAGGCGGGCGACGGCGCGGGGCGCGACGAGAGAGATCGACCGGCTCGCGGGGGTCACGGCGAGGGGGTGCGGAGCGGCGCCGGGGCCGGGGGTCAGGGGGCCGGCGGTGCGGAGGGCCGTTCGGTGCCCGGGGAGGTGGAAGAGCGCGGCGCCGTCGCGGTGAGGGGAAGGACGCCGGCCGGGGGGTCGACGGGGGTCAGTCGGTGATGGAGGAGCGCTGGTCGGGGGCGGGGAGGGCGAGCTGGCGGCCGAGGTCCTTGCGGACGGCCTCGGCGAGGCGCTTCGTGGCGGCCCTGTTGAGGGCGCCTCCGGCGACGGCGCCGGTCAGGAACGGCCCTAAGGTGGTCAGGTGGCGGCCGAGCGTGCGCATCAGCCGGTTGCGCAGGGCGGCCTTGGCGGCGGCGCCGAGGGCCACCTGCACCGACGCGGGGGCGAGCGGGTCGACCCCTCGCTGCTTGGACCAGGCGACGGTGAACGCCATCGCCCGCTGGCTGCCGCTGCCCGGCACCTGCACGCCGTACACCTCGTACAGCTCGGCGATGAGCTTGACCTCGATGGCGGCGACGACGAGCGTCTCGGCCACGAGCTGCGCGGGCGCCGACAGCAGCAGCGGCGGCGCGGCGAACTCGGCGGCGGCCAGAACCCCGCCGACCGCTCCCACCGCCATCGTCGCCTTGCCCGCGGTGCGCACCAGGTCGTCGGCGAGCGCGTCGCCGGACAGGCCGTAGTGGTGCTCCTGCAGCGTCGCCAGGTCGCGGATCGGCAGGCGCGGCGCGATCGCGGCGAACATGTCGGCGAGCCAGCGGCCCCGCGCGGCGCCCGACCTGCGGGCCCGCTTCTGGGCCGTCATGAGCGCCGCGCTGAGGCGGCCGAGCAGCCGTCGCCGCTCGGCCCCGTCAATGTCGCCGCCGCCGGAAAGCTTGCCGACGAGCTCGGCGACCTCGGCTTCCGCTCCGGTCTGGTCCCCCGGGGGCGGGAGCTCCGGCCGCCCGGGCTGGTCCTGCGGTGTTCGATCCGTTCCAGATGTCACGGACCCTCCAAGAGTCTCAGGCGGCGCATTCCCGGCAGATCTGCTGCCCGCCCTTGTCAGAGGCGAGCTGGCTGCGGTGATGCACCAGGAAGCAGCGCGAGCAGGTGAACTCGTCCGCCTGCCTGGGGATCACCCGGAGCGAGAGCTCCTCGTTGGACAAGTCGGCACCGGGAAGCTCGAGCGACTCGGCCAGATCGGTCTCGTCGATGTCGATGCTGCCGGAGGACTTGTCGGTCCGCCGCGCCTGGAGTTCCTGGAGGCTGTCCTCACTCAGGTCGTCGTCGGTCTTGCGCGGGCTGTCGTAATCGGTGGCCATTTGCGTATTCATCCCCCTCATCTATTGCGTGCGCGTCGCGCGTCGCGCGTCTGTAACGTCTGGGCGATCCATCTTGTGCCCGCATCTCTCGGGGAATTTTGCAATCGGTACCCCGTCGGAACGGTGGACGAACCTCCTGACACGTGAGGGTCTTGCCGCCTTCGCCGCACGGTTAGCCAAATATGGCGAAAACCTAAGCATTGGCGACAGGACCCACCGTGTTCGACGGCACATCCAACCACATGTCTGGCGCGAACGAGACGCCCCCCGCCGTATCAGCCCGCCGGAAGTCTCACCGTCATCACCAGTCCCCCGCCTTCCCTGGGGATCGCCTTCACGGTCCCCTGGTGAGCGCGGACGACCGCGCGCACGATGGACAACCCGAGCCCCGCACCGCGCGCCGATTCCACGCGGTCGGAGTGCAGGCGCCTGAAAGGTTCGAACAGGTCGTCCACCTCGTACGCGGGAACGTGCGGCCCGGTGTTGGCCACCTGAACAACCGGAGTGCCGTCCACCATTCCCGTACGGAGCCAGACTTCTCCGGACTCGCCGATGTTGTGCTTGATCGCGTTCTCCACCAGGTTGGCGACCAGGCGTTCGAGCAGCACCGGGTCCCCCATCGTGGGCGCGGGGCGCAGGTCGGCGTGCACGCTCACCTGCGTCTCCTCGGCGAAGGACGCGTGCTGCTCGACCACGGTCTGCCCGACGTCGCGCAGGTCGACCGGCTTGCGGGTGGCGAGCTCCCGTTCGCTGCGGGCGAGCAGCAGCAGACCCTCGATGAGGTGCTCGTTCCTGGCGTTGGTGCCCAGCAGGGTGCGCCCGAGGACCTTCAGGTCCTCCGAGGCGCGCGAGTCGCCGAGCGCGACCTCCAGCACGGTGCGGTTGATCGCGAGGGGCGTGCGCAGCTCGTGGGAGGCGTTGTCCACGAAGCGCCGCTGGGCGTCGAAGGCCCGGTTGAGCCGGGTGAGCATCGCGTCGAAGGTGTCGGCGAGCTCCTTGATCTCGTCGTTGGGGCCCTGGAGGTCGATGCGCTCGTGCGCCAGCGAGGTCTCCGACAGCCGGCGCGCGGTCGTGGTCATCTTCTGGATCGGGCGCAGCGCCCGGTCGGCCACGAAGTAGCCGAACAGCAGCGCCAGGATGCCCACGCCGCCGAGGGCCAGCAGCGACCTGATCAGCAGTTGGTGCCGGGCGGCGGTGATCGTGTCGGCGCGGAAGTTCGCCCATTTGTCCTGGAGGATGGCGGCGTAGTCGGGCCGGACGTTCTCCAGGTCGAACGGGAAGGCGGGCCAGGAATCCCAGATCGCCTTGCCGACGAAGGAGTAGATCACGAAGAGCAGCAGGGCGCCCGCGGCGAAGAACAGCGCGCCGTAGGTCAGCGTCAGCCGCACCCGGATGCTCATGCGCCCGGTGACCCGCCTCAGCCGGGCCAGGAGGTGCTCGGCGACCGGTCTCGGGGCGATGGGCGGCGGCCCGTCCCAGGCGGGCGGCCCGCTCGGCGGCGGAGGCGCCGCCTTGGGGCGGAACGGCTGGCGGCCGCCCTCGGACGACAACACCTCGCTCCGCCGGCCGCCTCCCCAGGCGGCCTGCGTCTTGTCGGGCTGCGCGGGGACGCGGGGGCCCGGCTCGGCGGCGCCCGCCGAGGACGAGGGCTGGGCGACGGGGGTGGCCGTGGCCGCGCGCGGCGGTGAGCCCGCCGGCCGCTGCCCCGCCGCCGTGCCCTGCCCGCCCGCGCGGACCGGCGCCGCGTTCTGGGCGCGCTCGCGGACCGGTGCGGCCTTCTGGGAACCCGTGCGGACCTGCGCGGCGTTCTGGGCGCCCGCGCGGACCGACAGGGCCGCCGGTCCCGGCGCGGCGCCGGCGTCCTCGGCGCCCGCGGGCAGCGGGGAACCGGGCGGGACGATGACCGGCTGGGGGGCGGCGAAGGTGGGACGCCCGGCCTCGGCGTCCCGCGCCGCGTCGTGTTCGTCGCTCACAGCTTGTAACCCACTCCCGGCACCGTCTCGATCACCGCCGGCTCGCCGAGCTTCTTGCGCAGCGTCATCATCGTGACCCGCACCACGTTGGTGAAGGGGTCGATGTTCTCGTCCCAGGCCTTGTCGAGCAGGTCCTCCTGGCTGACGACGGCGCCCTCGGCCCGCATCAGCTCCTCAAGGACGGCGAACTCCTTCTTGGTCAGCGCGATCTCGTTGCCGTCCCTGGTGACCAGGCGCTTGCCCGGGTCCAGGCGGACGCCCGAGCGCTCCAGCACCGGCGGCAGCGCCGGCGCGGAGCGGCGGCCGAGCGCCCGCACGCGGGCCACCAGCTCCATGAAGGCGAACGGCTTGGCCAGGTAGTCGTCGGCGCCGAGTTCCAGGCCCTCGACCTTGTCGTCCACCTCGCCCGACGCGGTGAGCATCAGGATGCGCGAGGCGGTGCGGCCGGCCACCAGGCGCCGGCACACCTCGTCCCCGTGGATCTTCGGCAGGTCGCGGTCCAGCACGATCACGTCGTAGTCGATGTACCCCGTGCGCTCCAGCGCGCCGGCGCCGTCGTAGGCGACGTCGACGGCCATCGCCTCCCGGCGCAGCCCCGTCGCGATCGCATCCGCGAGCACCCGCTCGTCTTCCACCACAAGCACTCGCACGGCCCTGGCACCTCCTGCTAGTCGCGACCTCGCGCGATCGGTCATTGCTCCACGGCCGGGCGGTTGCGCTTCCCGCGCCCGTGGCCGTACCCCGCGCAGGCCCATTCTTGCCACATCCGGCTTAAGCGCATGGTAAGCACTCCTCCACCGTGCGCCGGACGCGTGACATAAAGCACACCCTGGACATAAGGCATGGCGGGTTTAAGCGCGACAGAGCGGTGGGTAGACCCGCAAGACCCACTCACACGGCCGGGGAAGACCTTGTGCTCTCCCCAGGCGGTAGGTGGCCACACTGCTCCTTCGCCCCTCGAGAAAGAAGGTGAGATGGGCGAGTTCACCAGCACGATCACATACCGGCTCGACCAGGCCTATAAAGGTCTCCAGGAGGCGCGCACGAGCGGCGACGACTTCCTCGCCGACACTCTCACCGCCGAGATAGAGGATCTGCGCCGGATCGCCGTCGACAACGGCGTGCCGATCCAGACCTGACCGGCCTCCTCGCCCACGGCGCCGGGCCCGCCCCCCACCCATGGGGCGGGCCCTTCGCATGCCGGGGAGCCGCGCGGACGTCCGGCGGCGCCGGGCTACAGGTCGCGCTCGGGGTTCAGCGGGACGAGCAGGTCGTGCAGGTCCTGGAACAGGCCGGGCGCCGCGCACAGCGTCAGTTTGCGGCTCTGCGGCCGCCCGTTCAGCCCGCCGATCCTGGCCCCCGCCTCGACGGCGATCAGGCCGCCGGCCGCGAAGTCCCAGATCTGCGGGCCTCGCTCGTAGTACCCGTCCACCCGCCCGGCCGCGACCGAGCACAGGTCCACCGCGCACGACCCGCCCCGGCGGATGTCGCGCACCACCGGCAGCACCCGTGTCAGCACCTCGGCCTGGACGGCCCGCCGCTCGGGCAGGTAGCCGAACCCGGTGGCGATCAGCGCCTCGGCGAGCGGCACCCCGGCGGTGCAGCGCAGCCGCTCGGCCGCGACGCCCTCGCGCAGCAGTTCGGCCCCGCCGCCCTTGGCCGCCGCGTACAGCTCGCCGCGCGGCGGCACGTTCACCACGCCGGCGACCACCTCCCCGTCGACCTCCACGGCGATGCTGACCGCCCAGTCCGGCAGGCCGTACATGAAGTTGACCGTGCCGTCGATGGGGTCGACGATCCAGCGGACGCGGCCTTCCCCGGTCTCGGCGCCCGCCGTCTCGCCCTCCTCCTCGCCGAGGAAGGCGTCATGCGGCCTTTCGGCCCTGACCCGCTGCCTGATCAGCTCCTCGGAGGCGCGGTCCAGGGCGGTGACCACGTCGGTCCTGCTGGACTTGGTCTCGATCGCCTCCGGGCGCGCGGTGCGCTTGGCGAGCAGCATGTCCCCCGCCTCGCGCGCGATGTCGGCGGCCAGCCACAGGAAGTCGGTCATGCCACCGACTCCGGGCGCTTCCACTTCTCGCCGAGCACATGCTGACCGAGGAAGGCCAGCACGGTCTCGTACCAGGCGACCGCGTTGCCCGGCTTGAGGATCCAGTGGTTCTCGTCGGGGAAGTACAGGAACTTCGACTCCACCTGCGACCTGCGCAGGTCCCACCACAGGCGCAACGCCTCGCCGATCGGCACGCGGTAGTCCTTGTCGCCGTGGATCACCAGCATCGGGGTGGTGATCTCGCCGAGCCAGTGGTGCGGCGACAGCTCCCGGTACAGATCGGCGCCGACCGGGCCGAACTCCCGCTCCCAGTAGTCGGAGGCGTCGGTGGTGCCGGCGAACTGCTCGAGGTTCCACAGCGAGGCGTGCGTCACGACGGCGCGGAACCTGTCGGTGTGCCCGGCGATCCAGTTGGCCATGTAGCCGCCGAAGGACCCGCCCATCATGCCCGTGCGCCCGCCGTCGATGTCCGGGCGGGCGACGCACGCGTCGGTGACCGCCATCAGGTCGGCATGGGTGCGCGGGCCCCACTTGCCCCAGCCGCGCGCGATCATGTCCTGCCCGTACCCGGTGGACATGCACGGGTCGGGCATCAGGACGGCGTAGCCGTGCTCGGCCATGATCCAGGGATTCCAGCGCCACATCCAGTCGTTCCAGCTCGCCATCGGGCCGCCGTGGACCCACAGCAGCAGCGGCGCGGGGTTGTCCGCCGAGGCGCCGGCGGGCAGCGCGAGCCAGGCCCTGATCTCCACGCCGTCGTCGGCGACCGCGGACACCTCGGTGAGCGTCCCGGGGATCTCGACCTTCGGCGCCGGGGACGGCAGCTCGGTGATCTCGCCGCTCCCCAGGTCGATGGCGACGGGGGCGGGCGGGGCGTCGGGGAAGCTGCGCAGCGCGTACAGGCGCCGCCCGTCGGGCGAGGGGCACAGCTCCTGGTAGGCGCCGTCGGGCGGGGTGAGGCGCTCGTGCTCGCCGGACAGGCCCACCTTGAAGATCGGACGCCTGCCGTGGTCGTCGGCGGCGACGTAGAGCGAGCCCGAGTCGGGCGCCCAGGCGAGGCCCGCGGCCGGCAGGGCGACGGTGCTCGCCTGCCCGCCGTCATGCCCGGCGTCCAGGGGACCGATCCACACCGTGTACTCGACCGGCCGGTCCACGGCGCCGGGGCGCATCATCAGGCAGGCGACGTGACGGCCGTCCGGGGAGACGGTCACCAGTCCCGCGACCTCGAGGGCGGGGTCGGACACCAGGGTGCGCCGCTCGCCGGTGGCCACGTCGATCGCCACCAGCTCGAACCGGACGCCGCCGGTCGGCAGCGGCACGCCCCAGGAGGTGACGACGGTGGAGCCGTCGGGGGTGAGCGCGAAGGAGACCTCCTGCAGTGCGCCACCCGGGTCGGGGGTCAGATCGCGCGGCTCGGCGAGCGCCGGGAGCGCGGCGGCGAACAGCCGCGTCCGCGCGGGGCCGAGGTCGTGGTCCCAGAAGCGGACGGGGTATCCCTCGTGCAGGACCGCGCTGACCCCGGCGTCCTTCCTGGCCTTGCGGCGCTCGGCCTCGGAGGCGGCGTCGCCGTCGAGCACGTCCGCGGTGAAGACCACGCCGTCGCCGGCGGTCTCGACGGCGCCGATGCCGCCGGGCCGGTCGGCCACCCTGCGCGCCTCGCCGCCCTTGGCGGGCAGCAGCCACAGCGCGGGCACCTCGTCCTCGGGCTGGTCCTTGACGTCCGGGTCGGGACGCCGCGACACGAACAGCAGGTCGCCGTCCCGGGTGAACCGGGCGCCGGTCTCCCCCTTGGCCGAGCGGGTCAGCCGGAACGCCTCACCCTCGGGCTCGACCGGCACCTGCCAGATGGAGGTTCCGTAGGACTTCCCATCGGGGTTCAGCGACTGGACGACGGACACCAACCGGGACCCGTCCGGGGACAGTTGCAGCGACAGCACTCGGGGAATGGCGACAAATTGGCGTATGTCCTTGAAGAGGCTCACTTCCCCGAACCTACCCCCCTCTCCCGCCGCCGCCCCAACACCACACCCACCCCACCTCGCGCCGGCGCCGCAGAGCCTGCCCTTCGCGCCTCGCGCCGCCGCACACCCCTCCCTCCGTGCCTCGCGCGGGCGCCGCCTCGCCTTCGCACGGTGCTCGCCGACACCGCATCCCGCGCGATGGGGTTGGATGGAGGCATGGCTCGTTACGACGCGTTGCTGATCGTCTCCTTCGGCGGGCCCGAGAAGCCCGAAGACGTCATGCCGTTCCTTGCGAACGTCGTCCGCGGCCGGGGCGTCCCCCGCGAGCGGCTGCTGGAGGTGGAGGCCCACTACCAGGGCTTCGGCGGGGTCAGCCCGATCAATCAGCAGTGCCGCGACCTGATCGAGGCGCTGCGCCCCGAGGTGGACCTGCCGATCTACTGGGGCAACCGCAACTGGCACCCGTTCCTGCGCGACACGCTGGGCAAGATGGCCGCCGACGGCGTCACCCGCGCGGCGGCCTTCATCACCGCCGCCTACAGCTCCTACTCCAGCTGCCGTCAATATTTGGACGACATCGCCCGGGCCAGGGCCGAGGTCCCCGGCGCTCCGGAGATCGTCCGGCTGCGCCACTACTACGACCACCCCGGCTTCATCGCCGCGATGACCGACCACACCCGCGAGGCCGTCGAACGGCTCCCCCAGGAGCACCGCGACGCCGCCCGGCTGGTCTTCACCGCCCACAGCATCCCGGTGTCCATGGCCGCCTCCTCCGGCCCGTCCGGCGGGGCGTACGAGGCCCAGTTGCGCGCCGCCGCCGCGCTGGTCGCCGGCGACCGGCCGTGGGACCTGGTGTGGCAGAGCCGCAGCGGCCCGCCCCAGGTGCCGTGGCTGGAACCCGACGTGTGCGACCACCTCGCCGCCCTGCACGAGGGCGGCACGAGCGCCGTGGTGCTGGTGCCCATCGGGTTCGTCTCCGACCACATGGAGGTCGTCTACGACCTCGACACCGAGGCCGCCGCCGTCGCCCGCGACCTCGGCATGCACCTCACCCGCGCCGCGACGGCCGGCACCCATCCGCGGTTCGTCTCCATGGTCCGCGAACTGCTGGACGAACCCGAGCCCGCGGCCTGCCTCGCCACCTGCTGTCCCGCCCCCCGCCCCCGCCCCCACGCGTAGGCGCGGACCTCGCGCTCAGGCGTAGGCGCGGGCGTAGGCGTCGGCGATGCCGAGGACCTTGTTCACGTAGTCCCAGGAGTGGTTGTAGCGGAAGACCGCCGAGCGGAGCTTCGCGCCGCCCTGCCCGGCGCCGTTGGCGCACAGGTAGCGGGCGGCGCCGGGCACGGCGTCGTACGGGCTCCAGATGTCGGACCTGCCGTCCCCGTCGCCGTCCACGCCGTAGGCCTTCCAGGTGGCCGGCATGAACTGCATCGGGCCGAGCGCGCCCGCCGAGGACGGGCCGTTGTTGCGCCCGTGGCCGCTCTCGACCTGCCCGATGGCGGCCAGGACGGTCCACGACAGCCCAGGGCAGCCCTGGGCCGAGAGCTTGTAGAGGTCCAGGTAGCCGGCCGGCCGGCCGACCCGGTAGGTCCCCGGCTGGGCCTGCGCCGTCAGCGGGGCGGTGCTCGGCGCAGCGCTCGGCGCAGCGCTCGGCGGGGCCACCGGCACGGGCGTGCCGGCCGCGCTCCGGGCGCCGACCACCACCACCTGTGCGCCCGCGCCCAGCAGCCGCCTCACCCGCACGCCCACGGCCGCCGCCTTGCCCGCCGGGGTGTGCACGAGAACCGCCACACCGGGGACCAGGCCGAGCGCGCGGCCCACCTCCTTGCCGACCAGCCCGTCGACGCCCGGCAGCCCGAACGGCGCCGACGCGGCGACGCGCAACCGCGAACCGGCGCCCGCCTCGTACTCGCCGCCGAGCTGGAGCAGGTAACGGTCGGCCGTCCTTGACTCGGCGATGAACTCCCCGCGCGCCAGCGCGCTCCACACCTCGGGCTCCTCGGCCACGGCCTTCGGCGCCCACGGGCGGAACTCCGCCGGGTCGACGGCGAGCAGGTTCAGCGTGGCCGTGGAGAAGCGCACCGCCCCGGCGTCGGCCGGCGTCACCTTGCCGACGTACTTCAGCGCGGCGATCCGCCGCAGCGCCGCCTCGGTCACCGGCGCGCGGGCCACGGCGATCAGCCGGGGCGGCGTGGCGGCCACCCGCTGGTACGCCGCCGAGCCGGAGGCGGTCGCCTCGGGATAAGGGGTCGTCGTAGGCCTGGCGGTCGCGTCCGGACCGGTGTTCGCGTCGGGACCAGCGGTCGCGTCCGGACGGGCGTTCGCGTCGGGATCGCGCGTGGGGGTCGTCGTCTTCGGTCCCGTGTCGCTCTTCGGTCCCGCCGTCATGTTCGGTCCCGGACTCGTCCTGGGGTCGACGGTGGTTCTCGGAGCCGCGGGCGTCCTGAGGTCCGGGGTCGCCGTGGGGTTCGCCGTCGTGCTCGGGTCGGCGGTCGTCCTGAGGCCGGTGCCGCCGTCCGGGACGGTGGCGGCGGAGGACGGGAGCGGCGACCCGGCCACGATCGGGCCCGGCGTGAGGACGGGGAACGGCGACACCTGCGTGGACAGGTCGCCGACGCCGGCCAGTTGGGTGCGGGCGGCGGCGGGAACGGCGCCGGCCGTGCCACGGCTGACCAGGAAGGCTCCCCCGGCCGCGACGCCGAGGACGATCAGCAGTGCCAGCCCGGCCATGACGGCGCGCGCCGTCAGCGGCCGAGGGGGAGGGGACACTTGACCCACGTTAGCCCCAGGAGTCCGTATTCGTGTACGTTGCCGGAAAATCACTTGAGCCGCGCTTCGATGGTGCGCGAAGGTGATGCGACACCGTAAGACGTGCGCCGGGGGCGTGCGAAAGGGGCGAGATCGTGGTCGGGCCGTATCGAGATCTGTTCAGCGCGCCCGGCACCAGAGGCTTCGTGATCGCCGGGTTCGTCGGGCGGATGCCCATGTCGATGCTCGGCATCGGCATCGTGCTGCTCATCTCGGCCCTCACCGGCTCGTACGCGACCGCGGGAGCGATCTCGGCGACGGTCGCCATCGCCTACGCGGTCGCCGCCCCGCTGTCCGGACGGCTGGTCGACCGCTTCGGCCAGGCCAGGGTACTCATGCCGCTGGTGCTGCTGCACGGCGCCGCGCTGATCGTGCTCATGCTGTGCACCGCCCTGGGCGCGCCCATGTGGGCGCTGTTCGTGTCGGCCGTGGTCGTCGGCGGCGCCGCGACCTCGCTCGGCTCGATGGTGCGGGCCCGCTGGTCGCACATCCTGGGCCGCTCCGCCAAGCTGCACACGGCGTTCTCGTTCGAGTCGGTGGCCGACGAGGTGATCTTCGTGGCCGGGCCCGCCCTGGTCACCGGCCTGACCACCTTGGTGAACCTGTACGCAGGCCTGATCTTGGCCCTGGTGTCCACCGTCGTCGGCACGGTGGCGTTCTCGCTGCAGCGCGGCACCGAGCCGCCCGTGCGCCCGGCGCACGCGCAGTCCGGCAGCCCGATCACCATCCCCGGCGTCGCGCTGCTGTCGTGCGTGTTCCTGGCGATGGGCGCGGTCTTCGGATCGGTCGACCTGATCACCGTGGCCTTCGCCGAGGACCACGGCGCCAAGGCGGCCTCCGGCCTGCTGCTCGGGTCGTTCGCGGGCGGCAGCATGGTCTCCGGGCTCTGGTACGGGTCGCGGCACTGGCGCATCTCGCTGCGCCGGCGGTTCACGCGCGGCATCGCGGTGTTCGCCGTCGGCCTGACGCCGATCCTGCTGATCGGGGACATCAAGGTCATGGCGATCGCCCTGTTCTTCGCCGGGCTGGCCATCTCCCCCACGATCATCACCGGGTACGCGCTGATCGAGCGGCTGGTGCCGGGTCACCTGCTCACGGAGGGCATGTCGTGGGTGTCCACGGCGGTCGGCTTCGGCGTCGCCATCGGCGCCTGGGCGGCGGGACGGCTGACCGACGCCTTCGGCGCGTCCAACGCCTACGCGTTCTCGTTCGTGTGCGCACTGCTGGCCGTGGCGATCGGCCTCGGCGGCAGCCCCTTGCTGCGCACGCCCGAGGCCGGCCATGCCGAGGCCACCTCCCCCGCCACCTGATCTTCCCCCCACCCTCCGGCCCCCGCGTCCCGTTCGCGTTCGTCGCGGGGCCGCAGCCCGACGGCGGCGCCGGAGCCCGGCGGCGAGGCCGGCGGATCCGGCCGCGGGCGACGCACATGAGAGCCGCTCACATCTCTGGTCTTCGGCGTGCCACGTGGTTATCGTGCTCGTGCATGAAGGCCGTCTTCCGCAACTGGGCCGGCAACCAGTCCGCCGTCCCCGCCGAGGTCCGCACCCCCGCCTCCGCCGGCGAGGTGTCCCAGGCCGTGCGGGACGCCGCCGCGCGCGGCCTGCGGGTCCGCATGGTCGGCACCGGGCACTCCTTCACCGGAGTGGCGATCACCGATGGCATCCTGCTGCGGCCGGACGCGCTCACCGGCGTCCAGGAGGCCGGCGACGGCCGGGTGCGGGTCGCGGCCGGCACGCCGCTGCGCGTGCTGAACGAGGAACTCGACCGGCGGGGGCTCGCGCTCGCCAACATGGGCGACATCACCGAGCAGACCGTCGCCGGCGCGATCCAGACCGGCACCCACGGCACCGGCCGCGACGTCGGCGGCCTGGCCGACCAGGTCACCGAGCTGGAGATGGTGCTCGCCGACGGATCGGTCGTCACGGTGTCCCAGGGTGACCTGTTCGACGCGGCCCGGGTCGGCCTCGGCGCGCTCGGCATCCTCACGGCGGTCACGTTCAAGGTCGAGCCGTCGTTCCTGCTGCGCAGCGACCGGCGGCCCATGGCGCTGGGCGAGATGCTCGACTCCCTTCCGGAGATGACCGGCGAGAACGAGCACCTGGACTTCTTCTGGCTGCCGCACACCGACACCTGCCTCACCAAGCGCAACAACCGCACGCCCGGCCCCGCCGCGCCGCCCGGCGCCTTGCGTCACTGGCTGGACAGCGTCTTCATGGAGAACACGCTCTTCCACGCGCTGTGCGCGGTCGGCGGGCGCTTCCCGGAGGCGATCCCCACGCTGAACGGCATCTCCGCGGGCGCGCTGTCCGCCTCCTGTCACACCGACAAGGCGTACAAGGTGTTCACCAGCGTGCGCAATGTGCGCTTTCTAGAGATGGAGTACGCGATCCCGCGCGAGCGGCTCGGCCAGGCGCTGCGCGAGACCCGCGACCTCATCGAGCTCAGCGACTGGCTGATCACCTTCCCCATCGAGGTGCGGGTCACCCCGCCCAGCGACGCGTGGCTGTCCACGGCGTACGGCAGGGAGTCGGCGTACATCGCCTGCCACGTCTACCGCCCGACGCCCAACCCCGCGTACTTCGAGGGCGTCGAGGCGATCATGACGCGGCTCGGCGGGCGCCCGCACTGGGGGAAGCTGCACACCCGGGACGCCGCCTATCTAGCGACGGTCTATCCGCGTTTCACCGACTTCACGGCCCTGCGCCATGAACTGGATCCGGGCCGCCTGTTCGCCAACGACTACCTGACCGGCGTCCTCGGCTGACGCCGGATCCCGTCACCGCCGGTGGCCCCTACCTGGGAGTGACCGCCGAGCCGTCCGAGGTTCCCGAGGTGCCCGAGGTGCCGGTGCCGGACGTACCGGAGGTGCCGGAGCCTCCGTCCGTCCCGCCCGAGGAGTCTCGCTGACCGCCGGTGTCCTGGTCGGCGGTCGGCCCCCCGGTGGCGCCGCCGGTGCTCTGCGGCGACGCGACGTCCGACGGCTCGACCGACGGCTTCTGCGAGCCTCCGCCGGTCTGCCCTGACTCGTCCGTGGTCGGCTTGGCGGACCCGCCGGCCGAAGGTTCGCCCGCCGGCGCCTTGCCGGATTCCTCTCCGGGAGCGGACGGCGCCGGCGAGGGGTCTTCCCGATCGGACACCGTTCCGCCGAAGCTCGTCCCCGAGCCCTGCGCGCCGTGCACGGTCGCGGTCAGCGGCTTGCCGCTGACCAGCTCGAAGGCCACGATCCCGCCCATGCTCAGCCCGAAGGTGGCCACCGCCGCGGCGATCATCGTCACCCAGAGCGGCCTGCGTCCCGTCTTCCGGTGCGGAGGAAGCGGATCGCCGTCATTCCCGCCGGCCGGGCGGGAGTCCCCGTCGCCCCCGGCCAGCCGGACGGGCTCCCCGTCGCGCCCGCTCAGCCGCACCGGGTCGCCCGCGCCGACGGGCAGATCGGCGGGCCCGTGATCGCGGACGGTGGCGTGCACGGCCGTCGCCAGGCCCTCGTCTCCGGCCCGCGCGACCACCGTCTCCTCGGCCCGCTCGGCCAGTTCGTCGCTCTCCCGCTGCCCGGTGATCAGCGAGTGCGCCTCCAGGAGCCGGTCCTTCGTGCGGTGGATGTAGTGGGTGTAGATCGCGTTGCCGACCGTGGTGCCGGCGCTGGCCAGCGCCGCCCCGATCACCGTCCCGTGGACCCCGAGGAAGGACGCCGCCACGGCCGCCGTGGCCGCCGCCAGTGCACTGCCCGCGATCTGCGGTGCGCTCAGGTCCAGCCCTTGCTTGTCGCCCATCGGTCTCCTCGCCCGCCGTTCGTCGTCCCGCGTCCACGGCGGCCCGCTCCCCCCGGCCTCCCCGCGACGGCGCCGCCGTGGCCGCGCGCGGCACGGGGCGTCTCGGGGCGCGCCGGAGAGATCGGAACACCGCCGCATCGCTTCTATCCGGGATGGAACGAAACAACCATTTCACCCTGTTTTGGCCGGTCAGTCGGCGATCGACCGCTTCTCACCGTCCCCGCTCGCCCGTCCCCCGGCGCACCGCGGGACGGATCGCTCCATGCCGATCCGGTGTCCGTTCAGTGAAGTGGAGGGTGCGGAGTCGCGTGATTCGCGAGAATCTGGGAAGGACGCCTAACCCCGTTTGCTGCATATCGAGCAGCCGGTGGATAGGGTGAATGCGACATTTGAACCGCCTCTCATCGCTTCCCGCGTCTTTGAGGAAGGCGATGTTCGGACATGCCGGGTACGGTGCTGGCAGGCAACCGGCTCACGCGAGAGACTCAAGGGTCCGGGGGAAGATTGAGCACGACGACGAAGGGACTCGCATGCAGGAGCTCCGACTCGTCGCGGTGAGCGAGGACGGAACATACCTCGTGCTGGCCACGGCCGGCAGGGGTACGCGGTTCACGCTTCCCGTCGACGAACGGCTCCGAGCGGCGGTCCGCGGCAACTTCTCCCGTCTCGGCCAGTACGAGATCGAAGTGGAGAGTCCGTTGCGCCCCAAGGAGATCCAGGCCCGCATCCGTGCGGGGGAGACCGCGGAGGAGATCGCCGCCACCGCGGGTATTCCGGTGGAGCGTGTCCGCTGGTTCGAAGGACCGGTTCTGCAGGAACGCGAGTACACCGCGCAGCAGGCTCAGCGCGTCGCCGTGCGACTGCCCGGCGAGTCCACCCCCGGACCCACCCTCGGCGAACTCGTGACCGAGCGGCTGAGCCGCCGCGGCGTGCCCGCCGACGAGATCGACTGGGACTCCTGCAAGCGTGACGACGGCCTGTGGCGCATCAAGCTGGGCTTCGTCTGGAACGGTCACACCCGCAACGCCGAGTGGCTGTTCGACCTGCGGCGGCGCCATGTCACCCCCTACGACGACGAGGCGCTGCGGCTGTCGGCCACCGAGTACGTCGAGCCATCCGAGGAAGCGACGGTGACGCCCTTCGTGCCGAGGCTCGCCGCCAAGCTCGCGCCCGTCCCGGCCATCCCGGTCGAGGCGCCCTCATCCCTGCCCGGCGTCCCGCGACACGACTCCGGCCTGCGCGACCACTCGGAGCAGCCGCGGGCGGAGTACCCCCGCGACCACGGCGACCACTCGCGCCCCGAAGTCTCCCGCGCCGGCGCAGAGGCTTCCCGGCCCCACCCGGAATCTTCCCACGACCACCCGGACGCTCCCCGGAGCCACGCGGACACCTCACGGACCCACCCGGACGCCTTCCGGCCCCATCCTGAGGCGCCACGGACCTCCCCCGAGGCACCCCGGCCCTACTCGGAGTCCGCGCGCATCCACCAGGAGCCGCCGCGCGGCGATCGCCTCGAGCCCACCTACTCGGCCCTCCCCCCGCACGCCCGCCAGGCGCCCACTGCGGAGCCGTCACGCGCCGATCTCCACGAGTTCCCGCAGCCCGCGCCCGCGTCCCCGCGCGCCTCCGCAGGGGCCGACCTGCGCGAGCCCGCGCAGTCGTACCCACGCGAGCCGGCAGGTACGGAACCACGCGACTCCACGCAGGCCGGCCCACGCGAGCCCGCGCGTATGGACCTGCGCGAGCCCGCGCGTACGGACCTGCGCGAGCCCGCACACGCGGACCTGCGCCAGCCCGCACAGGCGGATCCGCACGAGCCCGCCACCCCGCGGCACGACGAACCGGCGGCCTACCGCCAGGAGCCGGCCGCGCCGTCCCACGCCGAGCCGGTGCCCGCCCACGACCCGGCGCACGTCCAGCACCTGCGGCACGAGCAGCCGCAGCACGAGCGCCTGGAGTCCGAGCAGGAGCAGCCGCGGCATGCCACCGAAGCGGCCGAGCCGTACCTGACGGCACTCGCCGCGTCCGAGGGTTCCCAGCACCCGGCAGCCGGCCAGCCCCACGACGCGCCCGCCCCGATGACGGCGCGGCCCGTCGCCCGGGCTGAGACCACGGTCGAGACGGAACCAGCCGCGCACGCGCAGCAGGCCGCGCACGCCGACTCGGCCCCCGACACGCGGCCGGCCGTCCAGACGCAACCCGCCGCGCACGCGCAGCCGACCGCCCAGGCGGAGCCCGCGAACACCCAGCGGACGGCCCAGCCCGGACCGGCCGCGCACGCTCAGCCGACCGCCCAGACGGAACCGGCTCCGCACGCTCAGTCGACGGCGCACGCCGAACCCGCCACGAACGCGCAGGCCACCGCCCGGACGGAATCGGCGCACGCTCAGCGACCCGTCGAGGCGGATTCGACCTCGCAGGGCGATTCGACCGCGCAGGCGAACCCGGTCGTACAAACGGACCCGGCCGAGCCGGTCGCCGTTCAGCAGGCCGCCGTTCAGCAGGCCGCCGCGAACGTGCCGGCGGCACCGGCCATCAGCGCCCCGGCGGCCACAGCGGCCACAGCGGAGCCTGATGCGGCCTCGGCTGCTTCGCCGGCGGACGAGACGCGCCGGGAGGCCGCCATCCCGGCCGCCCAGGGCACGCGGACGCCGTCGGCCGAGTCGGCCACGACCGTCGCGCCGGACGCGGCAGACGCCGAGCGGACGCCGGCCGATGCGGAGCGGCCCGAAAGCGAGGCCACGCGGCAGGACGTGCCCGCCGCACCGGTGGCGCAGCCCGCTCCCCAAGCTGCTCCCGCCCCAGCGGCCGCGGCGACCATTGCCGAACCCGCTCCCGCAGCGGCCCCGGTGGCCCGGCCCGCGCCGACCGCCGCCCCTGTGCCACGCCCGGCACCGACGGCCGCCCCCGTGGCACGGCCCGCACCCACGGCCGCCCCGGTCGCCCGGCCCGCACCCACGGCCGCCCCGGTCGCCCGACCGGCCCCCTCGGCGGCGCTGGTCGCGCGACCCGCGCCCTCGGCCGCTCCGGTGGCCCGCCCGGCGCCCGGCGCCAAGAAGTCCGCGGCCGCCAGGAAGGCCGAGGCGGAGGATGCCGCGGTCGCCGTCCCGGCGGCGCGCACCAGCGGCGAGGCGGCCGACCGTCCCGCGGCCGCCGCCGAACCCGAGAAGGCCGAGCAGCCGGAGAAGGAGCCGAAGGCCGCCGAACCCGCCGTTCCTCCGCAGGCTCCCAAGCCGCGGCCCGCGCGCAAGGGGTCGCGTGGCCGCCGTGCCTCCGTCCCGACCTGGGACGAGATCATGTTCGGCGCCCGCCGCCAGGACTGACCTCACCACCCAACGGCACCACCCATGGCAGGTCCACCGGCCCCCAACCGGCGGGCCTGCCAAGAACCCGCGCCACTCCCCCGGCCGGCTCACCCTTCACCGACCGATGGCCCGCGGATTTCGACTTCGGACCGGCCGGCCCAGGGCCCGGTGAGAGTCGACCTTGAGTGGGGGCCGATCGATGGACCGGTGAGCTGGGCCTCGACTTGGGAGGCGTTCGTCGGTTCAGCGTTCGGTGGTGAAGGGGGTGATCCAGTCGGGGGTGACCTCGGCGGCGAATCGGACGCCCTGTTCCTCGCCGGTGTCGATCGCGGCGTAGCCTCCGCTTCCGGCGCCAACGCCGGCGATGACCGTCAGGACCCTCGACCGCCGCTGGAACCAGGTCTGCCGCAGAGTCCAGCCCACCACGGCGCGGCGTTCCACCACGGCCTGCGACCGGGGAAGCGACCCGGACCGCACGGCAAGGCGGGCGCCGTCGTAGGCGTGGCCGAGCGAGCGATAGCGGTCGAGCCCGAGGGGTACGCCGAGCGCGGCGACGATGACCGCGACGACGCCGACCACGACCCAGCCGAGCAGGAAGGCGACCACGGCGACGGCGGCGCCGGGGGCCACGGCGCGGAAGAGCCGCCTCTGCAGTGCTTTCGGGGGGTGCGGACGCAGCGCCGCGCCGAAGGGGCCGATCGCCTCGGCCGCCACGCGGACGGCGAAGTCACGCGGCGCGACGGGGAGCAACTGGCCTCGTGTCCGTGAGTCGCCGAGGCCGGTGACGATCGCCCAGAGTCGCACGATCTTCACGCGCCGCTCGAGGACGCCGTCGGCGATCTCGTAACCACGGATCCTGGCGTGTTCGAGCGCCACGCTGCGCCGTGTGATCAGCCCCCGTTCGGCCACCAGCGAGGATCCGCGCCGGCTCAGCGTGAAGTGCCAGTTGAATACCGCGTACATGACGGCCCCGGCCACCGGCATCGCCAGCACCAGTGCGATGGCGACCGCGACGAGCAGGAGAGGTCGGTGCCACAGCCACTCCCCCACGCCGATGGCGGCGCGCTCGCTCAGGCCGAACTCGTTGCCCCACTGGAACGCCAGGCCGACCGCGCCGCCCAGCAGGGCGAACGGGGTGAACAGGAACGCCCCGGACAGCGGGCCGTACAGCAGCCAACGCCAGGGAACCCGCGCGTACACCTGCTCCGGCTCGCTGACGGGCGTGGCCATCGGCGCGGGCCAGGCCCCGGGAACGGAGCCGGACGCCGCCGCACGCGCCGCACCCCCCGCGCCCGCCGCGCCCGCCGTGCCGGTCGTGCCGGTCGTGCCCGCCATGTCCTCGAGGTCCGCCCTGGCCGTCGCACCCGCCGCACCCGTCGCACCCGCCGCGCCCACTCCGCCCGTCGCGGCCGCGGGGTCGGCGTCGTGCCGCGCGGCACGGCTGCGCCGCAGGAGCACCTCGCGCAGGCGTCCGGCCTCGGCGAAGGGGAGCCCGTCCAGTTCGCCCTCCTGCTTGTCACCTCCGCCCGCGCCGGTGTCGATGCGGACGACGGCGAGGCCGAAGAGGCGGTGCAGAGGCGGGGTGGTGACGTCCACGCCCCTGACACGGTGGAGCGGGATCGTCCGGACCGATCGGCTCACCAGGGACCGCGTGATCTCCAGCCGGTCACCGGCGACCCGGAAGGTGAAGGTGACCCAGCGCACCACGGCGTACCCGATCGACCCGACGACGCCGAAGGCGGCCCAGAGGAACGACGACGGTGAGAAGCCGCCCACGAACAGCACGCCCATCAGGGGAAAGAACAACGAAGGCAGCATGCGCGCCAGATCTGTCAGCAGCACCAGCGGGCTCACCCGCGACGGCGCCCCCCATGCCGCATCCGCAGGCCCTCCAGGAGGGCCGGGAGGCCCCGGAGGCTTAGGACTTCCAGGACTTCCAGGACTTCCAGGACTGAGGGGGCTGGCGGGGCTGGCGGGGCTGGCGGGGTCAGTCGTACCGGCCGGACCGGCCGGACCTGGGGGGACGGGACGGTGCGAGGGCTGGGACGGCTCGTCGCGGGGAGCGGGATCCTCGGTCAAGTGGCGTCGTCCCTCAGTTCGTGGGCCCGGTGCGCGAGGTCCTCGGCCAGCCGGGCCGCCACGGTGAAGTCGAGGCCCTTGATGGTCGACGAACCGGCGTAGGACGCCGTGCGGATCTCGACCGTGGCCAGACCCAGAAGGCGCTCGAACCAGCCCTGCTCCTTGTCCACCGTCTGGATGCGGCTGACCGGCACGAACACCCACTGGCGGCTGAACCACCCGGACCTGGCGTAGACGACGTCGTCCGCGAACTCCCATCGGTGGACGGCGTACCGCCACAGCGGCTCGATCACTATGAACGGAAGCTCCACGACGCCGAGCACCCCGGGCAGCCACCAGATGTGCTCGCGGATCCACAGCGGCACCCAGGACCAGCCGGAACCGGAGATCCAGGACGCCACCAGAGCGGTGCCCCCGACCAGCAGGACGTACCCGACGAGCGCCTCCAGCAGCCACAGCGTGATCGCGCGGCGCGAGACGCGGTGAGCGGGATCACGCAGGGGAGCAGTCACGCCCCCAGCCTAACGAGATCCCCTATCGCGCGGACGTGGCGGTGTCAGCGATCTGTCAGCGGCCGGAGCCGGGCGATGGTCGGTCCTCAGGGAAATGTCAGTGCCGTCCAGCAGAATTCTGGTCAGTCACCCGGGCCGCGAGCCGAGAGTGACGGTCTTTCCCCTTCACTTGAGGAGCTCGAAGCGATGCGATATGCGGTCCAGGCGGAAGGCCTGGTGAAACACTACGGCGAGACGCGCGCGCTCGACGGGGTCGATCTCGTCGTCCCCGAAGGCCGGCTGCTGGGTGTTCTCGGCCCGAACGGCGCCGGCAAGACGACCGCCGTGCGGATCCTCGCGACCCTGCTCAGGCCCGACGCGGGCCGGGCGTCGGTCGGGGGGTTCGACGTGGCTCGCGAGGCGCACAAGGTCCGTTCCCTCATCGGCCTCACCGGGCAGTACGCCGCCGTGGACGAGACGCTGACCGGCGTGGAGAACCTCGTGATGATCGGCCGCCTGCTCGGCATCTCCCGCGCGGGCGCGCGGCGGCGCGCCGAGGAGTTGCTGTCACGGTTCGACCTGACCGACGCCGGCGGGCGCGCCGCCAAGACCTACTCGGGGGGCATGCGCCGTCGCCTCGACCTGGCGGCGAGCCTCGTCGGCCGGCCCCAGGTGCTGTTCCTGGACGAGCCGACCACGGGCCTCGACCCGCGCAGCCGCACCGAGCTGTGGGAGGTCGTGCGCGGCCTGATGGCCGAGGGCGTCACCGTGCTGCTCACCACGCAGTACCTCCAGGAGGCCGACGAGCTCGCCGACGACATCGTGGTGTTCGACCACGGCCGCGTCATCGCCTCCGGCACCTCCGACGAGCTGAAGGCCACCACCGGCGCGCAGGTCCTCCAGGTGCGGCCCCTGCTCGGCGAGCACATGCGGCTGGTGGCCGATGTGATCACCGACGTGATCGGGGCGCGGCCCGAGGTGAGCGGGGGCCTCGCGACCGTGAACGTCAATGACCCCAAGGTGGTGCCCGTGATCGTTCGCCGCCTGGACGATCTGGGTGTGGTCGCCTCCGAGCTGAGCCTGCGCAAGTCCAGCCTTGACGAGGTGTTCCTGGCCCTGACCGGCCACCGCGCCGTCGAGGACGACGCCTCCGCGCGGCACACCGAGCAGAAGGAAGAGGTGCCCGCGTGACCACGCTGACCGATGCCGTTCCAGCGCCCGCCATCGCCGCCCGCGTCGGCCCGGCCGCCGCGTTCCGGCACACCATGACGCTCGCCTGGCGCAGCCTGGTGCAGATCAAGCACAACCCGATGGAGCTCCTGGACCTGTCGGTGCAGCCCATCATGTTCCTGCTGCTGTTCACCTATGTGTTCGGCGGGGCGATCTCCGGGTCCACCTCCGAGTACCTCCAGTTCTCGCTGCCGGGGCTGGTGGTGCAGAACATGCTGTTCGCCACGCTGACCACCGCCATCGGGCTGAGCACCGACATCAACAAGGGCGTGTTCGACCGGCTGCGCAGCCTGCCGATCGCGCGGTCGGCGCCGCTGGCCGGCCGCATCGTCGCCGACACGCTGAAGCAGGTGTGGGCGTTCGCCCTGTTCGTGGGCCTCGGCACCGTGCTGGGGTTCCGCGTCCACACCGGGTTCGCCGGGGTGCTGGGCGCGCTGGCCCTGCTGCTCGGCTTCGCCCTGGCGATGTCCTGGCTGTCGGTCCTGATCGGCCTGACCGCCTCCGAGCCCGAGAAGGTGCAGATCATCGCGTTCTCGGTGATGATGCCGCTGACCTTCACCTCCAACGCCTTCGTCCCCACCAAGACGCTGCCCGAATGGCTGCAGCGGTGGGTCGAGGTCAACCCCGTCACCCATCTGGCCGACGCGGTCCGCGGCCTGCTCAGCGGTGGGCCGGTGGCCGGCCACGCGACGATCTCGCTGGCCTGGGGGCTCGGCATCGCCCTCGTCTTCGCCCCCCTGTCCCTGCGCGCCTTCCGCTCCCGCGGCTGAGATCCGGGCCGAGGCTCCGCCGCCATCCCAGCGGAGACCCGCAGCAGAGCGTCCGCCACCCGCGTCCTCCTCCCCCCTCGTCACCACACCACGACGTCGAGCCACGGGGACGCCCGACGCGGGGACGTCGGGCACGGCAGTCGAGCACGGGGGCGTAGAACCCGGGGGTGTCGGGGGTGGGGTGGGTCAGGGGTCGGGGGCTAGGGCGGGGGGTGGGTGCAGGTGGCGGTCGAGCAGGGTGCGCAGGGCGGACGGGGGCAGGGCGCGGCCTCGTTCGTGGGCGAGCCGGTACTCCTGCGAGCCGAGCGCGGCGACCGCGGCGCCGGCGATGCGGACGTGGTCGTGGCCGACCACGTCGTCGAGGCCGCGTACGCGGGCGGCGGCCCCGAGCAGCATCGCGGCGGCCGTGGCGTCCTCGCGCACGACCAGGCCGGCGACGGCGATGAGCGCCAGGCCGAGCGCCCCTGCGTCGTGCGTCGACCAGGCGAGGCGCAGCGCCTCGGCGTGCGCCTCGCGGGCGGCCTTCGGCTCGCCTTCCTGTTCGGCGAGCAGTCCCATGGACGAGTGCAGCACGGCGCGGAACGGCGCGGGCATCAGGTCGTCGGAGGCGCGGGCCAGGGCCCGTTCGTAGTGGAACCGGGCCAGCGGCAGGTCGTCCTCCTCGCGGGCGAAGTCGCCGCGCACGCTGTGCACCCCCGACTCCGCCATGAGGTCACCCGATATGCGGCAGGTGTCCATCGCGCGGTCGAGCACCGCGTGGGCCGCGGCGCGGTCGCCCGAGGCGTGCAGGGCCATCGCGAGCCGGGTGCGCATGTACGGGGTGTCCTCCACGGCGCCGATCTCCTCCACCAGGGTCAGCGCCTCGCTTATCGTCGCAATGGTGGTGGCGTTGTCCCCACGCAGCGTGCTGACCTCGGCCAGGGCGGCCATGGCGGTGCTGACGCCCCACCGGTCGCCCACGTCGCGGAAGCCTTCGAGCGCGGCCCGCACATCAGCCTCTCCTTCGGCGAGGCGGCCGGTGTTGTAGCGCAGGTGCGCGCGCAGCAGGTGGGCGGAGGCCACCACCCACGGGTCGGGGTCGCCGAACATCTCGCCCAGCAGCCGCCCGGGGCCTGCGGCGTGCGTGACGAACAGGGCCAGCACCGGCTCGGCGAGCGAGAGCATCGCGGGCCAGGGACGCACCACCGACGACCTGGCCAGGCGCAGCGCCTTCTCCAGAACGTCCCCGGACTCCCGCCACTGGGTGGTGCCGCCCGCCATGAGGATCCCCTGGACGGCCATGGCGACCGCCCGTTCGCGCGGCCCGGCGTCGTCGGCCCCCTCCACCAGGGCCATCACCTCCGCGGCCCGCTGGGCGCCCTCCGTGCGGCGTCCCATGAGGAACCAGTACCAACCGAGCGCGCCGACCAGCCGGAGCGCGAGGTCGCGGCCGTCCGCTCCGACGGCCCAGCGAAGCGCCGCGGTGAGGTTGTCGTGCTCGGCCGACAGGCAGGCCAGCCATTCCACCTGGTCGGCCCGGCGCAGCCGCGGCTCGGCGGTCTCGGCCAGAGCGGTGTAGAAGCGGGCGTGCGCGAGCCGCACGCCGGGCTCCTCGCCCGACTCCGCGAGCCGCTCGGTGGCGTACGCCCTGATGGTCTCGAGCATCCGGTAGCGCTCGTCATCGAAGGCGACGAGCGACTTGTCGACCAGCCTGCCCAAGGTGTCGAGCACCTCGGCGCGGGTCAGCACGCCGTCCGCGCACACCGTCTCGACGGCCTCGAAGGTGGCGCCCCCGGCGAAGACGGCCAACCGGCGGGCGAGCACCCGTTCGGGTTCGTCCAGCAGGTCCCAGCTCCACTCGACGACGGCGCGCAGGGTCTGGTGGCGGGGCAGCGCCGTGCGGCTGCCGCCGGTGAGCAGGCGGAACCTGTCGTCGAGGCGGTCGGCGATCTGGCCGGCCGACAGAGTGCGCAGGCGGGCGGCGGCCAGTTCGATGGCCAGCGGCATGCCGTCCAGTTCGCGGCAGATGCGCGCGACCGCCTCGTCGTCCGGCGTGTGGCCGGGGCGGGCCATGGCGGCGCGGTCGGCGAACAGGCTGCGGGCGTGCTCATGGTCGAGCGGCGGGACGTGCCACAGCAGCTCGCCGCCGATGCGGAGCGGCTCGCGGCTGGTGGCCAGGATGCGCACCTGGGGGCGGTCGGCGAGGATGCGGTCGGCCAGCCGCGCGGCCGCCTCGACGACGTGCTCGCAGTTGTCCAGGATGATGAGCCGTTCCCCGGGGCCGAGGGCGGCCACCACGGTCGCGGTCAGGTCCGCCGTCTCGAACGGCACGGGAGCCTGCGCGCGCATGGGGGCGCGGCCGGTGTCGCGCAGGCCGAGCGCGGCGAGCAGCGCGCGCGGCACGTCCTCGGGGTCACGCACGGGCGCCAGCTCCGCCAGCCAGACGCCCGCGGGCATGAGCCCGGTCAGCCTCTCCCCCGCCTCGACGGCGAGGCGGGTCTTCCCGGCGCCGCCGGGGCCGAGCAGGGTGACCAGGCGATGGCGGCCGAGCAGTTCGGCGGCGTGTCTCAGATCCTTGTCCCGGCCGACGAAGCTGGTCAGCCGCGCCCGCAGGTTGCCCCTCCGCGCCCCCGCCCCACCCGGCTCGTTCCCCTTGCCGCCATGACCGGCCACGTCCACCGCGCCGGCCGCGACACCGCCACCGCCGTGAGCACCGTCACCGCCCTGAGTGACCACGGGCGGCGAGCTGCCGGCGACACCCCCGTCTTCGCCTCCGGCGGCGAGGTTCATCGCAGCGGACGCGGTTCCGGCGGTTCGCCGGGGTGGTGCGGCGGGTTCTCGGTGGGTGCCGCGGAGCATGGACAGGTGGAGGGCGGCGAGGGCGGGCGAGGGGTCGGCGCCGAGGTGGGCGGCGAAGGTGTCGCGGGCGGCCTGGTAGGCGGCGAGCGCCTCCACGCGGCGTCCGGCCGCGTACAGCGTGCGCATCAGCAGGCCGTGCGGCCGTTCGCGCAGCGGGTGGGCGGCGATGAGCGCGGGCAGCTCGGCCGGCAGATCGGCGTGCCGCCCGAGCAGCAGGCCGGCTTCGGCGCGGTCCTCGACGGCGGCCAGCCGCAGCCCTTCGAGGCGGGTGATCTGCGAGGCGATCTCCGCGTCGGCCTCCCCGGCGACCGTGAGGTCGGTGAGCGCCGGGCCCCGCCACAGCGCCAGGGCCTCCCCGAGGATGTCCGCGGCCCCGGCGGCCTCTCCGCGAGCCAGGGCTTCGCGGCCTTCGGCGGCCAGACGGACGAACCGGTGGACGTCCACCTGATCCGGAGATATAACCAACCGGTAACCTGACGCTTCGGCGGCCACCACATCGCGTCCCAGGGCGGCTCGCAGACGCGAGACGAGCGCCTGTAGAGCGTTGCCCGCGCCGCTGGGCGGGCCGGTGTCCCACACGGCGGAGACGAGCATGTCGACAGGCACGGTGCGACCGGCGTTGAGCAGCAACGACGCGAGCAGGGCACGCAGCCGCCGCCCTCCGATCGCGAGCGGCACGCCGTCGTGAACGACCTCCAGCGGGCCGAGCAGCGCGAAGCTCAGGCGCGTCTTGGGCGCCGCCGCATCCATGCCTCGATTGTGGCCGATCCCACCGCTTCGCGGCGCCGCCCATTCCGGCGATGGGGTCAGGCCACCCCCGGAACGCGCGTAGCATCAGCGACCATGGGGCTGCCGAGAAACACCGTGCGGATTGGACGCATGGGACACCGACGCATCGCCGTCGCCGCGGCGACGGCGGTGGCGCTGTCGGCCGGTTGCGGCATCGTGGGCGGCGGCTCGCCCACCGAGAACTCGCTGGACGGGCTCAGCGTCTCGAGCCCGCGCTTCCGCGACCAGGCGCCCCTTCCTTCGGAGTTCTCCTGCACCGGGCAGTCGGGCAATCCGCCGCTGCGCTGGTCGGGCGTGCCGCAGAAGCAGACCAGGTCGATCGCCCTGGTGGTCGACGCCACCAACGCGCAGGGAGCGGTGGAGGCGCATTGGGTCCTGTTCAACGTCGACTCGCTCACCACCGAACTCGCGCCGAACAGTGTGCCCAAGGGCGCCCTGCAGGGGCTGTCCTCCAACGGCAAGGTGGGTTACGCGCCTCCGTGCCGTCCCGAGGACACCTACCGGTTCAGCGTGTACGCGCTGAACGCCGAACTCGCTCTCAAGAACGGCGCCGGGCTCCGCGAGACGCTGGAGCAGATCGCCCAGCACACGATCGCGCGCGGGCGGCTCTCGGCGGCGCACATCGAGTGACATGCTGAGCACCGCAGGTAGTAATGGATACCGGATCTTCTCGTAGGGTGTGACAACGCTCATAGTGGTCGGACAGAATCAGATGCAATCCTCGAGCGCAGGTGGTCAACGGGGGCAGATCGCGTCGATGGCCGCGCGGTCTCCTCAGCGCCACTGGAAGGCGATGGCCATGAAGGTGGTGCAATGATCGCGGTCATTTTCGGCCTGGTCGCCGTCGTGCTGCTCGTACTGATGGTCGTTGCATTCGGCATGCGGTCCATGAACCGCCGCGAGAGCAACCTTCCTCCCGAGCGCCTGGAGAAGCTCGCCAAGCAGGCGGAGGACCCATCGGCCAAGCGTCCCGGCCGTCCCGCCGAGGAGACGTTCTTCGAGAGCTTCCCCGAGGGCTTCGACGCCTTCACCGAACCCGAGCGCGCCACCGCGCGGCTGCGGCCGGGCGGCAACAAGGCCGGCGCCCGTCCCGCCGGGCGGCCGGGCGGCCGTCCCGCTCCGCGCGGCAAGCAGGCGTCCTCGCGCGGACGCCGCGGCGTGGACGAGTGGGGCGACGCCGACGACTACGACGACGACTACTGGACGCGCGTCCGCGCGGACGACGGCGCCTTCGGCGGCACGATCGCCGCCCGGGTCGGCGCGAGCCGTCCCGACGTCCCCTCCCCGTCCTCGGCCGCCAAGCCCCCCGCGCCGAAGGACAAGGACGAGGTGGACGCCAACGCCGCCACCGTCCAGGCGCCCCTTCCCACTCGCTCGCCCGGCCGCTCGGGCGTGGCGGAGCCCTCGCGCGCGAGCGCGCCGCCGTCCTCCTCGGGCGCGGCGGCCGCCGACCGCACGGTCGCCTTCTCCGCCCCGGTCCCCGCGCCGTCATCCCCAGCCGCGCCGCCCGGCGCGGTCGCGGCCGCCTCGGCGGGCGACGTCCTGGGCGCCATCGGCTCGGCCCAGTCGCCGGGCCGCACCCGCCGCGGCTCGCGTCCCGACCCGGCGGACCCGCTGGGCATCACCGACACCGGCCGCGCCAAGCCCCGGCGGCGTCCGGAGTCCGGCGGCGGCGACCCCGGCCGTCCCGCGGCTCCGGGCCGTCCCGCCGAACCGCGCAGGCGCACGGGCGCGGGCAGGCCCGCCGAGGACGATCGCGCCGCCGACGGCCGTCCCGAGCCCGCACGTACGGACCCGCAGGCCACCGGCCCTCGGGTCGACCCGCTCACCACCCAGCCGCGCATCGACCCGTTGTCCACCGGGCCGCTGGCGGGCGCGCACCCCACGGGGTCGCTCGCGAACGACCCGCTGTCCAGCGGCCCGCTGTCCGGCGGCGCCGCATCCCGTGACCCGCTGGCCTCCCGTGACCCGCTGAGCTCGCGCGATCCGCTGGGCGGCTCGCCCGCGGGCAGGGCGCCGTCCGGCGGCGCCGTCTCCGGGGCGGCGACGTCCCGCGGCCCGCTGCCCACCGGCCCAGGTTCCCGTCAGGCCGGTGCGAACTCCACCGGGTCGCGTCCGGGCGGCCCCCCGGACGGTTCCCGCGCGGCGACCGGCCCCTTCGACGCGGGCCGTTCCTCGACCGGCTCCTACGAGGCCCCCCGGGCGGGTGGCTCCGCGCGCGGCACCGGCCCGCATCCGGTGTCCGGTTCGTTCGGGGCGGCGGGAGACTCCCGCGGCTCGACCCCGAACTCCGCCACCGGCGAGTTCCCCGCCTCACCGGCGGCGGACCAGTCATGGCCGGCCCGCCCGGCCTACCCGGCCGCCGGCTCCTACGACATCCTGGACGGGCCCGCGTCCTCGGCGGCTTCCTCCGGCGAGACCTGGAAGACGTCGGACTACCAGCTGCCCTCCTACGACGGGTACGCGGCGGGGACGCCGGCCGGGCCCAGCGCCCCGTCCTACGAGGTGCGCCCGGGGTGGGCGACGATCGACGACTCCGACGCGGCCGGCGGGCCGACTCCTCCGGCGGGCATGCCCACCGGCTCCTCCCGCGGCCCCCAGGCGTATGACGCACCGGCCGGCCGGCCGGCCAGGGGCGACGACGCGCGCCCGGGGCCGGGCGGGCAGGGGCAGGGCTACGGCGGCGGCTACGAGGCCGATCGCGCCTCCTCCTCCGGCGCCACGTCCGGGTCGTGGGCGCAGCCCCGGCAGAACAACACCGGCGGCAGCTGGCCTTCCTACGGCGAGCTGTACGGCACGGCGGCGGGCGGCACCGAGGACCCGACCATCCAGTCGTCGAAGGGCACGCCGTCACGTGGCGGCCACCGCCGGCCCACCGACACCGACTATCCCGACTATTACCGCTGATCACCCAGCATTCCATCGGTAGATGGAAAACGCGGCGGCCAAAGCCTTAATCGGCCGGCCGCCGCGTCGTATGGTCACAGCATGACCGGGCATACAGAATGTGACGAGAGTAAGACTCAGCGTATTCGATCGGTGCTCCGGCACGACCTTCCGGCCTCGCTGGTGGTCTTCCTGGTCGCCATCCCGCTCTCTTTGGGCATCGCCGTCACCAGCGGCGCGCCGCTGATCGCGGGCCTGGTCGCGGCGGTGGTCGGCGGCCTGGTGGCCGGGCCGCTCGGCGGGTCGGTCGTCCAGGTCAGCGGGCCCGCGGCCGGCCTGGCCCTTGTGGTGTCCGAGCTGGTGCGCACCTACGGCTGGCGCGCCACCTGCATGATCACCCTGATGGCGGGCGCGCTGCAGGTCGTCCTCGGCGCCTTCAAGGTGGCCCGCACGGCGCTCGCGGTGTCGCCCGCGGTGGTGCACGGCATGCTCGCCGGGGTGGGCGTGGTGATCGCCCTGTCGCAGCTCCACGTGGTGCTCGGCGGGCAGCCGCAGCGGTCGGCCGTGGAGAACATCCTGGAGCTGCCCGCGCAGATCGCCGACAACCACAGCCACGCGGTGGCGGTGGGCGTGCTCACCATCGCCCTTCTCGTCCTGTGGCCGCGCCTGCCGCGCGTCAACGTGGTCCCGGCCCCGCTGGCGGCGCTGTCCATCGCCGCGCTGACTGCCGGCCTGCTGGGCTGGGACGTCGCCCGCGCCGACCTGTCGCGGGGGTTCACCGACTGGGCGACGCCGGCGCCGCCCACGGGCGACTGGCACGGCATCGCCGGAGCCGTGCTGCTGGTCGCGCTCCTCGCCGGCGTCGAGTCGCTGCTCTGCTGCGTGGCGGCCGACCGCCTGCAGGACGGGCCGCGCGCCAACCTCGACCGCGAGCTGACCGGCCAGGGCCTGGCGAACCTCGTCTCGGGGGCGCTCGGCGGCCTGCCCGTGGCGGGCGTCATCGTCCGCACCACCACGAACGTGCGGGCGGGGGCCCGCTCCCGGTGGTCGGCGACCCTGCACGGCGTGTGGGTGCTGCTGTTCGCGGTCTGCCTCGGGTGGTGCGTCACGCTGATCCCGCTGGAGGCGCTGGCGGCCCTGCTCGTCTTCATCGGCGTCCGCATGGTCAACCTGGGCACCGTCCGCGGCCTGCACGGGCACGGCGAGCTGCCGATCTACGTGCTGACCATGGGCGCGGTCGTCGTGGTGGGCCTGGCCGAGGGGGTGCTGCTCGGCCTCGGCCTGGCCGCGCTGTTCGCCCTGCGGCGCCTCACCCGGGTGTCGATCCAGGTGCGGCTGGAGCCGGACGACCGCTGGCACGTCGTGGTCACCGGGTCGCTGACGTTCGTGGGCGTGCCGTCCCTGACCTCCAGCCTGCGGGCCATCCCGGCGGGCGCCGCCGTCGATCTCGACCTCAACGTCGACTTCATGGACAACGCCGCCTTCGAGGCCCTGCACGGCTGGCGTCTGGAGCACGAGCGCGGCGGCGGCACCATCGCCATCGACGAGATCCACGACCAGTGGTACACCACGGCGGCCGCGAGCGGGACGCGGGTGTCGGCGGCCAAGACGCCGCCGCGAGCGCCGGATCGCTGGTGGCTGCCCCGTGCGTACCGGCGGGGCGGCCCGCTGTCGCGCATCCCCGTACGGCACGGGCAGACCTGGATGCCCTCCCGGGAAGGCGGCGACGAGACCGGCCCGCACGGGGGCGCCGTGCCCGACCTGCTCGCCGGCACCGCGGACTTCCAGCGGCGCACCGCTCCCCTGGTGCGTCCCTTCCTCAACCGCATGGCGCGCACGCAGGAGCCCTCGCACCTGTTCATCACCTGCGCCGACTCCCGCGTGGTCCCGAACCTGATCACCGCGAGCGGTCCCGGCGACCTGTTCACGGTGCGCAACATCGGCAACCTGGTGCCCCGGCACGGCGCGGCCCCGCCGGACGACTCGGTGGTCGCGGCCATCGAGTACGCGACCGCGGCGCTGAACGTCTCCACGATCACGGTGTGCGGCCACTCGGGGTGCGGGGCGATGGCCGCGTTGCTCTGCGGGGGCGAGAACATCGGCGCCCTGCCGGGCCTGGGCAACTGGCTGCGGCACGGCGACCACACGCTCGCCCGCTACATCCTGTCCGACCCCGCCGGCGAGGACCACGGGCCGCTCGACCGGCTGTGCAGGGTGAACGTCGCCCAGCAGCTGGACAACCTGCGCACCCACCCGTCGGTGGCCAGGCTGGTGGACTCCGGGCGGGTGCAGCTCGTCGGCCTGTACTTCGACATCGGCGCGGCCCGCGTGCACGTCCTGGACCGCGAGGGCTTCTCCCCTGTGACCACCTGCCCCCGCTGACCGGACAGGCCCACCGCGGCGCGGACGGCCCAGGGCGACGCGCACGGCCGGCGGGCGCCGCCCGCGGCGGACGGCCGGCGGTGATCGCTCACGGTGAACGGCGCGCTCCGGCGGCCGGCCGGAGATCCGCTCACCGTGAAAACGTGCGGCGCGGCGGCCGCAGGGGGCGACAGTGGTGGACATGAGGATTCTGGTGATCGGTGGCTCGGTGTTCCTCGGCCGGGCCATCGTCGAAGAGGCGCTGCGCCGCGGCCACGACGTCACGACGTTCAACCGGGGGCGCTCCGGCGAGGACCGGCCGGGGGTGACGGCCGTCCGGGGCGACCGGGAGGTCCCCGACGACCTGCGGGTGCTGGCGGCGGGGCGCGAGTGGGACGCCGTCGTGGACGTGTGCGGGTACACGCCGAAGGTGGTCGCCGAGTCGGCCCGCGCCCTGTCCGGCCATGCCGGCACCTACACGTTCATCTCCACCGTCTCGGCGATCTCCAGCTACCCCGCGCAGCCGGCCGACGAGTCCTCGCCGCTGTGGGAGTGCTCGCCGGACGCCGGCCCGCAGGACGGCGACTACGGGGTGCTCAAGGCCGGGTGCGAGCGGGCGGTCGAACGCTACTTCGAGGGCGCCGCGCTGATCATCGCGCCGGGGCTGATCCTGGGCCCGTGGGAGAACGTCGGCCGCCTGCCGTCGTGGCTGCTCCGCATCGCCCGCGGCGGCCGTGTGCTGGCCCCCGGCGACCCCGAGACGCGCATGCAGCTCATCGACGCCCGTGACATCGCGGTGTTCACCCTCGACCAGACCGAGAAGGGGGTGAGCGACCGGTTCATCACCACCGGCCCGCCCGGGAACACCACCTTCGGGCGGTGGCTGGCCGAGTGCGCCGAGGTGACCGGCTCGGACGCCGAGCTGGTGTGGGTCGACGACCGCTTCCTCGCCGGCCAGGACGTGCAGCCGTGGGTCGAGATGCCGCTGTGGCTACCGGCCGAGCCCGACGCGGCGGGCGTGTGGAAGATCTCGGCCGGGAAGGCCGAGGCCGCGGGGCTGCGCTGCCGTCCGGTGGCCGAGACCGTGCGCGACACCTGGGACTGGATCAAAGGTCACGACGAGGCGGCCCTGCGGGCCCGCTACCCGCGCTGGAGTAGTCACGGTCTCGCCCCGGACAAGGAGGCGGCCCTCCTCACCGCCTGGGCGGCCACCCGGTGACCGTCCCTTCCACGGCGGGCGCGCGGCGTCTCAGCGGGTGAGCAGGTCGATCACGCCCGCGGTGCCCTCGTCCCCGTGGCCGCCGGCGAGGCGGCGCTCCATCAGGGCCGTGAACGGGGTCAGCAGCTCGGCGCTGACCCCCTGCTCCTCGGCCGTGCGCAGCAGCGTCGCGTTGCCCTGGACCATCATGGCGAGGCTGGAGGTCACGCCCTTGGCGTAGTCGCCGCTCTCCAACTGGTCGGCGACCCGGTAGGCGTAGGGGGCCATGGCGGTGAGCCAGCCGACGAGCAGCGGGGCGAACTCCCCGGGCGGGAGGCCGCCCCCGCGAATCAGCGCGAAGGAGTGCGAGACCCCGGCGAACATCCCGGTCATCGCGCTCAGCAGGGCCACGTCGTGGAGGGCGGCCGAGCCCGGGTCCTGGCCGACGTACCTGGTGCCGGCGGGTACGGCCAGCACGTCGTGGTGGGCGTCGAAGACCGCGCGGGACCCGCTGTAGAGGACGTAGCCGCCCGATCCGGGCACGCCGATCATCGGCGGAACCGCCATGACGCCGCCGTCCAGGAAACGGGCGCCGCGGTCCTCGGCCCAGGCGGCGCGGGCGCGGGCCTGGGCGGGGGTGCCGGTGGTGAGGTCGACCAGGTCCTTGCCCCGCAGGTCGGCGCCGGCCAGGGCCTCGTCCACCGAGGCGTGGTCGAGCAGGCAGACGACTACGAGACCGCTCGCGGCCACGGCCCCGGCGGCCGTCCGCGCGACCGCCGCGCCCTCGGCGGCGAGTGGCGCGGCCCGGCCGGGACCGCGGTTCCACACGGTCAGCGGATGCCCGGCGGCCAGCCAGGCGCGGGCGAGCGCGGAGCCCATGGCGCCCAGCCCGAGGAGGGTGAGCCGGGGCTTGTCAGAAGTGTCGTCATCCATGGCGATTACACTTGCGACCGCCCCCGGAACGATCAAGTACGCACTGTGAAGTGGGTGGTTACGCCGGGGTAAGGGAGCAGGCGGGAGGGATGGACCATGACGACCGCGCGGAGGCCGGGGACGTACGTGTGCGGCATCGACGCGGCGATGGACGTCATCGGCGGCAAGTGGAAGGTGCTGATCCTCTGGGCGCTGAACCAGCGGCCGTGCCGCTTCGGCGAGCTGCGCAGGCTGCTGCCGGGGGTGAGCGAGAAGGTGCTCGCCTCCCATCTGCGGGAACTGGAGGCGGACGGCGTCGTGCACCGGGAGGCCTACGACGAGGTGCCGCCGCACGTCGAGTACTCGCTGACGCCGCTAGGCGTGTCGCTCAACGAGGCGCTGGCGCCGCTCGGCGCGTGGGGCCGGGAGAACGTGCTCGGCGGAGTGCCCACGCACTAGTGCAGAGGTATGACGCCTCTCCTAGTCACTCCGCCGCTGTAGAGGGGTTTTGACCGATGTGATCGCTACGGCCGGTCTGCGGGTGTTAGCGTCGGCGACGTGGCAGACGTGGAGACCGGCGGTCCGGACCAGCACGAGAAGCCGAGGGCCTTCACCAGCCCTAGGCCCGACATGTCGTACGTGAAGACGCTGCGCCCACAGGACTACAACGAGGTCCTGTACGTGGGGCACTTCTTCCGCAAGGGCATGCCGGTGGTCATGGACCTCACAGGCATGTCGGACGCCGACGCCAAGCCGCTGGTGGACTTCGCGGCCGGGCTGGTCTTCGGCCGGCGCGGGGACATGGACCGCATCGCGCACAAGGTCTTCCTGCTGGTGCCCCCCGGCATGGTCATCAACGCCTGACCCGCGCCGGGGCCCTCCGGCCCGGCGGTCATGACACCTCCCTCAGCCGGTCGGCTTCGCCTACGGCGATCTCCTCGGCCGGCCCGCTTCGCCGTACGGCGGTCTCGGCGGCCGTACCGTCGCCGGCGGCGGCGCCTTGGCCCCCCTTCCCGGTGGCGGCGCCGTACCGCGATCTCTCCCGGGCCTGCGCCTCACCGTGATCTCGCCGACGGCCGCGCCGTGCCCTGGTCTTCTCTGGGGCGGCAACGTTCCGGCATCAAGCAACTCGGGTTGACTAAGAGGGAATTAGTCAACTACGGTTGCTTACATGTCCGGTGTTGAGAACTCCGCGTCCCGGGAGCCCGCCGACGCGCTGGCGGCCGTCGCCGCCCTCAGGCGCCTCGCCGACCAACTCGAGGACGCCGCCGTCGAACAGGCGATGCGTGAGGGCTGGAGCTGGCCGCAGGTCGCCGAGGCGCTCGGAGTGACGCGCCAGGCGGTCCACAAGAAGCACGCCAAACGGCTCATCGAGGCCGGCGTCCAGCTGAGGAGGCGCTGAGGATGTCCAGCACGTTCGACCACTATCTTGCGACGATCATGGAGGAGGGGGCGCGCGAGGCTCGCCAGGCCGGGTCGGCGACGATCGAGGCGGAGCATCTCCTGCTGGCCGTCGCCGCCGAGGGAGAGGCCACCACACGTCAGGTCCTCGTCTCGGCCAGCCTGGACCACCAGGCGATCCGCGAGGCCCTGGACCGGGAGTTCGAGCACAGCCTGAGCGCGGCGGGAGTGTCCCTCGGGGCCTTCGATCTCCCCCGCCCGAGCCGCGCCGCCAAGCTCCCGTCGCAGCTCGGCGCGTCGGCCAGGCTCGTGCTCGAACGCATGGTGGGAACCTTCCGCAAGAAGGACCTGCGACCGGCACACCTGCTGCTCGGCATCCTGCAGGCCGAGGTCGGCACGGTCCCGCGCGCGCTCACCCTCGCGGGCGTCGACCGGCACGCCCTGGCGGCCCAGGCACGCCGGACGATCACCGGCCAGGACGACTGACCCCCACCGACGCCCGGTCCGACCGCCCAGACCGACGCGCACCCCACTCTCCCGCCGCGACGCGCCAAGGCACGTCCTTCCCCACACCAGCTCCCACCGCGACGCGCTGAGACACGTCCTTCTCCCCATCAGCTCCCGCCGCGACGCGCTGAGACACGTCCTTTCCCCCACACCGGCTCCCACCGCGACCCGCGGACGCCGCGCCCCTCCCCCGCGAGCGGCCGGCCCGTCTCCTGCCGTCGGGGAGCACACCGGCACCGCAGGCGGCTTCGCCGTGCCCTCGTACAGGGCCTCATGACGCGGTCCGCCGATCCTCGGTCCGGGCCCAGGCGGCCCGCCCCCTATCCCAGAAGGAACGAACCCATGCTCACACGCGCGACCCGCGTCCGCCTCGGCCTGCTCATCGCCGGGACGACCGTGGCGAATATCGCCATGATGACGCCGTCCCCCTCGTCCGCCTCCGCCGCCGCGGCCACCCATGAGCACGCCGCGCTCCAGCGCCTGCTCGACCGGGCCGTGGCCGTGGGCGGCGTCCCGGGCATCCTCGCCGAGGTCAGGGACGGCGGACGGCGCTGGTCCGGCACGGCGGGGGTCGCCGACACCGCGACCGGCCGCGCGCGTCGGGCGCGTGACCGGTACCGCATCGGCAGCACCACCAAGACGTTCGTGGCCACGGTGATGCTGCAGCTGGTGGCCGAGCACAGGGTGAGCCTGGACGACACCGTCGACAGGTGGCTGCCCGGCGTGGTGCGCGGCAACGGCCACGACGGCGGCGCGATCACCGTCCGGCGGCTGCTCGACCACACCAGCGGGATCTTCAACTACACCGACGACCAGGCGGCGCTGAGCCGGTACCCGAGCCCCACGCCCGAGCAGCTCCTGGACATCGCGATGTCCCACCCGCCGGCCTTCGTCCCCGGGACGAGCTGGGCGTACTCCAACACCAACTACATCCTCGCCGGGCTGATCATCGAGCGGGCGTCCGGCGGGACGCTGGCCGACGAGATCGCCACGCGGATCGCCCGCCCGCTGCGCCTGGCCGGGACGTACCTGCCGCGCGGCGCCGACCCGGTGATCCACGGGCCGCACTCTCAGCACTACACGAAGAAGTTCCAGACCGGCCCCGACGCCGTGATCTACGACGCGACCGAGATGGACACCTCGCTGTTCTGGGCGACCGGCGCCATGATCTCCACGGCCGGCGATCTGAACCGGTTCTTCCGCGCGCTGCTGTCCGGACGGCTCCTGCCCGCGGCGCAGCAGCGGGAGATGTTCACCATGGTCCCCACCAAGGACTGGATCGCCGGCAGCGCCTACGGCCTGGGCATCTCCTCGGTGACGCTGTCGTGCGGCACGACGGTGTGGGGCATGGGCGGGGCCCTGTTCGGCTCGTTCTCCTACACCTACGGCACCCGCGACGGCGAGCACATGCTCGCGATCAACGTCAACGGTGACTGGACCGACGGCGGATGGGAGGACCCGATCGGCATCTTCACCGACGCCCTGGAGGTGGAGTTCCGCCCCGGCGACTCCCGGGCGCCCCGGCGCTCCATGGAGCCCGCCGACCCCGCATAGACGCCGCCGGGTTCCCGGAGCACGCCCGCCGTCCTCGCGAGCACATCCACCGGCCCCTCATGTGAAGGCCCGCCGGTACGGCGGTGCCGCATCCGGGACGCCCCGGATGCGGCACGCGCGTTCGCTCCATCAGCCCGCGCAGGGCCTAGAGCGGCGGAGTGAGTTCCACGAAGGAACCGCAGTTGCCCGGCCAGGCCGGGTTGTTGCCGGTGCCGGGCGTGGGGTTGACGGTGCATGCCGTCTGGCGGATCAGACCGGTCGTGCTGAGCACCGTGACGTGGAGGGTGTTCCCCATCACCGCGAGGCTGACGTCGCTGGCGTTGCCCGGATATCCCGGCAGCGTGGAGAGGTCATGCCAGGGCGGGGTGGTTCTCGGGTCCCGGACGAACGTCGGACCGTTGCCCTGGGCGTAGCCCACGAACTTGTTGTTCCCCTGGAACGCCGTGTCGATTCCGGCGCTGCGCCCGGGAGTACCGGGAGGTCCGGGGGGACCGGGAGGACAGTGCTTGCAGCACTTCTTCTTGCCGTCCTCGTCGCCGTCGCCCCCGCGGGCCTTCTTCTGCGCGACGACGGCGACACCGGTGGCGGGAGCGTGGGCCGGCGCGACGTGGTGCGCCCGGTGCCCCGGGACGCCCCGCGTCTCCGTACCGGCCTGCGCCATGGCCGGGAGCGACAGCGCGAGCACTCCACCGGCGATCGCGGTCGCGAACGCCACAGTGAACACGCGCTTACCTATGAAAGGACCTGTTTCCCGAGGAATCACTCGGTTCCCCCATATCGCTTGAATTCCGATGAATCGGACTATTTCCGTGCCACCGCGGCAGCACTGCGACCAGGGAATACCCATTCAGCGAACCAGCGACGCCGCAGCGGCGCACTGATAGGAAAAACAGACGAACACAATAAAGAAAAGAAACCCGACTCCAGGGTCACGTCATTCCGGAATACCCATTAGACGGGAATCCGTCCGCTATCGAGGACTTCGGCGGCTTTCCCGTTATCGGCGACGATGACCCGCAACCGACCTCGCCCTTGACCAGGCGGCATACCGGGAACGTCCTGACGCGAGGAGCTCCGAACCACCCACGCCTCCACCGGCCCGTCCCGTCCGAAGGTGCGAGCCACCCACGATGATGGACGCCGATACTATGGACGCCATCGGTGACCACTATTGCGCGCCGAAGAAATCGGCCAAAGCCGCCCCCACGCGCTGCGGGTCTCCGTCGTCGTCCGGACCTGAATGCCCAAGGCCCGGGAACGAGACACGTCGCGCATGCGGGAGCACAGCGGAAAGCGCGTCCAGCGCGACGCGGAAATATGCCGGGCTCTTGGCGCCGTCGAGCAGCAGAACCCGCGCGTCGAGCGCCGCGTAGTCCTGCACCGTGTCAGCCATCTCCCGGATTATCTGCATATCGAAGCGCTGCGTGGGGACGAGCGCTTCGATCGGTACCTCGTCTTCGGGCACATCGCGTCGCAGGCGCGAGCCGGCCGCCATGAGCGGCACGAGAACCGATCGCGGAACTCGATCGAACACCGGTTCGGTGCCCAGGCCCTTCAGCGCTGTGACCAGGGCGGAGATGATCTTGCCTGCGGCGATCTCGCGATGGAGACGCGGCACCCAGTCCATCGGCACCGAGCCGCCGACGGACAACGGAGGTTCGTACAGGGCGACCCGATCGAGTGCGGGGATGGCCGGCGCCGCGCGCAGGGTGATGAGCGCTCCCGAGCTCAGGCCGAAGATCCGCGAGGCCCCGGTCGCCGCGACTAGTGCCCGCAGGTCGTCGACCTCGCGCAGCACGCTGTAGTGGTCACCGTGGGGTCCGCTCAGCCCGCGTCCCCGCCGGTCGGGCACATAGACGGTGAAGTGGGCCGACAGGGTGGCAGCGAGCCTCGTGAAGTGTTGCGATGCCTGCATGCCACCGTGCACGAGGATCAATGCGGGGCCGCGGCCGCGTTGCCGGTAGCCGATCGTCGTCCCGTCGGCGGAACGAACCTGACCTTTGCTGTAGTCGCGCGCGATCTGGGGGGAGGTCTTCACCGTGTCACCTCGTCCGCGGCCGGGACGAACCTCTTCTGTGCCTGCTTGCCGACCTCCACGGCCGCGTTTCCGCGCTCCAGCAGGTCCTCCCGGTACCCCGCCGGCGCCGGGAAGCGATCGGTGAGCGGAGTGCGCCCCATCGCCCCGCACAGGTCCGCGTCGGCGAGTCCCACCTCCGGCACCGGGTGTCGCCGCACCACGGAGTTCCCGCCGTCGGCGCCGATCAGCACCGGCCCCGCGCCCAGCTCCCTCATGACGCCCTCCCCCTCCTACGTGAACAACGTTCACGTGTACATTGTTCACCTACGCGGGACCGAGCTGTCAACCGACCGCGACAAGGGGGATCCGATGGGCGAGCGACGCGCCCAGGTGCTGCGGGCGGCGATCGAACTGCTCGACGAGGTCGGCCTGGACGGTCTCACCATGCGACTCCTGGCCGGTCGGCTCGGCGTGCGCGCGGGCGCGCTCTACCGGCACTACCCCAGCAAGCAGGCCCTGCTGGACGCCATGGTCGCGCACCTGGTCACCCCGCCGGCCGACGCCGTCCCGCCACTCGACGGCCCCTGGGAGGAGCGACTGCGCGGCCTCGCGATCGGCATGCGCGAGCTCATGCTGGCCCACCGCGACGGCGCGCGCCTCATGTCCACCTTCCACGATCCGGGCAAAGAGGCCGTCCGCTTCTACCACGGCCTCATCGCCGCCCTGTCCGCCGCAGGCGTGCCCGCGGACACGGCCGCCGTCGCCGTGGACACCGTCGTGGCGTACGTCAACGGCTACACGACCGAGGAACAAGCCCGCGCGGCCCGCACCGACGCCCGGCCCAGAGAGCTCCGCGACCGCGCCTTCCGCGACGGCCTCGAACTGATCATCACCGGCGCCGCGGCTCTCCCCCGCGGCGTTCCCGCCGCCCGCGACGGCGGCTGATCGCCATCCCCCCACGTCCTGCGCGGACAACGCCGTCCGGCGACAATGAGCCATGCCCACCGACACGGAACGACCAGACGGCCCGGCCACTCCCGACCAGGCGGAGGGGACGGCCGCCGGGAACCGGACCGGCGAGGCGCCGGGCGCGACCGGCTCCCGGCCGCCACTCGACTACTACCTGGTCGTCCCCGGCCACCGCGCCCCCGCGGCGCTCGTGACCCCCGTGTCCGCCGCGGCGACGGTGGACGGCATCGTCGTCGAGGAGTTCGTCTTCGACGACGACCACACCACGGTCGGCCTGGACACCGCCTGCTGGTCGGCGTCCGACGGCGCCTGGCGCAGTTCGGCGGCCCTCAGCCGCGACCTGCGCGGCGACCCGGCCCTGCGCCTGCGTGTCGTGCCGGTCCCCCGGCGTGACGCCGAGGACGCCTACCGGCTGACCCACGGCCGCGAACTGCCCGGCGAGCCGGCTCTGCGCACCCTGTTCACCGACCGCCTGCCCGTCCCCGGCTCGGCTCCCCTGCGGCTGGAAGACGCGCGGGTTCCCGAGGGCTTCCACGACAAGCGCCTGCATCGCGTGCTGTTCGCCGGCGACCTCACTCCCGGCCGCCTCCCCGCTCTCCAGGCGGCCTGGGGGATGACCCTCACCGGCGACGCCGCCGACCCCCGCACCCGGGTCCTCGGCACGGCCCGCGTTCAGGTCGCCGGCGACGTCTTCACCTGGGAACTGCGCCGCGTCGGCCCCGGCGGCGCCTGCGCCCTCGACCTGACCGCGTGCCTCGCGACCTCCTCGGACGCGGCCATCGGCCCCCTGCTGCGACGGCTCACCACGACCCTGCGTCACACAGGCGGACTGATCCCCGTGATGGTCGAACGCTTCTCCTAGCCCGCCGCCACCGCCCCGTCACGGCTCCCGCGGGTCAGCCGGGGTAGGGGCGGTTGAAGCGGGGCGGGGTGAACGGGACATACCGCGGGGCGGGGTCGGCCGCCAGTGCCGCCGCGCGGGCGTTCATCGCCGGGGCGGACGTCGCCGGCCAGTGACCGCTCCGCAGCCGGTCGAACATCGTCACCAGCGCCGCTTCCTGCTCCGCCGGCGAGAAGTCGCAGTGGCCGACGGTGCGGGTGTACGTCTGGCGCAGCAGCGAGCCGGCTCCCGCACGGCGCACCTTCTCCTCGTACGACTGCTGCTGGGCGACGGTGGAGATCTGGTCGCCGGTGGCGGACACGGTCAGCACGGGGATCCGCAGGTGGCCGTCCAGGACGAGGCCGTCGGCGAACCGCCTGACGGCCTCGGGGTCGGCCGCGACGCGGGGCGCGGCGGCCAGGTTCCGCAGGTCGGCCCCGAGCTCCAAACCCGCCGCCTTGTACAGTTCGCGGACGGCGCGCCGGAGGGCGGGCTCGGCCAGGCGCAGTTGCCCGGCGTAGTCAACGCCGGTGTTCCAGGACGGGTTTCCGCCGACCACCGCCATGAGCTGGCGCCGGCTGCCCATGGCCTGCCCGATGTAGGGCAGAGGCCCGCCGGCGAGCGCGAGGTAGGCGCCCTGCTCCAGACCGCCGGCGTCCCTGCCGTCCGGAGGCGGTGTCGCCGATCCGTCGGGGTTGCGGCCCCAGGCCGGCAACTGGCCGATCGCGGCGGCCAGCGCGATGCGGGCCCGCCCCTCAGGGGTCCGCTGCGCCGCGGTCAGGGCGTCGATCCATGCCTTCCGGGCCGACTCGACGTCTTGGGGGATGTCGATGACCGGCAGCCCCGGGGCGACCAGGCGCTCGAGCACGAAGACCGTGTCGAGCTTCTGGTTCCACTGGCCGACGGACCCGCCGAGGCCGCCGCACATCGGGACGGCGGCGTCGAAGGCGTCGGGGTGGATCTGGGCGACGCCGGCCGCGATGAACCCGCCCATCGAGGTCCCGGCGGCGATCGCCCTGCGGGCCGGGCCGTAGGCGGCCTCGAAGCGGGTCAGCGCCTCGGCCTGGTTGTCGATGGCGGACCGGAGGTTCCAGCCGGTGATGGCCCGGCTCGTCCCGCCGCGGGCCACGCCGTCGGCCAGCAGCCGCGCGGTCAGCGGTTCGTCCCGGCCCGCGCCGGCGAAGTCGAGGGCGACCACCACGGTGCCGTTCCAGGCGGCCGGCACGACGAACTCGTAGGGAGTGCCGTCATCGAGGGCGCCGCTGATGCAGGTGGGATGGGCAGGGGACTCGGCCAGGCACGGTGTGCCGCCGGGGGGCCGGGCGGAGGCGGCGGCGGTTCCGCTCCCGGCGGCGGTCGCCAGCGCGACGGCCAGGCACACGGCCGCTCCACGGCGTATCGCGGCGGCGGCCCCCTTCGACTCGGTTCCCATGGTGTGTTTCCTCCACAGTCGATGGACGGGCGGGAGTGCGGCCCGAGGCCCGGCCGGGTCCGGCCGGGTCCGCGAACGGCCGGCGGCCCGCCTGGCGGCCGTCGCGGGACGAATGCCACCGCTAGTGGAGACGATCGTTCAGTCTTATGTCACCGATGTCAATCCCCCGATCACCGGGAACAGCCCGGACGCGGAGCCGGTGACGTAGGATTCACGCAGGTCGAACCCGGTAAGCCCGTTCGCCCCCGCACGTCGTCGAACGGGTGCCCGCACCGGCCGAGGAGTCTGACGATGGAAGGACGCCTGGTGACCGCGTCGCCGGAACCCGGCTCCCTGCCCAGAGCCCGGCAAGGGGCCGAGCCTCAGCGCCTGCTGACCACGCTGCTGGGCGACTACTGGTTCTGGCGGCAGGAGCACATCCCGTCGGCGGCGCTGGTCGCCCTGCTGGAGGAGTTCGGCATCACCGCCACCAGCGCCCGCGCCGCCCTGCGGCGGGTCGCCGCACGTGGGCTGCTGGAGAGCTCGCGCAACGGGCGCACCACGGCCTACGGACTGCCGCCCCGGGCGTCCGACGTGATCGTGGCGCACGCGCGCCGCCTGCTGACGTTCGGCGCCACCACCCCGCGCTGGGATGGGCGGTGGACGGTCGTCACGTTCTCGGTGCCCGAGCACCAGCGCGACACCCGCCGGGCGCTGCGCGACGGGCTGCGCCTGCTGCACTTCGGCATGGTGTTCGACGCGGTGTGGGTGTCGCCGCACGACAGGACCGACGACGTCGTCGAACTCGTGCGCAGGCTCGGCGTGCGGGGGACGGTGGTGTTCCGGGCCCGCACGGTCGCCGACGACGACCTGGACCCGGTGCCGCATCGCGCCTTCGACATCGCCGGGCTGCGCGAGCGCTACCTGCGCTTCATCGACGCCCACCGGCCGGTCGCCGAGCGGCTGGCGGCCGGCGGCCCCTCCCCCGCCGAGGCGCTGCTGCTGCGGACCGCGATCATGACCGACTGGCGGGTGTTCCCCACGCTCGATCCCGACCTTCCCTCCGAACTGCTCCCCGCGGGCTGGCCGCGCGACGAGGCCAGGCGGCTGTGCGTGCGCATCTACGACTCGCTCGGGGAGTCCGCGGAGCGACGGTTCCGCGAGATCCTCGCGGAGTTCGACCCCGGGCTGGCCAAGCTGGCCGCGCATCACACCTTCGCGCAGGTGTCGGCCCTGAAGTCGCCGGCGATTCGCCGTCACACGAGTTTCGACGAGACGACCGACCGTGATCGGCTGGACCTCCTCGCCGGCGGCCGCGGCGACGGCCGGCGCGACCAGCGGTGATCGCGGCGGGCCGGACGGCCGCCGGCGCCGATGGCTCCATGGCGGGCCTGTGGCGGCAGGACGTTGGAGCTTCGTGCCGGTGCGGCGCGAGACCAGCAGAAGCATGACAATCGAGTAACGTACGCGTCTGCAAGCGTCGTCAATATACTCGTGTGGTGAATCATCGCGAGAGGTCCGAGGCAGAGGACGTCGATTTCCCGCGCTCCCAGGTGGGCACGCCCCCGCAGCACTTGATCACGACGCTTCTCGGGGACTACTGGATCAGCCGGGCCGAGCAACTGCCGTCCGCCGCCCTGGTGCGGCTGGCCGAGGAGTTCGGCGTCTCCGCCGTGGCGGCCAGGGCCGCGCTCAGCCGCCTCACCAAGAGGGACCTGCTGGAGTCGTCCAAGGTGGGGCGGCGCACCTACTACCGCCTGACGGACCGGGCCGCCGCGGTGATGGTGGAGGGGCGGCAGCGGATCATGTCCTTCGGCCTGGAACAGGGCGCGTGGGATGGACGATGGGTGATGGCGGCCTTCTCCATCTCCGAGGAACAGCGCGACCTGCGCCACGCACTGCGCGCGAGGCTGCGCTGGCTCGGCTTCGCCCCGCTCTACGACGGGCTGTGGGTCTCCCCGGCGGCGAACGCCGACAGCGCGGCGGCGGTGCTCACCGAGCTGGAGATCCCCATGGCGACGGTCTTCCGCGCCGAGGCCCTGAGCACCGCGGGCATGCGCGCCCCACAGGAGGCATGGGACTTCGACGAGCTCCGGCGCGGCTACGAGGAGTTCGTGGCGCGGTACTCGCCGCTTCTGGAACGCGTCCGCAGGGGCGTGGTCGGCGCCTCGGAGGCGCTGGTGGCGCGCACGGGGATCATGGACACCTGGCGGCGGTTCCCCAACCACGACCCCGACCTGCCGGCGGAGCTGCTGCCCGCCGACTGGCCGCGCGCCGCGGCCAGAGATCTGTTCGTGGAGGTCTACGACACCCTCGGGCCGCTCGCGGAGTTCCGCGTCAGGCAGATCGTCGCGGAGTTCGAGCCGGCCCTGGCCGAGCTGGTGGCCCACCACCGGACCGGCTCCATCCTCGCGCTCACCTGATCGCCCCCGGAGACGTGGAGCCGGCGGCTCCGCCCGCCGTGCTCGTCTCCGCCTCGCACAACCGCCCCTTGACAGTCGTGCACCCCTAGGTGTGACATTTGTCCCCACGACCGCAAGATTAACTGCCGCATTATCCGGTCGCGGGAGGACCACCATGAGATTGTCCAGGACCATCCTCGCGGGTGTGGCGGCTTCGGCCCTCGCCGGCGCCGCGGCGTGCGGTGCAGGCGGCGGTGAGACGCCACGCCCGGCCGGCGGGACGGCGCTCTACGACGCCCTGCCGGATGACATCAAGGATGCGGGCGTCATCCGATTCGCCGGGGATTCCCACCCGCCGTATCGGATCGTCGCCAACGACGGCAAGACCGTCACGGGCATCGACAAGGACCTGCAGGACGCCCTCGGCAAGGTGCTGGGGGTCCGTACCGAGATCTCGATCGTCAACGGCCTGCCCGCGGCGCTCTCCGGGATGCTCGCCTCCAGGTACGACGCCTTCAACGGTCCGGTCAAGGACAGCGCCGAACGTGAGAAGCAGTTCGACGCGCTCGTGTGGATGGTCACCCGGACCTCCTATCTGATCCCCAAGGCCGGGTCCTCGTCCATCAAGAGCGCGGGCGACCTGTGCGGCAAGCGCGTCGCCGGCACCTCCGGCAGCATCACGGAGGACCAGGCCAAGCGCCTGACCGAATGGTGCGCCAAGCAGGGGAAGCCGGCGCTCGAGTTCATCGGCTTCGCCGACACGAACGGCACCATCCTCGCCGCCAAGTCCGGCCGCGCCGACGCGGCAAGCGTGACCGAGAGCGCGGCGCTCGACGTGATCAGCAAGGAGAAGGACGCCTTCACGTACGTGACGCAGACCGACGAGCAGGGTGCCGGCATCGACCAGCTGGCGATGCTCGTGCCCAAGTCCGGCGGTCTCGGCCCGGTCATGTTCGAGGCGTTCAAGGAGATCTTCAAGAACGGCGAGTACAAGAAGATCATGGACAAGTACGGGTTGCAGAAGGTGGCGGTGGAGGAGCCCAAGCTGAACGCAGCGGCGACGCAATGACCATGACCCGGCAGGTCGGCGACGTCGTGGACGTCGCCGCCGCCCGGCCTCGCCCCCGCCCTCTGCGCTGGGTGGCCGCAGTGGTGCTGCTCGTCCTGGTCGCGCAGTTCGCCTGGTTCCTCGTCACCAACCCGCGGTTCGAATGGCCGGTTGCGGGCGAGTACCTGTTCGACCCGAACATTCTGCGCGGCCTCGGCATGTCGCTGTTGCTCACCGTCATCGGGATGGTGCTGGGCAGCGCGCTCGGGGTGCTCCTCGCGGCGGGCAGGCTGAGCGGCTTCACGCCGGTGGCCTGGGCCTGCGCCGTCTATGTCGCGGTCTTCCGCGGCATACCGCCCCTGGTCCAGCTGATCTTCTGGTTCAACCTCGGCTACCTGCTGCCGCGGATCTCCCTGGGTGTGCCCTTCGGCCCGACCTTCGTCTCCTGGCCGACCAATTCGGTGATCAGCTCGCTGACCGCGGCCCTCATCGGGCTCACCCTGCACGAGGCCGCGTACATGGCCGAGATCGTCAGGGCGGGCATCATCGCCGTGGACGGCGGCCAGCGCGACGCCGCGCGCGCGATGGGGTTCACGGCCAGGCAGAGCTTCGCCAAGGTCGTGCTCCCGCAGGCGATGCGCGTGATCGTCCCGCCCACCGGCAGCCAGTTCATCAGCCTGCTCAAGGGCACCTCCCTGGTCAGCGTGATCGCGATGGCCGACCTGCTGTACTCGGTGCAGGTGATCTACAACAGGACCTACGAGATCGTGCCGCTGCTCATCGTCGCCTGCGCGTGGTACCTGGCGGTGGTCACCGTTCTGTCGCTCGGCCAGCGGCGCCTGGAGCGGCACTTCGGGAAGGGGTAGCGGTGAGCGACACACCGGTCCTGCGCGTCCGTGAGGTGCGCAAGCGGTTCGGCGGCCACGTGGTGCTCGACGAGTTCAGTCTGGACGTGCACGAGGGCGAGGTCGTCACGGTGATCGGCCCGTCCGGATCGGGCAAGTCCACTCTGGTCCGCTGCGTCCACCAGCTGGAGGGCATCGACGGCGGGGCCATGTACCTCGACGGAGAGCTGCTCGGCCACGAGATGCACAGGGGCCACCTGCGTCCCCTGCCGGACCGGCGCGTGGCCGCCCAGCGCGGCCGCATGGGCATGGTCTTCCAGCAGTTCAACCTGTTCCCGCACTGGAACGTGCTGCGCAACGTCACCGAGGCGCAGGTGCTGGTCCACCGCCGCGACCCCCGCGAGGCGCGCGAGGAGGCGCTGAGGCTGCTGGACCGCGTGGGGCTCGCCGACAAGGCGGACGCCCATCCCCGGACGCTCTCCGGGGGCCAGCAGCAGCGCGTCGCCATCGCCAGGGCCCTGGCCACCCACCCGCGGATCATGCTGTTCGACGAGCCCACCAGCGCGCTGGATCCCGAGCTGGTGGACGAGGTGCTGAGCGTCGTGCGCGACCTGGCCCGCGGCGGCATGACCATGATCATCGTGACCCACGAGATGAGCTTCGCCCGCGAGGTGGCCGACCGGTGCGTCTTCATGGAGAAGGGCCGGGTGATCGAGGCCGGCACTCCTGAGGAGATCTTCGACAAGCCCGCCTCCCCCCGCCTCCGGGCCTTCCTGTCGCGCTTCTCCGCGGCGCAGAACTCCAACGAACGCATGCTTGAGGAGGAGACCAGCTCTTGAGTCTCACGGTAATGGCCGTCGGCGACCTCATCGTCGACGAGCCCGACCCCGCGTCCTTCTTCGCCCCGGCCCGGGCGACCCTCGGCCGGGGCGATGTGGTGATCGGCCACATCGAGGTGCCCCACAGCACGTCCACCGCCCAGGTGAGCACCGACGTCCCCGCTCCGCCCTCCGACCCCGCCGCGCTGGCCGCGGTCGCCGGCGCGGGCTTCCACGTGGTGACGCTCGCGGGCAACCACGTCTACGACGCCGGCGACCAGGGGGTGGCCGACACGATCACGTACGCGACCGGGGCCGGGCTGACCACCGCGGGCGCCGGCATGACCCTCGAGGAGGCCCGTCGTCCCGCCGTCGTGGAGCGCGACGGGCTGCGCGTCGGCGTGCTGAGCTACAACTGCGTCGGCCCGCGCGAATCCTGGGCGACCAGCCGCAAACCCGGCTGTGCCTACATCAAGGTGCTGACGCACTACGAACTCGACCACGCCAGCCCCGGCGGGCCGCCCGCCGTCTACACCTTCGCCGATCCCGCCGGCCTGGAGCGCGTGGCCGGGGAGGTGGCGGCCCTGGCCGCCGAGGTCGATGTCGTCCTGGTGTCACTGCACAAGGGCGTCGGGCACACCCCCGCCGTCCTGGCGATGTACGAGCGGCCCGTCGCCCATGCCGTCATCGACGCCGGCGCGCACGCCGTGTTCGCCCACCACGCCCACATCATGCGCGGCGTCGAGATGTACCGGGGCAGGCCGATCTACCACGGGCTGGGCAACTTCGTGACCGTCACCCGCGCGCTGACGCCCGCGACGGGCGACGAGGGCGAACGGGCCGCGTGGGCGCGCCGCAGAGTCGAGCTGTACGGCTTCGCCCCCGACCCGGACATGCCGTACTACCCCTTCCATCCCGAGAGCCGGAACACCGCGATCGCGGTCTGCCGGTTCGACCGCGACGGCCTGGTCTCGGCCGGCGTCATCCCCTGCCGGATCGACGGCGCGGGCCGGCCGGTGCCGCTCGGCGACGAGGAGGAAGGGCGGCGGGTCGTGTCCTACATCGAGCACATCACGCGGCGGGCGGGCCTTGCGACGGAGTTCCGCTGGGAGGGCGAGGAGGTGGTGCTGCGTGGCTGACCGTCCGCTCGCCGGCCGCACGGTGATCGATCTGACCACCGCGCTGTCCGGGCCGTACGCGACCCTGCTGATGGCCGGCCTCGGCGCCCGCGTGATCAAGGTGGAGAACCCGCTGACCGGCGGCGACACCTCCCGCAACAACGCCCCCTACCTCGGCGCCGAGGGGCTGGCGCTCGCCCGGCACGGGGAGGACGACATGTCGGTGTCGATGCTCCTGCGCGGCCGCAACAAGCAGAGCGTCACCCTCAACCTCAAGCATCCCGAGGCCCGCGAGATCCTGGCCGGTCTAATACGGACGGCCGACGTCATGATCGACAACTACAGCGCCGGGGTCATGGCGCGGCTCGGCATCGGCCACGACTGGGCGAGCGCGATCAACCCGCGCATCGTGTGCACGTCGATCAGCGGTTTCGGCGCCCAGGGCGGTCCGGGCTCGGGAAAGGCGATGGACACCATCGTCCAGGCGCTCAGCGGCGTGATGATGACCGCGGGCGCGCCCGGAGAGCCGCCCGTCCGCTTCGGGCTGCCGGTGGGCGACCTGGTCGCGCCGCTGTACGCGGTGATCGGCACGCTGGCCGCGGTCCTGCGGGCCGACGCGACCGGCCAGGGCCAGCACGTGGACGTGTCCATGCTGGGGGCGCTCACCTCGATGGTCGCGTGCGAGCCGTTCGACGCCTACGAGAAGCTCGGCCTGCCCATGCGCACGGGAATGACCGTGCCCAGGCTGGCGCCGTTCGGCACCTTCGCGGCCGCGGACGGCTGGTTCGCGCTGTGCGGCCCCACCGACGCGTTCGCCCGCGGCCTGTTCGCGGCGATGGAGCGCGACGATCTGGCCGCGGATCCGCGGTTCGCCTCCCGGGACGCGCGCGTGGCCAACGCCGGCGAGCTGCACAAGCTGGTGGGCTCGTGGGCCGCGGACCGCCCGCTCGCCGTGGTCCTGGACCTGCTCGCCCGGCACGGCGTCCCCGCCGCCGAGGTCCGCGAGCCCGGCGCCGCCGTGCGCGACCCGCTCGTGCTCGAGCGCGAGGAGGTCGTGCCACTGGAGCATCCGCGCCACGGCCGCCCCGCGGACCTGTACGGGACCGGCGTGCCGATCCGCTTCTCCGCCTGCGAGGCGGCGCTCGACCGGCCGGCGCCCGCCCTCGGCGAGAACAACGCCGAGATCTACGGCGGCCTGCTCGGCTACTCCGAGGACGAACTCACGACGCTGGCCGAGAAGGGGGTGATCTGACGTGCTCGCAGCGCTCGCCGCGCTGGAGGAGGCGTACGCCCGGCGCGGCGCCCCCTTCGAGGGCCGCACCGGCGCGGGGGCGCCGGTCGTCGGCTACGTCGGGGCGGACATGCCGGTCGAACTGCTGACCGCCGCCGGCGTCCGCGCGTTCCGCCTCACCGGCGACCCGGAGTCCGATTCCGCGCTCGGAGACCGGTACCTGGGCCGCGGGGTGGACCCGATCGCCCGCTCGGTGCTCGCCCGGCTGCTCGCCGGGTCCTTCGGCGACCTCGATCGCGTGGTGGTCTCCCGCGACTGCGAGGCGTCCCTGCGGCTGTTCTACGCGCTGCGCGAGCTGTCCCGCGTGGAGCCGGGCAGAAGGCTGCCCGAGGTGTACCTGGTGGACATCCTGCACCTGCCGCACCGCACGACCGCCCTTTACAACCGTCGCCGGATCGGCGAGTTCGCCGCCAGGCTCGAAGCCTGGACCGGCCGTCCCCTCGACCTGGCCGGGGCGGTGGCGGCGCACGACGAGCGGCGCCGTCTGCTGGCCGCCGCCGCCGAGCTGCGCAGGGCGGTTCCCGCCCGGCTGACGGGGCGGCAGTTCCTCGCGGTGGCCGGCGCGGCCCTGCCCGTGGAGGAGCACATCGCGCTGCTGGAACGGCTGCTGGCCGAGGCCGGACGGCTCGCGGAGCACACCGGGCGGCGGGTCTTCCTGAGCGGCAGCGACCACGACACCCCGCACGTCTACGAGGCCATCGAGTCCGAGGGCCATGTGATCGTCGGTGAGGACCACTCCTTCGGCGAGCCGCTCCGCGCCGAGCCGGTCGGCGGGGGCGGCCTCGACGCCCTGGCCGAGCACTACCACCACAGCGGTCCGACCGCCCACCGGGCGACGGCGGCCGAGCGCGCCGCGCACGTGGCGACGGCCGTACGCCGCTGCCGGGCCGAGCTGCTCCTCGCCTATTCCAGGGCCGGCGACGAGGCTCCGGCGTGGGACTTCCCCGCGCAGCGCGCGGCGGCCGGCATCCCCGCGGTCTCGCTGGAGCGCCAGGAGTACGGGCGTGCCGACCTGACGGCCCTGCGGAAGGACGATCCATGCGCAGTGTGAAATCCCTCGCGACGGCGGCCGAGGCGGGCAGGCACCAGCGCGAATGGTTCGCCGACCTGCGCAGGCGGGTCGCCGCCGGCGAGCCGTTCGCCCTGCTGAACGCGGACGTCCCCCACGAGATCTTCCGCACGATGGACATCCCGTACGCGGTCGGCCAATGGTGGGCGTCCCTGGCGGCCGCCAAGCAGCGCTCAGGGCACTACCTGGAGCTGGTGCGGCAGCGCGGCTATCCCGACTACTCCGAGCAGTACAACTCGGTCACCCTGGGCTCGGCCTTCGATCCGGAACCGGACTCCGGCCCGTGGGGCGGCCTGCCGAGGCCGGACATCATCGTCGGCGACGCCTCCGGCGACCTCACCCGCAAGATCTTCGACATCTGGGGTCAGGAGCCCGGGGTCACCTTCTACCCGCTGGAAAGCGCCGCCGAGAACGAGGTCCCCGCCAACTGGTGGGAGCTCATGCCGCACCGGTGGGAGCAGGCCGTCGGCCCGGCGAGGCTGGACCTGCTCACCGCGGAACTGGAGAACCTCGTGAGGTTCCTGGAGACCACCACCGGCAGGCGATTCCGCCAGTCCCGTTTCCGTGAGGTGATGGCGCTGGTCAACGAGCAGGAAGAGTGGAACCGCAAGACGCGCGACCTCATCGCCCGCGCCCGGCCCGCCCCGCTCGGCGTCGTCGACAGCATCCCCAGCGTCATGCTCCCCCAGTGGCACCGCGGCACCGAGTGGGCCAGGGACATCGCCAGGCGCTTCTACGAGGAGGTGCGCGACCGAGTCGAGGCCGGTCATGCCGTGTGCCCGGGCGAGCGGGCCCGGCTGATGTGGATCGGCCGCGGCCTCTGGTACGACATGGGCTTCTACCAGCGCTTCGAGGAGCAGTACGGCGCGGTGTTCGTCTGGTCGATGTACCTGGCCATCGCCGCCGACGGGTACATCCGCCATGGCGAGGACCCCATGAGGGCGCTGGCGGCGCGCTTCGCCGCCTTCACCGACCAGCTCTACACGCCGCCGTGGTCCAGCGAGTGGTACGTGAAGGAGGCCCGCCTGCACGGCATCGACGGCGTGGTGCACCTGGTGTCCGACGACCCTCGGGGCAGCTACTTCACCGCCCGCGCACTGGAGGCGGCCGGGTTCCCGGTGATCGAGATCCACGCCGACAACGTCGACACGCGCACCTTCGGCGACGAGGTGGCCGAGCGCGTCGGCCGGTGGCTGGAGCAGGTCGTCCTGGCCTGACCCGCGTCTTCTCCATGCGCTGAAGCGCAGGCCGTGCCGGTTCTCTGCTCCGCCATGAGAGCCGGAATGGACCCGGCGCGTGCACGGGCACGTCCACACGACCAAACGCTGAACAGATTTTTGACGATCGTCATTCAAGTGACTTATATTCGCACCATTCGCCGTCCCAACTCAGGGGGAGTCCCATGGATCTATCCGGCAAGGTCGCCGTCGTCACCGGTGCGGGCCGCGGCCTCGGCCGCGCGTACGCCGAGGCGCTGGCCGCGGCCGGGGCGGCCGTGGTCGTCAACGACGTGGACGGCGAAGCGGCCGCACAGGTCGTCGACGCCATCACCGCCGACGGCGGCAGGGCACGGAGCGTCGTCGCCCCCGTCGGATCCGCCGAGGTGGCCGACCGGCTGGTCGCCACCGCCGCCGAGGAGTTCGGCCGGCTGGACGTGATGGTCACCAACGCGGGCATCCTGCGCGACCGGGTCCTGTGGAAGATGTCGGACGACGACTTCGACGCGGTGGTCGAGGTGCATCTGCGCGGCACGTTCACCTGCGCGCGGGCCGCGGCGGTGCGGATGCGCGAGCAGGGGACCGGCGGCCGGCTGGTCCTGATCTCCTCGCCGGCCGGGCAGCGCGGGAACTTCGGCCAGACCAACTACGCGGCCGCCAAGGCCGGCATCGTGGCGATGGCCAGGACATGGGCGATGGAACTGGCCCGGGCGCACATCACCGTGAACGCGGTCGTCCCGGTGGCGGCCACCGAGATGACCAAGAGCATTCCCGTGTTCGCGCCGATCATCGAGGAGGCGGAGCGCACCGGCGGGCCGCTGCCCGAGTGGCTGCGTAAAGACGAAGGCCTGGGCACGGTCCAGGACGTGGCGGGCCTGGTGGTGTTCCTCGCCTCGGACGCCTCCGCCGGCGTGACCGGCCAGGCGATCGGCATCGGCGGCGACCGCCTCGCGCTGTGGTCGCACCCGGCGGAGAAGGCCGTCGCTTTCGCCGACGGAGGATGGACCGCCGAGGCCATCGCGGCCTCCTGGCGGTCGGGCGTCGGCGCCGAGCCGGAGACCTACGGAATCCCCGCGCCCGCGGTCCCGGCCGCGGAGGCTCAGGGAGCCTGACATGACGGTCATGAACCTCGCCGAACTGGTCGCGATCGACGTGCACACCCACGCGGAGGTCTCCAAGGACGGGCACGGCTCGCTGAGCCCGGAGCTGTTCGGGGCCTCGGCGGACCACTTCAAGGCCCACGGGCACCGGCAGCCCACCATCGCGGAGATGGCCGCGTACTACCGGGAGCGGAAGATGGCCGCGGTGGTGTTCACCGTGGACGCCGAGCACGCCACCGGGCACCCGCGCATCGCGAACGAAGAGGTCGCGGAGAGCTGCGCCGAGCACGCCGACGTGCTGATCCCCTTCGCCAGCGTCGACCCCTGGAAGGGCAGGGCGGGCGCGCGCGAGGCGCGGCGGCTGGTCGCGGAGCACGGCGTGCGCGGGTTCAAGTTCCACCCGAGCATCCAGGGCATCGCCCCCAACGACCCCGTGGCCTACCCGCTGTACGAGGCGATCGAGGAGCTCGGCGTCCCGGCGCTGTTCCACACCGGGCAGACCGGCATCGGGGCCGGCGTCCCGGGCGGGGGCGGCATCCGGCTCAAGTACGGCAACCCGATGCTGGTGGACGACGTGGCCGTCGACTTCCCCGAGCTGCGGATCATCCTGGCCCACCCGTCGTTCCCCTGGCAGGACGAGGCGCTGGCCGTCGCCACCCACAAGCCGTACGTCTACATCGACCTGTCGGGGTGGTCGCCGAAGTACTTCCCCCCGCAGCTCGTGCGGTACGCCAACACGCTGCTGAAGGACAAGGTGCTCTTCGGCTCCGACTACCCCGTGATCACCCCCGACCGCTGGCTGGCCGACTTCGCCAAGCTGGAGATCAAGCCTGAGGTCCGCCCGAGGATTCTGAAGGACAACGCCGTACGCCTGCTCGGGCTCGGCTCCCAGGAGAGGACGACAGACAGATGACCACCACGGCGAACGGGCTGGACGAGATCAAGGCGCTGGCGGGCAGGGATCTCGGCCACAGCGGCTGGCTGGAGATCACCCAGGACCGCGTGAACACCTTCGCCGACGCCACCGACGACCACCAGTGGATCCACGTCGACCCCGACAGGGCCAAGGGCGGGCCGTTCGGCGGCCCCATCGCCCACGGGTACCTGACCCTGTCCCTGGTCATCCCGCTGTTCAACGAGCTGCTCGACATCCAGGGCGTGAAGATGAGCGTCAACTACGGCCTGGACAAGGTCCGCTTCCCCAGCCCGGTCAAGGTGGGCGCCAAGATCCGCCTGGGCGCCACCGTCGCCTCGGTCGAGGACGTTCCCGGCGACGGCGTGCAGATGGGGCTCGACTGCACCGTCGAGATCGAAGGCGCGGACAAGCCCGCCTGCGTCGCCCGCGCCATTTACCGGCACTACGCCTGACCCACGCTCGGGCGCCGCCTCTCGACGACTCCCCGACCGCCTTTCGACGACTCCCAGGCTCACAGGAGGTCCACCACCGATGCGCAACGCCGGACTGGGAGGGTGGCCCGCCCGCCGGGCCCTGATGACCCCGGACCGGACCGCGTTCGTCTTCGCGGACCGGCCCGTCACCTACGCCGAGGTCCATGAGCGGACGACGCGGCTGGCGTCGCGGCTGCGCGCCGCGGGGGTGCGGGCCGGTGACCGGGTCGCCTACCTCGGCCGCAACCACCTCGCCCTCGTCGAGACGATGTTCGCCTCGCACCTGCTCGGGGCGATCTTCGTGCCGCTGAACTTCCGTCTGGCCGCCCCCGAGATCACTTACATGCTGGACCACTCGGGCGCCGAGGTCCTGGTCTACGCGCCCGAGTGCACCGAGATCGTCCGAGCCCTTCCCGGCACCACGGCTCCCCTGCGGCTGATCGTGGCCCTCGGTGCCCCCGGGCCGGGGGAACGGCATTACGAGACCTGGCTCCAGGAGGGGGAGCCCACTGCGATCGACACGCCTGTGCGGCTGGAGGACACGGCGCTCATCCTCTACACCTCGGGCACGACCGGGCGCCCCAAAGGGGCGATGCTCACCCACGGCAACCTCGTGTGGAACTGTTTCAACCTCCTGTCCGGCGTCGACGTCACGAGCGAGGAGGTGACGCTGATCAGCGCGCCGCTCTTCCACGTCGCCGCCCTGGACCAGACCCTGCTGCCGACCTTCCTCAAGGGCGGCCGCTCGGTCATCACCCCGTCGTGGGACGTGGAGGAGTGCTACGACATCATGGAGAAGCACGGTGTCACCTGGATGTTCGGGGTCACCACGATGTTCGCCGCGTTCGCCCGCTCGCCCCGGTGGATCGGCGCGGACCTGTCGTCGCTGCGCCACCTCATGGCCGGGGGCGCGGCGGTCCCCGCCGCGCTCATCCGCACCTACCAGGAACGGGGCCTGGTGTTCTGCCAGGGATACGGGCTCACCGAGACCGCTCCCGGCGCCACCTTCCTCGAGGCCGACCAGAGCGTGCGCAAAGTCGGCTCGGCGGGGGTGCCGGTGTTCTTCGCCAACGTGCGGGTCGTCCGGCCCGACGGTACGGACGCGGCGGCGGGACAGCCGGGCGAGGTGCTCATCCAGGGACCGAACGTGACGCCCGGCTACTGGCGCGACCCGGAGGCGACCACGGCGGCGTTCACCGACGGCGACTGGTTCCGCTCCGGCGACGTCGCCGTGCTCGACGAGGAGGGCCACCTGTACGTCATGGACCGGCTCAAGGACATGTACATCTCAGGCGGGGAGAACGTCTACCCGGCCGAGGTCGAGGCGGCGCTCTTCGAGCATCCCGCCATCGCCGAGACCGCCGTACTCGGCGTACCCGACGCCGAATGGGGCGAGGTCGGCCGCGCGTTCGTGGTCCTGCGCCCCGGCGCGAGCGTCACCCCCGACGAACTGCGCGCCTTCCTCCGCCCCCGCCTGGCCAAGTACAAGATCCCCCGCTATTTCGACCTCACCGACGACCTCCCGAAGACCGCCTCAGGAAAGATCCTGAAACCCCGCCTGCGCGACCTCCCACCCCCGGACACCGGCCCCTCGACCTCGCCGGCCCCTCTCTGAGAGGCGGAGACGCCCCCGCACCCGACCGCGAAGGCACGTGGCCAGAGAAATCTTCGGTCCGGTGTCGGCTGTTCCAGAGGCCTACGGGGACCCCTGCCGCCCGTCTGACTCGAAAATGCACAATCTCTGCCCCCCACTTGTCCAGATACGGCAACCAGGCCAAAATCAGTTCAGCCTTCAACTATCTGGTCGAGGGTCACTGCACGGATGAGGAGAGGCATGAAGCGCACCATCTCTGTTCTCGCCGTCACCACCGGCGTCCTCGGCGCCATGCTCGCCGGCGTCATCCCCGCGTCCGCGGCCGCCCCCGCGGTCGACTGCTCCACGGGCGGCTACACCCGGGTCCTGAACACCTACATCCCCACCAACATCCAACGGGGAGCCGTGGACGGCCGTATCTACAACATCACCGGTCCGACGGCCTACACCTACGAGATCTGCCTCGACATCCCGGACACCTCGACCTTCACGATCGAGGCGCACATCCGGGCCGCCGACGGGTCCACCAGCGTGTTCCTGGACGACCGGCCCGGAGACAAGGTCCTCCACTTCTCTCCCGGCGCCAACACCTTCTGGCAGATCTACGGCACGATGACCGGCCCCGGCAGCACCTACATCTACTACACCTGGAACGAGAAGCAGATCCCCGCCTGACCCGAACCGGGCCGGCCGCCCGCCCAACGAGCCGGCCGGCCCCCTCCCAGACTCTGAGCGAAGCACACGACAGCGGACGAGCCGGCCTGTAAGCCAGGTTCTTTCATGAGTCCCGATAGGCGCGCCGGCCGGCGGACAACCTGGCCAGGGCGTCGTCGGATGGGGTGCCGGGCTCGGCGTGTGCGACAAAGAGTCGCTGGCCGGGGACACCGTCGATGGCGAACGTCGCATGCCAGAGAGTCAGATCGCCGACGCGATGATGGTGGTAGCGCCCCGTCTCGTGCGCTTTGACCTGTATGTCATGGCTTTCCCACATTCGGCGAAAGTCCTCGCTTGCGAGCGATAGCTCCTCCACCAGGGCGAGAACCGATGGGTCGTCCAGGTCTGCACCGACTGCAGCGCGCATATGAGCGACCTTGAACCGTGCCTCCTGTTCCCAGTCGAGGAAGAATTCGCGTGACGCCGGGTTGAGGAAGGTCAGTCGAAGCAAGTTGTCACTATGGGACAAACCCTCAAGAAATGCTGCGGTCTCGGCGTTTTGGACGAGGATGTCCAACCGGCGGCTTACCACAAACGCCAGGGCATGCTCCCAGTTGTTCACGAGGCGGAGAACGGACGGGCAGGCGTGGTCGGCCACATGCGTACGTCTGAAGCTTCCTCGCGCAGAACGGGCAAGCTCGTGCAGGTGTTCTGTGGCCTCGTAGTCAAGGCCGAAGACTCCGGCCAAGGCGTTCAGCACAGCATCGGAGGGGCTGCGTTCCCTTCCCTGCTCCAGTCGCGTGTAGTAGTCGATGCTGACTCCTGCCAGCACTGCGACCTCGTCGCGGCGCAACCCTGGCGTGCGGCGACTGCCCGCGCCTCGCAGTAGCCCCGCCCGTTCGACGGTCGTCGCCTGCCGTCGGGCACGCAGGAACTCGCCTAACAGGTTTTCCACGCTAGACACAGTAAGAAGTTCTATGGCAAGGCATGGCAAAGCGGTCATCTATGGTCAGCAACGTACGGGAGTGGTTCACGTACGCCTGAGGGGCCGGGAGCGGAATCATGGATGATCGTTTCAACGTGATCGTGAGTGCAGGATCGCTGAAGGTGACGGACGAGCACGCGGTGCATTTCCCTCATCGATGGACGCCCGAGGGCGTGAGCGTCAGGGCGGACTTCACCGGAGGACATCTCCTTCACCTCGCGGCGGCGGGATGCGTCCTCAACGACCTTTACCGGGAGGCCGCCGCACTGGGAATCGAACTCCTGGGAGTGCGCGTTTCCGCAGCCGGCGGCTTCGATATCGAGAGCTGGCGGTCAACCGGGATCACCTACACCGTCGACGTCAGCTCCACTGCCCCAGCCGGGAGCATCGCCCACCTGATCGACATCGTGGACTCCGTCGCCGAGATCCCCCGCGCCATCCGACGGGGTGCCACCGTGCAGAGGATCAGCTAACGACCATGCAGGAACACAGCCAACGAGGTCTCGGGCATTGAAGCCCTGGTCAGAGGGGTGACAGCGGGCGAGTCGGCCTGTAGGCCGGGTTTTGTCCTTTGCTGGTGCAAAGGGGCGACCATCCATCTAGGACCGCCGTTGCCGGTGGCCTCAAGCGGTCTACCCGCGCGACTCGGGCGGGTCACCCTCGAACGCCGCGCGCGGGGTCTCCGAAGAGACCCCTTCTTGACCTTGCTCCAGGTGGGGTTTACCTAGCCGCCCACGTCACCGTGGGCGCTGGTGGTCTCTTACACCACCGTTTCACCCTTACCTCCCGCGAAGGGGAGGCGGTCTGTTTTCTGTGGCACTGTCCCGCGGGTCACCCCGGGTCGGCGTTACCGACCACCTTGCCCTGTGGAGCCCGGACCTTCCTCGGCGGGGCTCGAAGAGCCCCGACGCGGTCGCCCGGCCGACTCGTCCGCTGTCGTCCCACTCTATCGGATCACAAGTCGCCGCCAACCCGATGACAAGCACGACCAGGCCATATGGGACGGGCGCCGCGGTGAGCGTCCACGCCTCCGCGTCGTCGCGGCATGCCGGGACGGCGCCGGCAGGCGGCGAAGCGCGTCAGGAGTGCGGGGTCAGCGGAGGTGGGCGGTGTCGTTGAGGGATCTGACCAGCTCGGGGCCGTCGGGGAAGTAGTCGACGGTGGACAGGGACGCGACGTCGAGGTGCATGCGGTACAGCGCGGCGGAGGGCGCGAGCAGCGCGAAGCGCAGCAGCAGCTTGATGGGCGTCACGTGCGACACGACCAGGACCTTCTTGCCCTTGTGGTCGAGCAGCAGGCGTTCCTTGGCGGCCTGGACGCGGGCCGCCGCCTGGTCGAAGCTCTCGCCGCCGGGCGGGGCCACCGACGGGTCGGCGAGCCATGCCTCGAGCTCGGCGGGCCAGCGGCGCTGGATCTCGGTGAAGGTGTGCCCCTCCCACGCGCCGAAGTCGACCTCGCGCAGCCCCTGGTCGACGGCGACCTTCAGGCCGGCGCGCGCGGCGACGATCTCGGCGGTGCCCTGGGCGCGCCGGAGCGGAGAGCTGACGATCACGTCGATCTCGTACGGCGGACGGGACAGCCGGGCGGCGGCGGCCTCGGCCTGGGCGACGCCCTTGGGGGTCAGCTCGGGGTCGCCGGTGCCGGAGAAGCGGCGTTCGACGGAGAACGGCGTCTCGCCGTGCCGCAGCAGCAGGAAGGTCGTGGCGGTGCGCGCCGGGCCCATCCATCCGCTGCCCGTGCCGTCCGAGGACGCCGTCGCCCGCGCGCCGGACGACACCGCGGGGTGCAGAGCGGCCTGGAGGTCGGTCTGCAGGTTCGACGGTACGGCGCCCGCGCCGGGCGGTGTGGTGGTTCCCGAACTCGACGGTGCCGTGGGCCCGGCACCGGGCGGGGCCGTGGCCGCGAGGTTCGGCGGTGCTGTGGGGCTCAGACCGGGCGGGGTCGTGGGCTGGGGGCTCGACGGGGGCGCCGTGCGGGAGCCGGGACGCCAGCGGTCGCCTTGGGCGGCGGCGTCCATGGCCTCGTTGGCCAGCCGGTCGGCGTCGCGGTTGCGCTCGCGGGGGATCCACGTCCAGCTGACCCGCAGGCGACCGGCCAGCGCGGCGGCCTCGCGGGCGAGCGGCCGCAGGCCCTCGTGCTTGATCTTCCACCGGCCGGCCATCTGCTCGATGACCAGCTTGGAGTCCATGCGGACCTCGACCGCGGCGCCCTCGCCGCCGAGCGCGAGGGCCGACCGCAGGCCGGCGATCAGGCCCTGGTACTCGGCGACGTTGTTGGTGGCGACGCCGAGGGCGTCGGCGGCCTCGGCCAGCACCTGGCCGTCGGTGTCCTTGACGACCGCGCCGTACCCGGCGGGGCCGGGGTTGCCGCGGGAGCCGCCGTCGGCCTCGACGACGAGGTTCACAGGCCGGACTCGGGCGTGCGCACCAGGATCCTGCGGCACTCCTCGCAGCGGACGACCTCGTCGTGGGCGGCGGCCCTGATGCGGTTGAGGTCGGCGATCGAAAGCGACACCTTGCAGCCCTGGCAGCGCCCGCCGTGCAGCATGGCGGCGCCGACGCCGTACTGCCCGCGCAGCTTCTCGTACAGGGCGAGCAGGTCGGCGGGGATGTCGGCGGTGATGCCTCCGCGCCGGCCCTTGGCCTCCCCGCTCTCCTTGTCCAGCTCGGCGAGGGCGATGTCGCGCTTCTCCTCCAGCGTGGTCAGGCCCGCGCCGATCTCGGTGCGCTCGGCGGACAGGCGCGCGACGTTGGCCTCCGCGGCCTCCCGGCGCTCCATGATCTCAAGGACGACGTCCTCCAGGTCGCCCTGGCGGCGGTGCAGCGAGGCGATCTCGGACTGCAGGTTGGACAGGTCCTTGGGCGAGGAGACCTGGCCGGAGTCCAGGCGCTTCTGGTCGCGCTCGGAGCGCACCCGGACGGCGTCCACGTCGGACTCGGCCTTGGTCTGCTCGCGGGCGAGGTCACCCGCGCGGGTCTCGGCGCCGATCACCTCGGTGGCGAGCCGGGCGAGCTTGGCGGCGCGCTCGTCGATCTCGGCCAGCTCGGGAAGCGTGCGGCGGCGATGGGCCAGCCTGTCCAGGACGGCGTCGAGCTCGGCGAGCTCGAGCAGGCGCTTCTGTGCTTCAGGGGCAGCTTTCACTTAATCCTCGCACTGTGCTGTTGTCGTCCAGGCGTCCGTCACCGTCGCGGAAACGCGCGTCTCCACATTAATCCCCTTGGCGGCCAACCCGGACGTGAGAATGCGGGCGGCCTGACCCAGCCAGGGCCATTCGGTCGCCCAGTGGGCCGCGTCGATCAGGGCCGGGCCGCCCGCGAAGCCCCCGGACTCCATGAACTCGCCGGCCGGATGGTGCCGCAGATCGGCGGTGAGGAAGACGTCGACGCCCGCGGCGGCGGCGGTGCCGAGCAGGGAGTCGCCCGCGCCGCCGCTGACGGCGACCGTGCGCACCTTGCGGGACGGGTCGCCGGCGACCCGCAGGCCCCAGGCGGTGCGCGGCAGGCCCCGCGCGGCCCGGGCGGCGAAGTCGCCGAGGGTCGTGGGCGCCGCCAGGTCGCCGACGCGCCCGAGGCCGCGGGCCGGGTCGCCGGAGGAGGGCTGGAGCGGGCGCAGCGCCCCGGTGAGCCCGACGGCCCTGGCCAGGGCGTCGGAGACGCCGGGATCGGCGACGTCGGCGTTGGTGTGGGCGGTGTGCAGGGCGATGTCGTTCTTGATCAGCCGGTGGACCAGCGCGCCTTTGGCGGTGTCGGCGGCCACGGTCGTCGTGCCGCGCAGGAACAGCGGATGGTGGGTGACGACGAGGTCGGCGCCCCAGGACACCGCCTCGTCGGCGACGCTCGCCACCGGGTCCACGGCGAACAGGATCTTCCGTACAGGTTGGGCGGGGTCTCCGCAAACCAGGCCCACAGCGTCCCAGGGCTCCGCCCAAGCGGGGTCATACGTCGATTCAAGTTCCGCGATGATCGCGGACAACGCTGTCGGGGACACGTGCGCAGACTACCGGCACGATCTACCGTAAGTACGTCCTGACACCCGGAGGGCTGGCGAATGGCACCAACGGTAGCGATCATCGGCGCCGGCTTCGGCGGGCTGTGCATGGCGATCCGGCTCCGGAAGGCGGGGATCACCACCTTCACGGTGTTCGAGAAGGCGGACGGCCTGGGCGGCACGTGGCGCGACAACACCTACCCGGGGGCGGCCTGTGACGTGCCCTCCCACCTGTACTCCTACTCCTTCGAGCCGCACCGGGGCTGGTCGGGGCGCTACCCGGCCCAGCCGGAGCTGCTGGCCTACCTGGAGCACTGCGCCGACAAGTACGGCCTGCGCCCGCACCTCCGGCTGAACACCGAGGTCACGGCCGCGGAGTACGACGAGCGGGCGAACCTGTGGCAGGTGACGACGGCCGGCGGCGAGCGGCGGGCGTTCGACGTGGTCGTCTCGGGGGTGGGCCAGCTGAACCGCCCGCGCCTGCCCGGCATACCCGGCGTGGAGACCTTCGAGGGGACGAGCTTCCACTCGGCCCGCTGGGACCACGGGCACGACCTGGCCGGGCGCCGCGTCGCCGTGATCGGCAACGGCTCCTCGGCGGCGCAGTTCATCCCGCGCATCGCGCCCGTCGCCGGCCACCTGGACGTGTACCAGCGCACGCCGAACTGGGTGATCCCCAAGGCCGGCGGAGCGTACGGCGAACGCGAGCGGCTGGCCTTCCAGCATGTGCCGTTGCTGCAGCGCGCCGAGCGCGAGCGGGTCTTCAGGTTCGTGGAGACCGTCATCTTCCCGGCGCTGGTGGACGGCTGGAGCAGGAACCTGGTCACCCGGCGGGCGCAGGAGCACCTCCGGCGGCAGGTGAAGGACCCGCAGCTGCGCGCCGAACTGACGCCCGGTTATCCCATCGGCTGCAAGCGCATCGTCATCGACAACGACTTCTACCCGGCGCTGACCCGCGCCAACGTGGACCTGGTCACCGATCCGATCACCCGGGTCGTCCCGGGCGGTGTCGAGACGGCCGGCGGCCGGGTGCGCGAGGCCGACACGCTGATCTTCGCCACCGGGTTCCACACGACCGACTTCCTGGCCCCGATCGAGATCACCGGACGGGACGGCCACCGGCTGGCCGAGACGTGGAAGGGCGGCGCGGAGGCGTACCTGGGCATCGCCATGCCGCGCTTCCCCAACCTGTTCCTGCTGTACGGGCCGAACACCAACCTGGGCCACAACTCGATCATCCTCATGATCGAGTCGCAGGTCCGGTACATCATGGGCTGCCTGACGCTGCTGCGGGCGCACGGCCCGATGGAGGTACGGCAGACCGCCATGGACGCCTGGCGCCGGGCGCTCCACGCCGCCATGGAGCGCACGGTGTGGCAGGCGAGCTGCCACAGCTGGTACAAGAACGACGCGGGCCGGGTGACCAACAACTGGCCGCGGCCGACCACCGTGTACCGCCGCATCACCCGCGCGCCGCGCCGCGAGGCGTACCGCTTCGGGTGACCCTCGCCGGGTCCCGTCCGCGGATCCGGGGAGGCGTCGAACGCCGCCCGGGAGGTCGCCGCCGGCCGGCCGCGACTCCGGGGAGGTTCGTCCGGCCGGCGCCGTCCCGCCCCGCCCAGGTCACCTCCTCGTCCGGCCCCTGGACACCGGTGGTACCGGCGTGCGTATACCGTCGGAGCGAGGAGCGCGAGGGAGCGGCGCCGGCGCCGGGGAGGATCCACGTGTACGCAGACCTGCATCGGGACGCCATCGTGGCGGACACCCACAACGACCTGCTGATGACCGTCTCCGCGCGGCCCCCGGAGACGTGGGCGTCGTTCTTCCGCGAGCAGTGGCTGCCGCAGCTTCGCGAGGGCGGCGTGGACGTGCAGGTGCTGCCGGCCTTCATCGACGTGCACTTCCGCCCCGAGGGCGCGCTCCGGCAGACCCTGCGCATGATCGAGTGCGCCCACGTCCTGGCCGAGGGCAACGGCGACGAGGTGCGCGTCTGCCTCGACGGGAGCGAGATCGACCAGGCGCTCACCGAAGGCAAGATCGCCCTGGTCATCGCCCTGGAGAGCATGCCGGGCCTGGACGCCAGCGTGGAGCTGCTGCCCACTCTGCACCGCCTCGGCGTCCGGGTGGCGTCCATCGCCCACTGGGGACGCACGCCGCTCGCCGACGGCAGCGGCGAGGACGACACCGAGAGCCGCCTGACCAGCCACGGCGTCGCGGTGCTGCGCGAGATGGAACGGCTGGGCATGGTGTTCGACGTCTCGCACCTGGGCGCGTCGGGCGTGGCGCACGTCCTGGAGATCGCCACCCGCCCGGTGATCGCGACGCACTCCTCCGCCCGCGTGCTGCGCGACCACCACCGCAACCTGACCGACGAGCAGCTGCGCGCGGTCGCCGCGGGCGGCGGGGTGGTCTGCGTCAACTTCCTGGCCGCGTTCCTGTCGGACCGGCCGGAGGGGTACACGATCGAACGCCTCGCCGACCACATCCTGCACATCGCGGACGTCGCCGGCGTCGACCACGTCGGCCTCGGCCCCGACTTCATACGCGAGGTGCTGCTGGACCTGACCCCGCCCTGCGAGTCGTACAGCACCACGGGGCTGGACACCATGGCGACCATCCCCGGCCTGGACGGGCCGCGGGGCATGCCGCTGGTCACGCGGGAGCTGCTCCGGCGGGGCGTGGCCGAGCAGGACATCCGCAAGATCCTCGGCGGCAACGTCATGCGCCTGTTCCGCGCGGAGCTCGGCCGCCCGGCGGAGCACGCTCCCGGCGTGCCGGCGGCGGCCGGCGCCTCCGAGCACAGCCGGTGAACCAGGCCGGGAAGCCCGCCGACTCCCCCTCCGGGCGGGGCGACGCGGCCACCGGCCGGTTCGAGGCGGCGGCCCGGCGGGCGGGCGTCAAGGTGCGCGAACTGCGGGAGATCGCCGAGTTCGAGCAGGTCGTCGAGCTGTACGACGGCATCTGGGAGACCGAGCCCGGCCACGCCCCGATCAACGTCGAGCTGCTGATCGCCTTCGCCCACAGCGGCAACTACGTCAGCGGCGCGTTCGGGGACGGCGGCCTGGTGGGCGCGAGCGTCGGCTTCTTCGCGGCTCCCTCCGGCCGGGCCCTGCACTCCCACGTCACCGGCTGCGCCCGCGGCCGGGGCATCGGGTTCGCCCTCAAGCTCCACCAGCGGGCCTGGGCCCTGACGCGCGGCCTCGGCGTGATCTCCTGGACCTACGACCCGCTGGTGCGCCGCAACGCACACTTCAACCTCACCAAGCTCGGCGCCCGCCCGGAGCGCTACCTGGAGTCCTTCTACGGGGCCATGGGGGACGCCATCAACGCCGGCGACGAGTCCGACCGGCTGCTCGCGGTGTGGCCGCTGGACGATCCGCGCGTCGAGGCCGCCTGCTCGGGGGCGGCGCGGCCGGTGGCCGTGCCCGGCGGCGCGGTGGTGGCGCTGGCGGAGGAGGACGGCCGCCCGGCGCGGGGCTCCATGGACGGCCGGACGCTGCTGGTGGGGACGCCGAGGGACATCGAGACGCTCCGGCCCCGCGACCCGGCGACGGCCAGGGCATGGCGGCACGCCGTCCGGGACGTGCTCGGCGGGCTGCTGGAGGACGGCGCCCAGGTGACCGGGTTCACCGCCGGCGGCCACTACATCGTGGAACGATCGTGACGTGCCGCGGCGCCGTCGCGCAGAGGTGTGGGGACGTGAGGGAGCGCACGTGAAGATCACTGGAGTGGAGCTGCGCAGGGTGGCGATGCCGCTGGTCGCGCCGTTCCGCACGTCGTTCGGCACCGAGACCGAGCGTGACGTGCTGCTGGTCAGGGTGGTCACCCCTGAGGGCGAGGGGTGGGGCGAGTGCGTGGCGATGTCCGATCCGCTCTACTCCTCCGAGTACGTCGACGGGGCCGCCGAGGTGCTGCGGCGTTTCCTGGTGCCCGCGCTCGCCGCGCTGCCCGGCGCCGGCGCCCACGCCGCCGAGCGGGCGCTGGCGCCGTTCAAGGGCCACCGCATGGCCAAGGCCGCCCTGCTGACGGCCGTGCTGGACGCCGAGCTGCGCGCCACGGGCACCTCGTTCGCCGACTTCCTCGGCGCCGCCCGCGACCGGGTGCCGTGCGGGGTCTCCGTCGGCATCATGGACTCGGTCCCCCGGCTGCTCGACGCGGTGGCCGGGTACGTGGACGAGGGCTATGTGCGCGTGAAGCTCAAGATCGAGCCCGGCTGGGACGTGGAACCGGTACGGGCGGTGCGCGAGCGGTTCGGGGACGACCTGCTTCTCCAGGTGGACGCCAACGCCGCCTACACCCTGGCCGACGCCCCGCACCTGGCCCGGCTGGACGAGTTCGGCCTGCTGCTGGTCGAGCAGCCGCTGCCCGAGGACGACCTGGTGCAGCACGCGGCCCTGGCCCGGCGGCTGCGCACGCCTGTCTGCCTGGACGAATCGATCGAGTCCGCGCGCGACGCCGCCGCCGCCATCTCGCTCGGCGCGTGCTCCATCATCAACGTCAAGCCGGGGCGGGTGGGCGGCTATCTGGAGGCCCGCCGCATCCACGACCTGTGCCGGGCGAACGGCGTCGCGGTGTGGTGCGGCGGCATGCTGGAGACGGGCCTCGGCCGGGCGGCCAACCTCGCGCTGGCCGCGCTGCCGGGCTTCACGCTGCCCGGCGACACCTCCGGCTCCCGCCGCTACTACGCCACCGACGTCACCGAGCCGTTCGTCCTGGACGACGGCCACCTGGCCGTCCCCACCGGACCCGGCCTGGGCGTGGACCCGCTGCCGGACGTCCTCGCCGAGGTCACCACCTCGACGCGGTGGCTTCCCGTCTGACCCCGGCCACGCCGCGCCCGATCCGCGAGCGGGTCCAGATCGACGTGCGCCGCCTCGCGGTCCGGCTGCGGCCCGCGGGCGTCGGGCGGGCCGGTGACGGGGAGTAACGTCGTGGACCGATCTTGCACCATGGAGGCACGACCATGACGCCCTTCACCCTTCCGCCCGCCGTCCTGCGGGCGGTGGACGCCGCCAACGCCGGCGACATCGAGGACTTCCTCGGCTCCTTCGCCGAGGACGGCGCCGTCGACGACTGGGGGCGGGTGTTCCGCGGCCCCGCGGCCATCCGCGGCTGGAGCGACAAGGAGTTCATCGGCGTCCGGGTGAGCCTGACCGTCACGGGCGTGCGCCAGAACGGCGACACGGTGGTCGTGTCGGCCATGGTCGGCGGCGACGGCTTCAACGGCCCCTCCGACTTCGCCTTCACCGTCGAGGACGACCGCGTCTCCCTCATGCGCATCACCGGCTGAGGCCGACCGCGTCTCCCTGATCGCATCACCGCCTGAGGCCGGCCGCCTCCCCTGCCGTCGTGACGGCCCCGCCGGGCGGGAAGAAGATCGACAGTTCCAGGCCGCCGTCCGGGTTGGGGGTGGCGCGGACGGCGGCGCCGTGCGCTTTGGCGATCGAGGCGACGATCGACAGGCCGAGGCCACTGCCCTGTTCGCGGGTCGTGTGCAGGCGCCGGAAGGGCGCGAAGAGGTCGCCGAGACGTTCCGGCGGCACCTCAGGGCCGGTGTTGCGGACGGTGAGGACTCCCTGGAAGAGCGTGATCGCGACCGTTCCGCCGGGGTGGTTGTAGCGGACGGCGTTGTCGACCAGATTGGTGACCAGCCGGGTCAGCAGCACCGGGTCCCCGTCGACGACCAGCGGCTCCACGTGCGCCGTGACGCTCACCTCGCCGGTGCCGGCCTCGGCCGCGATCAGCCGCGTCACCTCGTCCAGGGCGACCGGCCCGGCGCCGTCCAGGCCGTGTTCCGCCTGGGCGAGCACCAGCAGGGCGTCGATGAGGTTCTCGGAGCGGCGGTTGTGGAGCAGGAGGGTGTCGCGGATCTCGCCGACGTCCTCGGGCAGGCCGATCTCGATCGCCGCCCGCTGGACGGCCAGCGGGGTCCGCAGCTCGTGGGAGGCGTTGGCGATGAACCGGCGCTGCGCCTCGACGGAGCGTTCGAGCCGGTCGAGCATCGCGTCGAAGGTGTCGGCCAGCTCCTTCAGCTCGTCCTTCGGCCCGGTGAGCGCGATGCGTTCGTGCAGGTTCGACGCCGACAGCCGGCGGGCGGTGGCGGTGATCCTGTGGACGGGCCGCAGGACGCGCCCGGCGACCAGCCACCCGACGACGACCGACACCAGCGCCAGCGCGCCGGCCAAGAGCGTGGCCATCTCCCACTGGTAGCCGACCACGTCCTCCACCAGCCCGGGGATCGGGTCCGGCGGTCCCTGCGGCACCAGGCGCGCCACCGGCCCGCCCGGCGCCGGCGGCGCGCCCGGCGCCACGGGGAGCCGCGCGATGTGTGACCGCAGCGCCTGGCTCACCAGCACGTTGACCGTGACCAGCAGCACCACCGAGGTGAGCAGGAACAGCCCCGAGTAGATCAGCGTGAGCCGCACCCGCACCGTCGCCGCGGCCGACGACCTGACCGGGGTCACGGCATCCGCCCCGTTCGTCACCCTCGCGTACGGCCTGCCCGTCGCCGCGGCGGAGGGCCGGCGCGCGGTCACAGCAGGTATCCGGCGCCGGGGACCGTCTGGATGCACGGTGGGTCGCCCAGCTTGGCGCGCAGGCGGCTGACCACGACCCGCACGACGGTGGTGAAGGGGTCGGCGTTCTCGTCCCAGGCCTCCTCGAGCAGCCGTTCGGAGCTCACGACGGCGCCGTCGGCCCTCATCAGCACCTCAAGGACGGCGAACTCCTTGAGCGACAGGCGCAGATGGCGGCCGTCCCGCGAGGCCTGCACCCGGTGGGCGTCCAGCACGATGCCGTGCCGGCTCAGCACGGGCGGGACCCGCGACCTGCTGCGCCGTCCCAGCGCCTGCACGCGCGCGACCAGCTCGGCGTAGTCGAACGGCTTGGGCAGGTAGTCGTCGGCCCCCATGCCGAGGCCCTCGACCCGCTCCGGCACCGACGCCGCGGCCGTCATCATCAGGATCCGCGTGCGGCTCCCCCGCGCGACCAGCTCGCGGCACACCTCGTCGCCGTGCGTCTCCGGCAGGTCCCGGTCGAGCACGAGGACGTCGTAGTCGTGCACCGCCAGCCGTTCGGCCGCGGCGGCTCCGTCGTACACCACGTCGACGGCCATCGCGTGGCGGCGCAGCCCCGTCGCCACGAGATCGGCGAGGTCGCGTTCGTCCTCCACCACCAGCACCCGCATGCCGTTGTTGGTACCCGATCCGGGGTAACAGCGGCGTTAACGATTCCGTTCATGGCCGCGCAACCCGCCTGCGGCGACGCTGGCCGCCATGAACACAACCCTGTGCGCCGCCGTGCTGGCCGCGGCCTGCTCCGTGTCCGCCCCCGCCGCGGCCGCGACGCCCTACCCGAAGCCGACGGCCCCGCCGGCCCCCGCCGCCGCCGTCCTGGTGAAGCCGGCCTCCGCGCCGGCTCCCCATCTGAAGCCGGCGACCTCACCGGCCCCGCACCTGAAGCCGGCGGCCCCGGCGGCTCCCCTTGCCGCGACACCCGCCGCGACCCCCGCCACGGTCGCCGGGTGCGTCCCCGCCACGGCGCCCCCGCAGGAACCCCTGCCGCCGACCACGGTCGACACGCTCCGGCAGGCGTACCACTGCGTGCTGGACGACTACTACAGCGGCCCGGTCATCGACCCAGGGACGCTGCTGAAGAACGCACTCGCGTCCTACACCCAGGACCTGCAGCGGCGCGGCGCCGACCGCGCCGACCTGCGGCTACCGGCGCTGACCGGCGAGCGCGACGCCGACTGGACCGCCTTCGCGAAAATCCTGGGCACAGGCGACCCCGCCGCGGTGCGAGCCGCGATCACCGGCATGGTCGCCGGGCTGCAGGACGATCACGCCCGCGTGATGTGGCCCACCCCGCCCCCGGCGGGCGGCCCGGCCGGGACGGGCATCGTGGGCGCGTCGGCGCTGCGGGGGCCGCAGCTCGACCCGGCGGCCCGGCCGCCGATGTTCGTCACCCGCGTCCTGCCGGACAGCCCCGCCGCCAAGGCCGGCGTGCGGCCCGGCGACATCGTGCTGAAGGCCAACGGCATGCCCCCGTTCGTCGGGGCCAAGCCGAACCAGGCCGTCATCGACGCCCTCGCCTCCCCGGCGCTGCGGCTGACCCTCAAGCGGCCGACGACGGGACGGGTGCGCGCGGTCGAAGTGCGCGAGGGACCGGTCACGCCGCCGTCCCGGGAGGTGACGTCCAAGGCGCTTCCCGGCGGTGTGGTGTACGTCCGGTTGCCCGCCTTCGCCGACGGCGCCGCCGACAAGGTCATCGCCGCCTCGCGGAAGGCGCGCAGGGCGGTGGTGCTGGACCTGCGCGGCAACGGCGGCGGGTCGCCCCGGGAGGTGACGCGCCTGCTCGGCGCCTTCGCCCACGGCAAGGTGACCAGCTACTTCTGCCCGCTGACGGGTGAGTGCGCGCCCAACCGCACCGACGACACCGTCCCGCTGCTCGGCCTGCGCCTGGTCGTGCTCACCGACCGCGGATGCGCCTCCGCCTGCGAGGACTTCAGCGCGGCGGTCAAGGACAACGGCATCGGCCCCCTCATCGGCACGCGCACCGCCGGAGCGGTCTCCGGCCCGGCGCGGGGGTACCTCCTCGACGACGGCGGCGTCGTGCTCCTGCCGCAGGTCCGGCACCTCGGGCCGGACCGCGAGATCATCGACACGATCGGCGTGCCGGTCGACCACTATGTCCCGCTGACCGCCCTCGACGTCGCCACGGGACGCGACCCGGCCCTGGCCAAGGCGCTCGCCCTCCTGTGAGCACCCCGCACCCGCAGCGGCGGGCCCGGACGGCCGTCCGTCTCCAGAGGCGGGGATGGCCACGGAGGCCGCGTGGCGTCCGTCCGGGGGCGGCCCGCGCGGGTCAGCCCGCGGACGGCCTGCGGCGGTGCTTCGGGATCACGGAGACCGCCGCGAGCGCGATGGCCGCGTGGACCAGCGAGAGCACCAGCAGGAAGAGCAGCCCGACCGGCCACAGGCCCTGGCTCCCGCCGTCCATCTCGTCGCGGACGACGACCACGGCGAACCAGGCCAGGAACGGGGCCGGCGCCACCATGCCCCACCAGAACCCCTTGCGTCCGGCCCACCACTCGACGAGCCCCGTGAGCAGCGCGAGCAGGAGGAAGACCGGGATCAGGTAGGGAGAGTCCATCAGATCGGGGGAGGCGCTCGCCGAGACCTGGGGGGAGGTCGCCAGGGACGCCGCCACGCCCGCGGCTCCGGCGGCCACCAGGACCAGGACCGACAAGACGGTACCGACCGGTCGAGACGGCATGGCTCCCCCTTCACCCGGCGGACATCGCACCGACCACGGCAGGAAGGTACGGGACGCATCCTCCCCCACCGGGACATCGCGATCAATCGCTCGTGACCATGATCCTTTCTCACCCGGGCCGCGTCCGGCCGAGGCGGTGAGGGTCAGCGGCCGTCGAGGTAGGCGTCGCGGACGCGGGAGCGGGAGAGCTTGCCGGTGGGGGTGCGGGGCAGTTCGTCGCGGTACTCGATGACCCGGGGGTGCTTGAAGCGGGCGATGCGCGGCTCGCAGTGGGCCAGCAGCTCGGCGGTCAGCTCCGGGCCGGTGGGTGTGCCGGGGGCGGGCTGGACCAGCGCGACGGCCTTCTGCCCCCACTCCTGGTCCGGGACGCCGATCACGGCGACGTCCGCGACGGCGGGGTGCTCCAGCAGCGCGGCCTCGACCTCGGCGGGGTAGATGTTCACCCCGCCCGAGATGATCAGGTCGGTGCGGCGGTCGCACAGGAACAGGTAGCCGTCCTGGTCGAGGTAGCCGATGTCGCCGGGCGCGTACCACTCTCCGCGCCTGCTCGCGGCGGTCCGGGCGGGGTCCTTGCGGTACTGGAAGGCCCCGAGGGAGGAGGAGAGGTAGATCATGCCGGGCTCGCCGGGTGGCAGCTCGTCACCGTGCTCGTCCAGGACCCGCACCTCGAAGGACGGCGCGGGACGGCCGACGGTGCCCGGGCGGGCCAGCCACTCGCGGGGCTTGACGGCGAAGGCGATGGCGGACTCGGTGGAGCCGTAGTACTCGTAGAGCACCGGCCCCCACCAGTCCATGATCGCCTTCTTGACCGCCAACGGGCAGGCGGCGCCGGTGTGGACCACCTGGCGCAGCGAGGACAGGTCGTACCGCTTCTTGACCTCGTCGGGCAGGCGGAGCATGCGGTGGAACATGGTCGGCACCATCATCGCGTTGGTCACCCGGTGGCGCTCGATCAGTTCCAGGATGACCACCGGGTCGAACCGGGGGGCGATGACCACGGTGTGCCCGAGGTGGAGGGCGATCTGGGTGTGCGCGCACGGCGCCGAGTGGTACATCGGCGAGGTGACCAGGTGGACCTCGTCGCCGGGCCGCAGGTCGCAGACCTCGCCGACGAAGAACCTGGTGCCCGGGACGGACCGCTCGGGCGGGGAGGCCGGAAGCGGCCGCTGCACGCCCTTGGGGAAGCCGGTGGTGCCCGAGGTGTACCACATGACCGAGCCGCTCGACCGGTCCGGCGGCGGACCGGCCGGCATGCCCTCGGCCAGGCCGGCGCACCCTGCGAAGGTCGCCTCGGCCGCGATCCCGGCGGCGGCGCAGGCGTCCTTGACGGTGCCCGCGAGCGCGCCGTCGGCGGTGTCGCCGTGGACGACGACGCGGGCGTCGCAGTCGCCGAGGATGTAGGCGATCTCGGCGGCGGTCAGGTGCCAGTTGACGGGCACGTAGTACAGGCCGATCTGCCCGATCGCCAGCAGCATGGCCACGGCGTCGATCCCGTTCGGCAGCACGCCCGCCACGACGTCGCCCTTGACCAGGCCGTGGGCCCGCAACCCGTGGGAGACCTGGTTCGCGCGGGCCAGCAGCTCGCCGTAGGTGGTGACCGCGCCGTCGGCGTCGACGACGGCGCTGCGGCCGGGGTCGGCGGCGGCGATCGCGTAGAAGCCGGGCAGCTCGCTGATGTCCATGGGCGCTCCTCGTCGCGGGCGGTGGTCGAGGCGTGCGGCCGGTCCGCCCTCTCCGCTCCCCGTCCCGGGACGGTCGGCCGAGGCGCGGAGCCGGCTCAGATACTCCGTCCCCAGAACATTGCTCTCCTGAACCCCCGGAGCCCGTTGTACAGAACATCGCTCGGTCCGGTGGGACGCCGCAGACAGATCACCGCGCGACTCCGGCTCGGTGAGCGAAACGTCCAACCCGGCTTGCGCCCGTCGCCCAGACGGGCACGATGCGGAGACGTGAGCGACACGACCCCTTCCCCCGGCCTCTCCGGTTCTCCCGACACCTCTGGTCCGCCCGGCGCCTCCGGCGACCTGCTCGACGGCCGCGCCTTCGCGATGGTCAGCTCGACCGCGAGCGAGGTGAACGCCGACGAGCCCACGCGCTTCCACTACCGGGAGGCCAACGGGGTCATCTGGGGCGGCTACACCGGCGACACCGTCATCCACGGCCGCTTCGTCGGCACCCGGGACGACGACCGGATCGAGCTCACCTACGCGCACGCGCTCAAGGCCGGCGGCAGGGCGGCCGGCCGCAGCACCAGCCGGATCGAGGCGCTGCCCGACGGCCGCCTGCGCCTGGTCGAGGAGTTCGCCTTCGACGGCGACGACACCCCGCAGGTCAGCGTCTGCGAGGAGATCCGGCCGGCCTGAGGTCAGGGCTCCTTGTGGAGGTGGGCGCGGCCTTCGGCGGCGCCCACGAAGCGCATCTTGCCGAGGGGGACGTTCGACGGGGGCTGCGGGGCCGGGTCGGCGGCGGGCGGGCGGCGGGGGGCCTGGCGGGGGCGGCCGTCGGAGGGCAGCACGTAGGGCCGCTTGAGCACCTCGTCCAGGATGAAGACGGTCTCGGTGGCCTTGACCGCGGGGATGCTCGCCAGCCGCTCGGTGACCAGCGCGTGCACGGCGGCGACGTCGGGCATCCGCACCTGGATCATCGCGTCGTGCTGCCCGGTGGTGATCGCGCAGTACTCCACCTCGGGCATCTGGGCGAGCTGGGCGCGGAACTGCTTCCACATCTGCTGGCGCACGGTGACGAAGACCAGGGCGGTGATGCCGAGCCCGGCGCGCACGTGGTCGACCTCGGCGGTGAACTTCTTGATCACCCCGTCGGCGCGCAGCGCCTCGAACCTGGTGTAGGCGCTCGCCCGGGAGATCCCGACCCGTTCGGCGAGGGCCGCCACGGAGATGCGGCCGTTCTCCCGCAGCACCTGCAGGATCTTCATGTGGACGGCGTCGAGCTGCAGGCCGATGCCGATCCGTCCAGGGACCCCGGTCCCGGACGGTGGCGTGCTTGACATTTCGGTCATACATCGTTCCCATGCGCTCTATCCGTCTCGGCCCTCTGCCATGAGCTGGACGTTTTATCGGACAATCCTGGACCACACGCTAACAATCGTCTACATAGCCCAATTCCGGAGGACACAGAATGGCGACCCGCTCGCGGCGCCGTACGGCATGGCAGGCGAGGGCGGCTCTGCTGCCGGTCCTGCTCACCGGCGCGCTCTCCCTCGCCGCCTGCTCCGGTGGCAGCACGTCCACCACGTCGTCGCAGGGCGGCGGCGGCACGAGCAAGACCCTGGTGATGGACGCGTCCTTCACCCTCAAGACCGCCGACCCCGGCCGCAACTACGAGCCGACCGGACTGATCATCGGCAAGGCGCTCTACGACACCCTGCTGACCTTCGAGGGCTCGGACGTCACCAAGCCGGTCCCCTCCCTCGCCGAGTCCTACGAGCAGTCCCCGGACGGCAAGACGCTGACGCTGAAGCTGCGCCAGGGCGCCACGTTCTCCGACGGCTCCCCCGTCACCGCCGACGACGTCGTGTTCTCCCTCAACCGCGTCCGCGACCTGAAGGGCAACCCGTCCTTCCTGCTGGACGGCGTCGAGGTGGCCAAGACCGACGAGTCGACGGTCACGCTGACCTCCAAGACGCCGCGGCCCGAGCTGCCGTTCATCCTGCCGAACCCGGCGCTGGGCATCCTGAACTCCAAGGTCGTCAAGGAGCACGGCGGCACCGCCGACTCCTCCGACAAGGCCGAGCAGTACCTCAACGGCGCCTCCGCCGGCTCCGGGCCCTACGAGATCGAGTCCTTCAACACCTCCTCGCAGGTGGTGCTGAAGGTCAATCCGAAGTACTGGGGCGCCCGCAAGCCCACCTACACCAAGGTGGTCATCCGCAACGTCGAGTCGGCCACCCAGAAGCTGAACGTCCAGCGGGGCGACAGCCAGGTCGCGCTGGACCTGTCCGGCGACCAGGTCAAGGGCGTCCCCGCGAACCTGCCGACCGTCAAGACCGCCTCGGCCAACGTCGTGTTCCTGCTGGCCAACCAGAACCCGGGCGTCAGCGCGGTCACCAGCAACCCCAAGATCGTCGAGGCCGTCCGCAAGGGCGTCGACTACCAGGGCCTGCTGGAGCTGGCCGGCGAGGGCTCGGTGCAGGCGCCGGGCGTCATCCCGACGATGCTGCTGGGCGCGCTGCCCGCCGACCAGGCGGTCAAGCGGGACGTCGAGGGCGCCAAGGCGGCCGTGGCGGCCAGCGGGGTGAGCAACCCGACGATCAAGCTGGAGTACCCGAGCGACCTCACCCTGCAGGGCCTGTCGTTCCAGCCGTTCGCCGAGCGGATCCAGGCCAACCTCAAGGAGGTCGGCATCACCGTCGAACTGGCCCCCGGGCCGGTGGCGACCGCGCTGGACAACTACCGCAACGGCAAGGAGGAGCTGGGCCTGTGGTACTGGGGCCCCGACTACCCGGACCCGACGGACTACCTGGCCTTCCTGCCCGGCAAGACGGTCGGCCTGCGCGCCGGATGGAAGGACGGGGCCGACAAGGACCTGTCGGCCCTGGGCGACAAGGCGGCCTCGACGGTCGGCGACGACACCCGCAAGCAGCTCTACACCGACATCCAGAACAAGCTCAACGCCTCCGGTCCGTTCATCCCGCTGATCCAGCCGAGCCAGAACATCGTGACGGCGGCCTCGGTGACCGGGCTCCAGTTCCACCCGGTGTGGACGGTCGATGTCGCGGCCCTCGGCGCCAAGTGACGACCCGGCGGGCGGCGCGGCGCGAGGCCGTGCCGCCCGGCCGGGCGACCAGGACGACGGCGGCGCACGTCCCGGCGACCACGACGGTGGCACCGGTCCGGACGCGCGCGACGACGGCGCGAAGCACGACGACGACGGCGCCCGCGTGAACGGCGGGGGCGGCCCGCGGGCGGGCGGGCGCGGTCGCCGGCGGCACCCTCTGGCGCGGTTCCTGGCCCGCCGGATCGCGGTCGCGGTGCTGCTCGGGTTCGGCATCACGCTGGTCACCTTCGTCCTGACCAACCTGGTCCCCGGCGACCCGGTCACGGCCAACCTCGGCCAGCGGGCCCTCGGCGACCCGGCGATCGTGGCGCAGTTCCGGGCCGAGCACGGCCTGGACAAGCCGCTGCCGGCGCAGTACCTGACCTACCTCGGCGGGCTGCTGCACGGCGACCTCGGGCTGAGCCAGCAGAGCCACCGTCCGGTGCTGGACGACCTGGCGGAGTTCGTGCCGGCGACGATCGAGCTGGCGGGCGGGGCGATCCTGATCTCGCTGGTGGCGGGCGTCGCGTTCGGCGTGGTCGCCGCGTTGCGCCGCGACCGGCTGTCGGACCAGGTGCTGCGCGTGCTGAGCCTGGTCGGCATCTCGGTGCCGACCTTCTGGCTGGCGCTGGTCGCCTTCTACGTGTTCTTCTTCCGGCTGCAGATCACCCCGGGCAGCGGCCGCGTCGCGCCGGACCTCAGCGCGCCGCCGGCCGTCACGGGGCTCTACACGCTCGACGCCGCGATCGCCGGCCAGTGGGACGTGTTCGCCTCGGCCGCGGGGCACCTGATCACCCCGGCGCTGGTGCTGGCCGCCTACACCATCGGCCTGCTGACCCGCTTCACGCGCTCGGCGGTGCTGGAGGTGCTCGGGCAGGACTACGTGCGCGCGGCGCGGGCCAAGGGCCTGCCCGGACGGGTGATCCTTTTCCGGTACGTGCTGCGGTCGGCGCTGGTGCCGATCATCACGGTGGCCGGTCTGGCGTTCGGCAGCCTGCTGTCGGGCACGGTGCTGGTGGAGTCGGTCTTCGCCCGTCCCGGCATCGGCCAGTACGCCTACAAGAGCGCCACGACGCTCGACCTGCCCGCCGTCATGGGCGTCGGCCTGGTGGTCGGCCTGGTGTACGTCCTGATCAACCTGGTGGTCGACGTCCTGTACGGGATCATCGACCCGAGAGTGAGGCTGTCGTGATCGCCCGCGTCCGCCGCGGAGGGGAGCCGGCGTGAGGATCCTTCCCGGCCCGCCCGACAGGAAGGGCGTGCTGGCGCGCCTGCCGGAGGCGTGGCGGCAGCCGCTCGCCGTCGTGGGCGCTGTGGTCGCGCTCGCCTGGCTGGTCGTCGCCGTCGCGGCCCCGCTGCTCGCGCCGCACGACCCGCTGGCGCAGGACCTGCCGAGGCTGGCCTCCCCCGGTCCCGGGCACTGGTTCGGCACCGACCAGCTCGGCCGCGACATCCTGTCCCGGGTCATGTACGGGGCGCGGGTGTCCATCCCGCTGACGTTGCTGCTGGTGGTGCTGTCGCTGCTGATCGGCGGCGTCCTCGGCGCCTGCGCCGGATATTTCGGTAGATGGGTCGGCGAGGGGATCATGCGGCTGGCCGACCTGGTCTTCGCCTTCCCCACCGTCATCCTCGCCATGGTCGTCGCCGCCGCCCTCGGCGCCAGCCTCACCAACGCGGTGCTGGCCGTGCTGGTGGTGGCCTGGCCCGCCTACGCCCGGGTGACGCGCGGCCTGGTGCTCGGCATGCGCGAGCGCGAGTTCGTGCTCAGCGGCCGGCTGCTCGGCTTCTCGGCCTGGAAGTCGCTGCGCGTGGACGTGCTGCCCAACGTGACCGGCCCCATCCTGGTGCTGGCGACGCTGGACATCGGCACCGCGCTGCTGCTGCTGTCGGGCCTGTCCTTCCTCGGGCTCGGCGCCAAGCCGCCCTCCCCCGAGTGGGGCGCGATGGTCGCCTCCGGCGTCGAGGTCTTCGACAGCTGGTGGGTCGCGACCTTCCCGGGCCTGGCCATCCTGACCGTGGTGCTCGCCTTCAACTTCCTCGGCGACACGCTGCGCGACGCCCTGGACCCGCGCACGGCGCGCGCCATCAAGGAGCGTGCGCTGTGACCGTGAACGACCGCCCTGATGGCCGCTCCGACGACCGCGAGGACGCCGCGCCGGTGCTGAGCGTCGAAGGGCTGACCGTCTCGATCGGCGGGCACGAGATCCTGCGCGGGGTGGACCTGCTGCTGCGCCCGGGACGCGTGCACGGACTGGCCGGCGAGAGCGGCTCGGGCAAGACGATGACCGGGCTGGCCGCGCTCGGGCTGCTGCCGCACGGCGCCCGCGCGGGCGGCCGCGTCGCGCTGGAGGGCCGCGACCTGCTCGCCCTTTCGCAGCGCGACCTGAACGCCGTGCGGGGACGTGACATCGCCATGGTGTTCCAGGACCCGGCGACGAGCCTGCATCCGATGCTGACCGTCGGCCGGCAGATCACCGAGCACATGCGGCACCACCTGCGCCTGGGCAGGGCCGAGGCGCGGGCGCGGGCGGTCGACCTGCTCGGGAAGGTGCGCATCCCCGGTCCGGCGGCGGCCTTCGACCGCTATCCGCACCAGTTCTCCGGCGGCATGCGCCAGCGCGTCGCGATCGCGATCGCCCTGGCCTGCGGCCCGAAGGTGCTGATCGCCGACGAGCCGACCACCGCGCTGGACGTGACCGTCCAGGCGGGCGTGCTGCGCCTGATCAGGAGCCTGTGCGACGACCTCGGGCTCGCCGTGCTGCTGGTGACGCACGACCTCGGCGTCATGTCGGCGGTCGCCGACGACGTCAGCGTGATGCGGGAGGGCCTGGTCCTGGAGACCGGACCGCGCGGCCGGGTCCTGCGGGAACCGGAGCATCCCTACACCCGGGCGCTACTGGACGCGCTGCCGAGGGAGGAGTCATGAGCATGCTGGACGTGCGGGACCTGGTCGTGGACCACCGGACGCCCGGCAGGCCGGCCGTGCGGGCGGTCGCGGGGGCCAGCCTCAGCGTGGCGGCCGGCGAGGTGGTCGGCCTGGTCGGGGAGTCCGGCTGCGGCAAGTCGACGCTGGCCCGCGCCGTGTGCGGGCTGGTCCCGGCCGGCGGCGGCGCCATCGCGTTCGAGGGCGGCCCGGTCAGCCCGCTCGGCCTGCGCCGCAGGGACCCGGCGCTCGCCAAGATCCAGATGGTGTTCCAGGACCCCTACGCCTCGCTGAACCCGCGGCGGCGGGTCGGCGCCCAGATCGCCGACGGCCTGGCGGCGGCCGGCGACCGCGAGACCACGCCCGCCGGCATGCTGGAACGGGTCGGCCTGCGCGGGCACATGGCCGAGCGCTACCCGCACGAGTTCTCCGGCGGGCAGCGCCAGCGCATCGCGATCGCCCGGGCGCTGGCGGCCCGCCCGTCGCTGCTCATCGGCGACGAGCCGATCTCGGCGCTGGACGCCTCCGCCCAGGCGCAGGTGGCCACGCTGATGCGCAACCTCGCGGTGGAGTCGGGCGCGGGGCTGCTGTTCATCAGCCACGACCTGTCGGTGGTGCGGCTGATCGCCGACCGCATCGCGGTGATGTACCTGGGGAAGATCGTGGAGACCGGGCCGACCGCCGAGGTCTGGGCCGAGCCCCGCCACCCCTACACCCAGGCGCTGCTGCGGGCCATCCCCGAGCCGGACGGCCTCGGTCGGCTTCCGGAGGAGCTGCCCGGGGACGTGCCCGACCCGGCGGACCCGCCGTCCGGATGCCGCTTCCATCCGCGGTGCCCGGTGGCGATGGACGTGTGCGCCGAGAAGGAGCCGGCGTTCGGGCCGGTGGCGTGCTGGCTGCATCCGCCCGCATGACCGGGGAGGTCATGGAGGCCGTCCTCGCGCGGATGGCCGAGACGGGCCTGGACGCGATGGTGCTGCGCCCCTCGCCCGACCTGCGGTACGTCGCCGGGCACGACGCCTCGGGGTTCCTCGTGCTGGTCCCCGGCCTGCCGCCGGGGTTCGCCTCCGACGCCGCCGAGGCGGCCGGGCTGATCCCCGCCTCGGTGTCGCGGGTGGGGGTGGACGCGCAGATGCGGGCGCACGAGCTGTTCGTGCTGCGGGTGGACGCCGACCTGGTGCTGGCCTCGGCGGTGCTGGACCCGCTGCGGATGCGCAAGCGCCCCGAGGAGGTCGCCGCGATCGAACGGGCCGCCGCGGCGGCCGACCGCGTCCTGTCGGCCGCGCGCGAGCCGTCCTGGTTCGGCGCCACCGAGGAGGGCATGGCCCGCCGCCTGGCCGCGGAGGCGGGCGGCGAGGCCCGGGTCTCGGTGGTGGTGGCGGCCGGCGAGAACACGGCGCGGCCGCGGCACGTGCCCTCCGGCCGCGTCATCAACCCCGGCGACGCGGTGGCGGTGCGGGTCACGGCGCGGTCGGGCGGCTACCACGCCCACGCGAGCCGCGCGTTCGTCGTGGCCGAGCCGCCGGAGGACTTCGAGGCGCTGCACGCGGTGCTGCTGTCGGCCCGCGACGCCGCCGCCGAAGCCGTGCGACCGGGCGCGACGGCCGCCGAGGTGGACGCGGCCGCCTGGAGGGTGCTGGACGAGAGCGGGTACGGGCCCTACGTCACACGGGCGACGGGGCAGGGCGTCGGGCTGGAGCCGCAGGAGGGCCCCTGGCTCACCGCCGCCGACCGCACCGTGCTCGCCCCGGGCATGACCCTGACGGTCGAGCCGGGGATCCAGGTACCCGACCTTTACGGAGCGCGAGTCGGAGACGTAGTGGAATGCACCGAAAGTGGGGTGCGGACGATGAACCACGCACCCCGCACACTACATGTCCTTGATCCATAGTTTGTGTCATCTTGCCCTTTCACTGGCCTGACCTCGAATGATGCGGATTTAGGGTGATCACGAGGCGGACAAGGGGGCTCAGTGAGGCTCTGGCGCGACTGGTCCGTGCGGACCAGGCTGACGTGGGTCGCCAGCGTCATGACGGCCTTGCTATGCGTGGGCGCGAGCGTGCTCGTTTTCATCGGACTGTACCGGCTCGCGGAGTCCCACCAGCGCCAGGAGATCGTGGCGAACCTCATGCACGTCTCCCGCATGCTCCACGAGGGCAAAATGACGTCCGTCCTGCCGCCTGAGGGCCAGGCATGGCACATCCAGGTCGTGGACAACTCGGGCCGTGTGCTGGCGGCGACCCCCGATCTGCGGGGCCTGCCGCCGATGGCCCGGTTCGTCCCGTCGGAGAAGGCCGTGGTCGCCTTCCAGAGGGTCTGCTCACCGCCGGGATTCCCGGACAGGTGCCCGGACGTCGTGGCGCTGCGCGTCTACCGGCCCGAGGGCGACTACACGATGTACGGCGTCGGGGAGCCCATCCCCTGGTACGTCAACCCTGTCCTGTTCCTGCTGGTCGGCAGCGCCTGCCTCGCGCTGACCGGAGCCACCGCCGTCGGGACGCACCGTCTTGTGCGCTGGGCGCTCGCGCCCGTCGAGAACGTGTGCCTCGAGCTGGCCGAGATCACCGTCTCGGATCTCAGCCGCCGGGTGCCGGTCTCCGCGCGCCACGACGAGATCGGCGCCCTCGCCGTCACCGTCAACCAGACCCTGGACCGCCTGCAGCAGGCGGTCGAGCAACAGCGGCGCTTCGCCTCCGACGCCGGCCACGACCTGCGCAGCCCCATCACCGCCATGCGCACGCAGGTGGAGGAGGCCCTGCTGCACCCCGAGGACGCCGACTGGGTCAAGATCGCCGAGGCTCTGGTCTCGAGCCTGGACCGGCTGCAGGCGATCGTCACCGACCTGCTGGTGCTGGCCAAGCTCGACGCCGGTGAGAAGATCTCGCGCAGCTACATCAACCTGGCCGAACTGGTGCGCACCGAGGTCGGCCGCCGCCCCCGGCGCAGGCGCGTCGTGCTCCACCTGCGTCCCGGCGTGGTCGTCAGCGGCGACCGGCTCCAGTTGCTGCGGCTGCTGACCAACCTGCTGGACAACGCCGAGCGGCACGCCACCTCCACGGTGACCGTCATCGTCGAACGTCACAGCGCGACCGCCGAGCTCCAGGTGATCGACGACGGGGAGGGCATCCCTCCCGACAAGCGGGAGCTGGTGTTCCAGCGCTTCACCCGGTTGCCCTCGGGCCGCGAGAAGGACATTCAGGGCACCGGCCTCGGGCTGGCCATCGCCCGCGACATCGCCCAGCACCACGACGGGACGCTGGACATCGAGGACTCCCCGGTCGGCACCCGCTTCGTCCTGCGGCTCCCCCTGCTCACCGGCCCCTGACTGCGCCCCAACGCGCGGGAGCGTCTGTGGGCGGAAGGTCTCGTGGCCGGGGTCCTGATGAGCAGGACCCCCTCGGACGTTCCCCGCCGGCGGCCGCTAGTGCCGGAACACGAAGTAGCTCTGGGTGTCCGACTGCAGATAGCCGTGGAACTTCGGGGCCTTCGCGGCCGCCGCCCTGGTGGCGGTGACGACCGTGACCACCACGTAGTTCCCGGTCTGACCCCAGCGGATCTTGCCGTAGGCGTAGCTCGCGTGCGTCTGGTCCCGGCGCCATCTCACCGCGTCGGACGAGAGCTTCTGCAGCCGGGCGGCGACCGTCTTGGCGTCCGTCTCGGCGGAGAAGGCCAGCAGGATCTGCACGGCCTTGAGGTTGCCGCCGTAGGCCGAGTAGGCGACCTGGACGGCGCGGTCGCAGCCGTACCTGGCCAGCACGCCCTTGCCGTCGACGGAAGCGCAGCTGTCGTAGTCCCAGCCGCCGACCTTGCGCGCGCTGTACTTGACGCTCCCTAACTTGAAGTTCCAGTCGTCGAACTCCGCGCTGGTGAGCCGGGTCCCCGGCTCGGTCCGGCGCGACGTCGCGGTCTGGCTGGGAGCCGCCGTCGGCTCGCCGGGCTCACTCGCGGGCGACTCCTCGGCGGAGGGGTCGGCGGACGGCGCCACCCGGTCCGTGGGCGGATCGAAGGTCGGCACCTGCACCGCCACGTCGCGCCTGGCCGGCTTGGAGTTGGCGTAGATGACCGCCAGCACGGCCCCGCCGCCCAGCAGCACGACGGTGAAACCGATGATCAGCCCGACGAGCACACCCTTACCGCTCTTGGCGGGCGGCGGCGTCCCCTGGCCAGGCATCGGATATCCCCCGCCCGGATACGGCCCCCCGCCCGGCATCTGGTACCCCTGCTCGGGATACGGCCACCCGCCGGGCAACTGGCGCCCCTGCTCGGGATACGGCCTTCCGCCGCTCGGCGGGTACCCCGCACCGGGATACGGCGCCCCACCCTGGGGCGCTCCTCCGCCCTGGGACATTCCTCCACCATGGAACGGCCCTGCTCCCGATGGCGGATACCCCTGGCCGGGATACGGTCCCGCCTCCGGCGGCGGATATCCCATCCCCGGGTGCGGCTCCGCTCCCGGCGGCGGGTATGTCCCGTGCCCCTGCCCCTGCGGCGCATCGGCCGGCGAGCCGTATCCGGGTGGCGGCGCCGGGGGCCCTCCCATCGGCTGGTACGGGTCCTCATCCCTCGGCTGGGGCTGGGGCGACTGGGGAGGATAAGCCATATTTCCATTGTGGTGCACGTGATCCCATCAGACCCACGAGTACCGGAAATGGCATTGAATACTCGCCAGTAGAGGCCCCAACCCGCCCAAATCACGTCACCGAACGGCCCGGCACAGCGGGGCCGACGCGGATACGCTCCTGCCCGGAATACTCTGAATACCCCGAAATAGCCCGCCTGAGGCGGTATTGCACGGTATGGCCGGGCCCGTCGCGGTACGCCTAGCCCGACCCCACTCCCGCCGGCGCGATGACCGCGAGCTTGTCCGGATTCATCACCCACAGGAGCCGGTCGATGCCCTCCGAGGAGGCGCTGATGGTCAGGAACGCGGTGACGTTCTCGCCCTGCGAGATCAGCACCGCGGGGCGCCCGTTCGCCTCGATCCACGTGATCTCCGTGCCCGGCCAGAACCTCGGCGCGAACGCGACCATGAACTTCGCGACCCGCGTACGCCCGGCCACGGGCACCCGGGCGACGTTCCGCATGGCCTTCCCGCTGTCGGAGTAGCTGACGACGTCCGCGGCCAGGAGCTCCTCCAGGGCGGCGAGGTCGCCCTTCCGAGCCGCCGCGAGAAACGCCTTCAGCAGCCGCCGGTGCGCGGTCGAGCTGACCGGCTTGCGGCGCTCGGCGGCGAGGTGCTTGCGCGCCCGGCTCACCAACTGCCGGGTGTTCGCCTCGCTGAGCCCGAGGATGCCCGCGATGTCGCCATAGGGGTAGTCGAAGGACTCCCGCAGGACGTACGCCGCCCGTTCCGTGGGCGAGAGCCGCTCCAGGAGGAACAGGACGGCCAGCTCCAGCTCGGCGCCCTGCTCGGCTCCGGTCTCGGGGCCGGAGCCGGTGTCCACCGGTTCGGGCAGCCACGGGCCGACGTAGACCTCGCGCCGCTTGCGAGCGGACATGGCGACGTTGATGGCCAGGCGGGTGGTCGCCGTGGCCAGGAACGCCGCGGGGTCGGCGACGACGTCGCGGTCGGTGGTCTGCCACCGCACCCAGATCTCCTGCACGACGTCCTCGGCCTCCGTGGTGCTGCCGAGGACCCGGTAGGCGATGCCGAACAGCCGGGGACGCAGTCCGGCGAAGACCGAAACGGCCTGGTCGAGCTCACCGGCCGCCCGCGGATCTCCGGACTGCATGATCGTGCTCGCCTCCCCGCTTCCCGTCTCCCCTCCACAAAGCACCCTATAAAGGGCCGGCACCGCCACCTCCACCGGAGCCCGGACGCCGAGCGGACGGGACGGGCGGCCATCTCCGTCACGGCAGGTCAGCAGGTCCCCAGGGCTGGGCGGGCGGCCAGCGGGAGCCGGAGTACGAAGCGGGCGCCGCCGCCGGGCCCGTCCTCCACATGCAGGGTGCCCTCGTGCGCCCTCGCGATGTCGCGGGCGATGGCCAGGCCGAGACCGGTGCCGCCGGCGTCGCGGCACCGGGCGGCGTCGAGGCGGGCGAAGAGCTCGAACACCCGTTCACGCTCATGGGCGGGGATGCCCGGCCCGTCGTCGGTGACGGTGAGCTCGGCGATGGCGTCGTGCGGGCGGATCTGGACCTGGATCCACCGCCGGGCGTGCTTGCGCGCGTTGTCGAGCAGGTTGGCGAGCAGCCTGCCGAGGTGGGCGGGAACCACGTCCACGGTCACCGCGGCGACGGTGCGCAGCCGGACGTCCGGACCGCCCTGCCTCGGGACGACCTGGTCGCGGACCGCCGCGGCGAGGTCGACGGGCTGATGGGGGGAGGGCGCCTCCGCCGTCATCCCCGTGAGCAACAGCAGATCGCGGACGATCGCCTGGAGCCGGTCGACATCGTCGAGCGCCGCCACCATGAGCGCGGGCAGGTCGGTCTGCTCGGGATGAAGCCCGGCCTCCTCGAGCTTGACCCGCAGCCCGGCGAGGGGCGTGCGGAGCTCATGGGCGGCGTCGGCGGCGAACCGGCGCTGCCGGACGAGGTCCCGCTCGACGGCCGGATCCACACATGTCAAGGTCATCATGCACTCCCCCCAGAGATCCCGACGATGCCAACGGCCTAGGCGTGCGGTACGGCCCGCAGACCACGGCCTCCCGCCCTTCCGCCCGGGTCGAGTCCCCGCTCGGGTCGGCGCATCATCGGCCGGTCACCCACTGAGACCGACCACCCCCCACATTCGTGACAACCCCCTGCCAAAGCTTGCGCCCCTTCACCGGACACGCCCCTCCCCCCCGGCACGTACCGGACACCTACAGCACCCGGCCCGACGAACCACAACGCACCAGATGCCGTGACCACCCAGGTCACCACCACCGGACACGCCCCTCCCCCCGGCACGTACCGGACACCTACAGCACCCGGCCCGACGAACCACAACGCACCAGATGCCGTGACCACCCGGCCTCACCCGGCGCGGCTCTCCACCGTGCTACCTGCTGGAGGTGATCGGCGCCGGGTCGGCGAGTCGTGGTACGGCGAGGCCGGCGCCGTCTACGGCGCCGGACCCGTGCTCGTTCGGGGCCGGGGTGCACTCGCTAGGCGAGGTTCGCGGCGTACACCGACACGTCGGCGCCCTCGACCTCCTCCGCGCCCATCGCGCGGGCCAGCTTGCGGTAGCGGTCGGCCTCGTCGTGGCGGCTGCGGCGCTCCAGGGTGCGGGCCAGCACCTCATGGGCCCAGCCGTTGGCCGGGTCGAGCTCCAGCAGGCGACGGAAGCTCTGCTCGGCGCGGCCGAGCTGGGCGCTGTGGAAGTAGGCCCTGCCCAGCAGCTCGACGGCCGCCCGGTTGCCCGGCTCGGCGGCCACCACCGGCGCCAGGATGCGCGCCGCCTCGGCATAGTCCCTGGCCTCGAAGAACAGGCACCCGCGCTGGTACTCCTCGTAGCTCATCGACCTCTCCTTTCGCGGCCCCCGGCACCTCCCCGGACGCCCGACCCCCCACAACACCCCCATCCCCGTCTCTCTTCCGGGGCACGCGGCCGAATGCGAGCACCTTCCGCCGAGCGATCAGCGGATCAAGGAGGACACACGAGTTCGACAAGATCGGGAGCGATGCGCGGGAACTTGCGATCGGCGGTGAGCAACGCGTCGGCGCCGATCTCGTGAGCGCCGGCGATGATGAGCGCATCCGGCACGCGAATGGTGAGATCCGCCGACCTGATGGCCGCGGCCCTCTCGGCCGTCGCCTCGTCCACCGGCATGACCTGATCGATCACGGCGCTACAGAACGCCGCCAGTGCCTTCTCCGCTGCGGCGCCTTTGCGGATCACACCAACCCGCAATTCGCTCCATGTCACCACAGAAATGGCGAAAGAAGCCGCCTGGTCTTCCCAACGGCGTACCGCATCGCGCGCATTGAGGTTAAGTGCGTCGTCGGGGTCGAGGAGACCTGAGATGATATTGGTGTCAAGCATCACCAGGGGCACGGGTCAGGTCCAGCTCTCGCGACTGGCCTCGACGTCCACGGCCTCGGTGAGACCGGGAATCGTCCCGATGACGCCATCGAAGCGGCTGCGATGTCGCCGGATGACGATGTGACCGCCCTCTTCGGTGATGTCGATGGGGTCGCCCGGCCCGAGCCCGAGTCGCCGCAGTATGGCCGCCGGAAGGGTGACCTGGTTCTTGCTGGAGATGTGCACCGGCCCCGCACGCCGGGCACGCCCTCCCTTCTTAGGCTCCATAACCTTTACTTTAACCGTCACAAGTAAAGGTTAAACGATATCACGTAACGCGTTCAACCCATTCCGGAAGGTCACCAATCTCCAGGGGGCTCCGCAGGTGATCGCCCTCACCCCACCGCAGTAGTCCGCAACCCGCAGGCGCTCACTCCTACAGCAGAACGGATCAGCCGGGAGGGCGTCGGATACGATCACCACACTCGCCGCACTGTCGACAGATGGGATGTTGTCTGATGAAGGTGGCAGTTCTCTTAGCCGGGTTCCTGGGTCTGCTCGTCGGAGCGCCGGCCGCCGCGACGGCCGAGACAGGAGCGAGCCCCGGAACGTCCCCGACCTCCATCTCCGGAACCTTCACCCCCGCGGGCGCGCCGGCTCACCAGCCCTATCCGAGCGAGTTCCCTCTCCCTGACGGCTTCCCGCCCGAGGGCATCGCCATCGGCCCGGGCCCTGTCGCGTACTTCGGCTCCCGCGCGACCGGTGAGATCTACCGGGCGGACCTGCGCACGGGCCAGGGCCGCGTCATCAGCCCCGGCCCGGGCACCCCCTCGCTCGGCCTGAAGATCGACCCGCGCGGCCGGCTGTTCGTCGCCGGCGGCACCGGCGGCGACGCCCGCGTGATCGACACCCGCAGCGGCGCGGTGCTCGCGAGCTACCGCCTGGCCACCGAGGCCTCGTTCGTGAACGACGTCGTGCTCACCCCTGACGCGGCGTACTTCACCGACTCGGTCAACCCGGTGCTGTACAAACTGCCGTTCGGACGCGGCGGAGCGCTGCCGACCGAGGTGGTGCGGGTGCCCCTGACCGGCGACATCGTCTACACGGCCGGCTTCAACGTCAACGGCATCGCCCCCACCCCCGACGGCACGGGCCTGATCATCGTCCAGTCGGGCACCGGCAAGCTGTTCCGCGTCGTCCCCTCGACGGGCGTCGCCACCACGATCGACCTCGGCGGCGAGTCCCTGATCGACGGCGACGGCCTGCTGCTGGACGGCCGCGTCCTGCACGTCGTGCAGAACAGCCTGAACACCGTGACGTCCCTGCTCCTGGACCGGGGCGCCACCTCAGGGAAGGTGGTGCGCAGGCTGGTGGACGACCGCTTCGACATCCCCACCACGATCGCCGCCTTCGGCGACCGCCTCTACCTCCCCAACGGCCGCTTCACCACACCCCCCACCCCCACCACCCCGTACAACGTCGTGGCCGTCGCCCGCACCTGACTCCCCGCACCACCGGTGTCCGGTTCCAGGCGCACCACCCGGCGACCCGTACGCCTGGAACCGGACCGATCCGAAGTCGGCGGTTACGGTTATCGCACCCTGAGGTCTTGAAGGAAGGCGTGAGGGCCGCCCAATCAGCGAGCACTCCAGACCAGCCACGGAAACCCCTACATGGCGCACCGTAGTCATCTAAGGTCGGAACGTGTTTGTCTACACTCAAACCATGGACGAGAGCACCGCGGCGGCAGACGAGGCTCCGCTCGACTACGAAGCCATCCGGCAGCGCTTCCCCTGGGTCGGGCTCGGCCCCACTGAAGAGCACGATTTCTCGAAGACCTATCGAGAGGTGATGGCCGAGGCACGGATGGGGAGAGAGATCATCGAGGCCGTCGAAACGATCAGGCGGAGTGCGTGAAGGAGCTTCTGATCGACTCTGGCCCCTTGATCGCTACTTACTCGCCGGGTGATGTGCACCATGTGCGTTGCAGCAGGCTGCTGGCAAGCTGGCCGGGGCCCGTCGTCGTCCCTGAGCCTGTGCTCGTGGAGACGTGCGGGTTCGTCCGTAACAACTTCCGTCGAGGCGCTGACTACGAGGCACAACTGCTTGACCATATGAGTTCGGGTTCCGGCCCCTTCAAAGTGGTCATGACAACCCACGAGGACCTGCTCCGCGTCGCTCAGCTGGTGCGGCAGATGGCCAACGCCCCGATGGGGTACGTCGACGCCGCCGTGATCGCGATGGCCGAGCGCCTTCATATCACCGACGTCGCGACGGTCGACACGAAGCTCGTCGGCATGTCTGTCAGCGTCTCCAAAATAAAGCCGATCTCCTGGCTCTTGCCCGACCTCTCCTAACTCAATGCCACGTCTCCTTCCGTGTAAGTCCGAGCGCCGGTCCCTGGCTTCCGCTCTGGTTCTGCACATCACGATGTGCAGAACCAGAATTGCGTCTTCCGGCACGCGGAGCACACGCTGTTGTCATGCCTGGGAGCGCTTCGCCGCGAAACGGCGTGCCAGTTCCCTGCCGCGTGCCACCTGTACCTTCTTCGCCTGGCTCGTCGCGAACCGCAGCAGTCCGAAGGGCGCCGACAGCCGGTAGTGGTCGACCACCCGGGTTCCACCGGGCACCGGGTCGATGTGGTAGCCGTAGGCCACCCGGACGCCGCCGGGGCTGACCACGTCGCCGGTTATGGCGCCCTCCCCCAGGTGCAGCGTGACCTCGATGACGTTGTCGTGACGCAACGGCCCCAAGGTGAACCGCTCGACCGCCGTGAAGTGCACCGCGTCCGGCCCGCGGCGGATGTCGCGGACCTCGACGACCAGCGGGGACAGGCCGACGTGGTTGTCCGGGTCGGCCAGGTGCTCGAAGACCTCCTCGACGGCAGCGGACAGGATCGTCGTGGTGCTGAACTCGACGCTTCTCATGCGGCATCCCGGTGAACGAGGGTAAGTGCGAAGACGGCGTGGCGTTGGCGTCACGCGCGCGGAAGGAGCTGGTCGATGACGGCGTCGATCTGGACGGCGTCCGGGCCGAGGAGCAGGCAGTCCGTACGCATCCCCTCGATCGCCTGCGACAGGATCGTGGCGGCGACCGCGGGACGCGGGACGTGCGCGCGCTCGAACTGTTCCCTGAGCAGATCGAGCAGGATCTCCCGCTGCGCGCGGTAGTGCTCGGCGAAGCCCGGGTGGGTCGTGGCGTGCGACACGAACGCCTTGGCCACGCTCGTCTCGGCGGCGCGCTCCTCATCGAGTGGAAGCAACGCCGTGACGATCGCGGACAGCACCCGACGCGGGGATCGTGTGCCTTCTCCTGACTGGGCCCGGAGCCGGTCGGCGCAGCGCCGGCAGTGGTGTTCCAGCGCGAAGAGGAGCATCTCCTCCTTGGTGCTGAAGTGGTGTTGCAGGGTCCCGGTCGTCACCCCCGCCTCGGCGGCGATCTCCCGCATGCCGGGGAACGTGCCGTGGCCGCGCATCAGGAGCCTTCCCACCGCGTCGGCGACCGCGGTGCGGCGCGCATCGGGCATCCACCGTTCTCCCATGCCCACCTCCATTACAACTGTAATGTAGTGGCCGTAGAGCACGCGCAAGACCACCGCGGACGGACGATCACCGTCGCGAGTCGTTCCGTCGGGTCGGGCTTCACCCCACCGAAGGGCACGATTTCTCGAAGACCTATCGAGAGGTGATAACCGAGGCACGGATGGGAAGAGAGATCACCGAGGCCGTCGAAACGATCAGCCGGAGTGCGAAAAGGAGCTTCTGATCCACGCCGGCCCGTGCCGCCTTCTGAGCGGGGGAATCCTGAGCCGGGCGCCGGTCCGTGACCGAAGACCCGGCGATGAGGTTCGTCAATTCACGCGAAGAGGCCGAGCATCACATGTAGCGCTTCGTTGAGTTCCTCGATCTCGGCCGGATACAAGCTACCTGCGAAGTCGCCGAGTTGGGTGATGTCCAGAGCGGTGAGTTGATCGACGAGGACCCGTGTGGTCTTTCCGTTCAGCTCGATCTCGGGCCGGAACGTCATCGGACGAGCGCTGGTCGACGTGGGGGCGACGATCAGCGTAGAGAACGAGGCGAGCGCGTCGGACTGCAGAAGCACCGCGAATCTCTCACCTCGCTGCTCATGACCCACGGCTTCGCGGGGCATGCGCACTTTGCAGACGTCACCGCGCACAGTCTTCGCCCAGGTCGCGACGTACGGCACGGATCTCCGCGAGGTCCTCTGGATCGGCGGCGAGTTCCTGCGCCTCCAGGCGGGCGACTTCCATGCGGCGCAGGCGGTTGGCGATGAGCAGCGCCTCCCGGACCACGTCCGTGGCCGACCTGCCGTCGGCGGTCAGCTCTGCGAGAGCCTTCTCGGTCTTCGCATCGATCTGCACGGTCAACACAGCCATATCATCACTGTACGACGGCGGCCGTCGCAGGCTTTTCGCCGATCCGCGTAGCCGGGTGGTGTCTCATCGTAATCCCCTTTCGGCCGGCGGGCCGGTGACGCCGGACGGATGTACGCCGACGAGCAGGAAGGCGTCTCGAATCTCCGGCCGACACTCTTTTTATGAGTATTTGTCCCTATTGGGTGGGCGATCAGGGTGGATAGGGTCGGGCCGTACGTTTGCCCGGATCCACTCTCAGGAGATCATCTTCATGTCGCGCCCGCTCGTGGTCACCGCGCTCGCCGCGTTCTGCGCCGTTGGTTCGCTCACCGGCTCGGCTGAGGCGGCCGCGCCGGCCGCGCCGGCCGTGGCCTCACCGTCGTCCGCGGGTTCCGCGACGTCCGCGGGCTTCGCCACGTCCGGGGCCAGGGTGATCTACGGGTTCGCGTGGGCGGACGGGAAGGGTGTCCTGCGTGTCACGCCGCTCAAGGCCACCCTCCACACGAAGGGTGGCCCGCCTCGCTACACCTTCGCTCCCATCGCGGGCGCCAAGGAGAAGCGCGTCGCCTACGCGCGTGCCGACGTCCGCAGGGTCACCTCGGCGTGCGACCTGAAGGAGACCGAGGGCGTCGTCAAGGTCGACGCCAAGGGGCTCGGCACCACCCGCTGCAAGCCGGCCGATCTCACGTTCGCGCTCGGCCTCGGGCCCACGCCGGTCAGGATCTCGCTCGGCGCCACCACGCGCGTCTACGAGGTCCTCGCCATGCCCGGCTCGCCGAAGACCGCCTACGGCACGATCAAGCGGGTGAACGACACGACGGTCATGTTCACCAGGGGCGGGAAGTCGATCAAGCTCGGGTACACGGGGCTGTCGTTCAGCCGCACCACCCGCTCGTGCGGCGCCGCCTGGGCGGCCGACCGCCACAACGCCCAGAAGAACGGCCTCGGCCACAAGTACTGCTCGACGGCGGACTTCACCAAGGCCCTGAGGTCCGCGAGGCGCCCCGTCGCCGTCAGAATCGACTACACGCCACTGAGCGGTCAGCTCAACCAGGTCTGGGAGACCAGCGCGCGTTGACCGTGGCCGCCTGACCCGCCGGCGCGGCGGGCAGGACGTCGACCCTGCCCGCCGCGCGACGGCCTGTCTCGCGGAACTCCGTGGCCGGTGGCCGCGGCTCGCCTACACCCGGCTCCATCGCTGGTTCGCAGCGGAGCCACAGGTCCACAGGATCACCGTGGTGCCGTTGGCGGTGTTGTTGTTGTAGACGTCCAGGCACAGGTTGCTGAACTGCACGCTGCGGATCGTGCCCTCGGCGGTGAGGTTCCACTGCTGGTTGGTTCCGCCGTTGCAGTCCCAGATCTGCACCTTCGTACCGGCCGTGGCTCCGGACGGCGCGTCCAGGCACTTGCCGAGAGCCTGGATGCTCTGCCCGCTGAACGTCCAGCGCTGGTTCGCCTGGCCATTGCAGTCCCAGATGACCGGCTGGGTGCCGTTGGTGGTGCTGCTGTTGGGCACGTCCAGGCAACGACCGGACGCCGCGCTGACCAGCGTGCTCGACGGCGTGCTCGACGGCGTGGGGGACGGGGTGACGGTGCCGCCGCCGCTGACGCGGTACACCACGGTGCCGTGCGCCGGGACGCCGGCCGAGATGGAGCCGGTGCTGCTGGTGGTGGCGTTGGTCCAGGCGTCGGTCAAGGTGAACGAGCTGCCCGACTTGCCGATCGCGGAGGCGGTGGTGGAGATGGTGGTGGTGCTGCCGCTCTGGTTGAACAGGGCGACCGCGACGTCGCCGTTGCTGAGCTTCTTGGCCAGTACGCGGCGGGTGCCGTCGTTGCTGATCTGGGTCGCCTGCAGGCCGAGGGTGTCCTGGTTGATCGCGATCAGGTTCGCGTTCTTCAGAATCGTCTGGGTGGCGGAGTCCATGGTGCGCACATCGTTGCCCATGATCAGTGGGGAGGCCATCATCGCCCAGAGGGCGAAGTGGCTGCGCATCTCGGTGTCGGTCATGCCGCCGCGGCCGATCTCCATCATGTCCGGGTCGATGAACGCCCCCGGCTTGGCGTAGGAGGCGAGCGGGACGGTGACGTTGACGATGTTCTGGATGCCCATCGGGTAGCCGTTGGTCTGGCCGGTGTCCCACTCGTTGGTGATGTCCTCGGTGGTGCGCCAGATGTTGGCGATGTCGCCCCAGTTGCGTCGTGGCCCGGTCTTGTCGTGCACGCTGTTGGAGTTGATGCTGTAGAGGATCTGCCGCCCGGAGGACGCCAGCGCGTCGCGCATCTTGGCGAACGTGCGCACCTGGTCGTCGATGGTGCCGCTCGGCGAGCACCAGTCGTACTTCAGGTAGTCCACCCCCCAGGCGGCGAACTGCCTGGCGTCTTGGACCTCGTGCCCCTGGGCGCCGGTGGCGCCGGGGTAGCTGTTGAAATACTGCGCGCAGGTCTTGTCCAGCGGAGCCTGGTAGATGCCGAACTTCAGCCCCTTGCCGTGCAGGTAGTCTCCCAGCGCCTTCATCCCGCTGGGGAACCGCGAGGAGTTGGCCTGCAGGTTCCCGGCGGAGTCACGGGTGGAGTTCATCCAGCAGTCGTCCACCACCACGTACTGGTAACCCAGATCACGCATCCCCGAATTCACGATCGCGTCGGCCATCTGCTTGATCAGCGACTCGCTGATGTTGCAGCCGAAGGTGTTCCAACTGTTCCAGCCCATCGGCGGCGTACGCGCCACACCGTTCTCCAGGGCCTGCGCCGGCGCGGCGGCGGTCACGGCCGCGGCACCCGACGCCAGGACCAGGGCCGCGGTGGCGACCGGGGCGAGAATGGCGCGTATCCGTTTGCTGTGCAAAGAGGCTCCTCGGGGGTGCGGGGCGGCCGGTTCGGTCCGGCAGGCTGGACGAGCGCCGTCCGGACCGGCGGCTTGCGATTGTTAGCGCTAACAATCGATCGCCGGGTGGGTCACGGACGCAAGGCGTAGGTGGTCCAGTGGAGAGTGCTTCGGCACTGGATCTCTGTCAAGCATGGGACGAGCCGTGATCACGCGAGCTGCGCCGACGCCGCATCCCGTCTGAAAGTTGCAGCCCGGACCCCACGGTGTGCGCGGGACCGCCGCGGTCCACCGGGCGTCGCGGACGAGAGACGCGCGACCACGATCCCGCCGCGGCCGCCGGCCGATGCCCCGCCGGCGGCCGGAGTGACTCAGTGCTCCGGGAGGGGGAGGTACTCGAACCAGTCGAAGTCGGCGACGTTGCCGGTGGGGTGGTTCTCGCCGCTGAGGTACATGCCGATGTAGGCGCCGATGAAGCCGCCCGCCATGCTGCTGCTGAGCACACGCCCGTCGACCGGCTCGCCGAGCCGGCGCCACTCGCCCGGCCGGGTGCCGTACAGCATCTGGTACTCCTGCCCGTGGGCCTCCACGCCGAGCCACAGCCGGCCCGGGGGCACGTCGGCCTGGACCATGGTGTGGTCCACGCCGTCCTGCCTGCGGATCACCGTCAGGCCGGAGGCGGTCATGACGAGCAGGATGTGGAAGTCGTCGTTCTGCACCAGGGCCAGCCCGGCCCGCTCGCGGTTCTCCGGGACGAACTCCATGGCGGTGTGCGCGGCGAAGTGCGCGTGCTCCTGCCGCCGGGCGATGAGGCTGGGGTTGGTCCGCTCGGTGATCGACTCGGGGCGGCCGCGCAGCCGCAGGAAGCCGGGGCGCTCGGTGAGGGTCCAGTACGGCTCGCGGGGCGTGCGCAGGTGGTTCCACTGGGGCATCAGCCGCGGGGTGTCGAAGTTGTCGCAGGCCGGCGGGGCGGGCCAGCGGCAGGGCGGGACGGAGGGGGCGTCACCGGCGGGCTCGACGAGGCCGGCGACCGGCCAGCCGTCCTCCCAGCGCACCGGGGTCAGGAAGGTCTCCCTGCCGAGGTTGTAGTGGTAGCCGCCGTACGGGCGCATGGCCAGCAGCACCATCCACCAGTCGCCGCCGGGGGTCTGCACGAGGTCGCCGTGGCCGGTGCCCACGATCGGGTGGTCGCGGCCGAGGTTGCGGTGGGTCAGGATCGGGTTGCGGGTGCTGCCGGTGTAGGGGCCGGTGACCTTGCCGGCGCGGGCGACGCTGATGGCGTGGTCGTGCTCGGTGCCGCCTTCGGACACCAGCAGGTAGTAGGCCCCGCCGATCTTGTAGAGGTGCGGCCCCTCGGCCCAGACGGCGCCCTTGACGGCGCCGTCCCACAGGATGTGCTCCTCGCCGACGAGCTTCATGCCGTCGAGGTCCAGCTCGCGGAGCCAGACCTCGGTGTGGCCCTCGTGGCGCTGTTGCCGGGCGGGGCGCGCGCCGTGCACCCACGCCCGGCCGTCGTCGTCGAAGAACAGCGACGGGTCGAAGCCCTCGGTCTCGGGCAGCCAGTAGGGCTCGCTCCACGGCCCGGCGGGGTCGGCGGCGGTGACGATGAAGTTGCCCGACTCCATCAGCCCGTCGACCAGCGTGGTGATCATGTAGAAGAGGCCGTCGTGGTGGCGCAGCGTGGGTGCGTAGATGCCTCCGCTGGGCCGTACGCCGTCCAGGGGCAGCTGCGACGCCCGGTCGAGCACGTGACCGAGCTGCCGCCAGTGCACCAGATCCTTGCTGTGGAAGATCGGCACCCCGGGGAACCACTCGAAGCTCGACGTCACCAGGTAGTAGTCCTCGTCCACCCGGCAGATCGAGGGGTCCGGATGGAACCCCGGCAGGATCGGGTTGCTGAAGCGCACCACGGACGGCCTTTCTCGTTGCGATCTGTACGATCCGGGCTACTTGCCCAGTTCGAGCACTCCCCATCCCGCCGTGCTCAGATAGGACCGGCCGGAGGAGTCGTTCCACGTGACGGCGCCGGTGCGGGCGGCCCCCGTCGCGTCGTTGACCTGGACGTCGAATCCCAGCAGGTCCCCCTTCGCGGGGGTGACGGTCGGCAGCGCGACCGACGCCTCGACGACGTACCCGCCGGGCACGACCTTGGCCGCGCTCACCAGGTTGTTCTTCACGCCCGCGGCGTCGAAGGTGCCCCCGATGGTCTGCCGGCCGGAGAAGGAGACGCGGTACTGCCCGTCGTCATCGTCGTATCCCTTGCTCTTGCCGTTGCCCGGGTCGACGAAGACCTCGACGGAGTCCTGCTCCCACGCGTTCTGCGACTCCTCGCTGAGCGTGGGGTCGGTGACGCGGGCGAGCACGTACAGGTGCCCGGCGTCCCACAGGGCCCGCACCTTGGCGGTCGCGCCGGAGCCGCCCTGGATCCAGGTGGCGGTGGTGACCTCGGGGGCCCTGGACCAGGCGGCGTCGGCGACGCCGTCGACGACCGGGGTGCCCTTGGCGGCGGTGGTCGCCTTGACCGGCGCGGTCAGCGTCAGCTCGCCCTTCCAGGAGACGTCCTTGCCGCCCTTGGCGTCGTGGGCGACCAGTTCGAACGGCAGCTTCCCGCCGAGCGCGGCGGAGGCGGGGAGCAGCGCCTCGGCGCGGTATCCGCCCGTGAGGGCGGCGGTGCGGTACCAGGAGGCGCGGCCGTCCCGCGCGACCACGCGGCTCGCGCCGCCGAGCCGCAGGGTGAGCGTGTCGGCCTTGTCGCAGGTGCGGTCGTCCACCTCGGCGAGCACGGCCAGGCCGGCGGCCGACCAGCGGGCCTGGAAGCGGGCGGCCAGGTCGCCCACCCGGGCGACCGGCGTGTCGGGCAGCAGGTTCCACTGCTGCTCGCGCTCGGCGTCGATCTTCACGCTCGCCTGCGGCGCGTCCAGGCGGCGGGTCAGCGGCGGCAACTGGGCAGGGTCGACGATGCCCCAGTACGCCGGCTTGGCCTGCAGTTCGTCGTCGAACGGCAGCGGCGCGTTGAGCCGGGTGATCGGGAAGGTGGACAGCCAGGTGCCGTCGTCTGCCAGGCCCCAGAGCGTCACCGAGGACAGCCGGGCGGCCTGGCGGCGGAAGACGTCGAAGATCTCCTTGTAGCGGTACCCCTGGAGCGCAAGGACCTCCGGCGGGACGGTGGTGTAGGTGGAGACGAAGTCGGTGTAGACGCTCACGTCCAGCTCAGTGACCTGCTGGTCCACGCCGAGCCCGGCGAACAGCTCGATGGTCTTCTCGATCTCGGCGGCGGCGGGCTGCTCGATGTTGACGTGGAGCTGGTGGCCGACGGCGTCGATCGGCACGCCTTCGGCCCTGAGCTTCTTGACCAGGTTGAAGACCGCCTGGCGCTTGCGCGGCAGCTCGGTGTTGTAGTCGTTGAGCACCAGCTTGGCCGCCGGGTCGGCCTCGCGGGCGACGCGGAAGGCCGTGCGGATGAAGTCGTAGCCGGTGACCTGGAACCACGGGCTGCGGCGCATGTCGTCGGGCTGGTTCTCGTCCACGACCTCGTTGACGACGTCCCAGGTCTGGATCCTGCCCTTGTAGCGGCCCATCACGGCCCTGATGTGGTTCTCCAGCCGCTTGAGCAGCAGGGCCTTGTCTGCGGGGGTGGCGGTGAGGGGCCGGTCGCCGTCCTTGAACACCCAGTCGGGGGTCTGGCTGTGCCAGGCGAGGGTGTGCCCGCGGAACCGCAGGCCGTGCGCGGCGGCGTAGTCGACCAGGTAGTCGCCGTCGGCGAAGGTGAACTCGCCCTCGCGGGGCTCGGTGGCGTCCCACTTCAGCGCATTGCCCGGGGTGACGCTGTCGAAGTGCCGGGTCAGCAGTTCCTCATGGCCGCCGAGGGTCTGGGCGCGGGAGATGGCGGCGCCGACCTGGAACGGCAGTGTGTCCTTGACCGCCGGGATGTCGGTCTGGATGGGCTTGGCGGGCACGTACGTCAGTGTGAAGTCGTCGATGTAGAACGGGAAGGTTCCGCTGGACGACTCGACGTAGACGCTGAGGAAGTCCACGTCGTAGGCCAGGGTGTATGAACCTTTCAGCTGCGTCCATCCGCCCGCGGCGATCGCGGTGGGCGCGGCGACCTGGTCGTAGCTCGCCGTCCCGTTCATCCGGCGTTCGACCGACAGCCCGAGGTCGCCGGCGGTCGTGTCAGGTCCGAGCCGCACCCACACCGACAGCGTGTACTTCGACCCCTTGGTCATCTTGCCCAGGACGCTCCGCGCCGGGCCGTCCCAGGAGGCGCTCCTGGCGGTGGCGAGCAGTGCGGCGGTCCCGCCGTGGGCCTGGTCGGTGGCGACGGTCAGCGTGGCCGAGGCGCGCGGCGACCAGCCCTGGGCGGTGCCGGTCTCGAAGTCGGTGGTCACGCCGGACCGTCCGGGGTCGGTGTCGGCGGTGATGGTGACGTCGTCGAGGTAGAACGAGGCGGTGGCGTCGGAGCTCTCGGCGTACAGCAACAGGTCGGGCGAGTCGGTGGTGAAGGAGTAGGTGCCGCTGATCTCCACCCAGGCGGCGTCGGTGACGGTGCCCGCGCCGACCCGCTCGTAGGTGGTCGTGCCGCCGTCGGGCGTGCGCTGCACGGTCAGGGCGATGGTGTTCGCGGACGTCCCCGCGGTCAGCCGCGCGTGGGCGGTGACCGAGTAGGTGACCCCCTTCTCCAGGGGCGGGGTGACGGAGGCGCCGTTCCAGGTCTCGGTGCGGCCGGTGGTCAGCAGCGACGCCGAGCCCGAGTGGGCGGCGTCCTGGACGGCCGCGACCGACACCCCCGAGCCGCGCGGCGACCAGCCCTGGGCGGTGCCGTCCTCGAAGTCGTAGCTCGCTATCGTCACCGGCGCCGCGGCCTGTGCCGTCCCGGCCGTGATGCACGGCGACAGGGACAGCGGGAGGCATAACAAGGCGGCCGCCGCCCACGAGCGCGGGAAGCGCATGACTGGTCTCCTCAGGTTCAGGCCGAGTAGGGCCATGGATGGAGCGGGCCGGTCAACAGTGATCGCCGGGGCCGGCGTCGGCCCCGGCGATCATGCGCCGGATATACGGGCGGTCCTGCTTCTGACGCCTCCCCCGAGGTCAGGTGCCGGAGGAGCGCGGGGAACCGGTCGCAGGAGCACTTCGGGTCGTGGCGGGTCCCGCGGTCAGGCGGCGCCCGAGGTGAGGTTGGCGGTGAGCAGCTCGATGAGCCGGTCGCGCCGCGCGCAGCCGGCCAGGGCGAAGGAGTCGGCCAGGGCGAGCAGCTCGCTGTCGTCCAGGCCGCCGAACAGCGCGGCGTACTCCGGCACCAGCGCCTGGGCGACCAAAATGTGCCGGAGCAGGTCGTCGGTCTGGTAGCGGGCGCCCCACGGGTAGGGCTCCCAGTGCGGGAACTCCTCCTCGACCAGCCGGTGCAGCGGGGCGAGCACGTCGGAGGACTCCTCCATCGTGGAACCCCAGCGGTCGGCGCCCAGCCGCTTCTTCTTGGCCACGAAGTCGCCGAAGCGCCGCAGGTAGGGCCCCTCGGGGTCGGCGTGCACCAGGCCCTGCAAGCCGACGTCCTTGTAGGTCCACAGCGACCAGCCGGCCTGGTAGCCGTCGAAGATCTCCAGCTGGTCGGCCAGGATCTGGTAGCGCTGCGCGTCGATCGCGGGGTCGCCGGTGTAGACCGGGCCGAACTCGCCGACCCACAGCGGGGTGCCGGTCTGCCGCTGGAAGGTGGTGCGCTTCTCGAAGGCCCGTTCCAGCTCGCCGCGGTCCACCCACTCGCCGCGCGTGTACCCCGGGTACGGGCCGCCGTGGGCGAACCCGGCGAGCGCGTAGTCGTGGCAGACGAACACCGTGTTCTCGTACACCTCACGGAAGATCGAGAAGTCGGTGGAGTAGGTGTTGCCGTCCAGGAACAGCACGTGGGCGGGGTCCACGGCGCGCAGCGCCTTGACCAGGCGGTCGTAGAACGGCCCGATGACCCGGCCGCCGACGTCGCCGGGCTCGTTGATCGGGTTGTACCCGGCGACCCACGGGTTGTCCTTGTAGCGGTCGGCGATGACCTCCCACAGGTGGACCGCGCGGTCCTGGAAGTGCCGGTGCCGCCAGAACGACGCGACGTGGGTGGGGTTGTCGGAGTGCCAGTGCTGGTTCTGCGCGCCGGGCAGGGCGTGCAGGTCGATGACGCTGTAGATGCGCCGCTCGGCCAGCAGCCCGATCACGCGGTCGAGGTGGCGGAAGCCGTCCTCGATGATCTCCATCGGCCGGTCGTCGGACTCGAAGTGACGGTAGTTCACCGGGATCCGGACGCAGTTGGCTCCCATGGCGGCGAGCAGGGCGGCGTCGTCGGGGCCGAAGAATGAGGTGAGCAACCGGTCGAAGAACAGCGCCGCCCGCTCCTCCCCCAGCACGTCGCGCACGGCGTCGCGCATGGTCGACTCGTTGGCCGGGTAGCCGGTGATGAAGTTCTCCATGTTCATCCAGCCCCCGAGACCCACTCCGCGCAGCCGCACCGGGGTACCGTCGGCGGCGACTAACTGGGGTCCGGACACACGCAGGGTCATCAGCGCTCCTTCGGAGATGGCCTTATCGGCCGTGGAAGCTCGGTATGTCGTTCGGGTCGGTCACCCCTTCGTCGCTCCCGCGGTGAGTCCGCCGATGAGCTGGCGCTCCGCCACGGCGTAGAACGCGAGGGCGGGCACCATCGCCAGGACGATGTAGGCGAGGATCCGGGCGGTGTCGGCGGAGTACTGCCCGGTGAACTGCTGCACTCCGAGCGGGATGGTCCACCAGTTGGGGTCGTTGAAGATCACCAGCGGCAGGAAGAAGTTGTTCCAGCTCGCCACGACCGCCAGCACCGACACGGTGGCCAGGGCGGGCCGGGCCATCGGCAGCAGGATGCGCCAGAAGAAACCGAACGAAGTGCAGCCGTCGATCGTCGCGGCCTCCTCCACCTCCCGGGGGATGGTGCGGAAGAAGGCGCGCAGGATGATGATCGTCATGGGCAGCCCGAAGGCGGCCTGCGGCAGGATCACGCCGAAGGGATTGTCGAGCAGTCCCATGGTCCGCAGCAGGACGAACAGCGGCAGGATGGCCACGGTGAAGGGGAACATCAGCCCCATCGCGAACAGCGTGTACAGCAACTCCCTGCCGCGGAAGGCGAAGCGGGCGAAAACGTACGCCGCCATGGCCGACAGCCCGACGACGATGAGGGTCGTGGCCAGCGCGACGAAGACGCTGTTGACGATCTGGCGCCAGAAGGAGCCGGAGAACAGCACGTCGGTGTAGTTCTCCGGGACCCAGGGCGCGGGCAGGCCGAAGGCGTTGGTCGAGAGCTGGCCGGTGTCCTTGAACCCGCCGAGCACGGCGAACAGCAGTGGCACCACGACGAACGCGCCGAGGATGATCACGACCGCGTGCAGCGAGATGGAGCGGAGCCGGCCGGCGCGGGGCCCGGTTCGCTCGGCGGCGTGCGTGGTCATCGCTGGTCTCCCATGGTGGTGATCGCTCCCTGTATGTCGCGGCGCATGACGAACCGCTGATAGCCGAGCGCGAACACCAGGCTGATCAGGAACATCACGACGCTGATGGCGCTGCCGTAGCCGATCTGGGAGCGCTTGAAGCCGAACTGGAACATCGTGACGGCCATGGTCTCGGAGGAGTGGATGGGCCCGCCGGCGGTGAGCACCCACACCAGGTCGAAGAGCTGGATCGCCCCGATGATGGACAGGAACACACTGATGCGGATCGTCGGCCCGAGCAGCGGCAAGGTGACGTACCGGAACTGCTTCCAGGGGCCGGCGCCGTCGATCGCGGCCGCCTCGCCCAGCTCCTTGGGAATGGACTGGCGGCCGGCCAAGTAAAGGATCATGTGGAAGCCGAAGTACTTCCAGATCATGACCAGGAACAGCGACATCATGACCGTGTCGGGCTCGGCCAGCCAGCTCGACTCCAGGCTCGACAGGCCGATGGCGCCGAGGATCTGGTTGGCCAGGCCCGCCTCCGGCGACAGGATCAGGCTGAACAGCACGCCGGTGATCACTTCGGAGAGCACGTACGGGGCGAAGAACAGCAGACGGTAGAACGCCCGGCCGCGCATCTTCTGGTTGAGCAGCATGGCGATCGCCAGGGCGAGCGGAAGCTGGATCACCAGGGACAGGATGATCAGCACGGCGCCGCGGCGGAGGTCGCCGAGGAACACATCGTCGGCGAACATCCGGGTGTAGTTGTCCAGCCCGATCCAGTTCTGCGGCAGGCCGCCGAGCCCGTTCCACTTGTAGAAGCTCGTGTACGCCGCGATGGCGATCGGCGCCAGCACCAGCACCACGAACAGCACGAGCGCCGGCAACAGGAACAGCGTGATCGTCGCCAGACCCCTGAACCGGCGACGGCGTGCGGAGGGCGCGGAGCCTGGGCCGGCCCGGCGCGGCAGGTCGGCCGCGGCCGCGGGCCTGTCGGTCAGCGCGGGTCGTGTCATCGTCTTCCTCAGCGTGGAGCCCGGGGCGCAGCCCTGGGGAAGAGCGGCGCGGTGCCGCTCGGTGGTCGATGGGGGGCGGGCCGCGGATGGGGGACCACGCGCGCCCGTCCCGGCGCGCGTGGTCCCCCGTCCGCCTTCCGGCTATTCGGACTTGGCGGTCTCGGTGACGGCCTGGGTGACCTGCTCGGGGGTCTTGGAGCCGGCGATCAGCGCGGCCACGCTGTCGTTGACCTCCTGCCCGACGGCGGGCGGGTAGGCCTGGTCGAGGTAGAGCTGGAACCCGGATGCACTGGCCAGCGTCTTGGCGACGACGGCGAGGTTCGGGTCCTTCACGACGCTCTCCTCGCCCTTGAGCACGGGCTGGATGCCTCCGGTCTCCACCGCCGCGGCGTGGACGTCCTTGCTGGAGAGGAACTTCAGGAAGTCGACGGCCGCGGGCGGGGCGTTCACGCCGACCGCGTACCCGCCGCCGCCGCCGAAGGCGTCGGTGGCCGAGCCCTTACCGCCGTCGACGGACGGGAAGGTGAAGAAGCCGAGCTTGTCGCCCAGGTCCTTCTTGCTCGCGTCCTTCTCGACGGTCGGCGCCCACTGGCCCATCAGCTCCATGGCGGTCTTGCCGTTGCCCATGAGGGCGGCCTGGCCGTCGGGAGTGGAGTAGGCGGCGCCGAGGTAGCCCTTCTGGAAGGGCTGCAGGTCGGCCAGCTCCTTGAGCTTCTGGCCGGCCGCGACGAAGTCGGGCTTGTTGAAGTCGTGGTCGACCGCGGCCTGCTTGAGCGCGTCCAGGCCCGCGATGCGCATGGCGAGGTAGGCCCAGTAGTAGTGGCCGGGCCACTTCTCCTTGCCGGCGAGGGCGATGGGGGTGACGCCCGCCGCCTTGAGCTTCTTGACGGCGTCGATGAACTCGGTCCAGGTGGCGGGCGCCGCGGCGATGCCGGCCTTCTTGAACAGGTCCTTGTTGTACCAGAAGCCGACCATGCCGATGTCCTGCGGGATGGCGTAGGTCTTCTGGTCGAACTGGTAGGCCGCCAGGGAGGCCGGAGTGAAGTCGGCGATCCAGGTGGCGGCCTCGGAGGAGAGGTCCTTCACCAGCCCGGCGTCGATCTGCTGCTTCAGCACGCCACCACCCCAGGTGGTGTACACGTCGGGGGTCTTCCCCGACTGCGTCACCGTGGCGAGCTTGGCCTTGAACGCCTCGTTCTCGATGGGGACGTTCTTGATCGTGACGTTCGGGTGTGCGGTCTGGTACTCCTTGACCTTCTGCGCGTAGAAGCTTTTCATGGGTTCGGTGGTGGAGATGTTCCACCACTCGACGGTGACCTTGCCCGCCGACGCGGTCCCCGTCGCCGCGCCGCCCGTGTTCGTCTGCCCGCCGCAGCCTCCCGCCAGCAGCGCCGCCGTCGCGGCCAGTAAGACCACACTTCGCCGACTCAACGACATCCTCGTGGTTCCTTCCTCATAACGCACCCGCTGCGAGAGCTCCGTACTCCGCCCCGAGAACTTTGAAAGTTTCTTTGGCACCCCCGAATATTTCGTGACCCGGAGAGTACGTAAACCGCACGTAACACGTCAATAGCCACACAGGAACGGGTTCGCGATGCCGAGGACAGCATGGCGTCCCGAGGGCCGAACGGAACAGTGGCCCCGGCCGGGAAATTCCGAAAGCTTTCGGATACACTCCGTCGCATGTCAGCGAAGAGGCGGGTCACCATCGCTCTGATCGCCGAGGAGGCCGGAGTCTCGGTCCCGACGGTGTCCAAGGTCGTCAACGGCCGCCCCGAGGTGGCGCCCGAGACGCGCCGCCGGGTCGAGCGCCTGCTCCACGAACACGGTTACCGGCGCCGCACCGGCCAGGGGGACGGCCCGGTCGGCCTCATCGACCTGGTCTTCGCCGAGATAGAGAGCCCGTGGGCCATGGAGATCATCCGCGGCGCCGAGACGGCGGCCCGCGAGGCCGACGCGGCCGTGGTGGTCTCCGTGCTGCACACCCATTCCGGGCCGGGCCGCGACTGGCTCGACCGCATCGCCGCCCGCCGCACCGACGGCGTCGTCCTGGTCGCCTCGAAGCTGACCCGCCGCCAGCACGGCCAGCTCCTCGCGCGGTCCATCCCCTTCGTCATCGTCGACCCCGAGGGCGAGCCCGCTCCCGACGTCGCCTCGGTCGGCGCGACCAACTGGCACGGCGGCCTGGCGGCGACCCGCCATCTGCTGGAGCTGGGCCACCGCCGCATCGGGATGATCGGCGGGCCGGCCGAGATGCTGTGCAGCCGGGCGCGCATCGACGGCTACCGCGCCGCTCTGGAGACCGCCGGGGTGGCCGTCGACCCCGAGCTGATCCGCTACGGCGACTTCCTGGTCGACTCGGGCCACATCCACGGCAAGGCGTTCCTGGAGCTGCCCGACCGGCCCACCGCGGTCTTCGCCGGCAGCGACATGCAGGCGTTCGGCGTGTTCGAGGCCGTGCGCCGGGCCGGGCTCCGCGTGCCCGACGACCTGAGCGTCGTGGGGTTCGACGACCTGCCCCTGGCCCGCTCGGCGTGGCCGCCACTGACCACCGTGCGCCAGCCGCTGGAGGAGATGGCCGCGCTGGCCACCCGCATGGCCCTGGAGATCTCGCGCGGCGACTCGCTGGAGACCCGGCGGGTCGAACTGGCCACCGACCTGCTCATCCGCGACAGCACCGCCCGGCCGCAGCTCTGACGGCCCGTCGCGTCCCGTCCGTGAAACTTTCAGCCGTCCACCCCACGGGTGGACGGCCTTGACGTTTATCGCCCGGCCGTTTTAGGTTGCTGCCACGAAAACTGTCATAAAACTTCTGAAATGTTTCGGAGGGTCGGGTGCGCAGACGAGCGCGGGCCGCCACGTCTCGGACGGACGGCGCGTCCGGCCAGGCCACCGCCTGCACGCGCGCAGGCCGCGCGATCGCGCCCGCCATCCCCGTCCCCGCCGCCACCGTCCCCGGCGCCAGAGTCCCCGGCGGGACGCCGGCCGCGACGCCCGTCGCCGGCGGGACACGATCGGATCACGGCGGCGGAGAGCGGCACCTGCGCCGCCGTGATCTTCCAGCGCCGCTCCGGGACGGGGTCGCCACGGTCGCGTCCGAGGAGCGCCGGCAGGCCCGTCTCTCCGGGGACGCCGCCCGATGAGTGCGCACCGACGCCCTGGCGGGCACCCGGAAGGTCCCAGAGCCGGAGAGGCTCCGGAGTCGCGTGAGTCCTCCGAGTCCCCGACGCCCGAAGGGGCCCCGGCGTACGCGGAGTCCTCGGCCGGCATGGTCCGCGAGCCGGCCGCCCAAGACGTGGAGGGCATCTCAAGGGCGCTCGAGGTGCCCTCCACCATGCCCTCCACCATGCCCACCGCCACGCCCTCTGCCATTGGCCCCGTCATGGGTCCCGCCATGGGTCCCGTCATGGGCTTTCCCGGCGGTGTCGGCGTCTCCGGTCTGCGCGTCTACGACTGGCCCTCGGCTGACGGCGCCTGCGGCGGCTCCCCGCACATGCACCTGCTGTGCTCGGAGGCGTACGTCGTCGTGGAGGGCGCCGGCTCGGTCCAGACGCTGACGTGGGAGGGGTACGACGAGACCCCGCTCGCGCCCGGCGCGGTCGTGTGGTTCACCCCGGGCACCATCCATCGGCTGGTCAACGACGACGCCCGCCTGCGCATCGTGGTCGTCATGCAGAACAGCGGCCTGCCCGAGGCGGGTGACGCCGTGTTCACCTTCCCGCCCGACGTGCTCGACGACCCGGCGGCGTACGCCGAGATGGCGGCGGTCACGGGCGAGGCCGACGCGCGGCGGCGCAGGGACGTCGCCATCGAGGGGTTCCTCGCGCTGCGCGAGCGCGGCCAGGAGGGGCTCGCCGCCTTCCACCGGCAGGCGGCGCGCATCGTGTCGGGCAAGCTCGGCTCCTTCGAGGAGCGGTGGCGGTCGGGGGCCCTGCGGGCGGCCGAGGCCACCGGCGCCCACCTGCGGGCGCTTCGCGACGGCGACACCGCGCACCTCAGGCAGGCGCGCGTCATGTCCGCGGCCGCCGAGCCGCGTCTCGGCATGTGCGGGCGCCTTGAGACCTACCGGCTGGGCGAATGAGCGATCAGGGAACGGCGCGGATCTTCCACACCAGCCCGGCGCCGAGCAGCGTCAGCGCGGCCGCGGTGAGATAGAGCACCGGATAGCCGCCCAGGCCCGACACGACCGGGCCGGCGATCACTGGCCCCAGCACCTGGGGACCCGAGTTGGCGATGTTGATCACGCCCAGGTCCTTGGCCCGGCCGGTCGCCGCGGGCAGCACCTGGGTGACCAGGGCGTTGTCCACCGCGAGGTAGATGCCGAAGCCGATGCCCATGATCACGGCGGCCGCCACGACCATCGGCCACAGCGGCCAGAACGCCATGATCACGAAAGGCACCGCGCTGATCGCGCCCGAGACCGTGACGAGCATCTTGCGCCGTCCCATCCGGTCGGAGACCACCCCGCCGGCCACGGCGGTGACCACCACCGCCGCGGTGTAGATCAGGATGAGGACCAGCAGGCCGTCCTCGGCCCTGCTCCCGGGGAACAGCCGCTCGTAGCCGACCGCGTCGGTGAGGAAGTACAGCAGGTACAACAGCGCGACGGCGTTGCCGAGCTGCATCAGGAAGCGGGTCAGCCAGGCCCAGGCGAAGTCGGGGTGCGCGCGCGGGCTCACCCACAGACCGCCCACGAACCCCCTCAGGCTGAACGGCGGCCGCAGCCGCGCCGGCAGCGGCGCGTCCCGCGTGGTCAGGACGAACGGCAGCACGCCCAGCGGCACCAGGGCGGCGATCAGCAGGTATCCGGCCCCCGTGGTCGTCGCGACCATCGTCACCAGCACGACCGCCAGCACCACCCCGAGCGTCTGCGGCACGCCGATCCACCCCGACACCTCGCCGCGCTGGCCCACCGGCACGTGGTCGGGGACGCCGGCCGTCAGCGCGGCCTGCATGGCGTTCAGCCCGGCCTGCGCGAGACACCAGCCGATGAGCACGCCCGCGAACGAGCCCTGGAAGCCGAGAAAGGCCAGGCCGAGGCCACCGGCCACCGCCCCGAGCAGCGTCCACGGGTGGCGCCTGCCGAAACGCCCGGCGGTGCGGTCGGACAACGCCCCGGCCACCGGGTTGAACACCATCGCCACGGCGGCGCCGGCGCCGGTCACCCACGCCAGGGCGCTCTCTTTGCCGCCCAGGTCCGTCACCAGCGCGATCTGCCGTGGCAGCAGCACCTGGAGCGGGCCGAAGTACGCCATCCACAGGACCAGGTTGGCCAGCGAGATGAAGGCGACCCAGCGCGGGCCGACCCGCCTGACCGGCTCGGCCAGGGCGAGAGGCGGGTCGTACGGCGGGGTGACGGGGGGAAGGGTGCTCACCGGCGCGGCTCCTGAGTGACGAGGCGTGCCCGGATGGTAGTCGCCGCACCCCCCTCCGATAAAGACCCACTTCTCCCCCGAACCGAGGGCGTCGTCAGGAGCCGGGGGGCGGGGGGCGGCGGGCGGTGAGGACCTCGGTGGTGAAGCGCTCCTCCCAGACGCCGCCGGGGTTGGCGGCCGCCAGGGCCGCGCCCAGGGCCTCGACGAAGTCGAGGGTGCGGTCGCCGAGCCGGGCCGGCGTGGAGTAGGAGAACGACAGCTGCAACCCCACCACCTGCTCGGTGTCGCGCCGCACCACGCGGTCGAACCGCGCCGTGGAGATGTCGCGGAACGCCGACTCGGCCACCACCTCCCTGTGATGGCGCCCCGACTGCCGGAAGGACTCGTCGTTCACCCGCCATTCGAGGCCGAACCGGTTGCGCACCGCCTGCACCACCGGCTCCCACGGCGGCTCCACCGGATCGCGGGTCGGCCCCACGAGCACGACGGCCCCGTCCGGCGGGAGCATCGCGTCCAGGTCGGCCAGCACCCGCGCGCGCCGCATCCAGTGGAACGAGCGGCCCATGACGACGTGGTCGACACGGCCGAGCGGCAGCCCCGCGAGACGGGTGGAGTCACCCTGCATCCAGTGGACGCCGGACGGCGCCAGGCGCGAACCCTCGGCGAGCATGTCCTCGCTCGGGTCGACGGCGAGGACCGTGCCGGCGAAGCGGGACAGCGGGATGGCCAGCGTGCCGGGACCGCAGCCGAGATCGAGCACCCGGGAGCGCTTGCCGAGGGCCAGCACGCGCGCGATGTAGGCGATGACCTCGTCGCCGTATGCGTTGCGGTAGCGGCGGTAATGCGCGGCCGCGCCGTCGTACAGCAGCCTTGGCTCCACCCGCCAATCCTAGCCACGCCCTCGGCCGCCTCACCGGGACTCACAGGTGGCACCATGGCAGCGTCCGGTGGAAACGACGGAAAGGTCAAGTCAATTGAGGTCCTGTCACGGCCGGAGCGCCGCGCCGGCCGATGTGAGACGACTGCTGACGGTCCTGGCGGTGGCCTTCGCGGCGCTCGCGGTGGCGGTCGCGCCCGCCCTGGCGCACAACGTGCTGACGGGCAGCGACCCCAAGGACGGCGCCCGGCTCGCTTCCTTGCCCGCCCAGGTGACGCTGACCTTCGACCAACCGGTGCGGGCCGACTTCGCCCAGGTGGCGCTGACCGGGCCCGACGGCAGGGTCGCCAAGGCGGCCGTGCGGGTCGTGGACGCCAAGGTGACGGCCGAGGTGCCGGCGTCGGTCGCGGCGGGCGCGGCCGGCGCGTACGTCATCGGATACCAGATCGTCTCCAACGACGGGCATCCGGTCACCGGCAAGATCGGCTTCACCGTCGCCGGCACCGGGTCCGCGGCTCCCCTCCCCCCGTCCACGACGCCCTCCACCGGCCCCGCCGAACCCGGCGGGACGACACCGGCGACCGTCCCCGGCGGAGCGGGGCAGCCACCGGCGCCGTCCGGGGTAGCGGGGCAGGCTCCCCCTGCCGCGCAGCCGATCGCCGGCGCGGCGGCACCGGGGACGAGCGGCGGCGGCTGGGTATGGGGGCTGCTCGTCGCCGCCCTGCTGCTGTCGGGCCTCGGCATCCTCGTCGTCGCTCGCCAGAGCCGCCCGGCCCCCGGAGGCGACGCGTGAGCCCCGCCGACGAGACCACCAGCGCGACCGTCCCCCGGCACTCCGGCACCGACCGGACTCCCCCGCCCGTCGGCCCCCGCGCGGATGACGGCCCCGGAGGGGGGAGGGACACCGCCGGGCGTGGCGTCGTGACGGCCTCGCGAGGAGCGCGGCGCGGGCCGGTGTGGGGGCTGGCCGGGGCGGCGCTGGTGGCGGTGCTGGTAGCGACGTGGTGGACCTCGCCTGACAGCGTTCCCGGCATCGCGATCCCGGGGCCGCTGGTGGAGTACGGCCTGCCGGTGACCCGCCTGGCCATGAATCTGTGCGCCCTGGCCGCCATCGGGCTCAGCCTGCTGCCCAAGCTGGTCGGCTTCGACGACCCGGGGCGCACCGAGCCCGTCCTGTCCACGGCCCGCACCTGGGCGGTGCTCGCGGCCTTCGGCTGGACCGTCACGGCGCTGGCCGCCATGGTGCTCAGCGCGGCCGAGCTCTCCCCCGGCCGAGCGCCCGACCCGGCGGCCTACGTCGAGGCCATCGGCTCGGGCCAGGGGCTGGTGATGAGCGCCGCGTGCGCCCTGGCCTTCACCTTCTTCGGCCTGCTGGCCGTGCGCTTCGGCGAGAACGTGCCCGCCGAGATCCGGGTGGTCGTCGCGGTGTTCGGCCTGCTCCCCCTGCCGGTCAGCGGGCACGCGTCCAACTGGTACTGGCACGAGCTGAGCATGGTCTCGATGGAGTTGCACGTCGTCGCCGCCGCGATGTGGACGGGCGGCCTGGTGGCGATGGCCGTGCTGCTCGCCCGGCACCGCGACCTGCTGGCCCGGGCCCTGCCGAGGTTCTCCCGGCTGGCCACCGTGGCCCTGGCGGTGGTGGCCCTGTCCGGGCTGTTCAACGGGCTGGTCGAGCTGGCCTTGTCGCCTACCACGCGGCTGCCCGGGTCGCTGTTGACCACGCACTACGGCCAACTGGTGATCGTCAAGGTCCTCTGCGTGGGCGCGGTCGCCCTGCTGGGGGCGAACATCCGCTGGCGCCTGCTTCCGGCCGTCGTCCAGCGGCGGGCGACGGCGTTCGCCGCCTGGGCGGCGCTCGAGGTGACGGTGATGGGCGTCGCCTACGGCGTGGCCGTCGCCCTCACCCGCGCCCCCGTGGCCTGACGCGGGACCGCGGCACCCGTTCGGCACGCGGACTGCGGCACCCGTTCGGCGCGAAGGCACAGGACGGCCCCGGCCCGGCCTCTCGCGGGAGACGCCGGGCCGGGGTTGTGTCAGGGGGTCGCCGGGCCGGGGGCGGCGGGGGTGCCGAGGGGCAGGGCGGCGGGGGTCTCGGGCTCGCCGGAACGGCGGCGGCGGTACCACTCCACCCCGTACCAGGCCGCGCCCAGCGCGACGAGGGTCACCGGGGCCGAGGCCAGCAGGTACGGCGGGGCTTCCAGCAGCCGGTCCTGCACGGCGAGGCCGCCGTAGACGCCCACGGTGACCAGGGCGGCGCCGAGCGCCGCCCGCGCGACCGGCAGCCGCAGCAGGAACGCCACGTCCACGCAGACGGCGGCGGCGAGCAGGAAGAACGGGACGGCCGAGGGCGGGAAGCCGGTGAAGTACAACATCGGCCAGATGAGGGCGCGGTAGCCGACGTAGACGCCCGCCACCGCGGTGGCGGTCCACCGGTGGCCGACCAGCGCCCGGGCCATGACCAGCACCAGCACCGCGGCGATGCCGAACCACATCGGGTACACCCAGTCGGGCACCGGAAGCGAGAACTTCTCGGCCATGGTGACGTCGATGGGCCGGCCCATCTGCTTGGCCGCGAAGTCCAGCAGTGTCGGCTCGGCGTACGGCGCCCCGCGGACGAAGGAGGCCAGCTCCAGCACGCCGTACTCCTGGTGCTCGCTCGGGAAGAGCGTGTTCTCCAGCATGAAGACGAACAGGGCGCCCAGCACGACCGTGCGCGCCCTGCCCTCGGGCGCGTAGAGGTACCAGCCCCGGATCACTCCGGCGATCATGAACGCCGTGCCGATGTACAGCAGCATGTGCGACGGGCTCCACGAGGTGATGTCCACCCCGTTGATCCGGTGATTGATCAGGTCGATGGGCACCGCGATGAGGAAGGCGCCGGTGCCCCACTGGACCAGCCGCTGGGCGGTGCGGTCGACGCCGTACCCCGTGTAGCTGTGCACGATCGTGAGGGCCAGCACGATGGCCGTGCCCGCGCTGTTGAGCAGGTGCGGCGGCGCCAGGTCGTCGCGCAGCCACTTGAAGTGCCACGACACGTCCCACGAGGCCCCGAGGACCTTCAGGACGAACGCGGCGACCCAGCTCAGGTAGAGGACGCGGAGCAGCTCCGGCGGCGTCTCGCGGCCGGCCTCCCCCCGCGTCCAGTAGGGGCGGGCCCATTCGAGGGCTTCGACGGCCTTGCCCCTGCCCCACTGCCATGGGGAGGGCGCGCGACCGCCCGTCCGGGTGGCCTCGGCCTCGTTACCTGCGCCTTGCTTCACGCCAAGCATGATGCCGGTCACCGTACATGCTCCGCAATCGGGAGTTACCCCGAGATAACCCTGTATCCACCTCGGGGTTGGCGTCTCAGCGATCTCTCAGCGGCGGGTAAGTAGGCTCTCGGCATGAGGGTTCGGGGGAGACCGCGGGTCGCGCTGGCGGCCGTGGTGGCGGCGGTGATCGGCGCGGTGGCGTGGGCGGTCTGGCCCTCGCCGGCGGTGCGGGCGTTCGACCAGGTGATTCCGGTCGCCGACGGCCCCTCGGGCGACCAGCACGTGCTGCTGGACACCACCTTCTTCCCCCCGGCCACCGGGGGGAAGGGCCCGGTCGTGCTCCTCGCGCACGGCTTCGGCGGCAGCAAGCGCAGCGTGCGCGACGAGGCCGTGCGGCTGGCGCGGGAGGGGTACGCCGTTCTCACCTGGTCGGCCAGGGGCTTCGGCGCCTCCACCGGGCAGATCGCGCTCAACTCCCCCGACTACGAGGTCAAGGACGTCAAGCAGCTGATCGACTGGGTGGCCCGCCGTCCCGAGGTCCTGCTGGACGGCCCCGGCGACCCCCGGCTCGGCCTGGCGGGCGGCTCGTACGGCGGGGCGATCACGCTGATGGCCGCCGCCTACGACGGCCGCGTCGACGCCATCGTCCCGCAGATCACCTGGCACGACCTGGCCGACGCGCTGTTCCCCGACGCGACCGGCGCCGGCCCGGCCGAGGGCGTCTTCAAGCGCATGTGGGCCGGCCTGTTCTTCAGCCGCGCGGCCGACTCCCCCCTCGCCCCAGGCGCCGACGGTCCAAACGGGCCCACCGACCCCGCCCAGCCGACCACCACCTCGAGCGCCCCGCCCACCGGCACCTCCAGCGGAACGTCCGGCGGAACGTCCGGCGGAACGTCCGGCGGAACGTCCGGCGGAACGTCCGGCGGAACGTCCGACAAGACCTCCTCCGGCACCTCCGGCGGGATTCCAGACGGGGGGACGGGGACGGATGCCGGGGCGCGGGAGGCGCAGTGCGGGCGGTTCCTGCCGGCCATCTGCGACATGTACCTGCAGGTGGCCGAGACCGGGCGCGCCACCCCGGCGGCCGTCGAGACCCTGCGCAGGTCGAGCCCCATCTCCGTGCCGGGAAGGATCCGCGTGCCCACCCTGCTCATCCAGGGCGAGCACGACTCCCTCTTCCCCCTCTCGCACGCCGACGCCAACGCCCGGGCGATCGCGGCCACCGGCGCTCCTGTCCAGGTGGCGTGGTTCGACGGCGGCCACGACGGCGGTGACGGCGAACCCGACTGGGTGGCCGAGCGCACCATCGCCTGGTTCGGCCACTGGCTGAAGAAGGACGGCACACCGCTCGGCGACGCCTTCACCGTCACCCGGGACGGCGGCCGCGATCCGGGCACGCGTCGTCCCGTCCTGGTGCACGCCGCGGCGAGCCGCTACTCCGGCCTGGCCGGCGCGTCGTCCGCGTCGGTGCGGCTCGCCGGCCCCGACCAGCAGGTGGCGGGCCCGCCGGGCGGCTCTCCTGCCGCGATCTCCACAGTGCCGGGCATGAGCGGCCTGCTCGGCGGGCTCGCCGGCGACGGCGTGGCGATCGACATGCCGGGCCAGGCCGCGGCGTTCGAGTCGGCGCCGCTGGCCGCGCCGCTGGAGGTCACCGGCACGCCGTCGGCCACGGTGAAGGTGTACGGCGAGGGCGAGGTCACGCTGTTCGCCAAGCTGTACGACGTGGGCGGGCAGCGCCCGTCGCTGCCCCAGGGCCTGGTGGCGCCCTTCCGGGTCACGGCGACCCCGGCGGGCACGCCGGTCGCGCTCACTCTGCCGGTCATCGACCACCGGTTCGACGCCGGGCACCGGCTGCGCCTGGTGCTGAGCACCACGGACATGGGGTACGCCTCCCCCACCGCGCCGGCCGTCCACCGCGTCGGGCTGGCCTCCCCGACGCTGACCGCGCCCACCGACCCGGCGCTGCGCGCGGCGGGCGGCGGTCTCGGCTGGTGGACCTGGGCCCTGCCCCTGGCCGCGCTGGCCGTCGCCGCCGCCATCGTGCTCACCGGGCGGCGGCGCCGCGCGGACGACCTCGACCCGGCGCTGGCCGGGGTGCCGCTGCGCATCACCGGCCTGACCAAGAGGTACCGCGACGGCGATCCCGCCGTGGACGAGCTGTCGTTCCAGGTCGACCGGGGGCAGGTGCTCGGCCTGCTCGGCCCGAACGGCGCGGGCAAGACCACCACCATGCGCATGATGATGGGGCTCATCCACCCGGACGCGGGCGAGATCCGCATCTTCGGCCACCGCGTCACGCCGGGGGCGCCGGTGCTGTCCCGGCTGGGCTCCTTCGTCGAGGGGCCGGGCTTCCTTCCCCACCTGTCCGGCCGGGAGAACCTCGAGCTCTACTGGCGGGCCACCGGCCGGCCGAAGGGCGACGCCCATATGGAAGAGGCACTGGAGATCGCGGGCCTCGGCGCGGCGCTCGACCGCGCCGTGCGCACCTACTCCCAGGGCATGCGCCAGCGCCTGGCCATCGCGCAGGCGATGCTGGGCCTGCCCGACCTGCTGGTGCTGGACGAGCCGACCAACGGCCTGGACCCGCCGCAGATCGCCGAGATGCGCCGCGTCCTGACCCGCTACGCCGCCGCGGGCCGCACGGTGATCGTCTCCAGCCACCTGCTGGCCGAGGTCGAGCAGACCTGCGATCACGTGGTGGTGATGCACCGCGGCCGCCTGGTCACCGCCGGCCCGGTCACCGACCTGCTCGGCGGCACGGCCCCCTCCAACGGCTCCAGGGGACGTCTCGAAGACGTCTTCCTCGACCTGATCGGAGACAAGGCATGACACCGCCGAAGGTCGAGATGTCCGACGGCTCCCAGGGGCCTCCTCAAGACGTCCTCCTCAAGCCGACCCGGAGACACGGCATGACAGCCCTGAAAGTCGAGATGTCCGACGGCTTCCAGGTACGTCCTCAAGACGTCTTCTCCAGAGTTGACCGGCAACACGGCATGACACTCCAGAGGGCGAGATGTGCAACGGCTTTCGGGGACGTCTTCGAGACGTCTTCTCCGGAGTTGATCGGAGACACGGCATGACACGCCTGGCGGGCGGGATGGCCGACGGGTTTGGGGGACGTCTTGGAGGCGTCTTCTTCGGACTGATGGGGGACGTGGCGTGACGCCGCCGGGGGTGGCGGCCGGGGGGGCTCGTGATGTCCCGGCGGGGGTGTCGTATGCGCCGGGGCGCACGCTGCCGCTGCGGGTGGAGATCGTGCGCCAGCTCAAGCGGCGCCGGACGGCGGTGATGTTCGGGCTGTTGCTGGCCCTGCCGTGGGTGCTGGTCGTGGCGTTCTCGCTCGGCCCCGCGCCGACGCAGCAGAACTCTCTGAGGCTGTCCGATCTCGCCACACAGGGCGGGCTCAACTTCGCGGCGTTCACGCTGTCGGTGTCGGCCACGTTCCTGCTGGTGGTGGCGGTCGCCCTGTTCTGCGGGGACACCGTGGCGAGCGAGGCGAGCTGGTCGTCGCTGCGCTACCTGCTGGCCGCCCCGGTGCCGCGCGGCCGGCTGCTGCGGCAGAAGCTATTGGTCGCCCTCGGCTTCTCCGCGGTGGCGGTGATCACCGTGCCGCTGATGGCGTTGCTCGCCGGCACGGTGACCTTCGGGTGGAACGATGTGCGGTTGCCCGGCACCGGGGAGGTCTTCCCGGCGACCGCGGTGCTGCCGCGATTCGCCATCGTCGTCGGGTACGCCCTGGTCAGCCAGCTCGTCGTGGCGGCGCTGGCGTTCCTGTTGTCGGTGAGCACCGACTCGCCGCTGGGCGCGGTCGGCGGCGCGGTGGGGCTGGTGATCGTCAGCAACATCCTGCAGGCGGTGGAGGCGCTCGGCGCGCTGCGGGAGTTCCTGCCGACCTTCTGGAACACCGCCTGGCTGGACGCCCTGGTCCCCGAGCTCGACTGGAGCGGCATGGCCAAGGGGGCGGCGCTGTCGGTGACGTACGCGTCGGTGCTGACGGCGCTGGCCTTCCGCCGCTTCCGTCACAAGGACGTCGTGTCCTGACCCCTCGCCCGCTCCGGCGCTCAGCGGCTCGGCAGCGGGGCCTCGCGGTGATGGTGGCGTCGTGGAAGTGGGTGTGCTTCCCCCGATGGTGGCGTCGTGGGAGCGGGTCGTGCCCGCCTGCGGGGGGGCGGGAGGGGTCAGCCCTGGCGGCGGCGCAGGGAGGGGGTGGTCAGTTCGGGGGGCTGCCAGCCGGCGTCGGCGGGGTTGATGGTCAGGCCGGGCGGCACGATCTCGTCCACCCGGTCCAGCACGTCCGCGGGAAGCGGGGCATCGGGGGCGGTGAGCTGGCTTTCAAGGTGCTCCAGCGTGCGCGGGCCGATGATGGCGGAGGTGACGGCCGGGTGCTGGAGCACGAAGCGCAGCGACAGCTCGATGAGGGTCAGCCCGCTGTCTTCGGCGAGCCGGGCGAGCGCCTCGACGGCGGCGAGCTTGCGCCGGTTCTCGGGGAGCTCGATGTCGTAGCGGGCGGGCAGGAGGGCTGAGCGCCTACTCTGGGGCAGCTCGGCCTCCTGCCGGTAACGGCCGGTGAGCCATCCGCCGGCCAGCGGGCTCCAGGCGAGCACGCCCAGGCCGTACCGCTGACAGACGGGCAGCAGGTCGGCTTCGATGCCGCGGGCCACGACCGAGTAGGGCGGCTGCTCGGCGGCGAACCGCTCCCTGCCGCGCCGCTCGGCCGTCCACTGCGCCTCGACCACCTGGTGGGCGGGGAAGGTCGAGGTGCCGATGGAGCGGACCTTGCCCGCCCGCACCAGATCGGTCAGGACGCCGAGCGTCTCGTCGATGTCGACGGTGGGATCGGGGCGGTGCACCTGGTAGAGGTCGATGTGGTCGGTGCGCAGGCGGCGCAGGCTGTCCTCGACGGCGCGCATGATCCAGCGGCGGCTGTTGCCGCCCTGGTTGGGGTCCTCGCCCATCTGGCCGTGCACCTTGGTGGCGAGGAAGACGCGCTCGCGCAGGCCGTTCTCGGCAAGGAACCTGCCGATCAGCTCCTCGGACTCGCCGCCGGAGTAGATGTCGGCCGTGTCGATGAAGTTGACGCCGGCGTCGAGCGCCCGCTGCATGATCTTCGCCGACTCGTCGTAGCCGTTCTCACCCCACCAGCCGAACATCATGCCGCCGAGGCACAGCGGGCTGACCTTCACGCCGGTGCGTCCGAAGGGGCGGTACTCCATGGGATCAGCTCCTCGACCCGAACGAAATACGGATAGCACTGATGTCTACTACGGTTCCGGTACCGGGCGGTGGCGGAAGGTCGCGGCGGCACTCAGGGAGCCGTGGTGGGCATGCCGGCGCGGGGGCCTGTGCGGCATTGATGGCCGGCGGCGCGGCGCGGAGGCTTGGGTGAACCCACCGGCCATGGGCGAACCCGCGGGCCATGGGGGAACCCACCTGCCGTGGGCTAATCCGCTGGCCCTGGGGGGATCCTCCGGCCATGGGTGCACGCGCGGGGCGCCTGGGGCTGGTGTGCGATGTGACTTTCCGGAGACGAATGCGCATTGGTGTGAACAACCCGGCGATATTCTGGAATGATCCTCTCGGTAATCCTGTCGGACATCGAGAATGACGGACAGAGCTGATGCCCCCCTTCGAGCAGATATCTACGTTCGCAGCCGAACATCCGGGTCAGACGGCCATCATCTGTGTGTCCGCCCTGGTCGTTCTGGTTCTGACTTTCTTCGCCCTTCGCACCGCCTACCGCGCCGGCTCCCGCGCCTACCGCAAGTTCGCCGAGAACCGCCCGGCGGAGGACATCCTCACCATCGTCGCCGCCAGCATCGCCACCGGCGTGTCCGCGCAGGGCATGTGGCGCTTCTCCGGCGACGTCCTCGGCTTCGACGGCCCGCTGCGGCTGCTGCTGTTCGCGTTCATCGAGGTCGCGGTGATCACCAGCGCGGTGCGCGCCCGCCGCAACATGCGCGAGAACTTCTCGGCCGGCATCGACGGCATCGCCGTGTGGGCGCTGACGAGCCTTTCCGCGGTGCTGTCCAGCCTGGACGCCCGCAGCATGGCCGAGGCCATCTTCCGTCTGGCCGCTCCGCTGGTCGCCGCGTGGCTGTGGGAGCGCGGCATGGCGATCGAACGGCACCGCATCACCGGCCGTTCCCGCATCAAGTGGCGGCTGACGCCCGAACGCGCCATGGTCCGGCTCGGGCTGGCCGAGGTCAGCGACCGCACCGCCAGCGAGGTCGACGCCCATCGCAGGCTCACCCGCGTCGCCCTGGCCGCCAAGCGGGCGCGCGCGCTGCGCGAGGCCGGCGCCCCCGACCGCAAGATGCGGGCCGCGCTCGCCAGGCTCGACCGCGTCATGGACCAGGCCGTGGAGCACACCGGCCTGGCGGTGGACGCCGGGCGCCAGGAGGCCCTGCTCCAGCAGATCGGCGCGCTGTACAACACCAGCGCCCTCATCGACCTGCGCCCGCCGGTGCCGTGGGGCCCCGAGCCGGAGGAGGAGCGGCAGCACGCGCTGCCGGTGGCCGCCTCCCCCGTCGCGGCGTACATCGCCGACGACGACGAGGAGGCCGAGATCATGGAGGCCGAGTCCGCCCCGCAGGTGGTGGACACCGCCCAGCGTGCCGCCCTGCTGCGCGCGGCCCGGTCCTACTGGGACCGGCAGATCGAGCGCAAGATCGTCCCTCGGGCGGCCGACATCGCCAGGGAGATCGGCATCTCGCTCACCACGGCCAGGGAGTACCGCGCGCTGTGGAAGCTGGAGCCGCGCGCCCACGCGCTCATCGAGATCGCCTACAACGAGCACGGCATCGTCGACACCGGCACCTTCCCCGCGATCGTGGTGCCCGACAAGGCGGAACGCACCGAGCAGCGTGAGCGCGTGCTCAGCGTGAACGGCTCGGCCCCGGCGGCCGACGCCGTCGGCGCCTGACCGCGCGGCCGGAAGGCGGAGGGAAGGCAGAGGGTAGGCGGAGGAAGAAAGCCGGGGAAGACGGCGGCGGCCCGAAGGCCGGTTGAGGACCTTCGGGCCGTGACGAACAGGTGATGGGCTCCGCGAGCCGCGAAGCCCGGGCGACGGTGTGAGCCCCCGGCTCGAAGGCCGCTTCTCCAGGTGGCCGTTCGCGGGCCTTCCCGGCGTCAGCCCCAGTGGGGTGGGCGCTCTTCCAGCAGGTGGGACACATCGTCGGATGAGCGCCACTCGCCCCAACCGGAGTCGGTGTCGTCGCTCGTCTGGTCTGGCAGCACCGGCAGCCCCTCATCGAAGAGGTCCACCGGACGCAGGTCATCCGGCTCATGCACAGTCACGGGGACAATGCTACGCGGCCGGCGGGCGGTGCGATCGCCACCCCCACCGGCACCATCGGTCCCAGAGTCACCACCGGGACCACGCGCCGCCGTTCATTCGCGGCGCAAGGACAGCCAACCGCTCGCACAGGTACGATGCGGAAGCAGGTAGCACGCCGGAACGACCCCCGTGAGGCGGCCCATGGCACCCCCGTCAGGATGGCGCAGAGAGGGCAACCTGCCCGCGGAGCTCACCAGCTTCGTCGGCAGAGAACGCCTGCTGGCCACCATCAGGCAGCGCCTCCAGGAGTCCCGCCTCGTCACGGTGACCGGCATCGGAGGCGTCGGCAAGTCGCGCACCGCGCTGCGCATCGCCCACCAGGTGGGTCCGCAGTTCACCGACGGCGTCTGGTACGTCGACCTGTCCCGGCTGCAGGACCCGACGATGGTGCCGCACGCCGTCAACGCCGCGCTCGGCATCGCCGACCAGTCCGCCCGGCCCGAGGTCGAGACGCTCACCGAGTGGATGACCCCGCGCGATCTGCTGGTCGTCCTCGACTCCTGCGAGCACCTGCTCGACCCGTGCGCGCATCTGATCCAGCAACTGCTGCGCGACGCCCCGCACGTCCGGGTGCTGGCCACCAGCAGGCAGTCGCTCGGCGTGCAGGGCGAGCAGACGATCCCGGTGGCGCCGCTGCTGGTGCCCGGCGACGACGGCGGCGAGAGCCCGTTCGTCAACGAGTCGGTCCAGCTGTTCACCGAGCGCGCCTGCGCGGTCCTGCCCGGCTTCACGGTGGACGAGGAGAACATCGCCGCGGTGTCGGAGCTGTGCCGCAGGCTCGACGGCATCCCGCTGGCCATCGAGCTGGCCTCGGTGCGCCTGCGCGCGCTGTCGGTGGAGCAGATCCTCACGTTACTGACCGACCGCTTCAGCCTGCTCGCGGGCGCCAGCCGTACGGCGCTGCCCCGCCACCAGACGCTGCGCGCGGCCATCGGCTGGAGCCACGAGCTGTGCGAGCCGGCCGAGCGGCTGCTGTGGGCGCGCCTTTCCATCTTCTCCGGCGACTTCGAGCTGGAGGCCGCCCGCTACGTCTGCGCCAGTGAGGACCTGCCCGCAGAGAACGTCATGGACCTCATCTCCGGCCTGGTGGAGAAGTCCATCCTGCTGAGCAGCAACGAGCGGGCCGGGGTCCGCTACCGCCTCATCGACACGCTGCGGCACTACGGCAAGGAGTGGCTGGACAAGCTCGGCGAGACCGACCGGGTCAGGCGCCGCCACCGCGAGTACTACCTGCAGCTCGCCGAACGGGGCGAGCACGCCTGGTCGGGGCCGCGGCAGGTCTACTGGTTCGGGCGCATGCGCCAGGAGCACGACAACATCCGCGCCGCGCTGGACTACTGCCTGAGCGACCCGGCCGAGGCGCGCACCGGCCTCGAACTGCTGTCGTCCCTGTGGTTCATGTGGGTCGCCTGCGGTTTCGCCCGCGAGGGCCGGCTGTATCTGGAGCGGGCGCTGCACGCGAGCCCCCAGCCCAGCAAGGAGCGCTGCAAGGCACTGTGGGTCCTCGCCTACGTCCGCAGCGCCCAGGGCGACACCGCGGCCGCGCTGGACGCCGCCGAGGCGTGCGCGACCGACGCCGTACGCGTGGGCGACTCGATCGCGGTCATCCTGGCGACGAAGATGCAGGGGTCCGCCGCGTTCCTGCAGGGTGACCTGCACAAGGCGACGGCCCTGCTGGGGGTGGCCATCGAGTTCCACCGCAGCGGGCGCGAGCTGAACCCCGGCCTGCTGCCCGCCATCGTCGAGCTGGCGGTCGTGCTGACCCAGCAGAACGAGCTGACCGAGGCCGAGTCGCTGCTGCGCGACTGCCGCCAGCTCTGCACCGAGCGCGGCGAGCTGTGGCTGCGCTCGTACGCGGTGTGGGCGACCTCGGCGATCGAGCGGATGACCGGCCGCACGCACGACGCCGTGCAGAGCGCGCAGGAGTCGCTGCGCATCAAGCGGCACTTCCACGACGTGCTGGGCGCCGTCCTGGCGATGGAGACGCTGTCGCAGCTCGCCGTCGACCAGGGCGAGCCGGCGAGGGCGGCGCGCATCCTCGGCGCCGCCCAGGCGAACTGGCGCCTGTTCGGCCTGCCGCAGTTCGGCTCGCCGTTCTTCGGCACCGAGCACGAGGCGTGCGTGAAGGAGTGCAAGCGGCTGCTCGGCGACGAGCTCTACCTGGAGCACTACCAGCAGGGCTCTCTGATGAACTTCGAGGAGGCCGTCAGCTACGCCATGGGCGAGATCGACCCGGGCGAGGTCATCTCCTAGCTGTACTCGGTCACCAGGTTGGTGACCGAGTACACCTAGCCGCTCCACCACGCCGTGGGCGGGCGACCCCGCGGAGATCCCCGCCCGGCCTCTCACGTCCGGCGTGGGATTCGGTCGGTCTCCGCGTGGCCGCTCGCCCCGACGCGGTGGTCAGGCGCCCGGGGCGGGGTTCAGTTCGTCCCGGCGTGGCCGGCGCACACGGGCATTGCTCCCTGCCAGGCCTTGGTGTACCGGCTGCTGGTGAGCGAGTAGGCGACGCTGCCGCTGATCCAGTGCTCCAGGCCCCGGACGTAGGCCGAGACGGCGGGCGAGCCCAGTGCCTCCAGGACGGCCCGGAGGGCGACCATCCGGGTGACGGCGGCGTCGCGCATCCTGCCGATCTGGTTCATCGACTCCTGGATCGAGCGGTGCCGGTGGCGGGCGAGCACGTTGACGAGGTTGTTGCGGGCGTTGACGCCGCGCCGCTCCTTGGCGTAGGAGAGCAGGTCGTTGTCCCACACCACCACGTCGTTGGCGCTCTCGGTGATCGCGGCGAGGTCCGGCTGCCGCCACTCGTCCGGGGTGAGCGGGCGCCCGGTGGCCAGGTCGATCAGCGCGAAGACCGTCAGCATGGCCCCCGTCCTGCGGCGCATGAAGATGTAGTCGCCGACGGTGGGGACCACGGCGTCCTCGCGGTTGGCCGCCTCCCACACCTGGGCGAACAGGTAGTCCTTGGTGACGGTGCGCCAGCGGTCGAGCTGGTCGGGGCTGCCGGCGGCGCGCACGCGGCCCTTGATGTCCAGCATGGCGCGGGCGAAGGGGTTGTCCACGGGCGTGCCCGGAGCGGGGTCCTCGTCGAGGACGGCGAGCAGTTGCGGCAGCGCGCGGGCGATCTCCGCGGCGCGGCGGTCGCACTCGCAGAAGGCGTCGTCGAAGGCGAACAGCCAGACGCACCAGTCGGTGACCAGCCGGAGCATGTCGTGGGCGGCGTAGGGGTAGGTGCGGGCGCCCAGCCAGCCGTATCCGGCCTCGCGGTAGCGGTCGAGTTCGGCGGGGTCGACGATCATCCGGCTGGCGACCAGCCAGGAGAAGGTCTCGGCGTCGATCTGTTCCGCGTAGGGGCTGACCAGGCTGGGGAATGGAGACGACAAAGGCGGAAGAAGGAGCTTGGACGGCGCTAAATCAGCCATCCCCACATCATGACAACAAAGGGCCCATATAACTACACGGCGATAGGCCCGGATGTGCGCGGTTATTTCGTTTCACGTGCGAACCATTCCCGGAATTCGGCGTGTCCGAACACCTTGGCCGTCTCCCACGCGGACGGGGTGCCCCGCGCGGGGCCCGCGCCCGCCTCCAGCAGAGCGCCCACCACCTCGGGCTTCTTCTGGAACACGGCCTGTCACACGGCCCCGGCGAGCGGTCTCCGACCGCGGTCGCCGACCCGCTCGGGGTCGGCGCCCCGCGCGAGCAGCGCCCGGACGGTCGCCGCGTGCCCGTGGCAGGCGTCGAGCATCAGCAGGGTGCCGCCGTTGTCGTCGTGGAGGTCGACCCGGCACCCGGCGTCCAGGTAGGCCCACGACCGATCAGCCTGCCCGGCCTGGCCATCTGGAACGTCCGGGTGGCGAGCTCCTCGAACGTCCCCGCCCCCGCACGGCCTCCATCGTGCACCGGCCCGCCGGGCGGTCCCGCGAGCGACCCCCGGGCCGCGGCGGGGTCGCCGGTGGCGCCGCGGGTGGAGGCCGCTTCCCGTAGCCGGAGACCGCCCGGGCGGAATCGTCGGCGCATCCCATAGGTTCTGTGTTGAGAGACGATAGAAAGGCTGGGACCCAAGGTGTTCGACCCGACGGATCTTTACCGGCTCAGCGGTGATGTCCCTGAGCTGACCGATCCGGTGCTGCTCTACCACTTCGAGGGTTTCGTGGACGCCGGAGGAGCCGGACGGCTCGCCGTGGGTCACCTGCTCGCCGAGCTGGAGCACCGGGTCGTGGCGACGTTCGACGTCGACCGGCTGCTGGACTACCGCTCGCGCCGCCCTCTGATGACCTTCGACACCGACCGCTGGGTCGACTGCGAGTCGCCCGAGCTGGCGGTGCATCTGGCCCATGACGCCTCGGGCACCCCGTTCCTGGTGATGAGCGGCCCGGAGCCCGACCGCGAGTGGGAGCTGTTCGTGGAGGCGATCGGCACGCTCGCCACCCGGCTCAACGTCGGCAGGCTGGTCACCGCGCACGGCATCCCGATGGCCGCGCCGCACACCCGCCCCCTCGGCATGACCGCGCACGGCACCCGGCCCGGCCTGGCCGCCGGCCCGGGAAGCCCGTTCGGCCGCATCCAGGTGCCCGGCAGCGCCGCCGCCCTGCTGGAGCTGCGGCTCGGCGCCCGGGGGCACGACGCGGTCGGCTACGCCATCCACGTCCCGCACTACCTGGCCCAGGCCGAGTACCCGAGCGCGGCGGTGACGGCGCTGGAGGCGATCAGCCGCGGCACCGGCCTGGTGTTCCCGCTGGACGGCCTGCGCGACGCCGCCGAGAAGACCACGGCCGAGATCGAGGAGCAGATCATCGCCTCGACCGAGCTCTCGACGGCCATCCAGGGTCTTGAGCAGCAGTACGACGCCTTCAACGCCGGCGCCGAGCGGGAGAACCTCATGGCCGAGAGCACGCCGATGCCGACCGGTGACGAGCTTGCCGCCCAGTTCGAGCGCTTCCTGGCCGAGCGGGACGAGAAGGACTCATGATCGATGTCGGCCTGGCCGGATACGGCCCGGCCGGGGCGTTCTTCCACGCGCCTCTGATCGCGGCCACCCCCGGGCTGCGTCTTTCCGCCGTGGTGACGCGCAGCGCGGAGCGGGCGGCCCAGGTCGCGCGCGATCACCCGGACGCCGCGGTCGTCTCCTCGGTGGACGAGCTGCTCGCCCGCGGCCCTGGCCTGGTCGTCGTCGCCTCCCCCAACCGCACCCACGTTCCCCTCGCCCGGCAGGCCCTGTCGGCCGGGGTCCCCGTGGTGGTGGACAAGCCGATGGCCGCCACCGCCGCCGAGGCCCTGGAACTGGCCGAGCTGGCGCGCGGGCGCGGCCTGATGCTGACGGCGTTCCAGAACCGCCGCTGGGACGGCGACTTCCGCACCCTGGGCACTCTGGACCTCGGCGAGGTCCACCGCCTGGAGTCGCGCTTCGAGCGCTGGCGGCCGGTGCCCAAGGGCGGGTGGCGCGAGAACGGCGGCCCGGAGGAGCTGGGCGGCCTGCTGTACGACCTGGGCAGCCACCTGGTCGACCAGGCGCTGCGGTTCCTCGGCCCGGTCACCGACGTGTACGCCGAGGCCGACGTGCGGCGGGCCGGGGTGGGCGCGGACGACGACGCGTTCATCGCGCTCACCCATGCGAACGGCGCCCGGTCGCACCTGTGGATGAGCGCGGTCGCCGCGCGGCTCGGGCCGAGGTTCCGGGTGCTCGGCTCGCGTGGCGCCTACGTCAAGTGGGGGCTGGACCCGCAGGAGGAGCGTCTGCGCGCCGGCGAGCGGCCGGGCGGCCCCGGGTGGGGCGCCGAGCCCGCCGACCGCTGGGGCCTGCTCGGCGTGGACGGGGAGGCCCGCAGGGTCGAGACACTGCCCGGTGCTTACCAGGACTTCTACGCCGGCGTCGTGGCCGCGCTGACCGAGGAGGCGCCGCCGCCGGTCGACCCGGTGGAGGTCGCCGAGGCCCTCGCCGTCCTCGGCGCGGCGCGCGTCTCGGCGGCGGAACGCCGCGTCATCCCCCTGGACCCGCAGGTGGCGCACCCCGGGCGATGACGGGTCCGGTGTCAGTCGAGCAGGCGAGAGCGCAGGGCGGCGGAGTCCTCGGGGGTCCAGCCGTTGCGGGCGAGCCAGCCGAGCGGGCCGTCGTCCCTGGTCTCCAGCATCTGCAGGAAATGGTCCATGTACTCGGGGCGGGGCAGGTGGCTGTCGGCCGGGCGGGAGTCCAGGTCGTCGCGGTAGGTGTCGCTGGCGCGCAGGCGGGCGAGGATGGCCTCCATGCGCTCGCCGGTCGCCGCGTAGTCGGCCACGATGGCGTCGCGGGCGACGCCGGCCACCGACAGCGCGAGCGCGCAGACCACGCCGGTGCGGTCCTTGCCGGCCGCGCAGTGCACGAGGGCCGAGCCGTCGCCGTACGCCGGCACGCGCAGGGCGGCGAGCACCGAGTCGGGCCGGTCGAGCAGGTAGGCGTAGTAGAACCCGAGCACCCTGATCTCGGCGCGTTCCTCGTTCCTGGTCTGCCAGGGCAGCACGCGGTCGCCTTCGATGCGGGGACGCGCGCGGCCGTCCGGCCCGTTCCCGGCGCCCGCGGCCGTGCCCTCCACGGGGTCGGCGTCCTGGGCGGGGGTGTCGGCCTCGACGTCGGTGTGGCGGCCGCCCTCGGGGAACAGGGTGAGGTGATGGATGCTCACCTCGGGCACCCGGGTCAGCGGGCCGGGGCCTTCCAGCTCGACCTCGGCGGAGGAGCGCAGGTCCACCACGTCGCGCAGCTTCAGCTCGCCGACGAGCCGCTGCACGTCGGCGTCGGTCAATCCCTGCAGGTTGTCCGAGCGCATCACCCGCCCGAACCGCGTCGTCCGGCCGTCGATCGTGGGGAGACCGCCGAGGTCTCGCACGTTCACGGCGCCGTCAAGGGCTATCCACCTCGTTAGTTCATTCATCACATCCAACCCTATATGCGCTATATGTCCGCGCGAAGAAGGCGACAGGGGCAGAGTGTCAAAAGAACATGTCCGTTACGTGGCGGCTGCCATCGTGACGCCGGCCCGGCCGTGATGTAAAGGAGCGGGCCCTTCCGGGGTCCGCGCCCCCCGGAGCCTGGGGCTCGCCGACTCAACCGCCTTCCCCGAAGGAGGTCATGGTGGACACATCCGCGCCCTTTCCCCGGCTCGTGCTCGACCCGGCGCTGCCCGCCGAGGTCGCCGCCACCCTGCGGACCAGCCCGGACGCGCTCCACGCGGTGCGCGCGGGGGCGGCGCCCCGGCCCTACGCCCCGAACCCCGCCCTGGTCTGCGCCGTCACCGTGCTGCTGCTGCTCGCCCTCGCGCTGACCGGCCCGTGGGGCATGATCGCGCTCGGCGCCGCCGTCACCGGCCTCGGCGGCGCCCAGGCCCTCGCGGGCGACCCGAAACTGCGCGAGGCCCGCCGCCGGCTGCGCGTGGCGCACCGGCACGCCGGCCGGTACGTCCTTCCCGAGGACCTGGACGAGCGATGCGGCGAACTGCTGGCCAGGGCCCAGCGGGCGGTCGCGGAGGTGCTGGAGTCCAGGGTCCACCGTGACGGCCTGCTGGACGCGATCGCCAACACCGTGACCCTCCCCTCGGAGCTGTGGCGGCTCGGCGTGCGGCTGGCCGACCTCACCCGGACCCGGCGCGAGCACGAGCGCATCGTGCCCAGGGACGTGCCGGCCGACATCGCCGGGATGTTCACGCCCTACGACGAGGTGCTCGAACGGGCGCACCGCTCGCTGGCCGCCCGCGTGGAGTCCTTGGAGGACTACGCCCGCGAGGTGCGGCGGGCGGACGCGGTGTACCGGGCCTACCGGCAGCTCGGGGTGCTGCGGGAGCGCATCCCGGACTACGAGCGGCTGCTGGCGGAGACCGCCGATGACCAGACGGCGCTGCCCGCCGTGGAGGGGCTGAGCGGGCAGGCCCACGAGGTGGAGCGGGTCTTCCGCAGCAGCATCGAGGAGGCTCGGCGGGCCGGCACCCATCTCCTCCTACTTTCGGCCGCATGACGGGAATGCGATGTAACGCGCCTCACGTCCGCTATAAACCCTGAAAGTCCATTTCGTCGGCAATAATCCATGAAAGGTGGCTTACGCCTGCCACGGAAACGGTCCCGTAACCGGTCTGGGCAGCCGGTTCATGTGCGCGTAATCGAGCCGCCCGAAACGCCACGATTCGGCCATGCCACTCAAATCCCGGCCTTTCACCAGCAATTGCGCAAGACAATGGATCTCCCCTTTAATCTGCACTGGACCGATGTCCGGCGCGCACCGCCCGGCACCAGAACACGGGAGGGAGAAGGGTGATCCGTCATGACCGCGCTCATCGAGGTCCGTGACGCGAGCGTCCGCTACCTCTCGACCGGTCAGACGGCGCTCCGCGGAGCCGGCCTGACCGTGCGCCCCGGCGACCTGGCCCTGGTCAGCGGCCCGTCCGGCTGTGGCAAGAGCACCCTGCTCCGCCTGGTCAACGGCCTCATCCCGCACTCCTACCGCGCCGAGGTGACCGGCGAGGTCCTGGTCGGCGGCCTGCCCGTCGCCGGCCGCACCATCCGCGAGCTCTCCACCGTCGTCGGCACGATGCTCCAGGACCCGCGCAAGCAGATCGTCGGCACCACCGTGGCCGCCGAGATCGCCTTCGGGCCGGAGAACCTGGGCCTGCCCCGCGCCGAGATCCGCGAGCGGATCGCCGAGGTCGCCGGCCGCGTCGGCATCGGCCACCTGCTCGACCGCGCCACCGCCGGGCTCAGCGGCGGTGAGCTGCAGATGGTCGCCTTCGCCGGCGTGCTGGCGATGCGGCCGAAGGCGGTCGTCGTGGACGAGCCGCTGGCCAACCTCGACCCGGCGGCCGGCCTGCGCCTGATGCGCGAACTGCGCAGGTTCGCCGACGAGGGCGGCGCGGTCGTCGTCGTCGAGCACCGCGTCGAGGAGATCCTGGAGTTCTCCCCCACCAAGGTGCTCTACCTGGAGGAAGGCGCCCCCCGCTACCAGGGCCCGGTGGAGGGCTTCCTGCGCGTGGCCCCCGTCGGCCACGTCAAGCTGCCCTTCGCCACACTGGTGTCGCGCGCCGCCGAGCTGCCCGCCGTCCCCGAACCGCCGGAGCGGGCCGCCGACACGACGACCCCCCGGCTGGAATACCGCGGGGTGAGCCTCGGGTACGGCGAGCGCACGGTGCTGTCGGGCGTCGACCTCGCGCTCGGCCCGTGCGAGCGGGTCGCCGTCCTCGGCCCGAACGGCGCCGGCAAGTCGACCCTGCTGCGCGCCGCCGTCATGCTCATCACGGCCTCGCGCGGCGAGGTGCTGGTGGACGGCTCCCCCGTCGCCGAGCGCTCGGTGAGGAACCTGGCCACCACCTTCGGCTACGTGTTCCAGAACCCCGGCCAGGCCCTGTTCAGCGCCACCGTCGGCCAGGAGCTGGCGTTCGGCCCGCGCAACCTCGGCCGCGACCCCGAGGAGATCGACGCCGACGCGCGCGCCGCGCTGCGCGCCGTGCTGCTCGACGACGAGAAGGACATCATGGACCGGCCGCCGCGCACGCTGTCGTTCGGCCAGCAGCGCCGCCTCACCGTCGCCCTCGCCCTGGCCATGCGGCCGCGCACGCTGATCCTGGACGAGCCCACCGCCGGGCAGGACCTGCGCACCACGACCGAGTTCATGGGCCACGCGCTCGCCGCCCCCAGCGTGGAGAGCCTGTACTTCATCACCCACGACGTCGATCTCGCCCTCACCTACGCCGACCGCATCATCGTCGTGGACCAGGGCGGCGTCGCCGCCGACGCCTCCCCGGCCGAGCTGGCCGCCGAAGGCGCCCTCTGGTCGCGGGCGGGCCTGGCGGCGACCAGCCTGGTGGCCGCGGTGCGCGACCACCCGCCCGCCTCGGGGGCGATCGCCCATCCCTTCGACCTGGCCCGCCGGGTCTCCCTCCTCACCCCTTCCCCCTCTTCCCCCACGGAAGGAACCACCCCCTCATGAGCACAGACGCAACCACCCCGCGAGAGCCCGTCTTATCGATCTCCTCCCGGACCGTCGTCTTCGGCGCGGTCGGCGCGGCGCTGTACGGCGTGCTCGGCCTGTTCAGCTTCCTGATCCCCGGCACGCAGGCCGTCACGGTGCGACCCGCGTTCGCGCTGGTGCCGTTCTTCGGCAAGCGCTTCGGCGTGATCGCCGGCTTCTTCGTCGGCCTGGTCGGCAACGCCATCATCGACCTGATCTCCGGGTACGGCCTGACGTACTGGAACTGGAGCGTCGCCAACGGCCTGGTCGGCGCCTTCGCCGGGCTGTTCTTCGCCTACCTGCCGCCGATCGCCGGCGAGGCGCTGCGTCTGGTCGTCACCGCGCTCGGATCTCTGCTGGCCACCGCCATCGGCCTGCTGTTCGTGTTCACCGACATCTGGGTGCAGAACATCGACGTCTCGACCGTCATCTCGATCAACTACGTCCCCGCGCTGATCGCCGACGCCATCGCCGTCGTCATCCTCACCCCCGCGCTGGACGCCATCTGGGAGCCGCTGTCCAAGCGGACCGGACGGTAACCGGGTGGACGTCACGCCGCGTTACCTGGGCGCGGGTTCTTTCCTGAGCCGCCGCGATCCGCGGGTGCTCCTGCTGGTTCCCGTGTTCTACATCGTGGCCGTGGCGGGGGTCGACGACCTGCGCGCCGTGCTGGCGTGCACGGCGGCCGCCCTGCTGTACTACCGCGCCGCGGGCATCCCGTGGCGCGGTGTGCGGGCCAACTGGGCGTTCATGCTGACCGTCACCACGGTCCTGGTCCTGGTGAACAGCGTCCTGACCTCGTCCATCAGCCGCGGCGGCGGCACCGGCGAGGTGCTGTTCACCGTCCCGCTCACCCATACCCCCATCACCTGGGCCGCCCTGTCGTACGCCGCCACCACCCTGGTCCGCTACATCTCGCTGGCCATGGTGAGCTTCCCGGTGGCGTTCAACATCGCGCCGTCGGACTTCGGGGTGGCCTTCGCGCGGCTCGGGCTGTCGCAGCGGCTGGCCTACGGGGTGGACCTGACCTTCCGGTTCCTGCCCTCCACCTGGGCGAGCCTGCACGAGACCATCGACGCCCAGCGCATCCGGGGGTACGAGCACAGCCGCAGCCGCAACCCGGTGCGGCGGCTGCTGTCGCTGCGGCCGGTGGTCATCCCCCTGACGGTGAACGCGCTGATCGACGCGGAGGACACGGTGAACGCCATGGACCTGCGCGGCTTCGGCGGCCGGCACCGCACCTGGATGCGCGAGCTGGCCTTCGACCGCGTCGACCTGCTGGTGCTGGCCGGCTTCGCCGCCATGACCGCGGTCATGGTCACCGCCAAGATCCTCGGCCTGACGGGCACCATATGGGCGCCGTGATCCACTCCGCGCCGCTCCTGCTCCCCATCGCCCGCCCGCCGATCCGCGACGGCGCCGTGGCCGTGCGGGACGGCCGGGTGCTGGCGACCGGCCAGCGGCGCGAGATGCTGACCGCCCATCCGGGCGCGCAGGAGCTGCGCTGGCCGGGCATGGTCGTGGCCGGGCTCGTCAACGCGCACACCCACCTGCAGTTCACCCGCATGGCGAAGGTCGGCGCGCGCGTGTACGGCTCCTTCGAGGAGTGGTCCACCACCTTCGACGCGGTCTACTTCTCCTCCGGCGGCGCCGACTGGGCGGCCAGCGCCCGCGAGGGGGCGCGGCTCGCGCTGCGCCACGGCACCACGGCCGCCGCCGACGTGGTCACCGACATCGAGGCCATGCCGGTGCTGCACCAGGCGGGGCTGGCCGGGGTCTCCTACCTGGAGGTGCTCGGCGACACCGACGAGAGCTGGGCCGGGACCGGCCGCGACCACCTGACCTCCACGGTGCGCGAACTGCGCGGCGCCGGGGACGCCCCGCGGGCGGGGCTCGTCGGGCTGGCCCCGCACGCCCCCTACACCCTGGACACCGGCGTGCTCGCCGACCTCGGCGTCCTGGCCCGCAGGTACGACCTGCGCCAGCACATCCACCTGCTGGAGTCGGCCCACGAACGCGAGTACACCGTCTCGGGCACCGGGCCGATCGCCCGCCTGGTGCGCGACCTCGGCTTCGACTTCGAGATCCTGCGCGCGGGCGGCACCGGGCAGGGGCCGGTCGACTTCCTGGACGCCCTCGGCCTGCTCGGCCGGCGCTGCCACGTCGCGCACGGCGTCCACCTGGACGCCGCCGAGCGGGCGCTGCTGCGCGAGCGCGGGGTGAGCGTCGCGCTGTGTCCCCGCTCCAACCGCACCCTCGGCCTGGACGGACCGCCGATCGCGGCCCTGCTGGAAGAGGGCTCCCCGATCGCCGTGGGCACCGACTCGCTGGCCTCCAGCCCGTCGCTGGACCTGCTGGAGGACGTGCGGCTGCTGCACCAGCTCGCCCGGCGGCAGGGATACCGCGGCCAGGACCTGCCGCGCCGCCTGGTGGAGGCCGCCACCGCCGGCGGCGCCCGCGCGCTCGGCCTGGACGAGGGCCCTGGACGCATCGGCGTCCTGGCGGCGGGCTCGCGCTGCGACTTCGCCGTCTTCCCGCTCGATCCCGGCGAACGCGACCCCTACCTCGCCCTGATCCAGGACGGGCCGGGAAGGTGCGTCGCGACGGTGACCGGCGGCGACCCGTCCGGACGGGTGCACCTGGCCGGCTCGACCCAGGAGCGGCGCCATGGGCACTGACCTCGCCGCGATCTCCACGAAAGTGCGCGCGGCATTCCCCCGAAGGCCTCCCGTAGGCCTCCACGCAAGGCGCGGAGACATGGCTTCCCAGAATCGCACCATTCGCTTCAAGCTGTACTCGCTGCTCAGCCTGCCGATCGTCGCGCTCATCCTGCTCTGGGTCGTGATGACCGCGCACCTCGTGGGCGTCTTCTTCGACCTGCGCAGGGCGGTCACGCTGTTCGACCAGGTGGCCACCCCCGCCGGAGTGCTGGCCGACCACGTGCAGCAGGAACGCCAGCTCTCGGCGATCTTCCTCAGCGGCAGCGCCCCCGACGGCGGGCGCCTGTCGGCCGCGCGCGAGCAGACCGACCTGGCCGCGCGGCTGTTCCACCAGCGGTCCACCTCGCTGGAGGGGCAGTCGGCGACCGGGCCCGAGGTGGTGCAGAGCCTCGCGGAGCTGGAGAGGCAGTTGCTGAGGCTCAGCTCGGTGCGCCAGGACGTCGACGGCCGCACGCTGAGCCGCCTGTCGGCCATCCAGGAGTACACCAAGATCCAGGACGCGCTGTACCAGATGTACGACGAGCTGATCACCGTGCCCGACCTGGCGCTGTACCGCAAGTCCAACGGGTTGCAGACCATCGCCAGGTCCCGCGAGCTGCTGTCCCAGGAGGACGCCCTGCTGTCGGGGGCCATCCAGCAGAACTCGCTCGGCGACGAGGAGCGGCGCGTCTTCGCCGACATGGTGTCCGGGCGCCGCCTGCTGCTCGCCCGGGGGGCCGAGGCCCTGGACGCCGAACTGCGCCGCCCCTACGACGACCTGGTGGCCTCGGCCGACTACAAGCGGCTGACCACCATGGAGAACCAGGTGATCTCGCGAGGCGGGACCCCCGCGCAGGCGGCCGCCTGGCAGCCGCTCGCCGGCACGCTGGGGTCACGGCTCGACCAGCTCGCCACCGACCGCGCGACGCTGCTGAACACCCGCACCGACGCCACGGCCTCGGGCATCATCGCGCAGATCGTCGCCGCCGCCGGCCTCGGCCTGGTCGCCATCCTGCTGGCCGTCGTGCTGTCGGCCCGGTTCGGGCGCGGCCTGGCCCAGGAGCTGGCCGACCTGCGCAGCGCCGCCATCGACCTGGCCGACGTGCGGCTCCCCCGGGTCGTGGCCAAGCTGCGCGAGAGCCAGCCGGTCGACGTCGAGAGCGAGGCGCCGCCGATCCTGGCCACCGGCACCACCATGGAGGTGCAGGACGTCGCCCAGGCGTTCACCACCGTGCGCCGCACCGCCGTGGAGGCCGCCGTCGGCCAGGCGGAGCTGCGCAAGGGGGTCAGCCTGGTCTTCCGCAACCTGGCCCGGCGCAACCAGTCGCTGCTGCACCGCCAGCTCACCCAGCTCGACGGGATGCAGCGCAAGACCAGCGCGCCCGACGCGCTCGCCGACCTGTTCCGGCTGGACCACCTGACCACCCGCATGCGCCGTCAGGCGGAGGGCCTGATCATCCTGTCCGGCGCCCCCGCGGGGCGGGCCTGGCGCAAACCCGTGCCGATGCACGACGTCGTGCGGGGGGCGGTCGCGGAGGTCGAGGACTACACGCGGGTCACCGTGCTGCCCATGTCGGACGCCTCGCTGATCGGCACGGCCGTCGCCGACGTCATCCACCTGCTCGCGGAGCTGATCGAGAACGCCACGGTCTTCTCCCCGCCCAGCACCCGGGTCAACATCCGCGGGGAGCTGGTCGGCCGGGGCTTCGTCGTCGAGGTGGAGGACCGCGGCCTCGGCATGGGCGAGGAGGACCGCGCCGAGCTCAACCGGCGCCTGGCCAACCCGCCCGAGTTCGACCTGGCCGACAGCGACCGGCTCGGCCTGTTCGTGGTCAGCCAGCTCGCCGAGCGGCACAAGGTCAAGATCACGTTGCGCCGCTCCCCGTACGGCGGCACCACCGCCGTCGTCCTGGTGCCGCACGAGCTGATCATCACCACGGCCGACGACCTGCCCCCGGACCCCGACCACGAGCCGGAGACCCGCCGCGAGCCGGACGCCCGCCACGCGCCGGCGCCCGAGCCCGGCCACCTCATGTGACCAGGACCGGGCCCGGCCACCTCACGTGACCGGGAAAGGGCCGGGCGATCGTCTGTGATCACCGCCAGGAGCCGCGGGCGGCCCGGCGGGTGATCAGGAGCGGGCGCCGTCCAGGCGACCCTCGGCGAGGAGGGCGGCAAGGTGGGGCAGGTCGTCGATCACCAGGTCGGCGGTGGCCGCCTCGGGGCGGTCGGCGTGCAGGTGGCCCCACGGGCCGCGGCGGAACAGGGCGGTGCGCAGGCCGGCCTCGCGGGCCGGGAGCACGTCGTTGTCCAGCCGGTCCCCCACGTACAGGATCTCGCCGGGCTCGCGGCCGGCGACCGCGACCACCTTGGCGAAGAAGTCCGGGTGGGGCTTGCTGACGCCCCATCCCGCCGAGGTGTGGACGGCGTCGACCGGCAGGTCCATCGCGACGAGCGCGTCGTAGGCCTGCGGCGGCTGGTTGCCCGCGATGATCAGCTCGTATCCGGCCGCGCGGAGCTGGGCGAGGCCGGGCCGCGCGTCGGGGTACAGGTCGCCGGCGTCGAAGTTCTCCCGCAGGCCGTCCGGGTCGTCCTCACGCCAGGCCTCCACCTCGGCCTCGACGTCCAGACCGGGGCGGACGATCTCGAACGCCTCACTGTAGGACCGGTCGAGCGCGGCCATCCCGCCGAGCACGCCGAGCATGGTGAAACGCGAGACCCCCAGCCGGTCGGCCCAGCGCGTCCAGATGCGGGTCTCGTCGATCAGCGTCTCCCCGACGTCGAACACCAGCGCGCGAATCACGACACTCCTCCCGTATGCGTGTGTCCGACCTTACTTGCCGGGGAAACGGCAGTGGCGTGGCGACCGCCGCGGCGCCACGCCACGTCTGCTCTCGCCCGGCGGCCCCGCTCAGGGCCGCCGGGCGACGTTCACCCGGCCTGACAGGAGACCGAGGGCCAGTTCCAGTTGCCGTTGTGCTGGATGGTGAGGCCGAAGTTGTTGCCGCTGCCGTTGGGCCTGGCGGTCATCACCTGGGCGCTGGGGAAGCTCGCGCTGGTGTTCCAGGTGGCGATGACCTTGGCGGGCGAGGGGATGTTCAGCGTGACGGTCCAGTTGCTGGAGCCGGAGACCGCGACGTTGAGGTTGTAGCGGTCGCTCCACGACTGGCCCGCCGAGAGGGTGGCGGTGCAGCTGCCGCCGCCGCTGGGCGGAGGGCTGGAGGGCGGAGGGCTGGAGGGGGTGCCGCCTCCGTCGGGCGCGACGGCCCGGCCGGTGGAGGGGGAGATCATGCCGGCGCACAGGTTGCGGCTGCGCAGGTTCGCGGCGATCTGCGAGATCGCCTGCACCGTCGTGGCGTACTGGTCGTGCATGAGGATGATCTGGCCGTTCTGCAACCGGCCGGCGGCCTGGACGATCTGGGCGGTGCTGGCGCCGTTCCAGTCCTGCGAGTCGACGTCCCAGATGATCTCGGTGAGGCCGAGCTGCTGCTCCACCGACTTCAGCGTGCCGTTGGTCTCTCCGTAGGGCGGGCGGAACAGCCGGGGCGCGGTGCCGGTGGCCTGCTGGATGGCCTGCTGGGTCCGCTGCAGCTCCGACTGGATCTGCGAGCTGCTCATCTGGGTCAGGTGCGGGTGGGTGTAGCTGTGGTTGCCGATCCACATTCCGGCGTCCCGCTGGGCCCGGACCAGTCCCTGGTTGTTCTGGGCGTTCTGCCCGATGTTGAAGAACGTGGCGCGCAGACCGTTGGACTTCAGGGTGTTCAGCAGGTTGTTGGTGTTGTTGGGGTTGGGTCCGTCGTCGTAGGTGAGGCCGACGTAGCCGGCGCTGCAGTCGGCGGCGCTGGCCGAGGACGACAGGCTCACGGCGAAGCTCGCGCCCAGGACGCAGGCGGCGACGGCGATGAGCAGTTTGCGGACACCGGACAGGCGCCCGCGAGTTCCGCCGAGGGGGGCGGCACTGTCGATCATGTCTGTTCCTCCACTGGAACGCTGATCGTCGACATGGCATGTGCGTACGGCGGCCGGCCTGCGCGCCATTCTGCGGACCGCCTCGAAACATGTCAATGAGATGAAGAAACATTTCAAGCGGCTTAACCGCTTAAGGAGGACATGACCTCATGAAACGCCGATGAAATTCTCGAAAGGTTTCGGCGCCCCGTCACCCTGGTTCGCGGTCAGGCGATGAGCTGGGCCATCGCCTTCTGGATGCGCTTGTCGGAGACGGGGTAAGGAGTGCCGAGGGTCTGGGCGAAGTAGCTGACCCTCAGCTCCTCCAGCATCCAGCGGATGTCGGTCACCGCCCGCTCCGAGCGCCGCGCCGGGGGCAGGCGGTCGACGGTCTCCTCGTAGGCCATGCGGATCTCGTCGAGCCTCAGCATGCGCTCGCGGTCGCGGTAGGGGTCGTCGGGCAGCTTCTCCAGCCGCCGCTCGACCGCCCGTAGGTACCGCTGCAGGTCGGGCAGGCGCGTGTAGCCGGTGGCGGTGACGAAGCCGGGGAAGACCAGCGACGACAGGTGCTCCTCGATCTCCTCCAGGATGTCCTGCGGGTCCTTCATGGGCGAGAGCGTCGCGCGGGCCTTCTGCCAGACGGCCAGGATGCGCTCGACCCTCGCCACCACCTCGGCCGTCGTGTCGTAGAGCTCGGCCCGCACGTGGTCGTGCACGCGTGTGAAGGCGGCCGCGCCCCACGCCGGGCCGCCGGCCTCGGCGATGAGCTTGTCGGCCGCGCAGGTGACGCAGTCTTCGAACAGCTCGGCGGCGTCGCGGTGCGGGCTGTGGCTCAGCGCGAGCTTCTGCTGGGTGGTGAGCCCGCGCAGGATGGCCTTGGCCGGCGAGGTGACGTTCAGCAGGACCAGCCGCCGCATGCCCGCCCACATCGCCGCGCGCTGCTCTTCCTCGGTCTCGAAGACGCGGACCGCGACGCTGCTCCCCTCGTCGACCAGCGCCGGGTAGGCCTTGATGCGCCCTTGCTCGAACAGCTTGGGCAGCTCGCCGAAGGTCCAGGAGCGCAGGCCCGTGCGTTCGAGGCTCTCGCCCGCGCGTGACAGCGTGGCGCGCAGCTTGGGCGCCAGCCGCCGCTTCAGCGCCGGGAGGTCCTTGTCCTCGGCGACCGTGCGCTTGCGCTCGTCCACGACCCGGTAGGTGACCCGCAGGTGGTCGGGCAGCCGGCTCGGGTCGAAGGCGTCCGGCTGCACCCGCACCCCGGTGAGGGCGAACAGCTCGCGGGCCACGGCCTCCGCCAGCGGCTCGCCGCCCGGCGTCACCCGCTCGAGCACGGCCTTGGCGTAGTTGGGGGCGGGGACGAAGTTGCGCCGGACGACCTTGGGCAGCGAGCGGATCAGCTCGGTGACGAGCTCCTCGCGAAGGCCCGGGATCTGCCAGTCGAACCCGTCGTCCTCGACCTGGTTGAGCACCTGGAGCGGGACGTGGACGGTGACGCCGTCGGCGTCGGCGCCGGGCTCGAACTGGTAGGTGAGCCGCATGCGCTGGCCGCCCTGCCGCCAGGCGTCGGGGTAGGCCTGCTGGAGGTCGCCGGCGTCCGCGCCCTGGTTGATCAGCATCTCTGCTGAGAAGGTCAGCAGGTCGGGCTCGTCCTGCTTCTTCCGCTTCCACCAGCTGTCGAAGTGGGCGGCCGACACGACGGTCTCGGGCACCCGCTTGTCGTAGAAGTCGAACAGCGTCTCGTCGTCCACCATGATGTCGCGGCGGCGGGCGCGGTTCTCCAGCTCCTCGACCTCCGACAGCAGCCGGCGGTTCTCCTTAAGGAAGCGGTGGTGGGTCTCCCAGTCGCCCTCGACCAGGGCGTGGCGGATGAACAGCTCACGCGACAGCTCGGGGTCCACCCGGCCATAGTTGATCTTCCGGTCGACCACGATCGGCACGCCGTACAGCGTGACCTTCTCGTAGGCCATGACCGCGCCCTGGTTCTTCTCCCAGTGCGGCTCGCTGTAGGTGCGCTTGACCAGGTGCTGCGCCAGCGGCTCGACCCACTCGGGCTCGATCTTGGCGACCACCCGCGCCCACAGCCGGGAGGTCTCCACCAGCTCGCCCGCCATCACCCACCGGGGCTGCTTGCGGAACAGCGCCGACCCCGGGAAGATCGCGAAGCGGGCGTTGCGGGCGCCGATGTACTCGCGCACCGGGCGCCGCCGCGGCCCCGCCTCGTTCTTGTCGGACTTCTCGACGTCCAGCACGCCGATGTGGGACAGCATGCCGGCCAACAGCGACACGTGGATCTGGTAGGGGTCGGGGCGCGTGGTGTTCAGCGTGACGCCGAGCCCCTTGGCGACCTGCTTGAGCTGGCTGTAGATGTCCTGCCACTCGCGTACGCGCAGGTAGTTGAGGTAGTCGGCCTTGCACATGCGCCGGAACTGGCTCGATGACAGCTCGCGCTGCTGCTCGCGCAGGTGGTCCCAGAGGGTGAGGTAGCTCAGGAAGTCCGACTCCTTGTCGGCGAACCTGGCGTGCTTCTGGTCGGCCTGGGCCTGCTTGTCGGCCGGGCGCTCGCGCGGGTCCTGGATGGACAGCGCCGCGGCGATGACCATGACCTCGGTGGCGCAGCCGTTGCCGTCCGCCGCCAGCACCATGCGCGCGAGCCTCGGGTCGATGGGAAGCTGGGCGAGCTTGCCGCCGATCGCCGTGAGCTTGCGGTGCTCGTCGAAGGCGCCCAGTTCCTGCAGCAGGTTGACGCCGTCCTTCACCTGCCGCTGGTCGGGCGGCTCGACGAACGGGAACGCCGCGATGTCGCCGAGGCCGAGCGAGGTCATCTGCAGGATGACCGAGGCGAGGTTGGTGCGCAGGATCTCGGGGTCGGTGAACTCCGGCCGGCCGAGGAAGTCCTCCTCGTCGTACAGCCGGATGCACACGCCGTCGGAGGTGCGGCCGCAACGGCCCTTGCGCTGGTTGGCCGACGCCTGCGAGATCGCCTCGATCGGCAGCCGCTGGACCTTCAGCCGGTGACTGTAGCGCGAGACGCGGGCGAAGCCGGGGTCGACCACGTACTTGATGCCCGGGACGGTGAGCGAGGTCTCGGCCACGTTGGTCGCCAGGACGACGCGCCGGCCCCGGTGGGCCTGGAAGACCCGGTGCTGCTCGCCGGCCGACAGCCGCGCGTACAGCGGGAGGACCTCCTCGGGCCGGCCCTTGAGCGCCTCGGCGGTGTCCCTGATCTCGCGCTCGCCGCTGAGGAAGACCAGGATGTCGCCCGGCCCCTCCCGGCACAGCTCGTCCACCGCCTCGACGATGGCCTGCGCCTGGTCCTCCTGGTCCTCGCGGATCGGGCGGTAGCGCACCTCGACGGGATAGGTGCGGCCGGAGACCTCGACGATCGGCGCGTCGCCGAAATGGCGGGAGAAGCGCGCGGGGTCGATGGTCGCCGAGGTGATGACGACCTTGAGGTCGGGCCGCTTGGGCAGGAGCTGCTTGAGGTAGCCCAGGATGAAGTCGATGTTGAGGCTGCGCTCGTGCGCCTCGTCGATGATCAGCGTGTCGTACCGGGACAGGAGCCGGTCGCGCTGCATCTCGGCGAGCAGGATGCCGTCGGTCATCAGCTTGACCAGCGTGTCGTCGCCGGAGTGGTCGGTGAAGCGCACCTTGTAGCCGACGGCGTCGCCGAGCGGGATGTCGAGTTCCTCGGCGATGCGCTCGGCCACGGTGCGGGCCGCGATGCGGCGCGGCTGGGTGTGACCGATCTGCCCCTTGACGCCCCGCCCGAGCTCCAGGCAGATCTTGGGGATCTGGGTGGTCTTGCCGGAGCCGGTCTCCCCCGCGACGATCACCACCTGGTGGTCGCGGAGCGCCTCCAGGATGTCGTCCTTGCGCCCGCTGACCGGCAGGTTCTCGGGATAGGTGAGAGCGGGCACCAGCGCCCGGCGGGCCGCGACCCGGGCCTCGGCCGCGTCGATCTCGGTGGCCACCTGGTCGGCGATGGAGCGCAGGGCCTTGCCGTCGCGCACGCGGCGCGCGCCGTCGATGCGGCGGCGCAGCCGGATCTCATCGCGCAGCATGAGCGCGGGCAGCCGCTCGCGCAGATCGGTCAGGGGCGATTTCAACGAAGACGTTCCCATGGTCGCTTTCCCGGCCGTCTCGTCGAACGACCGCCACCGGCAAGGATAAGCAACCTTCCCCGGCTCTCCGCCAACGGTTTACCGGCGCCCCGTACCCCGATTTCGCCCCTGCCCTCCCTGACCTGCGCTCTTACCCCTCTGCTTCCCCTCGGTGCGCCTTCCGCGAATCCCCGGCCCCGCCGGCGGCGACCACCTGCCGGCGGGACGCCGGGGTCAGCGGGCGGCGCGCAACAGCTCGCCGGGGGAGTCGTGGGTGTACTTGAGCGCCTTCTCCAGGCACACGATCGCGCCCTGGCGAGGCCGATTGATGAAGCGCACGTCGTCGGCCAGCGCGCGCATGATCTGCAGCCCCCGTCCGCCCTCGGCCATCGGCGGACGCTCCCCGATCTTGTCCGGGTCGAAGCCACCCCCGGTGTCCAGCACGGTGATCACGAACTTCTCCGACACGAGCTGCGCGCTGACGGTGTACTCGTCGCCGTCCGTGGCGTGCTTGATGACGTTGGAGCAGGCCTCGGTCAGCATCAGCAGGATGTCGTCCCTGATCTGTTGCTCGACGCCGAGCACCTCCAGCTCGGCCCCGAGGATCTGCCGGGTCACCGACACGCTCGCCGCATCGCGCGGCAAGCGCAATGCGATGGTCACCTCCATGATTTCTCCTTTCCGCCCACGTCACTAAAGGTGCCCCCAGGACAGGGGACAAACGCGGAAACGGAAGGTGATGAGGTCCGCGCCGCGGTCGGCGTCCGGTCATCCCTGCCCCGCGAACAATCTCCCCAGAGCCGGTCAGAACGATCGCCGGGACCGGCACGCGCGGATACCGGCCCGCGCGGGCCGCGCGCGGGGACCGGGGAGAGGTCCGCGCGGCCGGGGACGCGCGTGCGCGGCTGTGCGGGGCCGCGGCTCCCCCCGGGGCCGCGGCTGCGCGCGGGGTGGGTCAGCGGTGCGCGTGCGCGGCGGTCTCGGCGGCGAGCGCCGCCCCGATGATGCCCGCCTCGTTGAGCAGCGCCGCCGGCACGATGGGCGTCCCCGGCAGCTCGATCAGGGGCAGCCACTTGTCGGCCTTCTTGCTGACGCCGCCACCGACGATGATCAGCGACGGGGACAGCAGCATCTGGATGTGCTCCAGGTACCTCTGCACCCGTTCGGCCCAGTGCTCCCAGCTCAGGTCGTGCTTCTCCCTGGCGTGGTCGGAGGCGCGGCGCTCGGCCTCGTGGCCGTCGATCTCCAGGTGCCCGAACTCGGTGTTGGGGACCAGCAGCCCGTCCACGATCAGCGCGCTGCCGATGCCGGTGCCGAAGGTGAACATCGCCACCATCCCCGCCCGGCCGTGCCCGGCCCCGAACCTGGCCTCGGCCAGGCCCGCCGCGTCCGCGTCGTTGAGCACGGTGACGGGAAGGCCCGTCGCGTCGGCGAACAGCCCGCGCGCGTCCAGGCCGATCCAGGAGCGGTCGACGTTGGCCGCCGTCCTGGTCACCCCGTCCAGCACGACTCCGGGGAAGGTCACGCCGACCGGGCCGGTCCAGGCGAAGTGCTCCACGATCTGCCGGACGACGCCGGCGACCTCCTTCGGCGCCGAGGGGCTCGGCGTCGGCACCCGCAGGCGCTCGCGCGACAGCCTCCCGGCCGCCGTGTCGACGGGGGCGCCCTTGATGCCCGATCCGCCGATGTCGATTCCCAGCACGTCCATGTCCACTCCTCGTCGAGCCGTCATCGTCTTATTACCGCTATCGTGCGCATGATGCCGTACTTGCTCAGACCGCTGACGCTGCTGCTGTCCGCCGCGCTCGCCATGACCTGCCTGCCGGCCCCGCCCGCGCGGGCGTCCGCGGGCGCCCCTGAGGCGCGCCCCGTCCCCCGTGTACCGGCCGGCACGACCGCGGGCTACATGGTCTTCGACCGCACGACGCGCGCGACGACGCTCGCCCACAACATCCACGGCCGCTTCCGGTCGGCCTCCGTGGTCAAGATCCTCATCGCGCTGGACCACCTGCAGTCGCGCAGGCCGGGCCAGGCGATTCCCGCCGCCGACCAGCGGCTGCTCCGGGACATGTTGCGCTCCAGCGACGACGACGCGGCCTCGGAGTTCTGGCGGCGCGGCGGCCGGCGGGCGATCATCGACCGCATGGTGCGCCGGCTGGGCCTGCGGGACACCGAAGCGCCGCCCGCCTCCCGGCCGGGCTTCTGGGGCTACACCGCGCTCAGCGCCTCCGACGTCGTGCTGACCTACCGCTATCTGCTCGACCGGGCCGACCCGAAGATCCGCGATCTCATCCTCGGCCACCTGCGGCACGCCACGCGGTGCGCGAGCGACGACTTCGACCAGTACTTCGGCATCCCGCGCGCCGTGCCGCGGCCATGGGCCGTCAAGCAGGGCTGGTCCGGCTACGGCGCCACCCCGGCCGTGCGCTGCTCCGGCGCGCGCTCCACCGCCTCCGCCACCGCGTCCGGGGACGCCCTTCCCGCCACCGCGTCCGGGAACGCCTCCCCCGTCGCGGCTCCCGGGACCGCCGTCCCCGACGCGGCGACCGGGGCCGCCTCGGTGGCCGTCGCCGGGGTAACCGGTTCCACGGCGGCCGGCGCCACGGCGGTCGCGCCCGCGCGTCCGCCGGTGAACCTGCTCCGGCCGGTGCTGCACACCACCGGGCTGGTCGGCGCGGGCGACCGCCTGATCATCGTGGTGCTCACCCTCCAGCCGGCGGGCGCCTCCTACAGCGGCTCGGCCGCGCGGCTGACCACCCTGGCCAGGCAGGTCTACCTGGCCGGCCGCCCGCGCTGAGGGCCGTCGGTCCAGGTGCCGAGCACGGCGTCGAAGGGCTCGGTGTTCTCGTCGAACCTCCACCGCGCCGAGGTGTCCAGCGGGTCCAGGCGCCCGTGCCGGGGGTCGTCCCTGCCGACCACGAACGGGTCGGTCTGGGCGGGCGCGGCGTAGGCGTCGTCCGGCCGGCGGGAGGCGCCCGACGGCGCCTCGCGCCGGTAGGAGGAGGACCCCTCCCACTGGTGGGAGGACGCCGGCTCGGCCTGGTAGGAGGAGGCGGCCTCCGGCCGGTAGGACGACGGGGACGGGTCACGCGAGTAGGAGGACGGGCCCGGCTCCAGCGTGTAGGAGGACGGAGCGGCCGGCCATGTGTACGAGGGGGAGCCGGCGTCCGCCGGATACGAGGACGGGGCCGGGGTCCGCGCGTACCCGGACGATCCCGCGTCCCTCGACGATGACGACGCGGCGGAGTCCCGCGAGTACGAGGTCGACGCGGCCTCCCGGGTGTACGAAGACGCGGACTCTCGGGTGTACGAGATCGGGGCCGAGTCCCGCGAGTACGAGGCCGAAGCGGAGTCGCGCGAGTACGCGTCCGAAGCGGAGTCCCGCGAGTACGCGGTCGACGCGGCCTCCCGGCCGTACGAGGACGCGGCGGACTCCCGGGTGTACGAGGCCGAGGCGGAGTCCCGCGAGTACGAGGTCGACGCGGACTCCCGGGTGTACGAAGACGCGGCGGCCTCCCGGGTGTAGGAGGCCGGGGCCGGGTCCCGCGAGTACGAGGCCGAAGCGGTGTCCCGCGAGTACGCGGTCGACGCGGGCTCCCGGGTGTACGCGGTCGACGCGGTGTCCCGCGGGTAGGGGGCCGTGGTCTCGGAGAGGTAGGCGGCCGGGGCGATCGCGGACGGCGTCACGGCCGGCTCGGAGGAGTAGGACGAGTAGGTCAGCGGGTCCTTGGCCGCGGACGCCGGGGCGGCGTAGGCCTGCTGGTAGGAGGACCCCGCGCCGATGGCGGCGGCGGCCCGGCCGTTGCCCACCGAGAACAGGCACGCGTGCAGCCCGTCGATCAGGCGCTGCACGTCCTCGCGGGGCCGCACCGCGAGCCGCAGGAAGTCGCTGCTGGAGCCGAGCTTGTCGCCGCACTCGCGGACCAGCAGATTGTGGGCCGACAGCAGGTGCTCGCTGATCGCGCGGCCGTCCTTGCCCTCGGGCAGGCGCACCATCACGAAGTCCGCCTGCGAGGGGTACACCGTCACGCCGGGGAGCGTCGCGAGCCGCTGGGACATCGACCGGCGGTCCTCGGCGAGCGCGCGCAGGCTCTCCCGGTGGTCCCGCAGGTGCTCCCTGAGCAGGAACACCAGCGACTCGGCGCAGGAGTTGAGGTTCCACCGGGGCAGCACGGACCGGATCTTCCCCGCGAGCGCCGGGTTGGCGACCAGGTAGCCGAGGCGGGCGCCGGGCAGTCCGAGCGCCCGGTCCAGGCTCCGCAGCACGATCACGTTGGGCCTGATGGCGGCCTCGCCGGCGACGCCGGGGGCGGCCTCGGCGTCGACGAAGTCGGCCAGGGACTCGTCCACGACGATCAGGTCGAGGTCGGACAGGCCGTCCAGAAGCTCGACGACCCGCGTGCGGGACAGGTGGCCGCCGTCGGGGTCGTTGGGGGTGCAGATGACCGCGACCCGCGACCCGCGCCTGCGGACGAAGCGGGTGTAGGCCTCGGGGTCGAGCGCGAAGCCCTGGTCCTCCTGGAGGGGGAACATGTCGACGCGCTTGCCGGTGCCGAGCGGCTGCTCGGTCCACCGGCCGGGGGCCGGGATGGGCACGGCCAGGCTCTCCTGGACCAGCAGGTGGTCGATCCAGGTGATCAGCTCGCTGGTCCCGTTGCCCATCACGACCGTCTGCGGCTTGAGCCCGAGCACCGCGCAGAGCTCGGCGGCGACGGCGTCGGCGTCGGCCGGGTGGCGGCGCAGGACGGCGGCGGCGTCGCGTTCCAGCCGCTCGCACATCTCGGGCGTGGGGAAGTGCGGGTTGCGGGGGTGGCGGAAGTCCACCGGGGCGCCCTGGGCCCCGGTGGTCCCGCGCTGGTGCGAGAAGGACGACGGGCCGTTCGCCTCCGCGCGCAGCGGGCTGAGATCGGTGGAACCGGCCAACAGGGGTCTCCTCCATGACGGCGTGACGACGGGCGTCCGCGGGCACGACATCCCGAGGTACGCGGCCGGGAGGTCACGGGTTCATCCCCATTCCCGCGCGGCCTCGCCGTCGGCGGGGCCGCGCGGCCCGGCGGGCCACGGGTTCGGCGCAGCCCGCCGAATCACGGGTTCGACGCGGCCCGGCGATCACCGGTTCCGCCGATCACCGGTTCCGCCGATCATCGAGGCGGCCGATCACCGATTCGCCGATCAGCGGGCGACGGTCTCGCCCTCGGCCCGCGCCGCGCGCTCCGGGGCGACGGCGTCCGGGGCGTCCCCGCGGGGCTCCGCGGGGCCGTTCCCGTCGCCTGGGCCGTCGCCGTCCCCCGGGCCGTGCGCCTCGCCGGGGCCGTGGTCGTCCACGAAGGTGGCCTCGTCGAACGGGTCGCGTCCGGCCAGCACCTCCGTGGCGCGCTCACGGTCGAAGTCCTGCACCCACGTGCCGATCACCACGGTGGCCACCGCGTTGCCGGCGAAGTTGGTCAGCGCGCGGGCCTCGGACATGAACCGGTCGATGCCCACGATCAGGCCGACGCCGTCGACCAGTTCGGGCCGGTGGGACTGCAGCCCGCCGGCGAGCGTGGCCAGACCGGCCCCGGTGACGCCCGCCGCGCCCTTCGAGGCGATGATCATGAAGACGAGCAGGGAGATCTGCTCGCCGACCGACAGCGGGGCGCCGGTGGCGCTGGCGACGAACAGCGTGGCCATCGTGAGGTAGATGGCGGTGCCGTCGAGGTTGAAGGAGTAGCCGGTCGGCACGGTGATGCCGACGACGGCGCGGCTCACGCCGAGGTGCTCCATCTTGGCGATCAGGCGCGGCAGCGCCGACTCCGAGGAGGAGGTCGACAGGATCAGCAGGAACTCGCGGCCGAGGTAGCGCAGCAGGGTCAGCAGGTTGATCCTGGCGACCAGCCAGAGGATCGCCCCGAGGACGATGCCGACGAACAGCAGGCAGGTGAGGTAGAAGCCGCCCATGAGGATGGCGAGGCTGCGCAGGGCCTCCCACCCGCCCGCGCCGGCCACGGCGGCCATCGCGCCGAACGCGCCGACGGGCGCCGCCCACATGATCATGGCCAGGACGCGGAAGACGAGCCGCTGGACGTGCTCCAGGCCGCGCAGGATCGGCGTGCCGCGCGGGCCCATACGCTGGAGGGCGAAGCCGGTGAGCAGCGCGACCAGCAAGGTCTGCAGCACCTGGCCGCCGGTGAACGCCGAGACGAACGTGGTCGGGATGATGCCGATCAGGAACGAGACGCTGTCGCCGCTCTCACCGCCCTTGGCCGCCTGCTCCTCGCCCGCCTTGCGCAGGGCGTCGGTGAGCTGGAGCCCCTCGCCGGGGTGCAGCATGTTGCCGACGACCAGGCCGATCACCAGGGCGACGGTCGACATGACCAGGAAGTAGCCGATGGCCAGGCCGCCCACCTTGCCGACCTTGGCCGCCTGGGCGACCGAGCCGACGCCGAGGACGATGGTGCAGAAGATGATCGGGCTGATCATCATCTTGATCAGCGCCACGAAGGCCGTGCCGAGCGGCTTGAGCGCCACGCCCGTCTCGGGCGCGAGAAGTCCGATCAGGACGCCGGCGACCACCGCCACGATGACGGCGAGGTAGAGATAGCGGGTGGGGTCCCGGCGCGCCGGGGGTGAGGCCGTGATGGTCACTCGACGCTCCTTGTCTGTTCGTGCGCGTACGTTCGTACGGGTGGATGGGGGGTTCGATCGAGTGACTATGCGCCGAGTCAGTGACCTGGGTCACTATTGCGTACATTTCGTACGTTGCCGCTGTCGCACGGCAACGGCCCGGCGGCGTGCGCGGGCCACCTCGGGACCCGGCGGAGGTGAGGCCGTGACCGCGATCAGCTCCCGGCTGCGGGGCTGGAGCCTGGCGCGGCAGATGCTCGTGCTCCAGATCGTCGTCGTCGGGGTCACCGTGGCGGGCGGCACCGCCCTGGCCCTGCTGCACACCGGCCGGCTGATCGACGAGCAGGCCGCCTCCACCTCCAGGCGGATGGCGATCAGCGTGGCCGACTCCCCCACCGTGCTCGCCGCCCTGGACGACCCCGACCCCTCGGCCGTCCTGCAGCCCTACGCCGAGCGGGTCCGCCGCGAGGCCGGCATGGACTTCATCACGATCATGAGCACCGAGGGCCGCAGGTACAGCCATCCGAACCCGCGGCGGATCGGCGGGCGGTTCCTCGGCACGATCGCGCCCGCGCTGGCCGGGCGCACCTTCACCGAGACCTACACCGGCACGCTCGGCCCCTCGGTGCGGGCCGTCACGCCGGTGCGCGACGCCTCCGGCCGCGTCCGCGCGCTGGTGAGCGCCGGCATCTTCGTCGACAAGATCAGCGCCCAGCTCCGCGAGCAGATCGCGGCGGCGCTGCTGACCGGGGTGGTCGGCCTGTCCGCAGGCACCGCGGGCACCTACCTGGTGGGGGCGCGCCTGCGCCGTCACACGCACGGCCTGCGCTCCTCGGAGCTGAACCGCATGTACGAGCACCACAACGCGATCTTGCACGCGGTGCGCGAGGGGCTGCTGCTCATCGACGGCGAGCGCCGCCTGACGCTGGCCAACGACGGGGCGCGCGAGCTGCTCGGGCTGCCCGCGGACGCCGAGGGGCGGCCGATCGCCGAGCTCGGGCTGCCGCCGTCGCTGGCCGGGTCGCTGGCCTCCGGCGAGGACCGCGCGGACGACATCCACCTGACCGGCGACCGCGTGCTTGTGGTCAGCTCCGCGCAGGTGCGCTCGGGCGCGCGGCCGCTGGGCACGGTGGTGACGCTGCGCGACCACACCGAGCTGCAGGCGCTCACCGGCCAGCTCGACGCCGAGCGCGGCTTCGCCGAGTCGCTGCGCTCGGCCGCGCACGAGGCCGCCAACCGGCTGCACACCGTGGTCACCCTGGTGGAGCTCGGACGCGCCGAGCAGGCCGTCGCGTTCGCCACCGCCGAGCTCAAGACCGCCCAGCAGCTCACCGACCGCGTCGTCGGAGCCGTGCGCGAGCCGGTGCTGGCGGCGCTGCTGCTGGGCAAGACCGCCGAGGCCGCCGAGCGCGGCGTGGAGCTGGCGATCAGCCCGGACAGCGGGCTGGACGACGTCGCGCTCGACGGCCGCGACCTGGTGACCATCCTCGGCAACCTGGTGGACAACGCCGTGGAGGCCGCCATGACCGGCGCCGCCCCGGCCCGCGTGCGCGTTCACCTGCGCGCCGAGGACGGCGCCTTCCTGGTCCAGGTGAGAGACAGCGGGCCGGGCGTGGACGCGGCGGCCGTCGAGGACGTCTTCCGGCGGGGCTGGACCACCAAGGGCGACGGCCGCGGCCTGGGGCTGGCCATGACCGGCCAGGCGGTGCGCCGCCTCGGCGGCACGATCGAGATCGGCAGGGGCGGCGCGGACGGGGAGCCGGGCGAGGGCGCCGTGTTCACCGTCCGCCTGCCGCTCCCCGCGGTTCCGGGCGGTGCGGCGTGATCTCGGTGCTGATCGTCGAGGACGAGGAGCTCACCGCCGAGGCCAACCGCCTCTACGTCGAGCGGGTGCCCGGGTTCACGGTCGTGGGCGTGGCCCGCTCGGGCGGCGAGGCGCTGCGGTTCCTGCGGCGCCGCCCGGCCGACCTGGTGCTGCTGGACCTGTTCCTGCCCGACATGCACGGGCTGGACGTGTGCAGGACGCTGCGGGCGGCGGGGGTGTTCTGCGACGTCATCGCCGTCACCTCGGCGCGGGACCTGTCGGTGGTGCGCTCGGCGGTGTCGGTCGGGGTCGTGCAGTACCTGCTCAAGCCGTTCACCTTCGCCACGCTGAGCGAGAAGCTGCGGCACTACGCCGCCTTCCGCTCGTCCATGGACGGGGCGGGCGAGGTCAGCGGCCAGAGCGAGGTGGACAGGGCGCTGTCGGCGCTGCGCGGGACGGCGCGCACCGGCCTGCCCAAGGGAATGGCCGAGGCGACGCTGGAGGCGGTGGCGGGCGAGCTGCGCAGGACCCCCGGGGGGATGTCGGCGCAGGCGATGGGCACCGCGATCGGGGTCTCGCGGGTGACGGCCCGCCGCTACCTGGAGCATCTCGTCGGTAACGGCGTCGCGCGCCGGGTGCCCCAGTACGGCGGCCTGGGGCGGCCCGAGCTGCTGTACCAGATCACCTGATCTCAGGGGTGCGGCAGGCCGCGGGAGCGGTCCGCTCAGGACCTCGACGGCGGCCAGGCGTCTGACTGACCTCGTCAGGACCTGGCCAGTTCCTTGCTGATCCCGCTCGGTCCTTCGTACTCCTTGTCGGGAAGCCGGCGCAACGCGTCCATCGCCTGCTCGTCCGCGTTCTTCGACTTGGCGTGCTCGACGAGCTGTTCCTTGCTGGCCGGGTAGTCAACGCCGGACAGGAATTTCTGAACGTGGATGAAGTCCACCTGCGTCATGCTTCCTCCTTTGTCGCGAGGTAGTTCCTGTCCGTCGCGGAGATAGAGAAACCCGACATTCCACGTCGGCAAGCGAGACTGCCCGAATCTTTGCCGTCGAAACCGAATCGCATTCAACATTGTCCCGGCGGCCACGGAGGATGCTTGATACCATCTGTCCGAAATGACCCTATATAGCGCCCAGAAACCGTTCAGGCGCCGTAAACACCCAGCCCCTGACGTCGCCGGAATCACCGCGAACCCCTACTCGCCAGTAGGACCGAGCGGCCGGAGGCCCAGGCAGAGGCCGGGCCGGGGGGTGCCGCGACCCGGCAAAGTGTGTCAACCCTCGATTTTTCGCAATGTCATCGACATTGTAGCCTCGGTAAAGATCCACTGGTCAAGGTAGATAACTATGACAGTTATCACGAAAACAATAGTGACACTGGCATATGACGACTATGGGTCCGGTCACTAGGCACGGCTGGGGCTATCCGTAACTCTCCTCTTAGCGCCGAGCAGAACCGAGCGAAGAGAGGGGTGCGGGACGTGATCGACAGGTACGAGATCTATTGCCTCGCCGATCCACTGTTTTACGACACCCTTGACACTCAGCGTACAAAGTATCCCGACTTTCCCATATCGGGCAGAGAGGTGCCGGTCGGCTGGGAGCACCGCGCCACCGACACCTGGCTGCACTACGGGCCCGAGGACCGCTCCCTCCCCCTGCAGGGATGGAAGATCCACGTGTCCGCCTGTCTGGACGACGCCGAGAAGACGCTCGCCGCGATCTGGGACTACTGCGTGGGCCGCCGGCTCAGCTTCAAGTTCCTGCGCGGCCCCCGCGTGGTCATGATGCTCAACTCCAAGTACGCCGAGCGGGGCAGCAGCGGCAAGCTCGCCACCCTCTACCCGGCCGACGAGGCCGAGCTGGAGATCGTGCTCAAGGAGCTGGGCGAGCTGCTGCACGGCGTGCGCGGCCCGTACATCCTCAGCGACCTGCGCTACGGCGAGGGTCCCCTGTACGTGCGCTACGGCGGCTTCGCCGAACGCTACTGCCTGACCCCCAACCGGGACCGCGTCCTGGCGATCGCCGACGCGGACGGCACCCTGGTGCCCGACCGCCGGGGCCCCTCCTTCTCGCCGCCGTCGTGGGTGACCCTGCCGGACTTCCTCCGGCCGCACCTGGAAGCCCGCAACTCGGTGACGCTCGCCGGCCTGCCGTACGAGATCGAGAAGGTGCTGCACTTCTCCAACGGCGGCGGGGTGTACAAGGCGCGCGACACGCGCACCGACCGCCCGGTCGTCCTGAAGGAGGCCAGGCCGCACGCCGGGCTCGACGCCGCCGGCCGCGACGCGGTCGCCCGCCTGCGCCACGAGGCCGACATCCTGCGGCGCCTGGAAGGGCTCGACGTCGTGCCCGCGCTGCTCGACTACTTCACCCTGGGCGAGCACCACTTCCTGGTCCAGGAGTTCATCGACGGGACGACGCTCAGCCAGGAGTCGGTGCACCGGCACCCCCTGACCCGCGCCACGCTCACCCCCGAGGACGCCGCCGAGTACACCGAATGGGCGCTGGACATGCTGGCCCGGGTCGAACGGGCGGTGACCGCGCTGCACGAGCGCGGGGTCGTCTTCGGCGACCTGCACCCGTTCAACGTGCTGGTCGAGGACGACCGGGTCGTGCTGATCGACTTCGAGGTGGCCGGGCTGGCCGAGAACAACAGCCGGCCGACCCTCGCCCACCCGGGCTTCTGCCCGCCCCCGGACCGGCTCGGCATCGCGGCCGACCAGTACGCGCTGGCGTGCATGCGGCTGAACCTGTTCGCCCCGATGTCCACGGTGCTGATCCCTCTGCAGCGCGCCAAGGTCATCCACCTGGCCGAGCTGGTCGGCGACACCTTCCCGGTGCCGCGCGCCTTCGTCGAGGAGGCCGTGCGCACGATCCTCGGCGGCGACCCTGGCCAGGTCGCGGACCGCGCCTCCGCCGCACCGGAGGCGCCCGCGCCCGCGAACGGGGCCGCCGTGTCGCCCGCGGGGACCGCTCCCGCGCGCACGTCCTCCCCGGCCCACGACCTGGGCGCGATGCGCGAGCTGCCCCTGCCGGGCCGCGCCTCGTGGTCCGCGGTGCGGCAGGCGGCCCACCGCGCCATCCTGGCCTCCGCCACCCCCGGCCGCGCCGACCGGCTGTTCCCCGGCGACGCCGCGCAGTTCCAGCCGGGCGGCGGGCTCAACCTGGCCAACGGCGCCGCCGGCGTGCTGTACGCGCTCGCCCAGACCGGCGCCGGCCGGTTCCCCGAGTACGAGACCTGGCTGCGCGAGCGCGCCATGACGCCGCGGCCGGGCACCGGACTCGGCTTCTACGACGGCCTGCACGGCGTGGCCTACGCCTTCGAGGCGCTCGGCCGCAGGGATGACGCCCTGGAGCTGGTCACCCTGTGCCTGCGCGAGAAGTGGGAGCAGCTCGGCCAGAGCCTGTACGCCGGCCTGTCCGGCATGGGGCTCAACCTGCTGCACCTGGGCGAGGCGACCGGCGACCGCGAGCTGACCGGCGCCGCCCTGCGGATCGCCGACATGGTGGCCGGCCGCCTCGGCGCGGTCGACAGCGTGCCGGAGGTCAGCGGCAGCGGCAACCCGCACGCCGGGCTGATGCGCGGCTCGTCGGGCCCGGCCCTGCTGTTCCTGCGGGCGTACGAGACGACCGGCGACGCCGGGCTGCTGGACCACGCGAACGTCGCGCTGCGGCAGGACCTGCGGCGCTGCACCCACCGCTCCGACGGGCAGCTCCAGGTGCAGCAGGGCTGGCGGACCAACCCCTACCTGGACGAGGGCTCGGCCGGCATCGGCGTGGTGCTGGCCCGGTACCTGGCCCACCGCGAGGACGACGACCTGCGGCAGGCGCTGACCGACACCGGCCCGGTGGCGACCCTGGACTACTACGTGCAGTCGGGGCTGTTCGCCGGGCGGGCCGGCATGATCGCGGCGCTCGCCCTCGGGCTGCGGCCCGGCGTCGGGCCCACCTCGCCCGAGGTGAGCGGCCAGATCGCGCGGCTCGGCTGGCACGCCATGCCCTACGGCGGCGGGCTCGCCTTCCCCGGCAACCAGCTCCTGCGGCTGTCGATGGACCTGGCGACCGGCACCGCCGGCGTCCTGCTCGCACTGGGCACCGTGCTGCACGACCGGCCGGTGACCGTGCCTCTGATCTCCCCGTCCGGCGCTCCGGCCGGAACGGGGCTCCCTGCGACCACCACGGAAGGAGGTGATCGGTAATGGCTCTCCTCGACCTCCAGGAGATGGAGCTCGCCGGCGGCCACGGCGGCGGCGGCAGCAACCTGAGCCTCGTCGGGTGCACCCCCCACGAGAACAGCAGCCTCAGCATCCTGTGTGGCTGATCCCCCAAACCCTCCAAGCACCACGAAAGGGCGTGACTCGAATGGCGCTTCTCGACCTGCAGGACATGGAGATCCCCACCGGCGGTGGCGGCGGCGGCAGCAACCTGAGCCTCGTGGGCTGCACGCCCCACGAGAACAGCAGCCTCAGCATCCTCTGCGGCTGATCCCCCAAACCCTCCAAGCACCACGAAAGGGCGTGACTCGAATGGCGCTTCTCGACCTGCAGGACATGGAGATCCCCGGCGGCCACGGCGGCGGCGGCAGCAACCTGAGCCTCGTGGGGTGCACCCCCCACGAGAACAGCAGCCTCAGCATCCTCTGCGGCTGATATCGGCTGATATCTGAGCCAGTGCCTGGGGCGGCCCTCATCCGGCCGCTCCAGGCCTGACCATTCCCGCACGACACGGAGGGGAAACCTTTGCCACGCCGGACGGGGTCGGACGGGCTTCTCTTCGAGGTGCTCCGCCGCAGCGGCCGGTGGCCCGCCGTGTACGCCGTCACCGCGCTGTCCGGCGCCGTCGTGGAGCTGCTGCTCCCGGCCGCACTGGGTGGCGCGGTGGACGTCCTGGTCACCCCCGGCGGCTCCCCCGATGCCACCGGCCCCTCATCTTCGGGGGTTCTCGCCCTGACCGGCGGCCCCCTGCTGCACTGCGTCCTGCTCGTCGCCGCGCTGGTGGCCTGCGACGCCGTGGCCGTGTTCGCGGCCGGCGCCGGCGGAGCCCAAGCCGCGCGCGGGCTGCGCCTGCGAGTCGTGCGGCACATGCTCGGCGTCGGCCCGGCCATCTCCCGGCGCTTCTCCGCGGGCGACCTGGTCACCCGGGCGGGCGGCAACGCCGAGGAGGTCGGCGCGGCCCCCGAGGCCCTCATCACCGCCGTGGCGCTGCTCGTTCCCGCGGCCGGCTCGCTGGTCGCGCTCGCGCTCATCGACCCCTGGCCCGCGGTGGCCTTCGTGGCGGGCCTCGCCCTGATCGGGCTCGTGCTTCGCGCGTTCCTCCGCGAGACCACCGCCGTCGCCGGCGGATACCAGCAGGCGCAGAGCGACATCGCCTCCCGGCTGATCGACGCGCTGTCGGGGGCGCGCACCATCGCCGCGGCCGGCACCGAGGACCTGGAGGTGCGCCGCGTGCTCCAGCCGCTGCCGCGCCTGCGCGCCAGCGGCATGGCCCTGTGGCGGGTCAACGCCCGCGCCGGGGTGCAGGCGGCCATCGTCGTGCCGCTGCTGGAGATCGCCGTCATCGGGGTGAGCGGCTTCCGGCTGGCCGCCGGCGCGATGAGCGTCGGAGACCTGTTCGCCGCGGCCCGCTACGCCGTGCTGGGCGCCGGCATCGGCTCGGCGCTCGGGTACCTGAACCGCCTCGCCCGCGCCCGTTCGGCGGCCCGGCGCGTCAGCGAGGTCCTCGACCGGCCGGCGACGGCCTACGGCGAGGCCCGCCTGCGCCCCCCGGCCGGCCCCTGCTCCGGGCTCTTCGAGGACGAGGACACGGGCGCCCTGACGGGGGACGGCGCGCCGGACGAGCGCGGCCGGCTGGAGCTGCGCGGCGTGAGCGTGCGCGTGGACGGGCGTCCCGCGCTGCGCGACATCGGCCTGACCGTGCCGGGCGGCGCCACGCTCGCCGTGGTCGGCAGGTCGGGCAGCGGCAAGTCGCTGCTCGCCGCCGTCGCCGGGCGGCTGGTGGACCCCGACGAGGGCGAGGTGCTGCTCGACGGGGTGCCGCTGCGGCGGCTGCAGCGCGCCGCCCTGCGCGGGGCCGTCGGCTACGCCTTCGAGCGGCCGGTGCTCTTCGGCTCCACGCTGGCCGAGGCGATCGCCGTGGGCCGCCCGGAGGGCCTGGCCAGGGACGCCGCCCGGGACGCCGCGGCCGACCCCTTCATCCGCAAGCTCCCCCGCTCCTACGCCACCCCGGTCGACGAGGCCCCCATGTCGGGCGGCGAGCGCCAGCGCGTCGGGCTGGCCAGGGCCTTCGCGCACGGCGGCCGGCTGCTGATCCTGGACGACGCCACCTCCAGCCTGGACACCGTCACCGAGTACCAGGTGGCGCGGGCGCTCACCGAGAAGCTGCGCGACCGCACCAGAGTGATCGTCGCGCACCGGGCCACGACGGCGGCGCGCGCCGACCTGGTCGTCTGGCTGGAGGACGGGCGGATCCGGGGACGCGGCAGCCACGAGACGTTGTGGCGCGACCCCGCCTACCGCGCCGTCTTCCAGACCCCCGACCCCGCCGCCTCCCGCCGAGACGAGGCCACCCGCCCCACCGCGCCCCCGGCCTCCGCTGAGGGAGGACGGCCGTCGGGCGCCGGTCCGTCCTCCGCCTCGCGGGGCGCGGAGGGCGTTCCGGTGGCGGAGCGGGCATGAGCGTCCGGGAGCCGCTGTGGCGGGCGGTGCGCGCGCGCCCGCGCCACCTGGCGCGGCTGCTCGGCTGGTCGTTCGCCGAGGCCGCGCCGTCGTTCGTCTCGGGCCAGGCGGTCGCGCGCGCCCTGGACGACGGGTTCGCCGCCGGGCGTCCGGTGACCGGTCTCGGCTGGCTGGCCGTGCTGGCCGCCGCCTGGCTGGCCGCGGCGCTCGGCGCGCGGCAGGTGCTGCTGGCGATCGGGGGGATCGTCGAGCCGTTCCGGGACGACCTGCTGCGCCGCGTCGTCGACGGCACCCTGCACCGGGCCGCGGCCTCGGGCCTGCGACCCGACAGCGCCGCGGTGGCCCGGCTGAACCGCCAGGTGGAGCTGGCCCGCGACGCGTTCGGCGCCGTGATCGCCGTGGTCAGGTCGTTCCTGTTCTCGGTGGCCGGCGTGGCGCTCGGCGTGCTGACGCTGATGGGCGCGGTGCTGCCGCTGGTGCTGCTGCCGCTGGCCGCGGGGCTCGTGCTGTTCGCGCTCTCGCTGCCCGCGATGGCCCGGGCGCAGCGCGAGCTCATCCTGGCCGAGGAGCGGACCGCCTCGTCGCTGGCGGCCATGGTGGACGGGCTGCGGGACGTCACCGCGTGCGGGGCCGAGGACCGCGTGGCGGACCGGGTCGGGGTGGACGTCGAGCGCCAGGCCCGGGTCGCCCGCACGCTGGCCGGGCTCACGGCCGTGCGCACCGTCTCGCTCGCGGTGGGCGGGTGGCTGCCCGTCCTGCTGGTGCTGCTCGCCACGCCGTCGCTGGTGCGGCAGGGCGCGACCGCCGGGGTGATCCTGGGCACGCTGACCTACGTCGCGCAGTCGCTCACCCCCGCCCTGGGCAGCCTGGTGCAGGGAGCGGGGGTCAACGGCGTGCGCCTGGTGACGGCGCTCCAGCGCATCGCGGCGACCAGCGACCGGCCCCCGGCGGCGGCGACCCGCCGCACGGGCGGGCCGGAGGGCGTGGAGCTGCGTCTTCAGGGGGTGAGGTTCGCCTACGGACCGGGCGCCGACCCGGTGGTCGCCGACCTGGACCTGACGGTGGTCGAGGGCGACCACCTGGCCGTCGTGGGGCCGAGCGGCATCGGCAAGTCGACGGTGGCGGCGCTGGTGGCCGGCGTCCTGCGCCCGGACGCCGGGCGGGTGCTCATCGGCGGGGTGGCGGTCGGGGAGATGGACCGCGCCGCCATGTGCCGGGCACGGGTCCTGATCCCGCAGGAGGCGTACGTGTTCCGCGGCACGCTGCGCGACAACCTGACCTACCTGGCGGACGGCCGGTCCCGGGGGGAGCACGCGGAACCGGCGGAGCTCGCGGAGCTCACGGAGCACGCGGAGCTCACGGAGCACGCGGAGCTCGACCGGGCGGTGGAGGCGGTCGGCATGACCGAGCTGGCCCGGAGGCTGGGCGGCTACGACGCCGAGGTGGACCCGGGCGAGCTGTCGTCGGGAGAGCGCCAGCTCATCGCGCTCACCCGCGCCTACCTGTCGCCCGCGCGGCTGGTTCTGCTCGACGAGGCGACCTGCCACCTCGACCCGGCGGCCGAGGCGCGGGCCGAGGAGGCGTTCGCCGCGCGCGGCGGGACGCTCATCGTGATCGCCCACCGGCTCACCTCGGCCCTGCGCGCGAAGCGGGTGCTGGTCATGGACGGCGCGCGGGCGCGGGCCGGGACGCACGAGGAGATGGTCGCCGCCTCGGAGCTCTACCGGGACCTGATGGGCCGGTGGTCGGCTCCGGTGGGCGCGCACGCCCGGCACTGACACGCCGATAATCAGACATTTGCCATAAATAACCATATATCTCCCTATTTACGGGTACGTGCTCACTTACGCCGGTTGTGCCTTCCTATTCGGCGACGCAGGCCAGTCCTGCTGGAACGGAGGCAACGAGGTGAGCACACAGATGAACCAGACCAAGACCCAGGCGCCCGACGTCACGACCGCCCGGCCGATGACGCATCGGGGCAACGCCGAACTCGTCAGCGAACACGGCAGGACGACCATCGCCGACACCGTGGTGGCCAAGATCGCGGGCATGGCGGCCCGCCAGGTGTCCGGCGTGTACGCCATGGGTGCGGGCATGTCCCGGGCGCTGGGCGCGGTACGCGAGGCCCTCACCGGGGGCGGCGGCACGGCCAGCACGCAGGGTGTCGCGGTCGAGGTCGGCGAGCGCCAGGCCGCGGCCGATCTGGACGTGATCGTCGAGTACGGGGTGTCCATTCCCGACCTCGCGGCCGGCGTGCGCCGCAACGTGATCGACGCCGTGGAGAACATGTGCGGCCTGGAGGTCACCGAGGTCAACATCACCGTGGACGACCTCCACCTGCCCGGCGAGGAGACCGGCGAGCCCCAGGAGGCGCGGGTCCGATGACACCGCCCACGGGCGTCCGCGAGAAGCCCGAGGTGGAGCGGCTGGCGGACCGCATCGCCCAGGCGGTGGAAGGCTGCCCGGACGTCGCCTCCCTCGCGGGAGGCCCGGTGGCGACCTACCTGGCCGGGCGGACGGTCGCCGGGATCGCCGTGCGGGACGCCGAGGTGGAGGTGGCCGTGGTCGTCCGGTACGGCCGGCCGCTCACCGAGGTCGCCGCCGAGGTGCGCTCCGCGGTCGAACCGCTGGTGCCCGGTCTGCCGGTCCACGTCCGCATAGACGACATCACCCTGCCCGGCCAGGAGGCCCTGACCGGCGAGGAATCCGCCGCCCCGCCGGCCGCGCGGGCCGATGCCGCCACGGAGGAGACCGCCCGCCCCGCCAAGGGCGAGGCGCACCGGCCCGCCGGCAAGGCGGACGGCCCCGCGGGAGACGAGGGGGGCCGTTCCGCCCAGGGCGAGGCGGGCCATGCCCCAGGAGCGGGTGGCGGCCGGCGGCGGGCGCCGCCGCGCAGCGATCGCTCAGAGACAGGAGAAGGTGAGCGAGATGGATGACAACCGTCTGTGGCCCGCGGTCGGCCTGCTGTTCGGGGCCGCGCTCGGGTTCGCCGTGGTGGTCGGCGGCCTCACGGCGTTCCTCGTCGTACTCGTGCTCGGCGTGCTGGGGTTCCTGGTGGGCCGGGCGCTGACCGGCGAGCTGGACATGAGCGGCCTGCTGGGCGGCCGGAGACGCACATGAACACCGGGCCGGGCCGGCCGTCGCCGGCTCAGGACCCGATGGCGCCCGGCGGCGCCGGGACGGCCGCGCCTCCCGCCGAGGGGCGCAGCGCCGCAGGCGCGAGCACCGGACCCGCGTCCGCGGGCGCCGTCGCGTCCCCGGAGGGCCGCGGGCACACCGGCATCACCGACCGCGTGCTCGAACGCGTCGCCGCATGCGCGGTGCGCGAGGTGGAGCAGGTCGGCGGGGCGGCGCCCCGGATGCTCGGCGTGCCGCTCGGACGGGACGCAGGGCGGGCGGACCCCCGGGTCAGCGGGCATGTGGAGGGCCGGATGGCCATCGTGCGGGTCACCCTGTCGGTGGCCTACCCCGCGCCGATCCGCCAGGTCGTCCACCGCGTGCGCGAGCACGTCGTCAGCCGGGTCAGGGAGCTGACCGGCCTGGAGGCACGGCAGGTGGACATCGACGTCACCCGCCTGATCCACCCGGACGAACCGGGGAGGCGGGTGCGATGACCACCACACCGGGCCCGGGCGACCCCGCCTCCCGGCCCTCCGGAGAGGGGCCGGTCCACGAGCCCGCCACCGGCGGACCGCCCCACGAGGCGGCCGCCGAAGGCATGCCACGGGAGACCCACGAGGCCACCACGGAGGGCATGCCGCCGCAGGACCAGGCCGTAAGCCCCCCGCCGCACGAGCACGCGGGCCCGCCGGCGATGACCGGTGTGGTCGGGCGCGACCGTGAGGCGGCGCCCGCCGACCGGGCCCGGCGCAGGGCGGCGGCGCGGGCGTTCCGATCGCACCGGACGCTTCCCGCGACCCTGGTCGCGCTCCTGCTGGCGGCGGCCGGCATCGTCACCATGGTCGGCGCGGTGACGGCGGCGGCCCGCACCCGCGCGGGGCTGCCCGCGCTGACCTGGCTGGCTCCGCTCGGCCGGGCGCGCTGGGACGACCCGATGGCGCTCACGACCGCGGCCGTGGCCGGCCTGCTCGGCATCGTGCTGCTGATCGCCGCGTTCAAGCCCGGACGGCCCCGGCTGGTCGCACTGGCGTCGGAGGACCCGCAGACGGTCACCGGCATCACCCGGTCCGGCCTGCGCCGCCACCTGGCCGCCGTCGCGGCGGCGGTGGACGGCGTCTCCCGCGCCCGGGTACGCCTGCGGCGGCGCGCCGCGGAGGTGACGGTCGCGACGCCGCTGCGCGACCCCGGCGAGCTGCCGGGCGAGGTCGGCCAGGCCGTCGAGGGCCGCCTGGCCGAGCTGCGGCCACTGCGGCCGATGCGCGTACGGGTCGCCGTACGCCGGAAGGGGGGATGAGCGGTGAGCCACCTTCACAGCCGCCACGCCGGCGTCAACCGCACCGGGCTGGCGATCGTCGGCCTGATCCTGCTTCTGGCGGGCGCCGCGGCGCTGGCCAAGGGTCTCGGGCTGCTCGGCGCGCGCGGCCAGCCGGTGATCTCCGGCCAGGTCGCCGCGTTCGCGTCCCGCACCGGCTGGTTCTGGCCCGCGGTGGCCGTCGCCGGGCTGGTGGTGGAGCTGCTGGCCCTGCGCTGGCTGCTCATGCAGGCGCGCAGGAACGCCATCCGCCACCTGGATCTGGAGGAGGACCCCGGGCACGGCGCCACCCACCTGTCGGCCAGGGCCGCCGCCGAGGCGGTCGAGGACGACCTCGTCCTGGCCATGCGCGAGGTCCCCGCCATCTCGGAGCGACCGGCCGCGACCGGTGCCGAGCCCGGGCACGGCCCTGCGGACACGCAGGGCGCCGGACGCGGGCACGGCGCCGGACGCGGGCGCCGCGCGCCCGCCGAACGGGTACGGGCCCGCCTCGGGGGGGCGCCCAGCGCGCCCAGCCTGACGCTGGCCGTCGTCCTGCCCGACGAGTCCGACCCGGCCGCGGCCCGCCAGGGCATCCAGAACGCCGTGGCCCGGCTGCGGCGCTCGCTGGAGACCGACCGCCTGCCGGCCACGGTCCGGATGCACACCGTCCGCACCCACCACTGACGCCGCTCCCGGCGATCGCGCCGGCCCGCCCGTCCGGCGGCCGGCGCGATCAGCGGTCCGGCGGCGGCTTCCATCCGGCCACGACCCATCACATCAGCAAGATCTACGCAGGAGGCGTCATGAGCGCGCACACGCGTCAGATGACCCGGACACCGCTGCAGACCGCCGCGCTCGTCATGGGGATCATCTTCCTCGCGGTCGGCATCCTCGGTTTCATTCCCGGCATCACCACCGACTACGGCGCCATGAGGTTCGCCGGGCACAACTCGGGGGCCTACCTGCTGGGGCTGTTCCAGACATCCGTCCTGCACAACATCGTGCACTTGGTCTACGGCGTCGTGGGGCTGGCGCTGGCCCGCGGTTGGACCGGGGCGCGCAACTTCCTGGTCTGGGGCGGCGTCATCTACCTGCTGCTGTGGATCTACGGACTGCTGGTCGGCCACGGGAGCACGGCCAACTTCGTGCCGTTCAACACCGCCGACAACTGGCTGCACTTCCTGCTCGGCATCGTCATGATCGGCCTGGGTGTGGCGCTGTCGCGCGGCGGCGGCCCCCGCAGAGGCCCCTTCTCCGTCTGACCGGCTCGGCGCCACCTCGCGGGAAGGCTCCGCGAGGTGGCGCCGTCACGCCGGCGTCACGCCGCCATGACGTCCCGTGCCTCATGGTGAAGCCACGTCGACTCATCCGCGGAGGGGTCGAAGCAGCGGCCACGAAAGGGGACGGCGACATGAACAGAACCATCCGGAAGGCGTTCGTCGGCGCACTGGGCACCTGTTGCCTGACCGCGACGCTCCAGACGGCGGCGAGCGCGGCCGGCGCCCCGACCACGAACCGGACGGCGCAGTCGGTCAGCTCCCTGAACGACCTGCGCACCGACAACGGGGACCGGGGCAGAAGCAGCCGCAGGGACCGCGACCGCGACCGCGGCAGCGAGAAGAGGACCAGAGAGCGCGAGCGCGAACGCGACAGGAGCAGCAGGGACCGCGACAGAGACCGTGACAGAGATCGCGACCGAGGCAGCGAGAGAAGGATGCGAGAGCGCGACCGGGACCGCGACAGGGACCGCGGCAGCGAGAAGAGAAGCAGAGAGCGGGAGCGGGAGCGCGACAGGAGCAGCAGGGACCGCGACAGGGACCGCGGCAGCGAGAGGAGAACCAGAGAACGCGAGCGCGACCGGGACCGGAGCAGCACCAGGGACCGGGACAGGGACCGGTACTAGCCGCCGGGGACAGGCCGTCGCGTCACCGGAGTGGCCAGGGATGGAACGTGCTCGCGTCCCGTTTCCCGGCCACTCCGCCACGCCGGCGGAGCACCGGGGTTGACCTGGAGCGCGCTCCAGCGTCCAGACTCCTGCACGACGCGCCGGCGCACGGCCGGCCCGCCGAGAGGAGAGCCCGTGAAGTACCGCGCGATCGGCACCGACCCGCGCACGCGCCGCGAGGTCAGCGTGATCAGCCTCGGCGCGATGCTGTTCGGCACGGTCACCGACGAGGCGACGTCCTTCGCCATCCTCGACCGGTATCTGGAGGCCGGCGGCACCTTCATCGACACCTCCGACAACTACGCGTTCTGGGTGAACGGCACCCAGGGCGGCGAGAGCGAGGAACTGCTCGGCCGCTGGCGCCGCGACCGGGGCGTGGGAGACGAGATCGTCATCGCCACCAAGCTCGGCGCGCGGCCCCTGGCCCCCGGCACCACCTTCGGCCCGGACGTCGAGGGGCTGTCCGCCAAGGTGATCAGGGAGTCCGCGGAGCGCAGCAGGGAACGGCTCGGGGTGGACCGCCTGGACCTGCTGTACGCGCACATCGAGGACCCGCGGGTCTCCCTGCGGGAGACCGTCGAGGGGTTCGCCGAACTGGTCGCCGAGGGCGCCGTCGGCCTGCTCGGGGTGAGCAACCACTGGGCCTGGCGGGTGGAGCGCGCCCGGGCCCTGGCGGCGGCGTCCGGGCTGCCCGGCTACGAGGTGCTGCAGTACCACCACAGCTACCTGCGGCACCGCACCGACCTGCCCAGCCTGCGCTCCCCGGACGGAAACCAGGGCGTGACCGGTCCCGACCTGCTCAGTTATCTGCGGGCCGAGCCGGATCTGGCCATGGTCGCCTACTCCCCTCTGCTGAAGGGCGCCTACGTCCGTGACGACCGGCCCCTCGGCGCCGGCCATGACCACGCGGGAACGCCGGCCCGCCTGACCGCCCTGCGCGAGGTGGCGAAGCAGACCGGCGCCACCCCGAACCAGGTGGTGCTCGCCTGGCTGATCGGCGGCGAGATCCCGATGATCCCGCTGGTGGGCGCCTCCTCGGTGGCCCAGCTCGACGAGACCCTCGCCGCCGCGGACCTCGAACTGACCCCGGAACAGCGCGCCAGGCTCGACACCGCCGGCCACTGACCACGCGCCGGCCACCGACCACGCGGGCCGGTCCGAGCGGCCCGCGTCCCGGCGCCCGGCGGGCCGGCCGGTGGGCGACGGACCCTGGTTGAGCCGCCGTGAGGGGGTAGGGGGCGGACATGGACCGACGACTGAACATCAGGCTGATCGTCGCCGTGTGCGCGTTCATAGCCTTCCTGGCCCTCAGTCTCTACGCGGGGATCGCCCAGCTCTGGTGGCTGTTCCTCTGCGGCATCCTGCTCACCATGGTCTCGGTGTCGTACGCCCTGGTGGAGGGCGAGTGGTGGAAGAGCACGCGCGGCGACGACTCCGTCCGCCCCGGCCGTTCCTGAGCGGCGGGTGAGCCCGCGTTTCGCGGCGACCCGGCGGGGACGGCTGGCATGGCGGCGCGCGGATCGGGCATGCTGGAAGCCGCGCGACTGGCGGCAAGGGGATGGCACCGACCATCGGGGAGCCTGCTCGTGGGAGTCGACCGCCTGGGCGCCCACGGCGAGGAGCGACCATGTCCCCGTCCGCCCATGACCACGCCACCCCTGGCCACCGCCCCCCGCCCTCCGGTTCATCCGTTCCCTCTTCTTCCGCGTCCGCTTCTTCCGCGTCAGCGTCCTCCGCGTCGGCGTCCTCCGTGCCCGCCGGCTCCGCCGGAGTTTCCGCGTCGCCGGAGGGGTCCGCGCGCATCCTGGCGGGCGGACCGGTGGCGGAGGCGATCCTCGCCGACGTCGCCGGGCGGGTGTCCGCGCTGAGAGAGCGGGGCGTGACCCCCGCGCTGGCCACGATCCTGGTCGGCGACGACGACGCCAGCGCCGGGTACATCCGCATCAAGCAGCGGCAGGCCGCCGAGCTCGGCTTCACCTCGCCGCACGAGCACCTGCCGGCCACCGCGACCCAGGCCGACCTGCACGCCGCCATCGCCGCCTTCAGCGCCGACCCGGCCGTCCACGGGCTCCTGGTGCAGCACCCCGTGCCGGGGCACCTCGACTACGACCGCGCCCTGCAGTCGATGGACCCCGACAAGGACGTCGACGGCATGCACCCGCTCAACATGGGGCGCCTGGCGCTCGGCATTCCGGGGCCGCTCCCCTGCACTCCCGCCGGCATCGAGGCGCTGCTGGCCCACTACGGCGTCCCGGTCGCCGGCAAGGAGGTCGTCATCCTCGGCCGCGGCGCCACCCTCGGCCGGCCCCTCGCCATGCTGCTCGCCCAGAAGCGCCCGACCGCGAACGCCGCCGTCACCGTCGTGCACACCGGAGTGCCCGACTGGCCGCGCTACACCCTGCGCGCCGACATCCTGATCGCGGCGGCGGGCGTGCCGGGCATCATCACCCCCGAGCACGTCAGGCCGGGTTCGGTGGTGATCGGCGGCGGCGTCCGGTACGCCGGACGCCGGCTGCTGCCCGACGTGGACGAGTCCTGCGAGCGCGTCGCGGGCGCGATCACGCCCCGGGTGGGCGGCGTGGGCCCCACCACCGTCGCGATGCTCTTCCGCAACGCCGTCACCGCCGCCGAGCGCGCCTCGGACGGCCCTCCCCGTTAGTCTCAGGCTTTCGTGGCGCATTTGGCCGAGGTTGATCGTTTACATGAGAAAGACGCCTTGAGCTGGGAGAATAGGACTTGTCCAGGGTCCATCCACACCAGTTCGAGAGGCACTATTCGCGCGCAGTCCATCGCTCCTCGCCCCAAGATCGCCCTGTCTACCGACGGCAAGGGAATCGTCTGCAAGACCAGCGGCCTGCTACTGCGGGTGACCTGGGCAAGGGCCTGTCGCAGGCACTGGAGCGGTGGCGCGCACCATGCTCGCCCTCAATGATCAACCCGTCCGCCGGTGGGAACGGAAACGGCTGCGGCCGGGCGTGTTCTCCACAGCCGGACGCCTGGTCAAGGGCGGCAACTTTCGTTACCCGCCCGCTGCCACTCCGCAGGGGCGATGGAAAAGGGGATGGACGCGATAAGGCTCGTGCACAAGTGCGCACGAGCCCGTCCTATGTTGCCTGATCAGGCGTACAGCAGTTCCGAGGCAGCGATAGCAGCGAACTGGGCCTCTACACGGCCTTCTGCACTCTGGCTTTGAGTCAGTGTCTCGAGAAATTCTGCTGCAGCCTTCAAGAGGTCGTCGGCAACCTCATGTCGACCCCACCGCGTGATGCGGTCGTTGTGAGTCAGGACGAAGACAGCTTCCTTCTCACTGAATGCGGCATCGACATAAGAGGTCAGATCATCGACCGAGGAGAACAACAGCCCATCAGCTGTATCGTGAGGTAGACACACATAAGCCCATACGGCGAAGCCTTGGAAGCTGTCATAGACCTGCGTGAAGAGCATGGTTGTCGCGCCGAGACGGAAGGTGCCGGTCAGAGGTACCTCGTACTTGTGCCAGACGTCCAGGTCCGTCGCACCTACCTGAGGCTTCCAGGGATAGCAGCCCGCCTTAGCTACCGAGTCTAGGTTCATCCGTGTCACCTCCCATCGTCATATACCCGTCAAAACACCCGACGAAGCGTTGCACCACCTCATCGAGCCACGGGATGTCTTGTCGCTCCAGAGGCGCCGCGTTCGGCCACACCACCGAGACATGCGTCTTAGGTTCCCGGCACGCCGATACCTCTCGCACCGTTTCCGGAGGATCGCCTGTGACTCTTCCCGGTGTGTGCAGGACCGCGAACCCCAGTTCTCTCAGCCTGCCCGCTGTTGTGTACCTTACCCCAGCCCGGCGAAGAGCACGAGCTTCTTTACTGCTCCTGGGGTTCACGTAGTGTGAGGCATCCTCTATGGTCAGCCTACCTGTGAGCAGGGACACATCCCGCTCACCCGGTCGCTCCGGAGCATCCCTGAAGACCGGTATACGGAATGTCTGCTGGGTGAGCGTCAGGCCATCGGGGATACAAGACTCTGGAGAGGGGCCTGCCAGGCACGCCTTCGCCTCCAGCTCCGGATCACAGGACATGACAGCAAAGCGTACACAGATCAGTGCATAGCGTCAGCGCTTTGCCTAGAGTTCCTGATCCACCCTAAGGCGTCCCGGTCGCTGGCGGAGCGCGCCTCGGACGGCCCTGCGCGTTAGCAGGCGGGCCATCACAACGGACGGCTCTCCGCGGCGGCGGAGGGCCGGGCCGGTGCCTCTCGCCGTAATCGGGGGACGGCGTCAGGGCACCGGCGGGAACGGCCGTCGCGCTATCGGCGAAGCCACCGCCGGACCCGTGCGGGCCTCACATCCGGGCTCGCAGCACGTCGATCTCGCAGCCCGGCAGAGACGGGTCGAAGCCGTTCTCGACCAGCCAGCGGATCGCCAGCAGGCTTCGCAACGACCACCACGCACGGACCACGTCGAGGTCGACGCCGGTGCCGTAGCCGGCGACGACGTCGCCAAGGTGCTCCTCGTGTCCGAGCGTCAGGACGGCGAGGTCGTACAGGGCGTCGCCCGGCGCCGCCTCGGACCAGTCGATCACGCCGGTGACCTCGTCACCGTCGACGAACACGTGGCCGACCTGCAGGTCGCCGTGAATGAACGCCGGTGTCCACGGCCGAAGCGCGGCCTCGGCGACCCGGCGGTTCTGCGTGACCAGGTCGGCGGGAAGGACGCCGTTCCCGACGAGCCACGCGCATTCGCCGTCGAGGCGCGATGCGATGTCGTCGAGTGACCGGCCGGGCCAGGGCGGCAGCGGCGCCTCGTGCAGCAGCCGTGTGGCGGCGCCCGCCGCGGCCCACGCCCCCGGCGACGCGGTCGACGGCTCGCCGAGGACGCCGAGTGCCGTGCCGGGCAGGGCGGCGAGCGCCAGCACGGGCGGCTTGCGCCACAGCACCTCCGGAGTCGGGATCGGCACCATGGCCATCGCCTCGACCTCGACGTCGGTGCGCGTCTGGTCGACGTCGACCTTCAGGAACACATCACCGACGCGCAGGGTCGCCCGCTCCTTATGGGCGACGACGACCTCGATCCCCTCCATGCCGGCCATTATCGGGAGATGATCAACCATGTCACAACGGGTTTACCGCCTGCCACGGCTGACCAGGTCTCCCCGGCCGGCGGTCTCGTGCGCGACCCCGGCCGCCGACGGGCCGGACCTTCTCTCGGCCGAGAGCCGGCGCGCACAGAAAGCTCTTCCGGACTCTGGATGGTACGGCGGCGCGCCGGGTCAGCGTGACAGGCGGTCGAGCCATTCGGCGAGCAGGGTCCGCTCGCCGGGAGTGAGCCGGGGGTCGTCCGGGGCGAGGGCCGCCTGCAGCGCCACGGCCCGGCCGGCGACCCCGGCCCCGCCGCCGTCGCCCGGCGGGTCGGTGGTGATCGCGCTCAGGACGGCCTCCCTGGAGAGGGTGGACAGCTCAGGGTCGCGCGCGCCGGGGTCGGTGGCGATCAGGGCGAGCGTGACGCCGACGCTGGCGGCGTGGACCATCCGCGCCGCCCGGTCCACCGGGAGCCGCAGCCGCCCGGCGGCGGCGATGCGCCCGATCAGCCCGGCGAGGATCCTCTCGGACTCGCGCGCGGCCGGGGAGCCGGCCCCCGGCCGCGCGTCGCCGTACATCAGCACGTAGAAGGCGGGCCGAGAGAGCCCGAAGTCCACATGCAGGTCCCAGCCGCGGCGCAGGTCGGCGACGGGGTCGCCGGAGCGTCCCTGGGCCCGCTTGGCCGACAGGTACTCCTCGAAGCCGTAGGAGGCGACGGCCGCCAGCAGTCCGTCCTTGTCGCCGAACAGGCGGTAAAGCGTGGGCGCCTGGACGCCGGCGGCGGCGCCGACCGCGCGGGTGGAGACCGCCTCCCTGCCCCCTTGGGTCAGCAGGTCGGCGGCGGCGCGCAGGATGCGCTCTCGGGTGCTCGGCGTCTCGACGGACATAGAACAAAGTTAACAGACCACCGGTAGCGCCGCTAAGTTAGCAGTGATACCTTTACTCCGTTAGCAACGGAAAGAAGCGGACGATTGGACACCGCAATGCGTACGCGCACTCTCGGCACCACCGGACCGGCCGTCTCCGAGCTGGGCCTCGGACTGATGGGCATGTCCGACCTGTACGGGCCGGCCGACGAGGCCGAGTCGATCGCCACCATCCACGCCGCGCTCGACGCCGGCATCACCCTGATGGACACCGGCGACTTCTACGGCATGGGGCACAACGAGATGCTGCTCCGCGACGCGCTCAAGGGGCGGGCCCGCGAGCAGGTCGTCATCAGCGTCAAGTTCGGCGCCCTGCGCGACCCCGACGGCGGCTGGAGCGGCAACGACGGCCGCCCGCAGGCCGTGAAGAACTTCCTGGCCTACACCCTGCGCCGCCTCGGCACCGACCACGTCGACGTCTACCGTCCCGCCCGGCTGGACCCGGACGTCCCCGTCGAGGAGACGGTCGGAGCCATCGCCGAGATGGTGAAGGCCGGTCATGTGCGGCACATCGGCCTGTCGGAGGTGGGCGCCGAGACCCTGCGGCGCGCCCATGCCGTACACCCGATCTCCGACCTGCAGATCGAGTACTCCCTGCTGTCGCGGGGCATCGAACGGGACATCCTGCCGGCCGCGCGCGAGCTCGGCATCGGCGTCACCGCCTACGGCGTGCTGTCCAGGGGGCTGCTGAGCGGGCACTGGAGCCCCGGCCGGGCGCTCGGCGCGGGCGACTTCCGCGGCATGAGCCCGCGCTTCCAGCAGGAGAACCTCCAGCGCAACCTCGACCTGGTGGAGGCGCTGCGCCGCGTCGCCGAGGCCAAGGGGGCGAGCGTCGCGCAGCTCGCCCTGGCCTGGGTCGCCGCCCAGGGCGAGGACATCATCCCGCTCGTCGGCGCCCGCCGCCGCGACCGGCTGGCGGAGTCGCTGGCCGCCGCAGACCTGGCGCTGACCCCGCAGGATCTCGCGGACATCGAGCGGGCCGTCCCCGCCGGGGCCGCCGCCGGCGACCGGTACGCCACGGCCCAGATGAGCCACCTCGACAGCGAGGCCCCGGGCAACGGGTCCTGATCGCCCGAAGGGCTCCGGCGTACTTCAGAGGTCGGCGAAGCCGGGGGTGCGGGCCTTGATGCGTCGACGGCTTCCGACCCTGAGCGGTCGCGGCGCCGGTGGAGATCATCGGGCGCACACCCCCGGCTCGTCAGTGGAAGAGCTTGAGACCGACGACCCCGGCGAGCACGAGCAGCAAGGACAGCACCCGCATCCCGTTCGCCGGCTCACCGAGGAAGAGCATCCCGAAGATCGCCGTACCCGCGGCGCCGATGCCCACCCAGATCGCGTAGCCGGTGCCGACCGGAACGGTGCGCAAGGCGTAGCCCAAGCCGATCATGCTGAGCACCAGGGCGACGACGAAGACCGACGAGGGGAGCGGACGGGTGAAGCCGGCGGACCTGCCGAGCGCCACGGCCCACACCGCTTCCAGAACACCCGAGACGACCAGCACCAACCACGACATGATGACCGAGCCCTTCGACACGGTCGTCTTCGCAGGCCGGGTACGACACGCCCTCGTCCGGGACGCCGCTGGTGCGGCATCGGCCTCCACGCTACCCAGCACCACCGGCCAGGCCAAACACGGCGCGGACACCGGTCACCACCACCGGAGGAGTCCCGACCCGCATTGATCCGAGGCCGGCATCCCCGCGCCGCACGCCTCGACGTGCGTCTCTCAGTCGGTGGCTCTCTCGGTCGGCGCGTCTCTCAGTCGGCGCGTCTCTCAGTCGGCGCGTCTCTCAGTCGGCGCGTCTCTCAGTCGCGTGAAGGCGCGAGTACGGCGAGCAGTTCCTCGACGAGCGCCTGGTCGAGCGGCTCGCGGGTGGCCAGGACGCGGTACCAGAGCGTCCCGAAGACGATGTCCATGATCGTGCTCGTCGACAGCCCCGGCACCGGGCCGGGCTCGCCGCGGGCGCGGGCGCGGCCGAGCACGACGCCGAGCGCGTCGCGGCGGCGCTGGAGGAACGCGGTGCGGAACCGCTCGCCGAACTCCGGGTCGATCTGCGCCTCGGCCATCAGAGCGCACAGCATGTCCCTGACCTGCGGCGTGTCGCCCAGGGCGAAGGTCGCGGTGAGAAAGGCCCGCAGGTCGCCCTCGTAGGTGCCGGTGTCGGTGAGCGGGATGTGCAGTTCGCTCTTCTGGGCGAGGGCGTCGAACAGCACGTCGGCCTTGGTCTTCCACCAGCGGTAGATCGTCTGCTTGCCGCAGCCGGCCCGCGCGGCGATGCCCTCGACGGTCAGTCCGGCGTACCCGGCCTCGGTGAAGATCTGGAACGCGGCCGCCAGGATCGCGCGCCGGCTGTCCTCGCTGCGCTTGCGACCCGGCCTGGCGCGGCCTGCGGCGTGGTCGGGACCGGGATTGTCGTTCATCGTGAACCGATGTTAGCGTAAATAACGAGACGCAACGGTTCGAAATGAGGGGTCATCATGAACGAGCACACCGCGCTGGTCGTCGGCGGCACGTCGGGCATCGGCCTGGCCACCGCCCGGCGGCTGCGCGCCATGGGCGCCCGGGTGCACGTCGCCGGGCGCGACAAGGCGAGGCTGGACGCGGTCGCGGCGAGCGATCCCGAGCTGGTCCGCCACCGCGCCGACGGCGGCGACGCGGGCGAGATCGGCGCCGTGGCCGAGGCCGTCGGCGCCATCGACTGGCTGGTCGTGAGCCTCAGCGGCGGCGAGGGGGCCGGGCCGATCGCCGAGCTGGACCTGTCGGCGCTGCGCCGGGCCTTCGACGCCAAGCTCTTCGGGCACCTCACCACGGTGCAGGCCGTCCTGCCCCGCCTGGCGCCCACCGGGTCGATCACTCTGATCGGCGCGATCTCGGCCCGCGCCGCCATCCCGGGCACCGCAGGCCTCGCCGCCGTCAACGGGGCCGTCGAGGCCGTGGTCAAGCCGCTGGCCGTGGAACTGGCGCCGATCCGGGTCAACGCGGTCTCGCCCGGACTGGTCGACACCCCCTGGTGGAGCGCCCTGCCCGACGACGCGCGGGAGGCCTACTTCGCGCAGTCCGCGCGGGCGCTGCCGACCGGACGGATCGCCACGGCCGACGACGTCGCCGAGGCCGTCGTGCTGGCGGCCACCAACCGCAACATCACCGGCACCGTGATCGAGGCCGACGGCGGCGCCCGCCTGGTGTCGCTGGGCTGACCCGGGGCCTTCGGGAGGACCGGCGAGACGAAGAAGACCCCGCCGGTCGCCCGGCGGGGTCTTCTCACGAGTGCGAACCGGTGTGCGGGTCGCCTCTCGGCGAAAGGCTCAACGCGGCTCCAGCCGAACGGTAATCCGCGAAGGCAATAGGTGAGGCCCGGGGACACCGGACACACCGGTCACGATTCATGTAACCGCGATCCGCCGGCGGTCATTCCCCGCCGGCCGAGAAATTCTCGGACGCTTCCGCGAGCCTCCGCCGCCGGGGACGGCGCGGCGTGGCCGCCCTCCGCGCCGTCCCGGGGCCCGGCGGGCGACCCCGATGCCGGTCAGCCGACGGCGGGCACGGCGATGCCGTCAGCGGGCGGCGGCGATCGCGCCGCGCTCAGCGGACGGCGGTGACCGCCATGCCTTCAGCGGGCGGCGACGCTGGAGATGAGGGCGCGAGGGTCGGCGGCGCCGGCGAGCACGCCGTCCGGGCGCACGTCGATCAGGTGCGCGTGCCCGAAGGACCCGCCGTACGGCAGCGGCCGCACCTCGTGGCCCCGCTGGCGCAGCCCCTGCGACCAGGGCTCACCTTCCTCGACGTCCAGGGACGCCTCGTCCGGCGTGCTCCAGGCGTCGAAGCCGGTGAGGCCGGGCCCGAGCCGCCACCGGGGGGCGGCGACGGCCTCTCCGGGCGCCTGCCCGGCGGCCAGCAGGCGGGTGAGCACCTGCAGCAGGATCTGCGGCTGGGAGTCGCCTCCCATCGTCCCCGCGACGGTGCGCAGCGAGCCGTCCGGCCGGGTGACCAGGACGGGGGCGAGGGTGTGCGGCGGGCGGCGCCCGGGACCGTACTCGGCCGGGTGGCCGGGGACCAGGGAGAAGCCGAGGCCCCGGTTGTGCAGGTTGATCCCGGTCGCCGGCTCGAAGAGCATGCTGCCGAAGCCCGCGGCGTTCGACTGGATGAGCGAGACGCCCATGCCGTCGGCGTCCACGGCGCACAGATAGGTGGTGTCGCCCGGCGCGACCAGGTCGCGCAGCCGCGCCCGGCGGCCGGAGTCGATGCCCGCGCGCCGCGCGTCCGCCGAGGCCAGCACCTCCTTCATCGGCGCGCCCTCGAACAGCACGTCGGGACGGTCGTGCCCGGCGGCCCTGGCCGCCTCGGCGAGCAGGTGGGCCCACAGGGGGTCGGCAGGGTCGGCGGGCAGGTCGAGCCCGTCGGCGATGGCCAGCGCCAGCAGCACCAGATAGCCCTGCGAGTTCGGCGGGACGGTCCACACGTCGTGCCCGTAGGCCCGGGCGCGCAGCGGCTCCACCCAGCCGGCGTTCACCCGGGCCAGATCGTCGTCGCTGTACTCCCCCGCGGCCGACCCGCCCACCGCGCCGTCGCGGCCGAGGGCGAGCAGACCCCGGCCGAACTCGCCGAGGTAGAAGCCGTCCCGCCCGCCGTCGGCCAGCGCCCGCAGCGCCCGGGCGACGCCGGGCCGCCGGACCAGGTCGCCCGGCTCCAGCGGGCCGCCGACGCCCGGCAGCACGCCCGCCGCCGGGGCGAGCGCCGGCGATGCGGGGAAGCCCTCCTCGGCGTACCGGGCGGCGGGAGCGAGCAGGTCGGCGAACGGCAGCCGCCCGTAGCGGGCGTGCAGGGCGAGCCAGCCGTCGGCGCAGCCGGGCACCGGGACCGATCGGATGTCGTGCTGGAACGGCATCCGGTCATGCCCCTCGGCGCGCAGCCGCACGGGGTCGGCGCCCGACCCGGCGCGGCCGGAGGCGTTCAGCGCCTCGGGCGCGCCGTCGCCGTCGTGGACGAGGGCGAACAGGTCGCCGCCGAGCCCGCAGGCGTGCGGGGCCGTGACGGCGAGCACGGCGTTGGCCGCGATCGCGGCGTCCGCCGCCGAGCCGCCCCGGTCGAGCGCGGCCAGCCCCGCCCCGGACGCCAGGTGATCGATGGTGCATACCATCCCAGACACCGCAAAGCGGGTAGACATCATGCCGGAACTGTACGACCCCTCGAATCCATGATCCAGCCCGCCGTCCCCCAAGAAACGGTCACATCATTCGCTATCCCTCCAAGACACGCTATGACCGGCGCGCTCGGCTTGGCGGAAGGCTCCGGGCTCTGCTGTCGTGATCGGGGGGTTTCCATGTTGCGAGTCATCGGCGCCGGCTTCGGCCGGACGGGCACAATGACGCTGAGAACGGCGCTGTGCGCGCTCGGCTTCGGGCCGTGCTACCACTTCACCGAGGTGTTCGCCCACCCTGAGCACCTGCGTCACTGGGCCGCGGCGGCGCACGGCCGGCCCGGGGCCTGGCGCGTGCCGCTGGAGGGGTACGCGGCCACCGCCGACTGGCCGGGCGTGACGTTCTGGCGCGAGCTGGCCGAGGCGTACCCGCGGGCCAAGGTGATCCTCACCACCAGGGACGCCGGCGACTGGTACGAGTCGATGCGCACCACCGTGTTCGCGGCCATCAACGGGGCCTTCCCCGAGACGGCCGAGCGGTTCCGCGCGTTCGAGGCGGCCGACCAGCTCGCCGACTTCCGGGAGGCCGGCCTGATCGGCCGCTCCTTCGAGGGGCGCATCGACGACCGCGACCACGTCATCGGGTGTTACGAGCGGCACAACGAGGACGTCCGGCGCACGGTGCCCGCCGGACGGCTGCTGGACTTCCGCGTGGAGCAGGGCTGGGAGCCGCTGTGCGCGTTCCTCGGCGTCCCGGTGCCCGATCGGCCGTTCCCGCGCTCGAACGCCCGCGAGGACTTCCGCGCCACCGTCCTGACCGACCCCCCGCCCTGACCGACCCTCCGCCCTGACCGACTCCCCACCCTGACCGCTCACCGTCAGTGGTGGTGGGTGGCGTCGGGGTGGCGGGGGTCGGCGGGGTGCTCGTAGCCGGGGTGCAGGCGGACCTTCTCCGCGTAACGGCGCTCCAGCCATTCGGCGAAGAACCGCTCGGCCGCGACCGCGGTCAGCTCGGCCGCGACGGCCTGCCTGACCGCCTCGTACGGCCGCCGCCCGCCCGGCTCGACACGGTCCACCCGCAGCGTCCACGGCCCGCCGGGGCCGTCGACCGGGCCGACGGTCTCGCCCTCCCGCGCGGAGAAGATCGCGAGCTCCAGCGGTCCCGCCAGCTCGCCGCGCCGCACCGGGCCGAACGGCGACACGCGCCCGCCCTCCACCCGGCTGACGTGGCGCGTCTCGGGGACGGTGAAGCGGTCGAGGTTGCGCTCGTAGTAGCCGCGGACCTCCTCCTCCGGCGCCCGCACCCCGGCGGTGACCGCGTCGCGCAGCGCCCGCGCGAGCGGCATCGCGACCGTCACGGCCGCGACCACGCCCCCGGTGCGCAGCGCGGCCGACAGCGTCAGCGCCGGCGCGGGCGCGGGCCGGGTCCCCGGGCCGTCGCCGGCCTCGGCGACGCCGAGCGCGGCGGCCTCCTGCTCGATCAGCGCCTCGGTGACCAGCACCTGGACCAGCCAGCGGCGCAGGTTGCGTCCCTCGGCGCTGTGCGGGCGCGGCAGGCGCGAGGCCAGCGGCCCCGCGCGCAGTTCGGCCTCGCGCGCGTCGACGTGCGCGACCGGGACGACCCGCTCCCCCACCCGCGCGGCGACCGTCGCCGCGCGGGCCGTGACGGCGCCGCCCATTACGCCTCGACCTCGACGCGCACGGCCTCGGTGTAGTGGAGCCGGCCGGCGCAGGCGATCTTGACGACGGCCCACCAGTGGCCGGGGCGCGCGCCGGGCGGGGCCTGGAGGTCGAAGCGGACCCGCGCCTCGCCGCGGGCGGGGACGACCACGCCGGTGTTCCACTCGGGGACCAGCTCGAAGGTGTGCCAGGGGCTGATGAGCTGGGCCCGCGCCGACACCTCCGTCCGGGCCGCGGAGCGCACGACCACCTCGGCCGCGCCGGCGCCGCCGGGGACCAGCCGCACGACCGGCGTCTCCAGCGTCACCTCGAGCGCGGCGTCCTCAGCCTCGCCGACGCGCAGCCGGGCCACGTCCTGGTACTCCTGCCCGCCGTGGGCGACGCGGGCGCCCAGCCAGTACTCGCCCGGCTCGGCGTCGCCCGGAGGCGTCACCCGCACGGTGAAGACGGCGTGCCCGCCGGGCGGGAGCGCGTACGGCCGCTCGGCCGGCTCGCAGGCCCACCCTTCGGGGGCGACGAGGGTGACGACGCCGGACGCCTCGCCCTCGGTCAGCCCCGAGGCGACCGACACCTCCAGCTCGACCGGCCCCGCGACCGCCGCACCGGCCGCGGCGAGGTGGACCGCCACGGGCACGTTGCCGACGGGCGCGGGGCCGGTGTTGTCGAGCCAGTAGCGGGTGTAGACGGGCTGGTAGGGCTCCGCCTCCGGCCCGAGCGCGACGCCCGGCCCCCCGGCGGCCTCCCCGGCGGCGTCTCCCGCGGCGAGGGGGGCGGTGAGGGTGGCGATCTCCATCGGCGCCAGAGGGAAGGCGGCCGGGTCCAGCTCGGCCGAAGGACGTTCGAGCAGGTCGGCGCGGTGGACGTCCGCCAGGGGCAGGGCGGTGGTCACGCGTGCGGTGACGTGGTCGCCCTGCGCCTCGTACAGGCGCAGGGTGACGCCCTCGGGCCGCCCGCCCGCCGGGCGTCCGGAGGCCAGCGGGTTGCCGGCCGCCTTCAGGGCCGCGAGCACGACCTTGCCGGCCGGCTCGACCGACAGCAGCGACGTCGTCGCGGGCAGTTCGCCGTCGTGCGCGGGTGCGGAGAGGGCGGCCAGCGGATGGTTGACGTCGTGGCCACGGCCGACCAGCCCTGCCCTGCGCCAGTCGCCCGCCCCGGTGACCAGCGAGTACTCGAAGGAGTGCGTCCAGTGCTGGAGCTGGAAGTTCGTCCCGTCGGGGGCGGTGCGCCGGGGCGGGTCGATCCACACCCCGGACGGCCAGCCGGTGCACGAGCGCAGCAGCGACAGGTGCAGCGCGCCGCTCGCGTCGACGGCGAAGCCGGGGATGCCGCGGTTGACCACGCCGATGGTGTAGTCGTCCAGCGCCGGCTCGGTGAGGACGGTCAGCTCGGCGGGCTGGGTGACCTCGATGACCGCGTCGTCCAGGTCGGCGGCGAGCTCCTCGGCCGCGCCGTCGCCGGCGACGATGAGCACCGGGAGCGCGCGCGGGCCGGTGAGGTCGGCGCTCGGCACCCAGACCTTCTCCAGCGGCTCGGCCGCGGGGACCCAGACACGCGCCCGCCCGCCGGCGGCCAGCCGCCGGCGCAGCAACTCGGCGTACCCGGGGGCGGCGGCCTCCAGAACCCGCGCGACGAACGGGTTCTCCTCCGGTGTGCCGAGCGCGACGCGGACGTCGGGAAGGTTGGAGTCGACGCCGAGGTCGCCGTAGCGGGGGCCGGTGGCACGGGAGCAGGTGGCGGTGACGCCCTTGCGGACCAGCGCCACGGCCACCTCGCGCGGCTCACCGCCGATGATCTCGGCGATGCCGATGGCCCGCTCGCCGACCATGGCGCCGTCCTCGCCGCGCAGCGCGACCCGGGCGGTGGAGGACAGCGCGAACCAGCCGCCCGCGGGGTTGTCCAGCGTCCAGGGGTGCTCGCCGGAGTCGACGTCGATGAGGCCGAAGCCGCGGCCGACCACGGCGTCGCCGACCTCGCTGACCGGCAGCGCGCCGGGCACGCGGGCGGGCCAGCGCAGCCGGACGAGCTGGTCGGCGCCCTCCCACTCGTCCAGGTGGGTGACGCAGTCGACGCGGTCCAGGCCGTGCCACAGGGTGATCACCTGGGTGTAGGCGGCGGGGCCGACGCGGCCGGTGACGGTGACGCGCTCGGCCAGGGCGCACGTCTCGACGAGGACCGACGTCGCCGGACGTGCGGCCGAGCCGGTGGCGGTTCCCTTGGGCACCAGGTGCCAGGGGCCTTCGTGGAACTCGGGATGCGCGGAGTACTCGTCGTGGACGACCAGCTCGTTGCCGACCCTGCCGGGCTGGAGCAGCTCGCGGTCGCGGGCGACGTCGTAGAACCGCGACACGCAGCCGCCGCGCGCCGGGTCCACCTCGACCAGGTGGAAGCCGTTGGCGATGGCGGCGCCCTCGCGGGCGGCCCAGCCGGCCGGGGCGGCCTCGGCGACCGGCTCGGCCCGCAGGGTACGGCAGCCGAGTGAGGGCACGTCGCGGGCGAGCACGACGACGTCGACGGCCAGCAGGCTGCCGTCCTCGTGCCGCTCGGGGTTCTCCAGCAGGACCGGCAGCTCACCGGTCTCGGGGTCGGTGACGCGGACGCCGTGCGCGCCCGGCGCGGGCAGCGCGAGCCGTACGCGGACCAGGTCGGTGCGCGCCCAGGACGAGGGGTTCCACACGACCACGGCCGTGCCCTCGCCGCGGGTGTCCACGCGGGCGGTCAGCTCGCCGAGCGAGGCGGCGAGCACGTCGCGGCCCAGGTCGTGGGCCTCGCGCCAGCCGGTGAGCAGGTCCAGGTACACCTGGTCGGACTCCGAGCCGGTGATCGCGTCGTGGTGGGCGCCGTAGACGAGCTGCCGCCACGCCTTGTCCAGGGCGGCGTGCGGGTAGCGGGCCCCGGTGGTCGCGGCGGCGAGCGTGGCGAACTTCTCGGCGTCGCCGACCAGCGACTCGGCCGCGCGCTGGGCCTGCTTGGTGTCGATGAAGGAGACGTCCTTGCCGGTGTAGACCGGGTTCATGTCCCGGGTCTGCGGCGAGACCTCGGTCAGCGAGTCGCGGACGGCGGCAAAAAACTCCTTGGGCAGCCCGACGACGAACCTCGGCGAGACATATCGGGCGTTCCAGTCGCGGTGGATCGCGGTCACCCACTTGTTGGGCGGGGTGTAGTCGCTGCCGATGGGCAGCAGCAAGTTGCGCGTGGCCGCGACCTTCCTCAGCCGGACGAACAGCTCGTACACCGCCTCCTCGGCGGCGGCGAGGTCGGCGGCCGAGTCCATCCACCAGCCGGCGCTGTAGTGCGCGGGCATGTAGTGGGTGAGCACGCCCTTGCCGGACGGCGACAGCCACTCGAACTCGGCGGGGAACTGCATGGTGTCCGGGTCGCCCCAGCCGTCGCGCTCGCGGTCGCGGCCGGTGAGCATCGGCCCCCACTGGTGGTACGGCCCGCGCGCCCAGGAGCTGGAGGTGAGCCCGGCCTCGGCGATCAGTCCGGGGAACTGCGGGTCGTGGCCGAACACGTCGAGCTGCCAGGCCGTGGCCGGGTCACCTCCGACGACGTCGCGCTGGAAGCCCACGCCGTAGACGATGTTGCGGATCGTCGACTCGGCCGAGGTGAGGTTGGTGTTGGGCTCGTTGTAGGTGCCGCCCATCAGCTCGACGCGGCCCTCGGCGAGCAGCCGGCGCAGGTGCCCGCGGTCCTCGGGGTGAGCGTCCCAGTAGGGCTTGAGGTAGTCGACCTCGGCCAGCACGAACTTGAAGTCCGGGTCGCGGCGCGCGGTGTCCAGGTACTCGCGCATCAGGTCGAACCCGGCCTTCTGCCCGTCCCACCGGAACTCCTGGGAGACCGGGCCCGCCTGGTCCCAGGAGGTGGTGTAGGCGGCCTGGGTGTTCCACCAGACCGGGTCATAGTGGAAGTGCGGCACCATCCACACCGTCCAGCCGGACTCGGCCACCACCAGCTCGCCCGTCGCGACGGCGCCCCCGCCGGACCCGTCCCCGGCGAGGACGTCACCGTGCGCGACATCGCCGGCCGCGCCGGAGACCGTGACCTCGATCGGGACGCGCGTGCCGGGCGCGGCGTCCGCGGACACCGCCACCTCGGCCGGACGGCCCGCCGTGCGGGCGCCGCCGGCGACGCCGGGCCCGGTGACGCGGACCTCGATCTCACCCGGTGGTCCGTCGACGTGGACGCGGACGACCTGCCCCGCCTCGACGAAGAGCTCGGTGGATTCGACGCTGGTGATACGCAAGGGTCAACCCTTCACTGATCCGGCGAAGCTGAACGAACCGGCGAGATACTTGTTCACGGCGACGTAGAGGACGACGGCCGGAGCGGTGTAGATGATCGAGAACGCGGCGAGCTGCCCGTAGGCGACCTGGCCGTACTGCGAGAAGAAGGTGTAGATCGTCACGGCCGCCGGCTGCTTCTCCGGGGTGTCCAGCAGGACGAAGGGAACGAAGAAGTTCCCCCACTGGCCGACGAAGACGAAGATCGCCACGACCGCGACGCCGGGCGCCATGAGCGGCCCGACGACGCGGGCGAGCGACTGCACCCACCCGGCCCCGTCGACCCAGGCGGCCTCCTCCAGGCTGATCGGCACGCTGTCCATGAAGTTCTTCATCATCCAGATGGCGAACGGCAGCGCGCTGGCCGTCAGGAACAACACCATGGCGGGGACCGACCCGTACAGGTTGAACCGGAAGAACATGCTGTACACCGGGACCATGATCGCCGTGACCGGCAGGCCGGTGGTGAACAGCAGCGTCAGCATGAAGTGCCGCTTGAAGCGCAGCTTGTACCGCGAGAGCGGATAGGCCGCCAGGCCCGAGACCAGCACGGTCAGCAGCGCGGTGGCGCCGGAGATGACGATCGAGTTGAGCACCGGCAGGTAGATGGTCTCCCAGGTCAGCACCTCGGAGAAGTTCCGCAGCGAGAACGCAAGGCTCGGCTCGGCGGTGAGGTTCGCCTCCGGCTGCACCGAGGCGAGCAGCACCCACAGGAACGGGCCGACGAAGGCGAGGGTGATCACCAGGAGTGACAGCAGCGCCGCGGTGCGGGCGGCCACGCGGGTCATGGGCGCGCCTCCCCGGCTCGCGTGCCGGCGCCGGGCAACGCGCGGGCGGCCGGCATCCGGCGGTCCAGCTCGCGGGCGCTGCCGACGATCACCCTAGGGTCCTGATCGAACGCGCGGGGCGCCATCACGCGTCCGCCTTGATCAGGCGCAGGTACACCAGGGAGAACACCGCGCCGATGACGAGCATGACCAGGGCCATCGCGCTGCCGTACCCGATCTCGAAGTAGCGGAAGGCCTGCTCGTACATGTACAGCGGCGTCGTCTGGCTGGCCGTCCCCGGTCCGCCGCCCGTGAGGGCGTAGATGAGGCCGAAGCTCGCCAGCGTCTGCAGCGTGATGAGCATGAGGTTGGACATGATCGAGCGGCGGATCAGCGGCAGCGTGATGTGCACCAGCCTGCTCCAGTTGCTCGCCCCGTCCACCGCGGCGGCCTCCAGCAGGTCGGCGGGGACGTCCGACAGCGCCGCGGAGTACACCAGCATCGAGAACGCCGTGCCCCGCCAGATGTTGGCCAGGATGATCGCGATCATCGGCGCCGTGAACAGCCAGTCCTGCGAGAGCCCGAGGACGCCGAGCAGCTCGTTCAGCGTGCCCTCCTCCGACAGGAAGGAGTACCAGCACGCCGCGGCGACCACCTCGGGCACCACCCAGGCCGCGATCACCACGCCGTTCACCACGCTGCGGACGGCCCGGCCGCGCCCCCGCTGGAGCAGCGCGATGATCAGGCCGAGGGTGTTCTGCCCGACGACGGCCGAGCCGATCACGAAGACGAACGTGAGCAGGAAGGAGTTGCGGAAGTCCTCGTCGCCGAACATCTTCACGAAGTTGGCGAAGCCGACGAACCGCGAGTTCACCGACGCGGCGCCGGTCAGCGTCTCGTTGGTGAAGGCGATGTAGACGCTCCACAGGATGGGCCCGGCCATGAAGACCACCAGCAGCAGCAGCGCGGGCAGCAGCGGGAGCAGCCGGCGAAGGTTCCCGCCGGCCGGCCGGTCCGGCTCCCTCCGGTCGAGGGAGCCGGGCGGCCGTGACGAGGTCACGGTGGCGGCGGTCATGAGCCGGCGAGCACCTTGTCGGGTCCGCCGACGACGGCGGGCAGCGCGTCGGCGTACTCCTTGGCCGCGGCCTCGGGGGTCTTGGAGCCGGTGGTCATGGCCTCCATGGCCTTCTGCACCTCGGCCGAGACCTTCGGGTACACCTCGTACGCCGGGCGGTAGTGGGTGACCGAGGCGAGGTCGGTCCAGAACTTCACCGCGGGGTTGCCGGCCGTGTAGGAGGGGTCGGCGGCGACGTCCTTGCGGGGGGCGAGGTCACCGGAGCCCACCGAGTAGGTCAGCGTGTTCTTCTTGCCGGTCACCACGCTGATGAAGTCGAAGGCGTCCTTCTTGTCCTTGGCGTAGGAGCTCATCGCCATGACCCAGCCGCCGGACATGCTGACCGCGCCGGGGGCCTCGCCGTTCTGCGTCGGCATGGGCGTCCAGCCGATCTTCTCGGTCCACTGCGGCCACGGCTTGCTGCCGGTCGGCTTCCACGCCGAGGACACCCACGCGCCGTCCAGGTCGATGCCGAGCTTGGCGTTCGGGAACCACTCCATGGTGACCTTGTCGTAGAGCTTGGTGCTGAACGCGTCGGCCTGCTTCGGGCCGAGGTTCTCCCGGTAGATCGTGTTGATGAAGCCGAGCGAGTCGGTGATGCCCTTGCCGGTGGCCACCCACTTCTTCTGCGTGTCGTCGTACAGGGTGCCGCCGGGGGTGCCGTAGAGCAGCATCTCGAAGCCCTGCATCGTGGCGGCCTCGCCGTGCGGCTTGGTCGAGTACATGCTGAACGGGATCGCCTCCGGCGCCTTCTGCTTGATGGCGCGGGCCGCGCTCAGCACGTCCGCCCAGGTCTTGGGCTCCCACGGCACCGGCAGGCCCGCCTTGGCGAACACGTCCTTGCTGTACCACAGGCCGCGGGTGTCGGTGCTGATCGGCACCCCGTAGATCTTGCCGTCGGGGCCCTTGGCGGCCTGCTGGACCGCCTCGGAGTACTGGGTGCTCCAGTCGGGCCACGACTTCAGGTAGTCGTCGAGCGGGGCCAGCTTCCCTGCGGCGACGTCGGCGTTGACCTGGAAGGTGTCGTGCAGGTAGACGTCGGGCGCGGAGTCGGCCGAGCGGTTCAGCAGGGCGAGCTTGGTGTAGTACACCTCGTTGTTGCCCTGCACCGCGGTCAGCTTGATCGTCACGCCCGTGTGCGCGGCCTCGTAGTCGGCCTTGGCCTGCTTGAGCACCTTGTCCATGTAGGGCCAGGTGGGTTCCATCTTGTACAGGACCTCGATCTCCTTGGCCCCGTTCGCGCCCTGGCCGCCGGCCTTGTCACCGCCGCCGCACGCACCGGCCGTGGCGGCGACCACGACCGCCAGTGTCGAGGCAACCATCGCTCGTCTCATCGGACTCCTTCTCCGGCCTGGCGGCCGACCATGAGGTCGCGGGCGCGGGGCCCCGATCCCCGCGCCAGGAGCGTCCGGTCGACACGTGTTTCGGCCGTGTTTCCCTGGGTGACGAGTAGTTAAATCTTTTTGATTTACTAAGTCAACGGTCTGTGCGATATTGCCCGGAAGAGATCCAGGACGCCAGGAGCAGCGCATGCAGATGGGCACCAACCTGCCGAGGGTGGGCAGCTACAACCGCGCCGTCGTCCTGGAGGCGATCCAGGTCTCCGACGGCATCAGCCGCGTCCAGATCGCCGAGCGCAGCGGGCTGACCGCGCAGACCGTCTCGGTCATCGTGCGCAGGCTGCTGGAGGACGGGCTGGTCGTCGAGGACGGCTCGCTGCCCTCCAGCGGCGGCAAGCCGCGCACCATCCTGCGGGTGGACCCGGGCGCCGGGTACGCCGTCGGCATCCACTTCGACCCCGGCGAGCTGTCCTACGTCCTCGCCGACCTGGCCGGTCAGCCGGTCACCATGCGGCGCGAGGCCGTGCCCCCCGGCCTCGCGCCCGACACGGTGATCCGTCAGATGGCCCGCACGGCCCGCGACATGCTGAGCCGCGCGGGGGTGCCCGACGACAAGGTGCTCGGCATCGGCCTGGCCTGCCCGGGCCCGCTGGACGCCGACGGCGTGATGAACTTCCCGCCCCGTCTGACCGGCTGGGACCACGTGCCCATCAGGCGGCTGCTGGAAGAGCACACCGGCTTCCCGGTGACCTTCGACAACGACGCCGCGGCGGCCGCCATCGGCGAGCGGTGGGCCGGTTCGGCCCGCTCGACCCCGAGCTTCGCCTACCTGTACCTCGGCACCGGCATCGGCGGCGGCCTGTTCCTGGACAACCAGATCTACCGCGGCAGCTCGCTGAACGCCGCCGAGTTCGGCCACATCACGGTGATGCCCGACGGGCCCGACTGCTACTGCGGCAACCGCGGCTGCATCGAGGCCTTATGCTGCCCCGGCGCCATCGAGGCCACCGTCCGCACCCGCCTCGCCCAAGGCGAACAGAGCATCCTCACCGAGGTCACTGAGAACGCCGCCCCTGAGAACGGCCTTGCCCCGACCCCTGGCAACACCTCCGCCCCAGCTCGTGAGAACGCCCACGCCCCGGCCGTCGCGGATCGTGAACGGTCTCCGGTCTTCCCTGCCCCCGACCACGCCGCCATCTGCGCGGCCGCCGCGGCGGGCGATGCGCTCGCTCTGAGCGTCATCCGCGAGGTGGGCGAGCGGCTCGCCGCCGCCGCGGTGAGCCTGGTCAACGTGCTGGACATCGACCTGCTCGTGCTCGGCGGGCCCGCCATGCACGACATCGGCCACATCTACCACCAGGCCATCGCGGCCGCCGTGGCCACCCGGCCGCTGGCCCGGCGGCTGCACCAGGTGCAGGTGGTCACCTCCCCCATCGCCGCCGACGCCGCGGCGATCGGCGCCGCCTCCCTGGTCTTCCACGCCACCTACGCCCCCCGCCTGGGCGCGCTGCTGACTCCGTGACACACTCATCGCTTGACGTCACCGCGCCGGACGCGCCGGGCCGGCGGTGCCGTCCTTCGCCCGCCGGGCCCGTGCCAGGCGCCCTTCGCCCGACCTGCTGAACGACGAGGAGCCCATGACTTCGTACGTGCTGGCCGCCGACATCGGCGGCACCAAGCTGGCCGCGGCCCTGGTCGGCAAGGACGGGACGGTGCTGCGCGGCCGCGAGGTGCCGACCCCGGCCGCGCCGCCCGGCCACCCCGGCGTGGTGAGCGACGCCCTGATCGGGCTGCTGCGCGAGGTCGCCGGCGAGGTGCCGCCCGTGGCCGTGGGCGTGGCCTCCGCCGGCCCGCTTGACCCGCAGGCGGGCACGGTGAGCCCGGTGAACATCCCCGCCTGGCGGCACTTCCCGCTGCTTGCCCGGGTCTCCGACGCCGTGCCCGGGGCGCCGTGCCACCTGTTCGGCGACGCCGTCGCGGCGGCCGCCGGCGAGCACTGGCGCGGCGCGGGGCGCGAATCCAGGGCCATGCTCGGCATCGTCGTCTCCACCGGCATCGGCGGCGGCCTGGTGCTGGACGGACGCCCCTACACCGGGCCGACCGGGAACGCCGGGCACATCGGGCACATCGTGGTGGACCCCGCCGGCGCGCCCTGCCCGTGCGGCGGGACCGGCTGCGTCGAGACGATCGCGAGCGGCCCGTCGATGGTGCGCTGGGCCCGCGAGAACGGCTGGCACGGCGCCGACGCCCGCGAGCTGGCGCGGGCGGCGGGCCAGGGTGAGGCCGTACCCCTGGCCGCCTTCGACCGGGCGGCCGGCGCGCTGGCCACCGCCATCGTCGCGGTCGCCACGGTCTGCGACCTGGACCAGGTCGTCGTGGGCGGCGGCGTCGCCGCGGCCGGCGAGGTCCTGTTCGCCCCGCTCGGCCGCGCCGTCGCCGAACGCACCAGCCTGGAGTTCGTCCGGCGCCTCCGCGTCACCCCCGCCGCCCTCGCCCGCGACGCCGGCCTCATAGGCGCCGCCCGCATGGCCCTGCTGTCCTCCCCTCGAACGACCTGAGCTGACCGGCGGTTCCCGCGCCGATGCCTCTGCGGCGCGGGAATGGCAAGCCTGAATCCGAACCTTCCTCCCCGCCCAGGTACGGCCGACCACCACTCCTGCCGGGGACGGTGGCCGTGGAGCCGGTCACCGTCCCAGAGGGTTCACCGTGTTCGCGCGTCCCCCGTCTCCAGGGTGGGGGTCGGGACGGCGGTGGTGGTCGGGGCCGGGATGGCCGGGTCGGAGGTGGTGGTCGGGGCGGGGGTGGTGGTCGGCTGGGTCGTGGGCGCCGGGGTGGGCGTGCCCGGCGGGACCTCCCGTGGCGGTGGCAGGACCTCCGGGCGCTCGGCGGGGAAATCCTTGCACGCGGGGTCGGCCTTGATCAGGTCGCGCTGGTCCTGGATGCCCTGCTCGGTCTCCTGGCGCTCGACCTCGGCGATCCGTGCCGCCTCGTCCAGCGACTCCAGTTGCTCGACGCCGAAGCCCCCGGGTGCGGTCTTGGCCTTCTCGTAGGCCTCCTTGGCCGCCGCCTCCAGCTTCTTGCGGTTCGCCAGTTGGTCCAGGAGCCGGTTCAGCTCCAAGGCCATCGCCTCGCAGGACTGCTTCGGCCTGGCGCCCTTGTTCAGCTGGCAGCTCGCCTCGGCGTACTTCGCGTCGGTCAGCTCGATGTCCCGCTTGGCCAGTTCCGTCTCGGCCTTGCGGAAATCGTCGCGGGAGCCCACTCCCTTGTTGAGGGCCTCCTCGGCCCGGTCGTACCTCTTCGCGGCGAAGTCGCGCCTGATCTGGGCCTTCTTCACCCGAAGCGCCTCGACCTTGCAGATCGCCGGGTCGATCTTGACGGCCGGGTACGGATCTTTCGGTGGTAACGGGGCGGCCACCGCCACCGACGCGCCCGTCACCCCCGCCGCGAGGAGCAGGGCGGCGAACAGCGCCGCGACCTTGATGACCAGCTTCATAGGGACTCCCTTCTCGGTCCGCGCGTCCGGCGTCTCAGCCGGCGCGGTCCTTATTCGTCCCTCGAACCGGTTGGGATTGGTGGATGGATCCCCGTCCTCCGACAGGCGTACGGCGCCGAAGCCACCGCCCGCGCCGGCAGGATGGGCCGATGCTCCCCATGGGCGGCCCACCGGCCCCTCCGGCTCACCGCGCCGTGACGAGCTCGTCGGCGACCCAGCGTGCGACGCCGGCGGGGTAAGGGGCGGACAGGCCGAGGACGACGTGCTGGAAGCCGGCGGCGACCGCCTCGCCGATCGCCTCCCGCGTCGCCTGTGGCCGGTCGTAGGAGACCGGCAGGTGAATCGACCGGGTGATGGAGGCGGGGTCGCGGCCGATCTCGGCGCAGTAGCGGTCCAGCAGGGCGCTGCGGCCGGCGACGTCGTCGATGTCTCTGGCGTCTCCACCGGGGATGTTCCACACGTCGGCGTGCTCGGCGACCACGCGCAGCGTCGCGGACGAGCGTCCGCCGATCACGATCGGCGGACCGGGCCGCTGGACCGGCTTGGGGTTGCAGAAGGCGCCGGTGAGCCGGACGTAGGCGCCGTCGAAGTCGAACGGCTCGGTCGCGGTCCACATCCGGCGGATGACGGTGCACGCCTCGGCGAGGCTGCCCACCGAGTGGGCGAAGTCGTGGAAGGGCAGGCCGTGCGCCTCGTACTCCCGGCGGGCCAGCGGGTGGTCCGGACGTGAGCCCGCGCCGATGCCGAAGTCGAGCCGCCCGCCGGAGACGACGTCGACCGTCGCGGCGATCTTGGCCAGCATCGCGGGCGGCCGGAACCGGTTGCTGGTCACCAGCAGTCCGAGACGCAGCCGCCGGGTCTGCGCAGCGAGCGCCGACAGCAGCGTCCAGCCCTCGTACGCCGGTCCGTTCAGCTCGCCGGCGATCGGCAGGAGGTGGTCGAACAACCACGCGTGCTCGATCTCGGGAATGGCGTCCGCCTCCCGCCACACCCGAAGGACGTCGTGGTAGCCGACCTGCATGGGGGCGGTCATGATGCCGAAGCTGGGCATGGTGCCGTGGATCCTCTCTGCTGGCAGAAGGCCTGCCGCCCGTCGTCCGACGACGGCGGCGAGCATCCCGGAACGTCACTTGGATTCGACACGGCCCACGGCATCGGTGCTCCGCGCCGGCTCGGCGCTCACCACGGACCAGCCGTCGTCCGCCGGGTAGAGCATGCTGCGCAGGAAGGCCGACGTGAGCCGCTGGATCAGGGCAACCCGTTCGGGGCTCTCGTCCGTCGTCTCCGTGACGGCGTGGCCGGCGACCCCGCCCAGCGAGTGCTCCGCCCCGAACAGGGTGAGCAGGCTCTTGGCGCCCGGGCTCAGGTAATAGGCGTCCGTGAACCACTCCGGGCCCCGGACGCTCAGGGCGGACTGGTCCTTGTCCCCCGCGACCACCAGGGCCGGCGGGGTCATCTGTGTGAAGTCCGGGTTCATGAAGGAGAAGTGCTCGGCGGCGAACGGCGTCAGGTCGGCGCCGCCCGTCCCCGGCACGGCGAGCAGCACACCGGCCCTGATCCGGGGGTCGGACATGTCCTCGCCGGGCGCGCCCTCGGCGTCCAGGACCCGCGCGCCCAGCAGCATGCTCGCCGTCTGCGCGCCCCAGGAGTGCCCGGCGACCGCGATGCGGCCGCGGTCGATCCGTCCCGCGAGGCCGGGGACCGAGGCCTCGACGAGATCCAGGTGGTCGAGGACGCACGTCAGGTCCCGCACCCGGAACCGCCAGATCTCCGGGTGGCGAGGGTCGTCCGGCGTGACGTCCAGCGTCCGCGAGTCGAGGTGGGTGGGCTGGACGACCACGAACCCGCGAGCGGCCCAGAAGTCGACCAGCGGAGCATAGCCGTCCATCGACTGGCCGAACCCGTGCGAGAACACGATGACGGGCAGGTCACCGCCGGCCACCGGGGCCGACACCCGCACCTGCAGATCCGCGCCGCGCTCCGAGGCGGGCAGCACCACCGGACGCACCGAGATGACGACTCCATCGAGCTGGTTCATGGGTGTTTCTCCTGAAAAGGCGACACGAACGGCCACAAACGGCCAGACCACGGGGCACCCGTCCTGGCATCGCCAACAAACGGATCCATGTTCCGCTACCCAACATACGGAACACCGTTCCCCTTAGCAAGCCGAGCCTCGCGGAGGTCAGCCGCACGACCGTTGCCATGAGTTCGTCGAGGGCCTCTCGCGGCCCGGCGGGACTCCCCCCACATCGGAGACCATGGCGCTTCGGGCCACGCGGCGTGCAGGCCGTTCGCGATCAGCGACACCTCCTCCACCACACGGCTTTCCCGACGCCATGCACGCCGGAATCCACTCCCCATTCGTCGGTCAGGTGCTCAACGATCTGCAACCCCCGGCCACCCTCGTCTTCGTCACTCGCCCGAGGTCGAGGAATGGCGAAGCTCTCTCCGTGGTCGGCGACCTCTCCCCCGAGGCACCGGCCAGAGGCGCGCAGCACAAGGGTGACCGGAGGGCGACCGTGCCGGACCGCGTTGGTGCACAGCTCGCTGACGATGAGCACCGCCTCGTCCGCGAGCTCGGACAGGCCCCACCCGACCACGGCATCTCGGACGAGGGCCCGCGCTTGGGCCACGGACCCTGGACCGGCCTCCAGACTCCAGGCGTTCTCGCGCGTCGCCGAAGTCGGCTCGAGGCGCGCACCACGCTCATCACCCAAGGCGTGAGCAGGTCGGACGTGATGCGTCGGATCGCAGGGGACGGTCATCGACACTCCAGTCGACTACAGAACGTATACGTGACAGCACAGTTCGTATACGAAGTTGCCCGCCCGTGTACGCTCCTGTCAAGCCAATCTCGAAACTAGGACGGCATGTGACCGAGCACGCCTACCTGCGAATCGCTGATCACCTGCGTCAACGGATACGCAACGGCGATCTCGCGCCGGGCGCCCGCCTACCCGCGCATCGCGTCTTGGCCGAAGAGCACGACGTCTCCGAGATCCTCATCAGGCGTGCGCTGGACCTGCTGCGCAATGAAGGCCTGGTCGAATCCCGTCGCGGGGCGGGCACCTTCGTGCGCGAGCGGCCGCCGGTTCGGCGCGTCTCCATGGAGCGTTACCTGGCCGACGCCGGCGCGCAGACCGTGCCACGGACGAGCTTCACCCAGGACCAGGGCATCACGTGGACCCAGTATCGGCTCGACAAGGCGTTCCGCTGGATCTCGGCCGACGGGCGCCTGGCCACCCTGTTCAATGTCGAAGTAGGCGCCCGAGTCCTGGAACGCCGCTTTGTGTTCTACGCCGCCGACGTCCCCTCGCAAATTTCCCGGACCTGCCTCCTGGCGTCCGATGTCGAGGCGACGCCGGTCGCCAACCCGGATAACGAGCCTTGGCCGGGCGGCAACATCGCGCAGTTGCGTACGCTCGGAATCGACGTCGACGACATCGTGGAAGAGACGGCGGTCCGCATGCCGACCCCCGAGGAAGCCGAGGTGCTCGGCATCGGCTCCGGCATACCGGTGTTCGCCATCACCCGCCAGATGCTCGCGAGCGGCCGCGTGGTCGAAGTCGCCGACCCCATCGTCCTCCCCGGCGACCGCGCAGTTCGCGTCGACCGCATCACTCTCTGAATCCCCTGCTGCGCCCGCTTCGTGCTCGGCCGACGAGTTGCGAACTCAGGAGAAACCACGCGTACGAGCGCTTAGCCGCCTTGGCGGAGAGTGCTGCCGATTTGGGAAATCGGCGCGGAGCGTCGCGGGCGTCCATATCGGAGCGGATGACGCCCTCTGCCTTGCCCGCGTCGAGGAGCATGGTCAGCGCCTCTCCGATAGGGCCGAGGCTTGCGCAGACAAGTCCTGCCACACCCCCACATCGAGAACCGGGAGCGGACCGACAGGTAAACGATCGAGCCATTTCATCCCGCTTGCAGTTCACACGCGGCGGCGCCGCCTCGATTGTGGACGACGTGACGTGGTTTCGGTGAGTTGGCCGGCCGGGTTGAGCCTGAGTCATCGAATAATCATTCTCATCCACCGAGGCTTGACGGCCTCTTTCGGACACGTGCCGCGGGTGGGTAGCAGTCGTCTCGGGTGGCTACAGGAGGGCCAGCAGGCGGCTCGCCTGATCGTCGCGCGGTTGACCGTGCGACCGCAGCAACCAGTACAGCCTGAGGAGCCGGCGGCAATCTGTGAGCCTGGCGGCCTCGGACCCGCCCAGTTCGAACCGCCCCAGCACCGCTGTCAGGCCCGCCGGGTCGTTGGCCCAGACCGAGATGTGCTCGCAGATCTCGGCGAGTTCGAAGGCGCGGTCACTGCGTCCGGAGTACTCGAAATCGACGACACGGACGTCGGTTCCGTCCCACAGGTAGTTGGCCAGATTCCCGTCGCCGGTGCCGAACGTCCCGTCGATCGGCTGCGCGAACGATCTGTCCAGCATCGGCCGTCCGACCCAGTCCGCGGCCACGCGGAACGCCTCAGCGACCAGCGCACTCTCGTTGGAAGGCGGCATCACGGCCGACGATTCGCGCACCTGCTGGAGGAGTTCGACCGGATGCCCGGCACGAGCGGGCACACGATCCAGCACTCGCCTGGGGATCGCCTCCTGAACCTTCGTGACAGCGTCCGCCAGCGCGTCGGCCACACGTCCCGTGATCGGCCCGTCCAAGACCGTACCGGCCAGCCGCGACATCACCACGATCGGTGGATGCGCGTCCAAGTCGGCGGTCAGCGGCGCGGGCGCCACCCCGGGCGCGTGCCGGTCGAGCAACGTCAACGCCCGCCATTCGCGTCCGGGACGATCGTGGTCCGACCGGCGGAAGCGCTTGACCACAACGTCGCCGTGCATCTCCACCGAATGCGTGCTTCTCTGGCGCCCCACAGGTTTCCCCGATCTGGCCGACGTCGGCGAGGGACCGGTCGCGTTCGTCTCTGACGTCTCGACCGCCGGTCTCACCTCATCCTCCCGCACACGTACAGCGGGATCTGCGGGCCGGGGACGTTGGAGATGCCGACTCACGCCTATCTCGCGGTTCCCACCGCCAAGGCGAAGGCGGCTGAGCGGAATGAGAGTGTCGGCGAGTTCGTGACCTGGTCGGTTCGATCCCGCACGCTCGATCTTGAGCAGATCGAGCGTGCGCCTGCGGCCGTAGCGATGATGGCGTCGACCGTGGGCATGAGACCTTCTCGGGCACCGCCATAGTCGGTTTGGAACCCTTTGTAGGCATCCGGATAAGTACGGTCGTGACATCAATTCCCCACGAGGAGCCGGCCTTCCGGGGCCTGACGCTGAACATGACGGCACCGGCACGGCCACGAATACGCGAACATACGCCTGAGTCGGACTCGGGGGTCATCCAAGCGTCGCTCCGAGAGCCGGAGCGGTTCGCCGAGCTGTTCGACCGGCACGCCGCTGTGCTGCACCGCTACGTCGTGCGGCGCCTCGGGCCCGACCACGCCGAGGACGTGGTCGCCGAGACGTTCACGAGAGCGTTCGAGAAGCGGCACAAGTACGCCATCCATCGCGCCGACGCGCTGCCTTGGCTGTACGGGATCGCCACCAACATCATCGGCACTCATCGGAGGGCTGAGGTACGGGGGTACCGGGCGCTTGCCCGCACCGGTGAGGACCCCGTGCTGGTGGCCTTCGACGAGCGGGTGGTCGCCGAGGTCACGGCCTCGGCCATCCGCAAACGGCTCGCCGCCGCGCTGGCCCGGCTCGGACAGGGGGAGCGTCACGTGCTGCTGCTGATCGCCTGGGGCGACCTCACCTATGAGGAGACCGCGCAGGCGCTCAATGTACCCGTCGGCACCGTACGCTCCCGCCTGTCCCGCGCCCGCCGCAAGGTCGCCCACGCTCTGGGCGGCAGCAACCCCACAGAAGCGATGGAGGAGGCCCGATGAACGACCTGGACATCGTCCGCGACCTGCGCTCACAGGTGCGGCAGACCGAAGAGAAGGATCTGCGCGCCGTACGCCGGCGAGTGCTGGCCTCAATGGCCCGCCGGCCCCGGGTTCGCAGGGCGGTCCCCCGTACGGCACTGCGCGTGGCGGCGGTCGGCGCCCTCGGCGTCGCGATCACCACAAGCGTCGCGGTGGCGCAGAACCTCGGTGCGGACGGCGGGAGGAGGGGAACCATCGGCGCCCCGGCATGGCTGCCCGCGGCGAACGCGGAGACCCTCGCCAAGCGGGCGACCGAGGCGGCGGCGAAAGCCGCGGACGTCTACCCCCGGGCCGATCAGTGGATCTACGTCAAGAACACCATCTACACCGATCCGCAGACGATGGCCAAGTCGAAGGTCGCGCCGATCGGCGGAGGAAAGATCGGATCACGATACACAGTGGAACTGTGGGCCCGGGGCGACGGAAAGAAGACGGCGCATCGTCTTGGAAACGGCAGGTTGGTCACGGCGACCGTGAATGAGCGGAAACGCAACCCGCAGCAGCTCGGCCCCGCTTACCTGCGCTCGCTTCCCCTGGAGCCGTCCGCCCTGCTCGAACGCCTGAAAAAGGACGACAGCACAAGTGGTACCCGCCGGTTGGAGACGGTCGCGGTGTTCCACCAGGTTCAACTCCTCCTCCAAGGTGTCACCCCTCCGCCCCGCTTGCGCGCCGCCCTCTACACCGTCATCTCGCGACTGGACGGCGTCGGGGTGGAGGACAAGGTGCGCGATCTCGTGGGCCGGGAGGGGATCGGGATCTACACGGATGAGGAGGGATTCCGCCGCGAGATCATCATCGACCCGAACACGTACGCTTTCCTCGGGCTGCGCGGCCTCTACCTGAGTGAGAAGCGAGTACCGGGCGGCCGGACGTTCTCGAAAGGGGAAGTGGTCTACTCGGTCGCTCGACTCGCCGACGGCATCGTGGACCACGCGGGGGACGTCACAAGCGGACTGGCGGCCGGCGTGGGGCACGTCTCCTGACCGGTGGCGGCCGGAAGACCCTACGCGCCGATCAGCGCGGGGACCGAAAGGCTTGGCGTTTCTCCCTCGCTTGGCGCTCGGCCGACGATTTGCGAACTCAAGGGAAACAACACGTAGGAGCGTTTCGCCGCCTTGGCGGAGGGGGCCGCCGATCCGGGAGGCGGCGCGGAGCGCGCTCGGCGGTGAAGCCGCTCAGGTGTGAGGGCGCAGGCCGTTGAGGATGACCTCCAGGAGGTGGTGGGCGCGGGCGTCCCACTCCTCGGGCTCCAGGCGGGTCAGGTAGCCGATGAGGAGGATCACGTCGCGGGCGTCCACGTCGGGGCGGATGACGTCATCGGCTTTGCCCGCGTCGAGAAGCAGGGTCAGCGCCTCCCCGATCGGGCCGAGGCTGTGCGCGGACAGATCCCGCCACACCCCCACCTCGACGGCCGCGAACACCCCGCGCTTGACCTTCGCGTACTCGGCCACCCGGTCCAGCCAGCGGGCCAGAGCGGGCAGCGGCGCATGCTCGGCGAGCAGTGCGGGCGCGGCGGACACGAGGGCGTCTACGTCGTTGCGGTAGACCTCGGCGAGCAGGGCCTCACGGGTCGGGAAATGACGGTAGAGGGTGCCCTGGCCGACGCCCGCCCGCTTGGCGATCTCGTTGAGCCTCACCTCGTCCGCGTTCGCGATGACCTCTCGTGCGGCCTGGAGGATCCGTACCCGGTTCTCGGTGGCGTCGGCTCGGCGGCGGGGTTCGTTCATCGGTCCTCCGCAGGGCGGGTCGAACTAAGTGGACACATGTCCGGTACGGTGGTGGCAGACCCAAGCGGACACGTGTCCACTTTACTGTGAAGGAGATCCCATGTCAGCCATCGAGGGCAAGGTCGTGGCCATCACCGGGGCGAGCAGCGGGATCGGCGAGGCCACCGCGCGCCTGCTCGCCGAGCGGGGCGCCGCCGTCGTGCTCGGCGCACGGCGAACGGAGCGGCTCGACGAGATCGCCCGCCAGATCCGCGACCGCGGCGGGCGCGCCGTCACCCGCGCCGTGGACGTCACCGCGCGCGAGGACCTCGAACGGCTCGTCGGACTGGCCGTGACGGAGTTCGGGCGGCTCGACGTGCTGGTGGGCAACGCCGGCATCAGCAAGATCGGCCCCGTGGCCGACCTCGACGTGGCCGGCTGGTCGGCGATGATCGATGTCAACCTGCGCGGCGTGCTGTACGGCATCGCCGCCGCGCTGCCGGTCTTCCGCGAGCAGGGGCAGGGCCACCTGGTGACCACGGTGTCGACCGCCGGGCTGAAGATCACGCCCACGATGGCGGTCTACGCCGCGACCAAGAACGCCGTGCGTACCCTCCTGGAAGGGCTGCGGCAGGAGTCGACCGACGGCGTGCTGCGGACGACGGCGGTCTCGCCGGGCTACGTGCGTACGGAACTCGCCGACTCCATCGACGACCCCGAGGTCCGTGAGGAGATCCTCCGCAACATGAACCAGTACGCCATCGCGCCGGAAGCCGTCGCCCGCGCCGTCGCCTTCGCCATCGAACAGCCGCGTGAGGTGGAGATCGGCGAGATCGTCATCCGCCCGACGACCCAGAACTGAGCCGGCCCGCCGCAGCGGGAGTTCAGGTGAGGGACATGAGTTCGTCGAGGGATTCGCGGAGGTGGGTGGGGAGTTTCCAGATGTCGGGGACCATGGTGCGGTCGGCGATGATGCCGATGGCTACCTGGCCGTTGTAGGACAGGGCGGTGATGTTGAGGCCGCCGCTGGCGTCGGTCACCACGGAGACCGGGTACTGGGCGAGCAGACGCCGCCCGCATATGTACAGCGGGATCTGCGGGCCGGGGACGTTGGAGATCAGCAGGTTCACCGGCGGCGAGGTCTGCGCGGCCAGGCCGAAGGCGGCGCGTTCGGCCAGGCCGGTGAGGGCGGCGGGCATGCTCTCGCTCAGGTGGCGCAGCCAGCGCGCCGGTGACAGGCTGAAGCGGTCCTTGATGCGCTGCATGGAGTCGCGCACGGCGAACAGCCGCTCGCGCGGGTCGTCGATGTGCGTGTCCAGCGAGGTGATCATGAGGGTGACCTGGTTGCCCGGCTCGGTGCCCTCGACGCCGCGCAGCGAGAACGGCACGCCGGCGACCAGCGGGTCCTCCGGCAGCGCGTCATGGGCGACCAGCCAGCGCCGCACCGCCGTGGCGGCCAGCGTCATCACGACGTCGTTGACCGTGACGCCGAAGGCGTTCTTGACCTTCTTCACCTCGTCGAGGGGCAGCTCCACGAAGGCGAAGCGGCGGTGCGCCGAGACGGGGCCGTTGAACGGCGTGCGCGGCACGACCAGCTTGGGCAGCTCGGGGACCACCTGCCCGTCGCTGATGCCGAGCTCGCGGGCCAGCCGGCGGGTGACCCGCGACACGGTGCCCGCGCCGGGGATCCGGGAGATGAGCGGGATCTCGTCCAGGTAGGGCGCCGCCTCGGCGAGGAACCTCAGCAGGTGGGCCGGGTTGGCGGCCAGCCGGGCGGCGGTCCTGAGCAGCATCTGCGCCGTCTCGGGCGCGAGCTCGGGCTCGGCCGGGGCCGGGCGGGGGCGGGGCCTGGGGTTGGGCTCCAGGTCCATGAAGGCGGCCAGCACGTCCGCCCCGCCCATGCCGTCGATCGCGGCGTGGTGCAGCTTGGTGTACAGCGCGGTGCGGCCGCCCTTGAGGCCGTGGATGAGGTACATCTCCCACAGCGGGTGCCGCCGGTCCAGGCGCCGGGCGTGCAGCCGGGCCACCTGCGCGGCGAGCTGCCGGTCGGTGCCGGGGGCGGGCAGGGCCAGCTCGCGCACGTGGTAGTCCAGGTCGAGCGTGTCGTCCTGCACCCAGTAGGGGTGGTCGAGGTTGAACGGCACCCGCATGATGCGCTGCCGCAGCGGCGGGACCAGCTCCGACCGCTCCTCGACCAGGCCCAGCAGCTCCTCCCGGCTGATCGGCCCTTCCAGGATCGACAGGCCGGCCACGTTGGCGACGTTGGTGTCGGTCTCGAAGGCGAGGAACTGCGCGTCGAGGGCGCTGAGCTGCCGCAAGGGGTCCACCTCCTCCGGGCCGGGCGGTGCGGGGCGTCTCCGTTCTATCAGCCCGCCGCCTCCACCGGCATGGTGCCCCTCCTGCCGCGCACCGCCCCGCCTGAGCAGGCCGTTCGCGAGGGGCGCGGGAAGGGTGGCAGGAAGCTGCAACCACCCTGCAGCTTGCTGACTTCGCTTCTTCTGTTCCGGCGGACGCCGATCCCGCAGAGTTGGTTGTGCGAGAAGAAAACACACAGCCGACAGAAAAGGGATCGAAATGCGAAGCGAGAACAACGGCCGGGCCGAATTCGAAATGTCGTTCACCCGGGCCGCGCCGGGCCATGCGCCGGTCACGCCGGGCACGACCTGGGACTGAGGTGACCACATGCTCGTCGAATTGACCATCCGCAGGACCGCCGGCGATCCGCTTCCGAACTCGCCGGTCGACGGAATCAGAATCCTGGCCCTGCTCCCGAGGAAATGGCGAAAGGACCTCAAGAACGTCACCGGCGACATCGCCATCCGCGTGCAGACCGATGAGGAGACCACCGACGCGCAGATCCGCGCGGAGGTGACGCAGATCCTGACCAACCCCGAAGTAAGCGACTGGGAACTGGTGACCTGCCGGACCCTGACCAACGGCCGCCCCTAACCCGAGGAGGACACGCTTATGAACGCCATCGCTCTCCGGACCGTCGACTGCCAGATCTGGTGGGCCGACCCGCAGGACTACGCGCTCGAGTCCATGGTCGGCGTGCTGAACGGCACCGAGCTGAAGCGGGCCGCCGCCTACCGGCGCGAGCAGGACCGCCAGAGGTTCGTGACCGCCGCCTGGCTGCTGCGCACCGCCGCCGGCGCCCAGCTCGACATCGCGCCCGAGCGGGTGCCCATCGAGCGGCGCTGCATGAGCTGCGACAAGCCGCACGGCCGCCCCTACATCCTGACCGACGACGGGCTGCACGCCTCGATCTCCCACTCGGGCAACCGCGTCGCGGTGGCCCTGACCACCGCCGGGCCCGTGGGCGTCGACGTCGAGCAGGTGCCGACCGCCCCGGTCAGCGAGCTGGTGGGATGCGCACTGTCGCGAGACGAGCAGGAAGTGCTGAAGACCCTTCCCGACCGTCATCAGCAGGCCGGATTCGCCCGTATGTGGGTGTGCAAGGAGGCGGTGCTCAAGGCCACCGGCCACGGCCTGCGGATCTCGCCGCACAAGGTCGAGGTGAGCGCGCCGTCGCAGGAGCCCGCGCTGTTGAGCTGGCCGCTGGACATTCCCCCGCACACCGTTCAAATGCGCACGATCTATCCCGGTGACGGTTACGCCGGTGTGGTCGCCGTCCTCGGTGACGCGCAGCCGATCAAGGTGTCCGAGTGGGACGCCGCCGCCCTTCGCCCGTCCGCCGCGGTCCCCGTGGCCGCCTGACCACCGTTGACGCCATCCGGCACGAGACTGTTCAATAACTACGGATATTCATGTCGCCCCGGCCCGCATACTAAAAGCCCCGCCAGGTCCGAATTCCGTACCGTTCAGGCAGTCCAGCCGTAAAGGAGAGGAAGCTGACCTGCCGTGAAAAATCCAATTATCCTGATTCCCGGTCCGTGGACGGGCGCGTGGGTCTGGGAGCCGGTGACCCGCGGGCTGCGCACGCTCGGCCATGACGTCCATGCGATCACACTTTCCGGATTGGTCGACCCCGAGGCCGACGTTTCCACCGTCGGCCTCGCCACCCACGTCGACGACGTGCTCACCCTGATGGAGAAACACGATCTGCGCGACGTCATCGTGGTCGGGCACAGCTACTCGGGCATCGTCGCCGGCCAGGTGGCCGACCGCGCGCCCGAGCGCGTGAGCCGCACGGTGTTCGTCGAGGGATTCCTGCCGCACGACGGCAAGTCGATGCTGCACGCCTTCCCCGAGCGCGTGCGCGCCGGGGAGCTGCGGCTGATCGCCGAGAACAGCGGCCGCTGGCCGATCCCGGACGTCACGATCGTCGCCGAGGGGCAAGATCTGTCCACCCGCCAGGCGCAGTGGCTGGTCGAGCGCTTCGTCGGCCACCCCGGGCACACCCTCTCGGAGCCCGCCGTCCTGACCCGCCCGCTGGAGCACCAGCGGGCGAGCTACATCGTCTGCTCCAAGGAGCACTTCGACGGGCGCGTCTCCGAGGACGTCGCCGCCATGCGGGCCGTGCCCAACTGGACCTTCCACACCCTCGACACCGGCCACTGGCCGATGGTGTCGGCCCCTGACCGGCTCGTCTCGCTGCTGACCTCCATCGCCGCCGAGCGCGTGTGACCTCCACCGCCGCCCGGCGCGTCCGGCCCCCGAGGCGATCGCGTAAGCCGGCCGCACAACCCGGCCGCAAGGCGCCGGCCCGGCAGATCAGCGCGGCACGACGGCCGGCCCGTCCTCCTCAGCCGAGCGCGGGGACCCGGCCGGAGACGCCGCCCCCCGCATGCACGAGCGCGGGGGCGAAGGCGGCGGCGAACGCCGCGGCTATCCTCGCCTCACCGGAGTCGTTCGGATGGACGCCGTCGTAGGAGTCGCGGTGGGGGTCGTAGACGCCGGCCAGATCGACCGGCACCGCCCTCGACCGGTCCGTCGACAGCGCGGCGAGCAGCCCCGGCAGCTCCCGGTTGTAGGAGTCGGTGTCGCGGGCCAGATCGGGCAGGCCGCTCAGCGGCGTGCGGTGCACGACATTGCCGATCAACAACTGAACAGCGGGATCGGCCGCACGGGCGCGCAGGACGAAGGTCTCCATGTCGGCGAGCAGCCGGCCTGGGCCCGAGACGCCCCACGCCAGGTCGTTGAAGCCCAGCGCGACCATCAGCCAGCCCGGTCCGTGGGCGGCGACCGCGTCCTCGATGTTGTCCTTGGCCTCGTGCAGCAGCCGGCCCCAGCTCGCGTAGTGGCGGCACGCCGGGAAATGGACGCCCCGCCGGTAGGAGCCCGCGTACGCCGGGTCGTCCGGGCCGCCCGGACGGGCGGGCCCGTCACCCCGGCGGGCGGGGCCGTCGTCCGGATGGGCTGGGCCGCTGTCCGGACGGGCGGGCTGGGCGGGGGCTTCGGCCGGCCAGACCGCGGAGGGCACCCAGGTGCCCTTCCACGGCCCGACGAAGCGCACGGCGGTCCCCTGGTCGACCAGGGTCCGCCACAGCCGGTAGCGCCAGGTGCGGTCGCCCTCGCGACCCTGGCTGATGGAGTCGCCCACGATCATCACGTGCGGGACGGCCGGCTCCCGTCCCGGCAGGGGCGGCAGCGGCGCCGGCGGGAGGGACGGCGGCGCCGGCGGGTGGGTCACCGGCCGGGGCCGCCGCCCACGGGCACCGCCCGCGGGGCCGGGGGGCGCAGCAGCCGCCGCAGCGGGCGGGCGTAGGGGAACAGGACGATCGCCAGGCCGGCGAGCAGGAGCAGGGCGGTGAAGACCCACTCGCGGGACCCGCCCGGCCCGTAGACCCGGCCCGCCCGCCCGGTGTCGACCGCGCGGGCGCGCTCCCCGGGCCGCAGGGTCTCCCGGTCGGCGCCGTAGAGGACGACCTCGGAGCGCTGGACGGCGCCGTCGTCGGAGCGGAACTCCCCGGTCCACGAGCAGCTCTCGTGGCCGGGGTGCTGGATGCACGACAGGGTCTCGGCGGTGAACACGCCGGGAACCCCGTCGGCCCGGGCCGCGCGGACGACCGGGCCGATGTTGGGGACGGCGAGGTACAGCAGGAACGCTCCCACGAGCGTCAGCGCCACGGTGAAGACCGGGGAGCGTCCCTGCTTCGCGCCGGAACCGTCCGTCATGCCGGCGTCGCGCAGGTGCACGCCATCTGGGCGCGCTCGGACGGGGACGGGCGCAGGTGGCGGACCATGGCAACGACCATGGGGATGAAGACGATCGCGTTGTAGAACAGGTGGAGCTCAACGCGGGGCGCGAAGAGCTGCAGGATGCTGGTGGGCACGGGCCGGCCCGCCAGGTGCCATCCGGTCTGCGCCTGGACCAGCAGGAGCAGGTGCTCGAAGTGGTGCCACACCTGGATGCCGAGCGAGATGTTCCACCACGTGCGTGCCGTGCCGGTGAAGGCCTTCCTCAGGGCGATGAGGCCGATGAGCATGACCAGCGCGTAGCCGTAGTGCATCCACTCGGAGGTGAAGGCCGGGGGGTACAGCGACCCGATGACGCCGAGCGCCTGCTTGGGGGGCCAGCCGAGCACCCACAGCTGGATCGCCTGGGCGATGTGCTCCGCCCAGTGGGCGATCACGATGAACGCGAAGATGTTCAGCGCGATCCTGTGGTAGCGGGTGTTCAGCGCCGACCCCTTGACGGGTGCCGCGGAAACTGCCTCGGTCGCCATGCGCAAACCTCGTTCCCGGAAAGTTGACCGTTTGCCCGTGCGCGGCGGGAAGAGGATCCGGCGCGTACGGGCGCTTTCCCGGCCGCGCGGGGGCGCGGATACCGGGAATCGCCGAAGTCAATTGTTCCGGGCGGATGCCGGGCGGTTCTTCTTCGTATTTGCTGTGTTCGGCGGAAAGCCCGCCGAAAGCCGCTTCAGCGTGCTTTCACAACGGCACGTTGCCGTGTTTGCGCTGCGGCGCGGGCTTGCGCTTGTCGCGCAGCATCGCAAGGCCCCTGGCCACCGCGGCGCGGGTCTCCACCGGGTCGATGACGTCGTCGACCAGGCCGCGCTCGGCCGCGTAGTGCGGGTGCATGAGCTGTTCGGCGTACTCGGCGACCAGCTCGGCCCGAAGGCTCGCGGGGTCGGCGGCGGCGGCCAGCTCCTTGCGGAAGATGATGTTGACGGCGCCCTCGGCGCCCATGACGGCGATCTCGTTGGTCGGCCAGGCCAGCGACAGGTCGGTGCCGATGGTGCGCGAGTCCATCACGATGTACGCGCCGCCGTAGGCCTTGCGCACGACGACGTGGATGCGCGGCACGGTCGCCTCGCAGTAGGCGTACAGCAGCTTGGCGCCGTGCCGGATGATCCCCTCGTACTCCTGGTCGGCCCCGGGAAGGAAGCCCGGCACGTCGATCAGGGACACCAGCGGGATGCCGAAGGCATCGCAGAAGCGGACGAAGCGCGCGGCCTTCTGCGAGGCGGCGACGTCGAGCACGCCGGCGAGCACCATGGGCTGGTTGCCGACGATGCCGACCACCGCGCCGTCGATGCGGGCCAGCACGCAGATGACGTTCTGCGCCCAGCCTTCGTGGATCTCCAGGTACTCGCCGTCGTCCACCAGTTCGGAGACGATCAGCCGCATGTCGTAGGGCTTGTTCGGCTCGACCGGGACGATCTCGGCGAGGCGGGGGCGGGTGTCGGTGGTCGCGTCGCAGGGGGGCGCGCTGGGCGGGAACGAAAGGTTGTTGCCCGGCAGCAGCGAGACCAGGTAGCGCACCTCGTCCAGGCAGCTCTCCTCGTCGTCGTGCACGAAGGTGGCCACGCCGGACTTCTTGCCGTGCACGTCGGCCCCGCCGAGCTCGGCGTGGGTGTACCGCTTGCCGGTCACGGCCGCGACCACGTCGGGCCCGGTGAGGTACAGCTGCGCGGTGTCGCGCACCATGAAGGCGAAGTCGGCCAGCGCCACGGTGTAGGCGGCCCCGCCCGCGCACGGCCCGAGGACCACGCTGATCTGCGGGATCACCCCGGACGCCTGGACGCTGCGCTGGAAGATGCCGCCGTACCCGCTGAGCGAGACCACGCCCTCCTGGATGCGCGCCCCGCCGCTGTCGATCAGGCCGATGATCGGGGAGCCGGTGGAGATGGCAAGGTCCATCACCTTGTGGATCTTCGCCGCGTGGGCGGCGCCGAGCGACCCGCCCATGATCGTGAAGTCCTGGGCGTAGACGAAAACCCGGCGGCCGTCGATCGTGCCGGATCCGGTGACCACGCCGTCGGTGTAGGGCCGGCTCTCCTCCATCCGCAGGCCGTGCGCCTGGTGCCGGCGGTACATGTCCAGCTCCACGAACGAGCCCTCGTCCAGCAGCATCGCGATGCGCTCGCGGGCGGTGCCCTTGCCCAGGCGGTGCTGGCGCTCCACGCCCTCGCGGCGGCCCGCGACGATGTCCGAGCGCAGCCCGCGGTGCCGTTCGCGCAGCGCCTCCATCGACCGCTCCGGCGCGGGCGGCGCCTGCTCGGCCGGCCGGCCCTGCGCCCCGGGCCGGGCCTGCGGGCCGGGACGCCGGGGCACGGCCACCGGGACGAAGTCGATCTCGACGGCGGTCAGCGGCTCCGGTGCCGGACGGTGCAGGTCCGGGCTCGTCGCGATCTGCTCGGTCATGGCGCCCTCTCCCATCATCGCGCGCCCGCGGACGTCAGGCTCGGCCGTTGGATTCCCGCCTGGCGGGCCGACAGGCGGCCGTTCTCGTGCAACCAGCGCACCGTGTCGCCGACCGTCTCGGCGATCGCCCGGGGGCGCACGCCGAACGTGCCGGCGTGGTCGGCCACCCTGGTGGCGCAGGCGCAGGTGTAGATGGCCCCGTACTCGGCGGGGATGTGCCACGGCCACACCCGCTGGAGCAGGCCGGCGAGCGCGCCCACCGGCAGCATCGCCCGGGCGGGCAGGAACGCCGCCGGCAGCGCGCGCCCGGTGACCTCACGCAGCACCTCCATGTACCGCCGCGTGGTCAGGTACTCCCCCGGGCCGAAGTGCCGGGCCGCCGTCAGCGCCCGGCCGGGGGCGGTGACCAGGGCGGCGTGCAGCGCCGCGGTGTCGCGGACGTCGCCCACCGGGAACCCGCCGAGCGGCCACAGGGGCGTCAGCCCGCGCAGGACGGCCCGCAGGCGCGACACCTGGTCGCCCATCTTGGGGTCGTGCGGCCCGAGCAGCGCGGGCGGGTAGGTGATGACGACCGGCGCGCCCTCGGCCTGGTGCCGGCGGGCGATCCTCTCGGCCGCCGCCTTGCCCGCCATGTAGGTCTCGCGGGGGTGGCCGACGGGCGACGCCTCGTCCACGACGCGGCCGGGGGCGGGGAACAGCGCGACGACGCTGGACACGTGGACGGTCAGGCCCGAGCCCGCACGTCGCGCGGCGTCCAGCACGACGCCCGTGCCGCGCTCGTTGACCTGCCGCATCCGCGCGTGGTCCCTGCTGTCGAAGGAGTACACCGACGCGGCGTGCAGCACGGCGTCCGCGCCGCGCACCGCCCGTGCCACGGAGTCCTCGTCGGTGACGTCGCCGGTGACGGTCTCGACGTCGGTCGGGCCGAGGTCGAAGGGGGCCAGAGCGGGGGCGGTCCTGGCGGGGTCGCGGACCAGCATGCGGACGCGGTGGCCGCCGCGGACCAGCGCGGCGACCGAATGAGCGCCGACGAATCCCGTGCCTCCGGTAACGCAAACCAGCATCAGACCATCTCCTCTGATCCACACCAGTCAAAAGGGTGTAAGTACCCCCTGTCATCTCCGAGTGTGCGGGGGCGCCGACGCCGTCAGATCCAGCCTTCTTCTTTGGCGCGCAATGCGGCCTGGAAACGATTGACCGCGCCGAGCCGCGCCATGAGATCGGCGACATAGCGGCGATATGTGCGGACGGAGACGTCGATTTCCCGCGCCGCGATCTCGTCCTTGTCCGCCGTCGCCATGACGGCGAGGACTTGACGCTCCAGATCGGAAAGGAGCGGCGCGTCCGAGCTCGGCTCGGTGTATTCCTTGAAATCGGTGGCGCCGTCCCATACGCCGTCGAAATAGGTGACGAGCTGCGACACCAGGCCCGGTTCCTTCACCAGCAGCGCGCCGCGGGCGCTCTCCTTGGGATGGATGGGCACCACCGCGACGCTGCGGTCGAAGATCAGCATGCGGTCGAAGGGGTCTTCGGTGATGTGGACCTGCCCGCCCAGGCTCGTCAGCTCGCGCAGGTACGCCACCATGTTCGGGTCGTCGAGCGCCTTGGGGTGGTAGACGGCCTTCACCGCGAGCCCGCGGCGCAGCGAGCGGGTGTCCAGCGGCAGCGCCGTCTCGATGGCGCCCCGCGACAGCGGCCCGCCCGGGTGCAGGCACAGGGTCTCCTTGTAGGAGAAGAACCCGAGGTCGTCGAGTCGCTGGCGCACCCGGTCCAGGCCCTCGACGCGTTCGATGTCCAGCATGGAGCTGGCGTTCTCGCCGTGCTGCTGGTCCTCCACGAGGGAGGAGATGACGTCCCGCGCGCCGAGCACGCGGCGGATCTCGGAGTTGAGCTCGTTGAGGCGCTGTTCGATGAGCCGCTCGATGCCGATGCGCGGCTCGGTGGCCATGACGCGGTGCCGGTCGGTCAGGTCGATCAGGGACAGCCGGTCAAGGGTGTCGACGGCGGCCTCGATGCTGTCGGGATCCAGGTCGAGCGCCTGCCTGATCGAACCGATGCCGTCGCCACGGTGCCGCAGGAAGTACCGGTAGATCTCCAATGCTTCCGCGGGAACACCGATGACGGAAATGTCCATGGCTCGCCTCCTGGCCATGTCCCTCGTCCAGGGGGGATCAGTACCTCCGACCCTTGCCCGGCTCCACAGATATGTGTAATTACAAACTATCAGAGATGTAGATGGTCTGTTATTCTCGCAAATTGCTCTCATCGGCGCCTCGGGCGAGGCGGCCGAGAATACGGGTCAGGACGGACCGCTCCCCGGGTGTCAGGGGGCCCAGCACCCGCTCGTGCACCTCGGCGGTCAGCGGGTGCAGGACCTCCACCAGAAGCGCGCGGCCGGCCACGGTCAGCTCGATGGCGTAGGCGCGCCTGTCGACCCGGTCGCGCCCGCGCGCCACCAGCCCGCGCTGCTCCAGCAGATCGATGATGTGGACCATCGTCGAGCGGTCGACGGCGAGCCGCCGGCCGATCTCCTGCTGGGACATGGGCCCGGCCGACTCCAGCACGACGAGCACCCCGTAGTCGCGCCAGCGGAGGTCATCGCCCTTGAGGGCCTCCTCCAGCCGCAGCGTGACCTCGCGCGCCACGTCGTTGAGCAGCCAGCCGGTGGACTCGGCCAGGACCCGCGCCGTCGGCGCGGACTCGTGCGCGTTCCCGCCCATGCTCAACCCTCCAGCGGCGGGCGATCAGCCTTCGGGATCGTCGGCCGCCCGCGCGTGTTCCCACGCCAGCACGATCTCTCGGACTTCGTCCCAGATGTCACGTATCTCATCCCACGTGGTCCCGGCGTCCGGCACGGGTCGCCTAGCGGACATGAGGCCCTCCCTCGCCACCGATGGGTGAAATCCTGGTCGAAGCCCTCCGGCGCCCTTCACGCTAACAAGTATGGTCGCAGACAATCAGCTCTACTGTCAATCAGCTTTACTGACGATTGGAACGCTGACCATCGGTTGCGCTGCCCATCGCAGCGTGTGACACTCGTGCCAGACGGAGCCGTGCTTGATGTGCGGCATGCCGCACATTTCGTGACCGGTGACCACGGAAGGCACGTCTGTGAGCGTTGATTCCCCGAACTCCGACGTCCCCCTGCCGGAATTCTCCTCCGGGGACACCGGCATCCTGCTCGCCAAGGCCGGCGAGCTGTTCGCCGAGCTGCTGGAAGCCGCGGTGGAGCCGTTCGGGCTGCGCGCCAAGGACGTCATCGTGCTCACCGCCATCGACTCCGTGGGGCCGCAGTCCCAGCAGCAGCTCGCCCGCACCCACGGCATCGACCGCACCACCATGGTCAGCGTCGTGGACGGCCTGGAGCGCCTGGGCCTGGTCCAGCGCGCGCGCAACCCCGACGACCGGCGCAAGTACGCCATCGGCCTGACCGGCGAGGGGCAGGCGCTGCTGCGCTACAAGCTCGGCCCGGCCATGCTGAACGCCCTTGACACCTTCCTGGCCCCGTTCACTCCCGGCGAGCGCGAGATGTTCGGCCAGTTCCTGTGGCGCCTGGTCCACGACCGCGGCGGCCTCTCCCCCGGCACGCGAAGCGAACCGGCGTCCGGCGGTTAGGGCACCGGGCAGGGCAAGGTGCCGCCTCGCGGCCAAGGCGTGGGCAGGGTGACGGGCGGCGGCTAGGGCACCGGGCAGGGCAAGGTGGTGCCCGGGGGCACCGTGCGGTAGCAGGCCGCGCCGGGGCACACCACCTTCACCGCCTCGCCGGTATCGCCGAGCGTGACCACGATCGGCTCGTGCCCGAACCGGCGGCAGGCGATGTCGGCCCAGCTCGACTCCCCGTCCCCCGGCATCGGCCGGTCCATCGCCGAGCCGTCGGCGTCCAGCGCCGACCACTCCAGGTAGGCCAGGTAGTCCACCTCGCGGTGCCAGACGGTCAGCCGGCGCAGCGAGTCGGCGATGGACAGGCTGTCCCACGGCTGGGCCCGCGCGGCCAGCGCGCGCAGGAACGCCTCGGCGACCGCCTCTCCGATCGTGCGCGCGGCGGCCGTGGCGATCGTGGTGCCCTCCCCGCTCACGCCGACGACGGCGATCTGGAAGTCCGGGCCGGGCAGCGCGAACGCCGACACCCGCAGGCCCAGCGCGGCCGCGGCCTCGGCCGCCTCCCCGGGGATCATCGTGGCCAGGTGCTGGGAGACGCGCAGCAGCGGCATGCGCGGGCTCGCCCACCAGCGGGTGACCATGTCGTGCGCGAGCAGGTCGGCGATCGCGCCGGAGACGCCCTCCTCGCCGATGACGCCCACCGCCGTGGGCTCCACCCGGCAGTCCCGCTCGCCCATCCACACGACCTCGGCCGGGAGCACGTACCGTTCGTGGCTGAGCAGCCCGATGCCCGCGACGCGCGAGTGGCGGCCGGAGGGCGGGTCCGGCATGAAGTCCGACAGGCACAGCTCCCTGTGGTCGTCCGGCGGGCAGGGCACGGCCACGCCGTCCGGCAGCCGGTGCAGCGCGTCCAGGGCCGCGGCCCGCACCCGCGCCCTCCCCCGCGCGGTCTCGGCCGAGAAGTGCGCGGCGACGGCCAGCACGCCGGACTCGGGACGGTGGGCGTAGGCCAGGTGCACCTCCCCGCCCAGGCACTCGGCGGTCTCCTCAGCGCGCACCGGCGGTGACGCCGAGATCGCCGATCGCGCACTGTCAGATGTGGGCGCCATCGTCAACTCCTCGCGACGGATCTGCGGACCGCCGAAGACCCCATTGGGGCCCCTCGGCCCACGGCCGGACGCCGCCGGCGGAGAGGTCGTGCCACTGGCCGAGCCGCGACGCCGGGCTTTCCCGGCATCAAGCACCCCGGCTCGTGCCGCGGACCGCACACAAGGTGCTGACACGACTCCCATGGAACATGGCCGGCGAAGCGCACGTCAACGCGCTGCCGCGTATCAAGCAACGTGGAAGAAGAGCCGCCCGGCGCCCGCGCGGAAAGCCGCCCGGGAGGCCGTCGGAGAAGGGGGCCCGGGAAGACCACGGGCTCGCGCCGTGGGCGGAGGGGAACGCCGAAGGGGCCGGCCGGCGCCCGCGGTCGCACCGCGCGCGCCGGGCACGGCCCGGCGGCTCCCCGTGTCCGCCTCAGGCGGACTCGAGGGGGCTGTTCTGGTAGGCGGCGAGCTTCCACTGCCCCTCGTGCCGGGCGACGACCCAGGTGGCGCGGACGGCGCGGTCGGGGTGCACCTTGTTCTCACCCGCGGCGAGCACGCCGCCCTGGGTGATCACCAGGGCGGTGTCGGCGTTCAGGAACCGCATGTCGATGGGAAGGCCGGTGACCTGGGTGCCCTTGTACGGGCCGGCGAAGGCGGCGGTCATGTACGCCTCGATGTCCGCGGTGCCCTTGCTGAACGCCCCGGGAAGGATCATGGTGCCGTCGGGGGTGAACACCTCGGCGAAGGCCTTGGCGTTGTGGCTCGCCCACGCCGCGACGATGCGGCTCGGGACCGAGACGACGGCGGCCTTGTCCTTGTCGGTCACGGCGGGGGCGGCGGTGGCGGTGCTGGTGGGGGCCATGTCTGGATCCTTTGGTCGTCTCTGCCGTCAGATGTAGAGCGTGTTGGGCTCGAGACCGCAGAGGATCCGCCCGTACAGCTCGGCGTTGGTGTTCGGGTGCATCAGGGCGTGCAGGTTCGCGGCGTGGGTGTCGCGGGCGATGCGCTGGATCGGCACGATGCTGTAGATGGACGAGCCGCCGCTCGCCGAGGCGAAGATGTCCACCGCCTCCTTGGCCAGCTTGACCACCGCGCCCATGTCGCCGCGGGCCCGCGCCCGCTCCTCGATCGTCCACTCCGCGCCCTGGGCGCCCTTGGAGTCGACCAGTCCCGACAGCCGGTGGGCGTGGAACTCCGCCTGGTCGATCTTGTTGACCGCCTCGGCCACCTGCAGGTGGGTCAGCGGCGCCTCGGCCTGGCTGTCGTATCCGGTGTAGGTGATCTTGCGTCCGGGCAGCCGCTCGAGGAAGGTGTCCTTGGCCGCCTTGGCGAGCCCGATCAGGGTGCCGACCGAGGACGCCGAGGCGACCGGGAGCAGCGGCGAGCTGTAGATCGGGCGGCCCTGGACGGCCGGCGAGGCGGCCTGGCCCTGCAGCACCAGCGGCAGCGGCAGCACGCGGGCGTCGGGGATGAACAGGTCCTGGGCGATCGTGGTGACGCTGCCGGTGCCCTTGAGGCCCGAGGTGTGCCAGTCGTCGACGATCGTCAGGTCCGACATCGGCACGACGATGGCGACCGGCATGGGCTCGCCCTCCCCGCCGATCTGGATCGCGACGATGACCTGGTAGTGGGCGTGCAGGGCGCCGCTGATGAAGCCCCACTTGCCGTTGACGATGACGCCGCCGTCGACCTTCGCCGCCATGCCGGTCGGGCTCAGCGTCCCGCAGATGCGCACGTCGGGGGTGGCGAACACCTCGTCCAGGACGGGCTCGGGGAACATGCTGGCCATCCACGTCGGGATCCAGTACACCGACGCGACCCAGGAGGTGGAGCCGTCGGCCCTGCCGAGCTCGGTGGCGACGTCGATCAGCGTACGGGTGTCGGACTCGTAGCCGCCGTAGCGGACGGGGACCCGCATCTTGAAGACGCCGGCGTCCGCCAGGGCCTGGATGGACTCCTCGTGGACGCGGCGGTTGTCCTCGTTCCAGGCCGCGTGCCCGCGAAGGAGCGGCACGAGTTCGGACGCGCGTTGGACGAGCTGGTCCCGCGTCGGAACCTCGGTCGTCAGCACCATATCCTCCTAGAAAAGACCGGCGAGAAAAGGCGGCGCCGGCAGGCGCGCCGGAAGGCCCGGAATTGGCACGTGGCCGGATCGCCGGCCGCCGATGCTCACCATCCGACGGTCGCACCGGCCTTCCGGCCACGCATCTTCTGGAATGCGAAAGCCCTATTCCGCAGGCCGGAGACCGCAATGTGAGAGATGTGCCGCGGGAATGGCGGATGTGAATATTAAGCTCCGCGGCAGGCTTCCGGTGTACCCGCCCGTCATCGGCGCCGAGCGGAACGTGTCACCGGCGAGCACGGCCCCGGCCCGACCGCCGGCACGCGTGCTACAGCGGACTTTTCTTCGGGCGTGTCCATTCGGGGCGTGCTTCCTCCAGGCACCTCCCCTGGACGGCCGGCTCGACGGCTACCGATTCATCGAGGAGTTGAGGTGCACGTAGAGGAAAGAAGTCCGGCAGCCGCCGACACGGCCGCCCCCGAGGCCGGCGTGGCCGCGGAGCGGCCCAAGACGCGCCCGTTGACCGGCGAGGAGTACATCGAGAGCCTGCGCGACGACCGGGAGATCTACCTGTACGGCGAGCGGGTGAAGGACGTCACCGCGCACCCGGCGTTCCACAACCCCATCAGGATGACGGCGCGGCTGTACGACGCGCTGCACGACCCCGACAAGCAGGCCGTGCTGACCAAGCCGACCGACACCGGCAGCGACGGCTACACCCACCGGTTCTACACCACGCCGCACAGCGTCGAGGACCTGGTCGCCGACCAGCGGGCCATCGCCGAGTGGGCGCGCATGAGCTACGGCTGGATGGGGCGCAGCCCCGACTACAAGGCGGCCTTCCTCGGCACGCTCGGCGCCAACGCCGACTTCTACGAGCCGTTCTCCGACAACGCCCGGCGCTGGTACAAGGAATCGCAGGAGAAGGTCCTGTACTGGAACCACGCGATCGTCCACCCGCCGGTCGACCGCAACCGCCCGCCGGACGAGGTCGCCGACGTCTTCGTGCACGTCGAGAAGGAGACCGACGCGGGGCTCGTGGTCAGCGGGGCCAAGGTCGTGGCCACCGGCTCGGCGCTCACCCACTACAACTTCATCGCCCACTACGGGCTGCCCATCAAGGACAAGAAGTTCGCGCTCGTCGCCACCATCCCCATGGGTGCGAAGGGCATGAAGCTCATCTGCCGGCCGTCCTACTCCACCGCCGCCACGGTGATGGGCACGCCGTTCGACTATCCGCTCTCCTCGCGGCTGGACGAGAACGACACCATCCTCGTCCTGGACAAGGTGCTCATCCCCTGGGAGAACGTCTTCGTCTACGGCAACCTGGGCAAGGCGCTGCTGTTCACCGGCCGCTCGGGCTTCTTCGAGCGCTTCACCTTCCACGGCTGCACCCGGCTGGCCGTGAAGCTGGAGTTCATCGCCGGGCTGCTCATCAAGGCCACCGAGATGACGGGCACCAAGGACTTCCGCGGCGTGCAGACCCGCATCGGCGAGGTCCTGGCCTGGCGCAACCTGTTCTGGGCCTTCTCCGACGCCGCGGCGCGCAACCCGGTGGAGTGGAAGGACGGCGCCCTGCTGCCCAACCCGGCGTACGGGCTGGCCTACCGCTGGTTCATGCAGACCGGCTACCCGCGGATCAAGGAGATCATCCAGCAGGACATCGCCAGCGGGCTGATCTACATCAACTCCAGCTCCGAGGACTTCAAGAACCCCGACATCCGGCCCTACCTGGACAAGTACATCCGCGGGTCGGACGGCAGCGACGCGGTCGAGCGCATCAAGGTCATGAAGCTGCTCTGGGACGCCATCGGCACCGAGTTCGGCGGCCGGCACGAGCTGTACGAGCGCAACTACGCCGGCAACCACGAGAACACCCGCGTCGAACTGCTGAACGCCCAAATGGTGGGCGGCGAGGTGGACGGCTACAAGGCCTTCGTCGACCAGTGCCTCAGCGAGTACGACCTCGACGGCTGGACGGTCCCCGACCTGTCCTCCTTCGACCACCTCCGCCGCATCGGCAACGGCACCACCCTCAACCCCTGACCGCCCACCCCGTTCACCACTGAGACCACCACCCCGGCGGGTTTCCGCCGGGGCGGTGGCACGTGGCCGTGACGAGACGGCGGTTACTCGAAGATCAGCCCCACGCCTGGGACGCACTTGGGTTTCTTGGGAGCGAAGATGAGGGTGTCGATGGCCGTCGCGGTCTGCACCGGTCCGCCCCTGACCTGCACGCCCGTGTAGAACTGATAGCGGACCGGCCGGAAGATGTCGCACGGGTCCTTGGGAATGTACTCGGCCGGGATCCACGTCGACCCGCCGCCGCCACCGCCGCCGGGGGAACCGGTGTCAGAGCCGCCCGGAACCGGCTCGCCGGGCAGCGGGTACGGGAGGACCTTGCGGGGATCGAACCAGAGGTCGGTCGACAGGACGATGCCGGTCGGGGAGATGGCGCGGCACACGCTGTCGATGTCGGTCTCCTCGCAGACCTGCGCGGAGTTGGTGTACGCCCATTGCCCGACCGACTGGATCTCATCCGGCGTCGCGTCGGCCAGCGGCTGCGGGTCGATGGTCACGCGGTCGAAGTTCGGCCCCTGCGGGAAGAGTGCCGGCATCCTGGCCGCCAGGAAGGTCGCGAGCGCCTTGCCGATGGCCACCGAACCGAGCTCGTTCGGGTGGAAGCTCTCCTGGAACGACTTGAAGATCTTGCCGCTCCACAGCACGTCCGGGCGGCGCACGAGGCCCTGGAAGTAGGTGTCCGGCCGGCCGAGCTCATGTCCCGCGACCACGCTGGTGCCGTTCGGCCCGGCCGTGTTCGGGTCGAAGATGTGGACCTGGGTGTTCGGATGGCTCGCCTGGAACTGCGCCACCCCGTCCCGGATGGCCTGGTTCACCTTGGTCGCGAAGGGATACATCAGGTCCATGGTGTGGCCGGTGATCTCCTCCATGCCGGTGTTGCCCGACTCCTTGACCGGGAGCGGGTAGAGCGCCACGACGATCTCCGCCACCGGGTGGGTCTCCCGGACGGTCTCCAGTCCCTGGGCGATCTTGCCCGGCAGGGGGGTGATCCGCGACTGCAGACGGCCCACCTCCAGGGCGACCGCCTGCTCCTGGTCGGTCTGCCAGGTGAACACCCCGAAACGGCCGGTGGCCGGGTTCAGGTACGCCTCGGCCGCGGTGCTGACCAGGTCGGCGAAACCGGCGTCGTTGCCGCCGAGCCCGAAGTAGGCGATCTTCGCCATGGTCGGGACGTCCTGGGCCTGTGGCGGATTACGGACGACCGTTCCGCCCTTCTCCATCTGCGGCTCGTTGAGGTGTTTGATCCACGCGCCGGACGAGGCGTTGAAGAAGAGCCGGTCGCGCCCGTACGTCGTTCGCATCGTGTCCGAGGTGAGGGTCGGCCTGTACAAGGGGTAGCGGTTCATCTCCAGGGCCGTCCAGGCCACGGCGAAGGGGGCAAGGCCCGACTTGTGGGTCCAGTCCTCGCTGCCGTCGGACTTCGTCACGTACGTGTGGTCGTGGCTCGCGCCCTCGCCGCTGGTGTAGCTGTCGCCGTAGACGACCGCGTCGTACGGATCCGGCCCCAGAACGACACAGGTCGGCGGGCACGGTAGTGGGACCGGCAGCGGCGGGCGTGTCGGAAACGGAACGCCCGATGGCAGCGGCGAGAGCGTCGGCAACGGACCTCGGGTCGGCAGCGGTATCGGATCGGCGCTGGCCACGGTGGCCGGCAGGAGCAGCCCCAGGGCGGCGGACAACGTCGCCAGTACGACGTACACCCGGGTACGTCTCGGGACACGGGAGGGTGACATGTGAACCTCGCTCGATGATCGCGTGGCTTGCCGCAGCAGCATGCTTCACGGCGGCCGTCGCTAGCATCGGGCGGTTCCCTACCGCACCCCCCTACATCGGCCCGGCGTCCGGGCCGGCGGCGGCTCGTTCGGCCCTGAACCGGGCGTCCGCCGTCAGGTGCTGGGTGAGCGTGACGCGCGACTGGACGCCGAGCTTGGCGAAGGTGCGCGACAGGTGGGCCTCCACCGTCTTGGGGCTCAGGTACAGCCGCTCCGCGATCTGCTGGTTGGTCAGTCCCTCCACCGCGAGGTCGGCGATCTGCCGCTCCCGGGTGGTGAGCGTGGACAGCGGACCGGCCGGCCGGCGCCGCCCCCGGGGCGCCCGGGCGGCCAGCCTGCGTTCGTCGCGCGCCAGCGAGGCCGACAGCCAGGTCGCCCCGGCGGCGGCGTACAGGGATTTGGCCCGGCCTATCTCGTGCTGGACCTTCCCGGCCGCGCCCAGGGCGGCGTACAGCTCGGCGGCGAGTTGCCGCGTGAGCCCCTCCTCCACCGGGGCTCCGGCGGCGGCGAACTGGTCGGCGCCCCGTGCCGCGTGCACGGCCGCCTCCTTCGACCGCCCGGCGAGCATGAGCACCTTCGCCCGCGCCCGGTGCGCGAACCCCAGCTGATGCGGCAGACCGGACCGCGTCGCCCGGAGAAGGGCGCTTTCGGCGAGCGAGTCGGCCTCGGACCCGGCGCCGCCGGCGGCGGCCGTGGTCACCGCCTGGAGGGCCAGGCAGTACGTCGTGGTCGGTTCGTCGGCCGGCTCCTGCCCGGTCAACGCGGCCATGGCCCGGTCGGGCCGCCCGGCCTCGGCGTGGACCAGGGCGAGGTCGAGGGTCGCCAGCCCTGACCACCAGCCCGACCGGGGCCGGGTCCCGGAGATCCGTTCGGCGTGTTCCAGGGCGGCCCGCGGTCCGTCCCGCCACAACAGCGGACGCAGGAGCAGGATGCTGGACATGGCCAGGGTCTCCCGGCTGTGGATCAGCCGGGACGCCTCGCGGGCCTCCTCGGCGGCGGTCACCGCCTCGGGCAGCCGGCCCTGCCGCTCGTGCAGCGCGGACACGACGATGAGCAGGTACGGCACGCTGTGGCTACGCCCGGCACGGTAGGCGATGTCCAGCCCGCGGCGCAGATGCCGCAAGGCGTCGTCGTAGCGCCCCAGGTGGAGCTCGACCCACGCCAGCGGCGCGACGAACTCCAGGTGCGGGGCGAGCACGTCGTCGGTCATGGCGTCGGTCAGCCACGCCGCCCGGTCGGTCTCGCCGCGGCTGTGTGCCACGCGGCCCTCGCGCAGACCGGCCAGCGCCTGGATGGTGCCGGCGGCCGCTTCCAGCGCCTTGTCGTCCGCGTCCTTCAGGGACCGGATCGCCTCGGCGGCCGTGCGCCGGGCCTTCGCCGGCTCACGGCCCATCAACTCGACCGCGGCCAGCCCGACCTGGGCCAGGCTGGTCGACCGGTCGGGCGCGTGCGGCCGGGTCAGCTCGGTGGTGAGCAGTGCCTTGGCCTCGTCGAAGTCGCCGAGGAGGCGATAGACCATGGAGGAGAAGCTCACCGCGGCGATACGCAGCGGCCCCGGCGCCCGTATCACCTCCTGCAGGATCTGCCTGCTGGCCGCCAGTTCGCCGGTCACCCCCAAGGCGCGGCCCAGTGCCCATTGCAGCTGGACCCGCCACAAGGCCAGGTCCGCCTCATCCGGCAGCAACCGGATCGCCGTGCGCAACAGCCGGACGGCGGTGGACGGAGCGGCGTCCAGAGCCGCCCTGGCCGCCGCCTCCAGCGTCCGCACCGCCTGCACGTCGCCGTGTCTGGCCGATCGCGCGGTGTGGTGGGCCAGCAGCTGCAGCGGGCCGCCGTTGGTGCGCAGATGCTCCGCCGCCCGCTCGTGCGCGCGCGAGCGCCAGGCCGCGCCGGCCATCCAGTACGCCGCGGCCCGGACCAGCGGGTGGCGGAAGCGGAGACAGGCGTCGGCCTCCACCACCGTGCCCACGCCGACCAGGTGGTCGATGGCCTGGTCGAAGGCGGCCTCAGGCAGTTCGGTGATGGAGGCGACCAGGTCCAGGGAGATCGGTTCACCGGCCACCGCCGCCGCGCAGGCCACCTGCCGGACATCGGGCGTCAGGGCGGTCAGTTCGGTGCTGAGCACGTCCAGCAGTGCCCGCTCGGGTGCGCCGGTCGCCGCGTCCCCGGCCTCCGCGAGCGCGGTGAGCGTCTCCACCCCGGCGTCGGCGAGCACCTGGAGGTAAAGCGGGTTTCCGCGGGTCGTGCGGTACAGCAGTCGCCGCCGGCCGCGGTCGGCCCCCGGTAACAGCGCCGCCACGTCGGCCTCGCCCAGCGGGGCCAGGCCGATGTGGACGGTCGCGTCGCCGAGCTGGGCCAGGGCCCGCCCGATGCCCGCGGGCGCCTGCGCCGTGCGGTAGGCGGTGGCCAGCAGCAACGGCGCCCGCGGCGGGCGGCGCAGCAGATACTCGGTCAGCTCCACGGAGGACCGGTCGGCCCAGTGCAGGTCGTCGAGCACGATGGCGACCGGGCCGGCGGCCCCCTGGTCCTCGATGAGCCGGCGCGCGCGCTGGAAGAGCCGGTAGCGGTCGAGCCCCGCGCGCCGCGCCTCGGACGGTCCTGTGGCGTCCAGCAGCAACTCGGTCAGCGCACCCTGCGCGTCCCGGCGCGGATCACCCGGCTGGGGTTCGAACGCGGCGATGTAGACACCGAAGGGCACGTCACGCTCGAACTCGGTCGCCTGGCCGTGATGGACGGCGAAACCACGGGCCCGGGCCATGTCGGCCAGTTCGGCGAGCAGCCGGGTCTTGCCCATTCCCGGGTCGCCACGCACCGCCACGGCCCGTAGCGCTCCGTCGGCGGCTCCGGACACGGCGCTCGCGAGGAGGCCGAGCTCAGCGTCGCGACCGATCGGCCTGCCGTATGTCGCTCCGTTGGCCATCCCGCCCTGAACATCCAGTCCGGTTAGTGCAGATAGCAGCGACGCCAAGCCTAGTCGGGTGATCGTCGGTTGGGAACACGCCCACGCCCCGGTGGCCGGGCACCAGTGGGCGTCGGACCACACCTGGACCTGCGTCAGTCCGTTTAGGCGCCGGCTGTTCAATCGGCTTGTTGCTGCTCGGCGGCGTCGGCGGCGTTGAGCCGGTCGAAGGCGCTCGGACCGTCGTGCGGCTTCGGGGGGGCGCCGAGGTGGCGGACGCGGAGCTCGTCCATGAGCTCCTCGACGAACGCCGGGCCCCCGTCGCGCATGAGCTGCTGCCGGCTTCGGAGCTCGGCGCCGCCGCTGGTCCAGTCGAGGCCCCAGTTGCCGAGAGCGTAGATGATCGGCAGCGTCTGGATGCCGGCCTCGGTGAGGCTGAAGCGCGCGCGCTGTCCGCGGACCGCGGTGCCGCGGGTGAGGATCCCCGCGTCGATGAGCCGCTTGAGGCGGTCGGCGAGGATGTTGGAGGCGATGCCCTCGATCGACCCGGTGAGCAGCGCGCGGAAGTACCGGCGGTCGCCGAAGATGACGTCGCGCAGAACGATCAACGACCAGCGATCTCCGAGCACCTCGACGGCGGCGTTGATCGGGCACTCGGACCGTGGTTCCACGACTCCTCCTTGACAGGTGGTTTGCCCCCCTATAGTAGTTGCAGATTGCAACCACTATTGCGGAAGGGGAGACGATGGGTCGCTTCACATATTGGATGAACGTGTCCCTCGACCTGCGGATCGAGCAGGTTCCGGGGGACGACGGCGCGGGCGAATGGCTGCGCATCGGCGAGGAGCTGCACCGGGAGTTCAACGCGCGGGCGCGGGAGCTCGCGTCGATGGTGCAGGGCCGGGTCATCTACGAGACGATGGAGCAATCATGGCCGCAGGCGCGTCATGACGCGTCGCTACCGGACTACATGCGTGAGTACGGCGAGATCTGGACGGACATGCCCAAGGTGCTCGTCTCGCGCACCCGCCGCGGCGCCGACCACAACACCCGGGTCTTCGGCGGAGACGACGCGATCGAGCAGCTCGCCGCCCTGCGTGCCGAGACCGACGGCACCATCGGTGTGGGCGGCGCGACGCTCGCCACCCAGCTGCTCCGCGCCAGGCTGCTCGACGAGCTGCTGCTGTTCACCCATCCCGCGATCCTCGGCTTCGGCAGGCCGCTGTTCGACGAGTACGACGTGCCGGTCGAGCTCGACCTGCTCGAGCAGCGCTCGTTCGAGCGGGGCGTCACGATGCACCGCTACGCGATTCGCGACACGCTCGCGGCCGGCCCACGTTGAAGGAGGGCACCTCAGGCACGCGCGGGCCGGTGGGCATGGGAAGACCGGCGGAGGCGGGGCCTTCGCCGGTCTCGGGGGTGCTGGACGCCGGGGGCGGTCAGACGCGGACGCCGGGGGCGAGGGGGACGCCGGGGCGGGCGTCGCTCTCCAGGGCGAGATAGGGGTCGTCCATCTCGTACCAGCCGAGGCCGGGCGGGCAGCGGTCGTAGCCGAGCAGGCGCCGCACCTCCTCCGGGTAGGCCAGCACGGACTCCTTGGGCACGGCGAGGTACTGGTTCTCCTCCTGGCGCAGGTTGCCCAGGTCCAGCGCGATCGTCATGCCGGTGCGCGGGGTCTCGGTGTCGTTGCGGCCGCCGCCGTGGTAGACGCCGCCCAGCCAGATCAGGCCCGAGCCGGCCGGCATCTCGGTGGGGAGCGCCTCGGAGGCCTCGGGGGCGCGCTCGTCGTCCCAGTGGTGGCTGCCGGGGATCACCATGGTGCCGCCGTTGGCCGCGGTGAACTCGCTCATGGCCAGCATGAGCTGCACCCGGCTGGTCGGCCCGGGGTGGCGGCGCAGGTGCAGCGCGTCGTCCCGGTGCAGGGGCTGCTTGCCCTGCCCGGCGTGCAGCTGGATGAGCTGGGTGCCGCTGATCTGGATCGTCGGGGTCATCTCGACCCGCGACTTGCCGACCCACATCGGCACCGGCTTCTGCATGATCGCCCGCGCGGCCCCGAGGTACAGGGGCTGGGTCACCACGGGGGTGAGGTGCGCGGTGCGCGCGAACAACGACGACACGCGGCGGGTCCGCTTGCCGTTGTACCAGTCCTGGCTGTACTCGCACGCGTCGAGGGCCGGTCCGAAATCGTCCCACAGCGCGGCGAGCGTGCCGTCGTCGACGAAGTCCTCGACGATGACCGCGCCGTCGCGCTCCAGGATCTCGACGACCTCACCGAGGTCGGCGTCGGGTCGCACCCGGGTCAGGCCCGCCATCGCAGACCACCTTTCCTGATGAGAGTTGTCCTCGCGCCCGCGCGCGGGTCGCGCGCGGGCGCCGCCGATGACCGGCCCACTGACGTCACACCCGCGAGGGGTCGCCGGCCTTCGCGACGACGCTGCGGACGAAACCGGCCAGGTCGGGGTCCTCCTCGAAGATGTCGCCGACCTCGATGAAGATGCCGAGCTCCCCCTCGACGCGCGACACGAGCCGGTTGGCGGCCATGGACTCGCCGTTCAGCTCGAAGAAGGTCTCCCGCTCGTGGCCCTCGGGCACCTGGAGAACCGACCTCCAGATGTCCTCGACCTTCTTCTCGATCTCCTCGACGGTGTACTTCCCCGTGCCCTCAGTGCTCATTGGATGTCCTCTCGCTGCTTGCCTGGCAAGGCTTCTCGATCGCTCGACGGGCTCTGCTTGCTGGTTGGTCGGATCTCAGGCGGTCACGGCCCCCGGTGGCGGGCCCCACCGCAGCGGGGCGTCGGGGGCGGTGACCGCGTCCGCGACCACCTGGTGGAACTCCGACGCCATGCGCGTGATGGTGCTCTTGTCGAACAGGTTGCTGTTGAACCCGAGGGTTCCGACGATGTCGCCCGTGGAGTCGATCTCCAGGTGCCACATCGCGCCGTCGGGGATGTCCCCGCCCACGGGCTGGGACAGCAGCCGCCGGCGGATCTCGGAGTAGGCGAGACCTCCGGCCGACTCCTCCTGGCCGGCCAGCGGCGACCGGAAGACCTGGAAGGCGCACACGGCGCGGTCGTCGGCGATCGAGGGGAGCATCAGCTCCGGCGCCTCCTCCAGCACCTGCGCGAACGGGATGTCGTGGGTGTAGGCGGAGATGCAGGTGGCCCGGGTGCGCTCGACGACCTGGCGGAAGGTGTCGCACCCGGAAAGGTCGATGCGGAGCGGGACGAAGTTGAAGAAGGACCCGACGGTGTCCATGAAGCGCGGCTGGGCGCGGCCGGAGGTGAAGGTCGGCACGACGATGTCGGTGACGCCCGTCTCCTTGCGCAGCAGCGTGGCGTAGGCGGCGAGCAGGACCATGAACGGCGAGCTGCGCATGCCGCGGCCAATCTCGAACACCCCGGAGGTCAGCTCGGCGGGGATCCAGAAGCGGTGCCAGGCGGTGGCCTTGGGCAGCCCGGCCGAGCGCGGGTGGTCGGTGGGCGTGGCCAGGATGCGGGCGCCGCGCAGCCGCTCGCGCCAGAACGCGCGCTTGTCCGCGGACGCGGCCCCGGCGGCGCTCTCCTGCTCCCAGCGCGCGTACTCCCCGTACTGGCACACCTCGGGCAGCTCGACCTGGTGACCGGAGCGCGAGGCGTAGCAGCCGACGAGGTCGCGCATGATCAGGCGCATGGACCACTCGTCGGCGGCGGTGTGGTGGGCGATCAGCACGAGCACCGCGTCGTCGTCGGCGAACCGGCCGATGACGGCGCGCAGCAGGGGCAGCTCGCCGATGCCGTACGCGCCCGCCTCCAGCTCGATGAGCAGCTGTTCGGCGCGCAGCTCGCGGTCGCCGGGGGCGACGCCGGTGAAGTCGCGCACCAGCAGCGCGGCCGGGGTCGGCGGCAGGACCTCCTGGTAGCGGGTCTCGGCCGACCGGACGATGATCGTGCGCAGCGACTCGTGGCGCGTCACCACGTCGTCCAGGGCGTCCTGCAGCGTCTCGACGTCGACGGCGCCGGTGAGGCGCCAGCCGCAGACGATGTTGTACTTGGGACCGAACGGCCCCTCCTCGTCGCCCACGTCGAAATTGCAGAGGAATTCCTGGTTGAAGGAGAGCGGAATTCGTTCCGCCGTGCCGGCCGGCGCCTGCGGTGGCGCAGAAATCGTCATGATGCTCCAGGTCCTCCTTCGGGTCTGCGCGGGCCGACGCCGGCGCCGGGAGCCCGCGTGGAATTCCGGAAATGCGCAGAGGAATTCATCGGGCGGTCCGGCCCGGGGAGGAGAATGGTCGCACGGCCATATCCATGAACTCTATCCACCCCGGGCCCTGTCACTGTTCTTCTGTATTGCTGTGTTCCGCGCGGCTCAGCGCGGCCCGACGTTCCGCGCGGCTCAGCGCAGTTCGACGTTGACGCTGGAGGCGGCCGCCAGGAACTCCCCGCGGGAGATCGCGGCGGCGATCAGCTCGATGTCGTCGGACATGAACCGGTCGGCGTCCAGGGTCGGCACCAGCGAGCGCACCAGCCCGTAGGTGGCCTTGCCCGCCGGGCTGAGCTGCTCGTACCTGCCCGACACGTCCACGGCCTGCGCCGCGGCGAGGAACTCCACGGCCAGGATGCGGTTGTTGTTGGACAGCACCCTGCGGGCGTTGCGCGCCGCGATGAGGCCCATGCTGACGACGTCCTGGTTGTCGCCGTTGGACGGGACGCTCTGGGTGCTGGCCGGGCCGATGGTCCTGTTCTCGGCCACCAGCGCCGTCGCCGGGTACTGCGCTCCGGCGAAGCCGCTGTTCAGTCCCGGGTCGCCCTTGACCAGGAACTCCGGCAGGCCGTCGCTGAGGTAGCGGTTCAGCATCCGGTTGGTCCGCCGCTCGGAGAACACACCGAGCTGGGTGAGCGCGATGGTGACGTAGTCCATCGCGAACGCGATGGGCTGGCCGTGGAAGTTGGCGCCGTGGAAGATCTCCTCCACGCCCTCGAAGAACAGGGGGTTGTCGTTGGAGGAGTTCAGCTCGATGCGCAGCTTCTCGGCGGCGTAGTACAGGCTGTCGCGGACCGCGCCGACGACCTGCGGGATCGCCCGCAGCGTGTACGCCTTCTGGATGTAGACCTCGGTGCGGTCCACGCCCTTGCCCGCGCGCTGCTCCTGGGCCTGGCGGCGCAGCTCGGCGTGCTCCAGGGTGAGGCCGCTGCCCTTGATCAGCGCCCGCATGTTGGCGGCGTTGTCCATCTGGCCCTGGTGCGGACGGGCGAGGTCGTGGCCCTCGGCCTGGAAGGGGCTGGTCGAGCCGCGCAGCGTCTCCACCACGAGCGCCGTGACGATCTCGGCCTGGCGCACCTGCTCGATGGCGCGGCCGACGACCAGCGACCCCAGCCCGGTCATGCCGGAGGTGCCGTTGATCATCGACAGGCCTTCTTTGAAGCGGAGCTGCAGCGGCTCGATGCCGTGCTCGCGCAGCACCGTCCCGGTCTCGACCCGCTTGCCCTCGCGCAGCACGTAGCCCTCGCCGATCAGCGTGGTCGCGATGTGCGCCAGGGTCGCCAGGTCGCCGCTCGCGCCGAGCGAGCCGATCTCCGGGATGGCCGGGGTGATGCCGAGGTTGAGGTACAGCGCCAGGCGCTCGAGCAGCTCCGGCCGCACGGCCGAGTACCCGCGGGCCAGGGCGTTCAGCCGGGCGGACAGGATGGCCCTGGCCTCGTCCTCGGCGAACAGCGGCCCCACGCCGGCGCTGTGGCTGCGCACCAGGTTGGTCTGCAGCTCCACCTCCTTGGAGGTGTCGACCAGCATGTAGATCATCTCGCCGTAACCGGTGGTCACTCCGTAGACGGGAATGCCCTGCCGGATGGTGTCCTCGAACATCCGGCGGCTGGTCGCGGCCCTGGCCAGCGCCGCGGGGGCGATGGTGACGGACGCCCAGTCCTCGGCCACCCGGCGGACGTCGGCGATTTCCAGGCTCTCGCCGTCGAAATCGACGGACACTTCGGTTTCCACCAGAGTCACGCTTCTCACCCCATCATGGTTTGGATAACAGCTTCTTTCGGTACGGCTCGCGCCTCGACGAGGGCGGCCAGACCGGCAGGCGTCGGATCGGCGAGGAATCGCGCGACCGAGATCGCCGTTCCGAAACGCCCGCGAATCCGATCGAGCAGCCGCGGGATCAGCAGGGAATGCCCGCCTGCCGCGAAGAAGGTCGTGTCCGCCTCGACGCGCCGGCCGCCGAGCAATTCGGACCAGACGGCGGCCACCTCGGCCTCGACGGGGCCGCGCGGCGGCCCGCCGGGGCGGGCGGTGGAGGGGGCCGGGCGCGGCAGCGCGTTCCGGTCCACCTTGCCGCCGACGTTTCGCGGCAGCGCGTCCAGGGTCTTGAACGACACCGGCGGCATCGCCTTGCCGAACCGGAGCCGCAGCGCCGCCCGCCAGACCTCCGGCCCGGCCCGCCCTTCCGGCGGGGGACCCCCGGCGTCCGGCGCCTCCCGCCGCTGCGAAGCGGGCCCGCCGAGGTCCGGCGCGGGCGGGCGGGGGACGACGTAGCCGATCAGGCGGGTCACCAGGCCGGTGCGGTCGGCGACCGCGACGACCGCGCACTCCGCGACCGACGGATGCGCGGCCAGCGCGGCCTCGATGTCGGTCAGCTCCATGCGGACGCCGTTGAACTTCACCTGGAAGTCGCCGCGCCCGCCGAACTCCAGGGTCCCGTCCCACCGGCGGCGGCCGAGGTCGCCGGTCCGGTAGCCGCGGCAGGCCGGGTCGAAGCCGGCGAGCGGCAGGAACGGCGCCCGCTCACCGGCCGCGGCGCCGACGTACCCCGGGGTGATGTGCGGGCCGCGGATCACGATCTGGCCGGTGACGCCCGCGGGGCACGGCCGGTCCTGGTCGTCCAGCACCAGGACCTGCCGTCCGGGGATCGACCGGCCGATCGGCGCGACGCCGCGCACCGGGCCGGTGACCTCGTGCCAGGTGGCCAGGATCGTCTCGGTCGGACCGTACAGATTGACCGTCCGCACCCACGGCAGCGTGGCGCGCACCTGGTCGACCACCTCTCCCGCCAGCGGCTCTCCCGCCAGCAGCAGGTGACCGAGCCCGCCGAGGAGCCCCTGCACGCCCTGGTCGGCGACCGCGGTGAGGAGCCGGCGGGCGAAGCTCGGGACGGTCTGGAAGTGGGTGAGGCGTTCGGCGGCGAGCCAGCCGGCCATCCGGTCGGGATTGGCCCGGGTGCGGTCGGGGACGGGGCACAGCGTCGCGCCGGCCGCGAGCGTCGCGAAGATCTCGACCAGGCTCGCGTCGTACCCGGGCGCGGCCCACTGCGCGACGCGCGCGCCGGGGCCGATGCGGAACTCCGCCGCGAACCAGGTGACGAACCGCGCCAGCGCCGCGTGGGACTGCGGGATGCCCTTCGGCCTGCCCGTCGAGCCCGAGGTGTAGGCGACGTAGGCCCGCCGCTCGTGGGCGGTAGAAGTCTCGTGGCCGGTCGAAGTCTCGTGGCCGGTCGAAGTCTCGTAGGCGGTCGAAGGAGCGGCCGTCGCCGGCAGGGCGGCCAGGTCGACGACCTGCCCGCCCAGCTCCCGCCGGTACCAGCCCGCCAGTTCGCCGTCGGCCGCCTCGCCGTCCAGCACCAGGCGGGCCGGGGTGAGGTCGGCGAGGACCGCCTTGCCGCGTTCGCCGGTGTCGCCGGTTCCCAGGCACACCAGGTACGCGCCCGCGTCCAGCACGCCGAGCAGCGCCGCCACCTGGCGGGGGCCCTGCGGGACCCGCACCGCCACCGGCAGCCCGTCCACACCGCCGCCCGCCCGGAGCGCGGCGGTGAGCGGCGCGGCCAGCTCCTCGATCTCCCGGTAGGAGACCTCGGCGCCGTCCCAGGCCACCGCCGCCGCCTCCGGCCGGCTCCGCGCCCGCCGGTGGAACAGGTCGTTGACCGGGCGGGCGGGCGGCGCGTCGGCGATGCGGTCGGCGTCGCGCACCGCGGCGGCCAGCCGCGCGGGGTCCTCCAGCGGCAGCGCGCCGGCGGGCAGGTCCGGCTCGCGCAGCGCGGCGGTCAGCAACGTGCGGAGCTGGCCGAGCAGCATGCGGGCGGACGCCCGGTCGAACAGGCTCTCGCGGTACTCAAGGCAGCCCCGGACCGAGGGCGAGGCGCGGTCCACGACCAGGGCCAGGTCGCTACGGGCCGCGCCGCCGTCCACCGGGACGGACCGGACGGCCGTTCCGGCCAGCGCGAGCTCCGGCTCCGGCAGCTCGCGCCAGACGAGCATGACGTCGGCCAGAGGGACGCGGAAAGGCTCCCGCTCCGGGTTGAGCGCCCGGACCAGTTCGTCGAAGGGCACCTCACGGTGCTCCTGCGCCTTCAGCGCCAGCCGCGCCGCCCTGCGGAGCACCTCGCGGAAGGACGGGGCTCCGGACAGGTCGCCGCGCAGCAGTTGGAGGTCGGTGCAGGGACCGGCGACCCGCTCGTGGCCGGGCGGGCGCGCGTCGGCCGTGACGACGAGCACGGGCCGGTCCTCGCGCCCGTACCGGCCGAACAGGCACTGCGACGCCGCGAGCAGCACGGCGAACGGCGTCGTCCCCTCGGCGCGGGCGAGCGCGGCCAGGTCGCGGGCGAGCTCGGGGCCCCAGTCGAAGCGGATGGAGTCGCCCTCGGGGGACGGCCCGGCGGGACGCGGCCGGTCCACCGGCAGCGGCGGGCCCGCCAGAGGCGACTCCGGGGCGCGGAGGGCGGAGATCCAGGCGTCGCGCAGCCGCGCGAACTCGGGGGTGGACTCGCGCTCGCGCTGCCCGCGGGCGAAGTCGGCGTACTGGAGGCCGGGCGGGGGCAGCGCCGCACCCGGCGGGCGGCCGGCCGCCGTGCCGGCGTAGCAGGCCGAGACCTCCTCGGCCAGCAGGGTCAGGGAACGGTCGTCGGCCACCGCCCGGTGCAGCACCATGACCAGGGCGTACTCCCCCGGCGCCAGCCGGGCGGCCGCGAGCCGGGCCAGTGGCCCGGCGGCGAGGTCGAACGGAGCGGCGACCTGCCCGGCGCACCACCGAAGCGCCGCCGCCTCGACGGCGACCGGAAGCACGGCGCCCCTCCCGGTCGCGACCGCGCCCCCCGTAAGGACGGAAACGGCACTTCGCGGAGCCGGGATGGAGCCGGTCGAGCCGAGGAGGGAGGTCGTCAGGTCGACGGTGGTGAGGGTGAGGGCCGGCGCGGGCCGGGCGGCGATGTGCTGGGCGGGGCGTCCGGCCTCGTCCACCAGGGTCGTCCTGAGGATGTCGTGCCGGGCCGCCACCTCGCGCCAGGCCGCCTCCAGCGCCACGAGGTCGAGGTCGCCGGTCACCCGGTAGGCCCGGTGCACGTGGTGCGCGGGCGAGCCGGGGACCAGCCGGTCGAGGAACCACGCCCCGTCCTGCGCCCGGGACGTCACCGCCCGCCGGGCGCCCGGGCCGCGGGCGGGAGATGCCTCAGTCACTCGTGTTCCCTTCGAGGTTCGGCCGCCGTACGCGGATCGCCGGCGGCCGGTCCCATCGCGTCGTCCCGGGGGCGGGACGCCGTGCTTTCAGGAGGTCGTGACCTTGCGCTTGCCGGCTCCCGGAACCTTCGCGATCTCCCGGGTGGTGACCAGCGGCCCGGGCGTCTTCGACAGGCCGAGCGCGGCCAGCACCACGCGGAGCAGGAACTTCGGCTTCATGAGCGTCTTGGGGTGCTCCACCTGGCCGGCGACCCGCATGTACCCGGCGGTGACCCGGCTGTCGCGGGAGGCGGCGGTCTGCACCAGCGCCATGAACGCCTGCTCCAGCTTCAGGCTCAGCGGGCGCTCGCCCTCCACGCCGGGGAAGCCGAGGTCGACGTTGTGGGTCATCTGCCACGGCGGGTCGATGACGTTGCGGGCGAGGTCGCGGAAGTAGTCCAGCGGCTGGGGGGTGGCGCCGCTGTGCAGGTGCTCGCGGATGGTGAGCGCCGACAGCGCGGCGACGGTCATCCCGCCCGCGTACACCGGGTTGAAGGTGGTGACGGCGTCGCCGACGACGAGCAGGCCGTCGGGGAAACGGTCCATGTCCTCGTAGCGGCGGCGCAGGGTCGTCGGGAAGCCGAACCGCACGGGCTCCTCGAGCGGCTCTGCCTGGACGATCGCGTCGTAGATCTCCGGGATGCCGAGCGAGCGGATGAACTCGAACAGCCCTTCCTGGTCGGTGGGCGGGTGGTCGCCGAGGATGCCGTAGGTGGTCATCTCGGCCCGGTCACCGTCGGTCTTGGCGAACAGGATGCCGCGGGGGGAGGCGGGGTAGGCCACGCCGTTGATGGACAGGTCGCCCTTGTAGGGGTCGTTGTTCAGCTTGTAGTGCTGGGTGACGTAGCCCAGGCCGATCTTCTTGCGGTCCTCCTTGACCCGGGGGTACCCGAGATCCTCCAGCCAGATCGGAGTGCGGGAGCCGCGGCCGCTGGCGTCGACGACCAGGTCGGACTCGACGACCTCGACGCCCGTGCCGCCGTCGAGGTTCTGCACCCGCACGCCGACGATCTTGCGACGGTCGGGGGTGGCCTCCAGGCCGAGGATGTCGTGCCGCTCGAGGAAGGTGACGTTGCCCAGCGCCTGCGTCCGCCGGCGGACGTGGTACTCCAGCATCGGGCGGCTCGCGCCCACGCAGAGCATGTCGGCGGCCTGCTGCTTGAGCCGCTTCCCGCGGACGTACCAGCGCACGGTGCCGGCCAGGTCGCCCTTGGGCACGCCGTCGGCGAACAGCTCCTCGGTGATGCCCGGGTACATGCTCTCGATCGCGCGCTGGCCGCGGGTCAGCAGGCCGCTGATGTGGCGTCCTTGCGGGCACCCGCGCCGGGGCTCCTTCACATCGACCAGCAGGTCGCGGTCGACTACGACGACCTCGTCGTAGGCGTCGGCGAGCACTCGTGCCGCGAACAGTCCCCCAAGGCTGCCGCCGAGCACCACCGCGCGGGTATTGGCGTCGTTGCCCATCGTGGTCATCTCCTCGAATTTCCGTATTTGATCCGGCATCGTCGTTACGGCTGTCGGCCGGCCGGTGACGTACCGGCCCTTTTCTGCCTGGTGACCACCCACCCCAACCGCGTTCCGCGCCGGCCGCCCGCACGGCCTGCGGCCGCGGGAGCTGCCGGTGGCGCGAGGTCCCGGCATTCCGGCCGCGCGAACCGCCGGCCGTGGCCGCGAAATTCACGCCACGAAATCCACCGCGCCTTTCCGGCGCGTGATGGGGCCGGCGACGGCCGGAGATGGGAGTCGAAGAACGTTATGGTGTCGCCCAGGCCGCGGGATTCCGGGGCCGATCCGCAGGCCGGGAATGGGCGTACGGCCCGGCGCTGATTCCGCCCGGCCCGTGACGGAGGGGAATCCGCCCGGCTCGTGACGGCATGCCGATGGCGATGCTAGCCACGGGTACGAGGCACGGCAGGCTCCTTCCTTGACCCTGCGGCGGGGAAACGGTCCATCCGCCGGTCAGCACCGCTACATCGTCACGCCCGATCGCGCGGCGTCGCATCTCCCGAAATGCTGTGCTGCGTCGCGCACCGGTGCCGGAGTTCCTGATGGGAAAGGCGGGTCACCGGTAATTCGGCGCGCCGCGCCGTAACCGCTCTCAATTCATCGCACCATTGCCCGGAAGCCGCGCGGCGCCCGCCGGGAACCCCTCCTGGAAGTGCCGGATAACCGCAGGAAATCGGTGAAAAGCATTTCTGGAGATGTGCCGGAAGAGGCGCGGATGTGACCCTGACCGCATGGCCGAGTTCACAGGTAAGACGGTATTGATCACCGGTGGCGGCAGCGGCATGGGCCTCGCCACCGCGCAGCGGCTCCTCGACGCGGGCGCCGATGTCGTGCTCGCCGGACGCAGCGAGGACCGGCTGGAGTCCGCGGTCAAGGACCTCGACGCGGGCGACCGCGTCCTGGCCGTCCCCGCCGACGTCTCGCGCACCGCCGACCTCGACCGCCTGGCGGCGCGGATCGGCGAGCGCTTCGGCGGCCTGGACGGCGTGTTCGCCAACGCCGGCGTCGCCGGGTTCTCCCGCAGCGCCGACGTCACCGAGGAGGACTTCGACGGCCTGGTCGGCGTCAACTTCAAGGGCGTCTACTTCACCATCCAGAAGTCGCTGCCCCTGCTGCGGGACGGCGGCTCCATCGTGATCAACGGGTCCTGGCTGACCCACCGCGGGCTGGCCTTCACCTCGGTCTACGCGGCCACCAAGGCGGCGGTGATCAACCTGGCCCGCACGCTCGCGCCCGACCTCGGCGTGCGCGGCATCCGGGTGAACGCCGTGAGCCCCGGCTACATCGTGACGGAGATGTTCGAGGCGATCTCCACCACCCCGGAGGCGCAGGAGGAGTGCCGCAGCCACGTGGCGCTCGGCCGGCTCGGCTCCGCGGCCGACGTCGCCGACGCCGCGGTCTTCCTGCTGTCCTCGCGGGCCTCCTACATCACCGGTCAGGAGATCGTCGTCGACGGCGGCCTGACCACCTCCGTCCCCCTCTGACCGGGCCGGAGAGGGCCGCCTCGGCTCCCCCCGCCCCGGCGGCCCTCTCCTGGCCCTTCACCACTCTGGCCGCCGTGCCACCATGCGAGGAGACCAGTGATCGACTTCCGGTTGGACGACGAGTACGAAGCTTTGCGCAAGACGGTCGAGGAGTTCGCCCACGAGGAGGTCGCCCCGGTCATCGGGGGGTACTACGAGCGCGAGGAGTTCCCCTACCCGCTGGTCGCCACGATGGCGCGGATGGGGCTGTTCGGCCTGCCCTTCCCCGAGGAGTACGGCGGAGGCGGCGGCGACTACCTCGCCCTGTGCGTGGCGCTGGAGGAACTGGCGCGCGTCGACTCCTCGACGGCCGTCGCCCTGTCCGCCGGGGTGTCGCTGGGCGCGATGCCGCTGTACCGCTTCGGCACGCGCGAGCAGAAGGAGCGCTGGCTGCCCTCCCTGTGCGCGGGCGAGGCGCTGGCCGCGTTCGGGCTGACCGAGCCGGGCGGCGGCACCGACGCCGGCGCGACGCGCACGCGGGCCACGCTGGACGGCGACCACTGGGTGATCGACGGCAGCAAGTCGTTCATCACCAACTCCGGCACCTCCATCACGCGGCTGGTCACCGTCACCGCGGTCACCGGCACCCGGGAGGGCGGCCGCAAGGAGATCTCGGCGATCATCGTGCCCTCCGGGACGCCCGGCTTCACCGTGGCGCCGAAGTACTCCAAGGTCGGCTGGTGCGCCTCCGACACCCACGAGCTGGCCTTCGCCGACTGCCGGGTGCCGGCGGACAACCTGCTCGGCGAGCGCGGCCGCGGGTACGCGCAGTTCCTGTCGATCCTGGACGAGAGCAGGCTGGCTCTGTCGGCGGTCAGCGTCGGGCTCGCGCAGGGGTGCGTGGACGAGTGCGTCCGGTACGTCCGCGAGCGCGAGGCGTTCGGGCGCAAGATCGGCGAGTACCAGGCGATCCAGTTCAAGATCGCCGACATGGAGGCGCGCACGCACACCGCCCGGCTGGCCTACTACCAGGCCGCCTCCAAGCTGCTGCGCGGCGAGCCGTTCAAGAAGGAGGCGTCGATCGCCAAGCTGGTGGCCTCCAACGCCGCCATGGACAACTCCCGCGAGGCGACGCAGATCTTCGGCGGCTACGGCTTCATGAACGACTTCCCCGTCGCGCGGTTCTACCGCGACGCCAAGATCCTGGAGATCGGCGAGGGGACGAGCGAGGTCCAGCGCATGCTGATCGCCCGCGAGCTCGGCCTCTCCTGACGCCGGCGCCCCCCTCGCGCTCCGCGAGGGGCACCCCCTCCGGCGGCCGGAAGGCGTCCCCCTCACCAGGGGGACGCCTTCTCGCGCGTGTGCGGGACGATCCGGCGGGCACGTGCCACAGGGCGAGCGGGCCGCCGCCGTTCTCGGGCGGGCGGACGGTCAGGGACGGATCACCGGAACCCGCGCAGGCGCAGACTGTTGGAGACGACGAAGACCGACGAGAAGGCCATGGCCCCTCCGGCGATCATCGGGTTGAGCAGGCCGGCCGCGGCCAGGGGCAGGGCGGCCACGTTGTAGGCGAAGGCCCAGAACAGGTTGCCCTTGATGACGCGCAGGGTGCGCCGCGACAGCCGGATGGCGTCGGCCGCCACCCGCAGGTCGCCGCGGACCAGCGTCAGGTCGGAGGCCTCGATGGCGGCGTCGGTGCCGGTGCCCATGGCGAGACCCAGGTCGGCCTGGGCGAGCGCGGCGGCGTCGTTGACGCCGTCGCCGACCATGGCGACCGTGCGGCCCTCGGACTGCAGGCGCTTGACCACCTCCATCTTGTCGGCGGGCAGCACCTCGGCGATGACCTCCTCGATGCCCACCTCGCCCGCGACCGAGCGGGCCACCGCCTGGTTGTCGCCGGTCAGCAGCACCGGGGTCAGCCCGAGGCCGCGAAGCCGCTCGATCGCCTCCTTGCTGGTCGGCTTGACCACGTCGGCCACCACCAGCACCGCGCGGGCCCGCCCGTCCCAGCCGACGGCGACCGCGGTGCGTCCGGCGGCCTCGGCGTCGCGCGCGGCCCGTTCGAGGCCCGCGGGCAGGTGCTGGGACCACTCGGCCAGCAGCCGGGGACGGCCGACCAGCACCGCGTGCCCGTCCACGAGCCCCTGCACGCCGAGCCCTTCGACGTTGGCGAAGTCCTCCGGGGTGAGGAGCCCGCCGGCCCGCTCGGCCGCGCCGCGGGCGACGGCCTGGGCGATCGGGTGCTCGGAGGCGCGCTCCAGCGACCCCGCCAGGCGCAGCACCTCGTCCTCGTCCTCGCCGTCGGCGACGTGCACCTCGGTGAGGGTCATCCGGCCCTCGGTGACGGTGCCGGTCTTGTCCAGCACCACGGTGTCGACCGCCCGGGTGGACTCCAGCACCTCCGGGCCCTTGATCAGGATGCCGAGCTGGGCGCCGCGCCCGGTGCCGACCAGCAGCGCGGTGGGAGTGGCCAGCCCGAGGGCGCACGGGCAGGCGATGATCAGCACGGCGACGGCGGCGGTGAACGCGGCGCCCGCGCCGGCCCCGGAGCCCAGCCAGAATCCCAGCGTGCCCAGCGCCAGCACGATCACGATGGGCACGAAGACGCCCGAGATGCGGTCGGCCAGCCGCTGGACCTCGGCCTTGCCGGTCTGGGCCTGCTCCACGAGCTGCGCCATGCGCGCGAGCCGGGTGTCGGCGCCGACCCGGGTGGCCCTGACCACCAGGCGGCCTCCGGCGTTGACGGTCGCCCCGGTGACCGCGTCCCCTGGACGCACCTCCACCGGCACCGACTCGCCGGTCAGCATGGAGGCGTCCACCGCCGAGGAGCCCTCCTCCACCACGCCGTCGGTGGCGATCTTCTCTCCCGGCCGCACCACGAACCGGTCGCCGGGGGTGAGCCGGTCGGCGGGCACCCGCACCTCGGCGCCGTCGCGCAGCAGGGCCACGTCCTTGGCGCCCAGCTCCATCAGCGCGCGCAGGGCGGCTCCCGCCCGCCGCTTGGAACGCGCCTCGAAGTAGCGCCCGGCCAGGATGAACGCCGTCACCCCCGCCGCGGCCTCCAGGTAGATGTTCCCCGAGCCGTCGGTGCGCTGGATGGTCAGTTCGAACGGGTGCCGCATCCCCGGCATGCCGGCGGTGCCGAACAACAGCGCCCACAGCGACCAGCCGAGGGCGGCGATGGTCCCGAGCGAGACCAGCGTGTCCATGGTCGCCGCGCCGTGGCGCAGGTTCGTCCAGGCCGCCTTGTGGAACGGCCACCCGGCGTACACCACGACCGGGGCGGCGAGGGTCAGCGAGATCCACTGCCAGTAGGTGAACTGCAGCGGCGGGATCATCGCCATCGCCACGACCGGGACCGACAGCACCACGGCCGTGACCAGCCGCTGACGCAACGGCGCCAGCTCCGCGGCCTCCGCCTGCTCCTCGGTCTCGGCGGCCTGCCGCGCCTCCTTGGGCGGGGCGGGCAGCGCGGCGGTGTACCCGGCCTTCTCGACCTCGGCGATCAGGGCCGCCGCCTCCAGCCCCTCGGGGAAGGTGACCTTGGCCTTCTCGGTGGCGTAGTTGACCGTCGCGGTCACGCCGTCCAGCTTGTTCAGCTTGCGCTCGATGCGGTTGGCGCACGACGCGCACGTCATGCCGCCGATCGAGAGCTCGACCGAGCCGCCGGCGTCCGGCCGGTCGTGATCGGTGATCGAAGCCATCGCTCTCCCCCTCGTCCGGGCGGGGCCCGGTGTCGACCCCTCAGCCGCTGACGACCGCGTAACCGGCCTCCTCGACGGCGGCGGCGACCGCGGCGTCGTCCAGGGGCTCCTCACTTCGCACCGTGACCAGGCCGGTGGGCAGGTCGACCTCGACGCCGGTGACGCCCGGCACCTCGCCGACCTCTTCCTTCACCGAGCTGACGCAGTGGCCGCAGGTCATGCCCTTGACGGTGTAGGTGGTGGTGGTCAACGTGATCACTCCTGTCGTCGATGAGCCGATTCGCTCTCCTCTACGACAACACCATACCCTTGTACCGTATTTCCCGCGGGGCGCGGTGACACGCCCGGGACCGCCTCTCGCGACGGACGGCCGGGCCGGGACGGAGACACTCGCAGGTGAGCCTGTTACCGACGATACCGGCAGGTCACCGCCGCCCACGGCCGGCGTCGGCGAACGCGAGCCACAGCCGGTCCGACGCCACGACCTGCACGGCCGTCGGACCGGGACGGCCGGTCAGAACGGGGGGACCGTCAGATCAGGGCGGCCGTCAGATCAGGGCGGTGGTCGCCGGGAGGGCGTCGTGGCGGAACAGGCCCTCGGGGTCGACGCGGAGGCGGACCCGGTCGGCGGTGGCCACCTGGTCGCCGCTCAGGTGGCCCTGCGGCTGGTCGAGCCGCTCGACGAACGTGGGCGCGGTGCGGCCGGTGTCCCAGGGGGCGAGGGCGGCCCGCACGGTGGCGCAGTGCTCCAAGATCGCCTCACGGGTGAGCCCGCCGTCGGGCACCCCCGCGCCCGAGTAGGCGTACCGGGCGTCGAAGTGGCCGAGCGCCCCGCCCGCCACGGGGGGCACCGCGTACGCGCCGCCGAGCTGACGCAGGCCCGCGACGACCAGCGGCGACCCGGAGCCCGGGCCGAGCACCCGCAGCAACTCCTCCGCGCCCTCGTCGCCGATCTCGCCGAGCAGCATGTGGTCCCCGACGATCGGGACCGGGTCGGAGGGATCCATGTGCGCCTGCAGCACGCCGGCCGGGTCGGTGAGCTCCCAGGTGTCGAGCACGGGGGCGGCCACGGCGCGCAGCGGGCCCAGCAGGTCCTCCGCCTGCTCGCGGGCCACGGCCAGGTCGCCGTCCGACTCGGCGAGCACCACGCCGTCCACGCACAGCACCGGCCCGGCGGCCAGGACCGGCGGGACGTCGGGCAGGGCCGGCAGGTTCATCACCCGTGCCGAGGTGGCGACCTCCCACGGCGCGTCCTCGGTCCACCGGCGCCAGGCGCGCAGCAGGGCGGAGGCGTGCTCGGCCGGCCAGAACGCGGCGCCGGTGATCACCTTGGCGACCGGGAACAGGTCCACCTCGACGGCGGTCACGACGCCGAAGCCGCCGCCCGCGCCGCGCAGCGCCCAGAACAGCTCCGGGTCGGTGGTGTCGTCCACGCGGCGCCGCTCACCGTCGGCGGTGACGAGCTCGACGGCGCGGACGCTGTTGACCGCCAGACCGACCTTGCGGCTGTAGAAGCTCATGCCGCCGCGCAGCAGGTAGCCGACGACGCCCACGTCGGGCGAGGAGCCGTGCGGCGGGGTGAGGCCGTGCGCGGAGGCCGCCTCGACGACCGCGCCCCAGAGCGTCCCCGCGGGGATGCGGGCCACCCGGCGCGAGGCGTCGATCTCGACGGCGCCCTCCATCCGGGTCCGGATGAGCAGGGCGCCGTCCATCGGGCGTGCCGTGGCCGAGGCGTGCCCGGTGGTGTGCACCCGCACCGGCATCCGCTCCGACGCCGCGAAGCGCAGCGCGGCCCGGACGTCCTGGAGGGTGCGCACGGTCACCGCCGCGGCGGGCCGCGCGGGGGCGACCAGGTTGAACACCCGGGTCGCGGCCTCGTAGGACGCCTCGCCGGGCAGGGAGACGCCCGTGTCCCGCTCGCTGACCGTGGTCATCGCCGCCTGCCTCCAGCTCGGTCGTGGGAAGGGCCGGCCGCGGGCGGCCGCCGGAAGGGCCGGCCGCGGACGGCCATGATGAAGAGTCGGCCGCGGGCGGCCGGCGGGAACGGTCAGCCGCGGACGGCCGTGATGAAGGCGAAGCTGCCGGGGCCCGAGGAGTCGGCGATGGACATGCCGGCGTCGGCCAGCCACCGCTCCAGCTCCTCCATGGTGAACAGCAGCTGGCCCTCGGGGCGGCTGGGGAAGTAGTGCGACTCCTGGAAGTGGCGGGCGATCGGGTCGGTGTCGAACAGGAAGGTCATCAGCGTGAACGTGCCGCCCGGCCTGAGCACCCGTCCGACCTCCGCGATGGCGTCCGCCGCGTCGTCGGGGAACGCCTGCAGGGCGTTCCAGCAGTTCACCGCGCCGAAGGTGGCGTCCGCGAACGGGATGTTCAGCGCGCTTCCCCGCACCGCGGGCACCTGGGGAAGCTTGCCGCGCATCACGGTGAGCATCGGCAGTCCCATGTCGACGCCGACCAGGCGCTCCTGGCCGACGGCCGCGGCGACCACGGTGGTCCACCGCCCGGCGCCGCAGGCGAGGTCCAGCACCGGGCCGTCCACCGGTTGGATCTGCCGGGTGATGTAGTCGTCCTCGACCTGCGGGGTCACCGCGCCGCCCCAGTTGGCCCCCGCGATGCGCAGATAGGCCGGGCGCAGCACCTTCTCGTAGTACACCCCGAGGCTGGGCATCTCGGCGAGCTTGGCCAGCAGGTTGGCGGTCGCCTCGTGCGGCAGGTCCGCCGTGGCCTCGCTGATGCCGTCGGACAGGTCCAGAATGCCCAGGGCGATCGGGTAGCGGACCGCACACGCCGGGCAGCGGACGATTTCGCCGTCGAACTCGACGGAGCCGGAGCAGGCGGTGCAGCGCAGCGCGTCCGCGTACTGGGTGAAGGTCTCGATGCCGAGCTCGGCGGCGGGGGCCGGCGCCTCACCGGTCCCGGGAGCCGGCGGGAGGTCGACCGGCATGCCGTGACGGACGGCCCAGTACGCCATGGCGCCCGAGTAGGCCCACAGCATCCGGGTGTCGTTCTCCCAGTTCGTGGTGATCTGCGCCGTGGTGAGCGCGCGAAGCTGCTGCCGGTGGAACTCCAGGTCCTCCGCGCTGAGGTCCCACACCGACGGGGAGGGCCACATGCGGCCGATGTCGGGGTCGTCGTGGTCGAGCGAGGCCAGGCCGCGCACGAGCCGGCTCTGGTCGGGGGGGTCCAGCTCCAGGGGCGCGACGGCGGCGAGGATGCGCTCGCGGTCGCCGGGGAAGTGCGACACCAGGTACAGCAGGGCGAGCGTCAGCGGCCGGTCCTTGCCGGTGCGGGCCAGCAGGTCCAAGTAGCGGTCCAGGCCCTCGCGGACGGCCGCGGTGAGCGGGCCGTCGATGGCCGGGTAGTCGGCCTCGGCGAGCAGCCCGAGAAGGACGGCCAGGTGGCCCTTGCGGTCGTCGCCGGCCTCCTCCAGCGCGGCAACGAGCGCGGGAACGGCCGTCAGGGCGCGGTCACCCGCCTCCCCACGGTGCCACAGCGCCGAGACCAGCCGGTGGAAGTCCGCCTCCAGGCTCGCCGGCTCCGCGGTGGTGAAATCGGTCAGCAGTTCGGCGACAGCGGGCCCCGTGGTGGCAACACTCATGTGCGCGTCCTTTCACGAAGGGAGAATGGGCGGCCGCACGGCTGGAATCGCCGGCGTACGCCGGCCGCGCCCAATGTGCACTTTTCGATGCGCACCGCCGGGTGGCCGATTTCCACGGCCAGGACGGTTCGGTACCGGTCCGGCGAGAATTGCGTCCACGAAAATCTTCGCACCGGCCCGGCGGGGAGTCTTCTCCGAGCGTGCTTACCGCCGACCCCCCTTCCGAGCTGCCCTGATGCCGCCCGCAGGCAGCAACCGCGGAGATGCGTGAAAGGCTCCGCGCGGTCACCATGAGCCTTGGGAAAACGCGTCCGCATTCGCCCTCGGCCGCGGGACGGCATCCCTTCGGGCCGCCGGCCGCCCCGGCCCTTCTGCGTGCCCCGCCACCGGCCGCCCATCGTCTGGAATGAGGGATTGATGACCAGGGAACTGATCGACTCGGCCGCCATCGGCACCCATTACGACGAGCGCTCCCCCATCGGCGACGAGCTGCGCGACGGCCAGTTGCACATGTGGTACTGGTACGACAACGACGACGACGCGCCGCTGAAGGACGCCGTCCACCGCATCAGCCGCAAGGTGGCCGAGACCCTCGGGCTGCGCCCGGGCGAGCGCGTCCTGGACGCCGGGTGCGGGCCGGGCGAGACGGCGGTCTTCCTGGCCAGGAACTACGGCGCCCGCGTCACCGGCATCACCGTCAGCTCCTTCGAGATCGACAAGGCCAACGAGCGCGCCGTCACCAACGGGGTGACCGACCGGGTGACCTTCGAGTACGGCGACTACACCCAGCTGGCCTACCCCGACGGGTCCTTCGACGCCGTCCTGGCGCTGGAGTCGCTGCAGAACGCCCCCGACCTCGGGCGGGTGCTGTCGGAGCTGTTCCGGGTGCTGCGCCCCGGCGGCCGCATCTCCTTCTCCGACTTCAGCCTGGAGTCCGACTCAGAGCCCGCGCGGGTGCGCCGGTTCATGAGCACGCTGAAGCTGCGCGAACTGCCCACGCTGGCGCAGTGGATCGAGCACGCGCGCCGGGCCGGCTTCGAGGTCGAGGAGTACACCCAGTGCGGCCCGCGCGTGTTCGGCAAGAAGAGCAAGTACATCAAGGCCGCCATGGACCACCGGGACTCGATCGCCGCCAAGTTCGGCGAGGAGGCCCTGGCCGAGTTCTCCCGCCGCCACCTGGGCTTCTTCGCCCCGCGCAAGGACCAGATCGGGTACGTCATCGTCGCGGCCCGCAAGCCGAACCGCTAGCACGGCGTCCAGCGGACGTCGACCGGCCCGGGCGCCGTCTGCCGGCGCCGGCATCGCCGTACCACGACCCGCCGACCCGGCGCCGTCCACCTCCAGCACGTGGCCGGAGGTGGGGAGCCGGCCCGGTGCACGGATGTGGTCACCGCACCGGCCCGGCCGCGAGCGCGCCGCCCGCCCGTCACGCGACGGGCGGGCCCTGCACCGCGAAGACCCGCGTCACCCACCGGGAGTTCCGGGGGACGCGGGTCTTCGTGTGCTCGGTGGACGTTCTCTGCCGGCCGTGCGCAGCGTCGTCGGTGGGCACGGCCGGCAGGGTCGCGGGGACCCGTGCGCGGGTCAGGCGTGGGCGTGGTCCTCCACGCCGAAGCGGGCCTTGGCCAGCTCGCGCTTGGCGATGGTGGACAGGAAGACGGCGAAGCCGGCGTGACTGTGGAACATGGACATGTCCCGCCACACCCGCTCGATGCGCTCACCGTGCCGCACGGCGCTGGAACCGGCGGTCGGGAACAGGTAGTTCTCGACCGCGTGCCAGCACAGGTCCACCACCTGGTGGCAGATGGCGGCGATGCGCATCTCCACCTCCTTGGTGACCGCCGCGGGGCCGAGCGCGCAGATCTCCCGCCACTGCTGGACGGCGTTCAGAACGGCCGCCTCGCCGGTGGCGATCATCCCGGCGGCCTGGCCGTACCAGAACTGGTAGTCGGGATCCTGGGTACGGGGCAGGTTCGGCGGGAACAGGGCGACGCGGCTGCGCATCAGGTCCTCGAAGGCGTCGAGCGCGCCGAGCGCCATGCCGACGGCGAGGATGGCGTCCTCGATGACCATGAAGCTGAGCTGGCCGCCGCCGTACTCGGGGTTGCCGTGCAGCGTGCGCCCCGGGGTGCCCTTGGACACGTCCACCTGGCTGACGTGGGTGTCCAGCGTGAAGTGGCCGGGGACGACGCCGTTCTCCATGGTGATGCTGTGCGAGCCGCTCCCCTTGAGCCCGAGCTGCTTGCCCCAGTCGGACAGGCGGCGCCACTGGCCGCGCTCGGCGATGAACATCATGGGCGCCGGCGGCAGGCCCTCGCCGGGGGACACCAGGGTGTGGCCGATGAAGTGCGTCGCGTACGGCGCGCCCGAGTTGTAGCCCCAGGTGCCGTTGAGCACCCAGTCGCCGCCGGGGGTGCGCTCGGCCGTGCCGCTCGGCGCGACCGTGGCCGGGCAGATGAAGTCGCCGCCCGCGAAGATCTCCGACTGCGCGCGCTCCTCGAACAGCGAGGCGACGACCAGGGCGTGGGCGTGGCCCAGGCAGTACATCCAGCCGGTGGACGGGCATCCCCTGGTGAGGGCCATCGTCACCCGCATGAAGGTGTCGATGCCGTACTCCAGGCCGCCGTAGCGCCGCGGGACGAGGATGCGGTAGAAGCCGGCCCTGAGGAACTCCTCGTGGGTGTCCTGCGCGTAGAAGGTGCGCTCCTCGGTCTCGGCCTGGCGGTCGACGAGCGTGGCCGCGATGGCTTCGGCCCGCGCGACCATCTCGGCCGGCGTGAGGGCGGTCTCGGACGGGAGGACGACTCCGTGCTCGGTAACATTCGTGGCCACTGCCATTGGCGCGCAGTCCTTCATCTCGAATGGCTGACGGGGAATCGTGCCGTGCAGCCCAGCGTTCACCGCCGCCCGCCGCGCGGGCATCTCCTGGAATGCGGTGTGCGCCCGCTCCCCGCCGGGCCGGCCCGGGAACGGGGCCGCTGACCTGCGCGGACCCGTTTCCCGTACGCGCCGGGAACCGCGCCGCCGCGCGCCAAGAGCGCAATTTGGAAAATGCGGCGCCGTACGCGGGGATGCAATGGTCAAGTCCTGCCGATCGATGAACGGTGGCTCCCCGATCGACCGCGCGAAAGGGCACGCCGGGCCGCCCGCTGATCGAACCTGAGCCGGCCAGAACTTGAGAAGGTGCGTCTAATGGTGGAGTTATCGCAATCCGTCGGTTCCCGTCCTGTAGCCCTGCCGTCCCGCCTTCCGTCGCTGACGGGAATGCGGTTCATCTCCGCGGGGATGGTCTTCCTCACCCACGCCATCGGCGCGAGCCTGTTCGCCTCCGCGGCGTTCGCCGGCACGTACATGTCGGTGGTCATCCAGGGCGGCTGGGCGGCGGTCTCCTACTTCTTCATCCTCAGCGGCTTCGTCCTGACCTACGCCGCGCGGTCCTCCGACACCACGGCGACCTTCCTGCGCCGCCGCTTCCTGAAGATCTACCCCAACTACATCATCACGCTGGCCGCCGCGCTGGTGCTGGTGAGCTGGGTGGGCAAGCAGGCCATCGACGGCGGGACGGCGCTGCTGCACGCGCTGCTGCTGCAGTCCTACGTGCCCAACCTGAGCGTCAGGACGGCGTTCAACTCCCCCGCGTGGTCGCTGTCGTGTGAGGCGCTGTTCTACCTGTGCTTCCCGCTGCTGGCCCGCTACATCGGGCGCATCAGGCCCGAGCGGCTGTGGGGGTACGCGGGCCTGGCCGTGCTGGCCATCTTCGCCGTCCCGCTGGTGGCCAAGCTGCTTCCGGCCCAGCCTCCCATCCCCGGCTTCGGCATGACCGAGCTGGAGATGTGGTTCGTCATGCAGTTCCCGCCGGTCCGGATGCTGGAGTTCGTCTTCGGCATGATCCTGGCGAGGATCGTCATGACCGGCAGGCGGCTGCCGGTGGGCCTCGGCGGGGCGCTCGCCCTGGGCATCGTCCTGTACGCCGTCGCGCCGCAGTTCCCGATCGGCTTCGACGTCGTGGCCGTCTCGGTCGTCCCGCTCGGCCTGATCATCGCGGCCGGCGCCGTCGGCGACGCCGATCGGCGGACGAACTGGCTCGGCAGCAAGGTCATGGTCTGGCTCGGCGAGGTGTCCTACGCCTTCTACATGTGGCACTTCCTGGTGCTGATCTACGTCCGCCAGTGGTTCGGCAACATGCAGGGCTGGAGCACCCCGGCGGCCTTCGGGATGATGGCCGTGCTGGCCGGCATCACGCTGGGCCTGTCGTGGGCGCTGTACTCGCTGGTGGAACGGCCGATCATGCGGCGCTTCGCCTCCTCGCGCAACGGCAGGACCGGCCCGGGGGTGCCGCTGCCGATGCCGCCCGCCTCCTCCCCCGACCTGCCCGAACAGGTGCCGGTCGACCCGGCTCCCCCGGCGGCCCGCTGAGGTCCGCCGCGGCGCGGCCGTCCCCCGAGGACGGCCGCGCCGCACGCGTCCGATCGGCGCCGTTCCGGCCGCGCGAACCGAAGGAGTGAGATCCGTGACCGCCTCCATCGTGGAAAGCGAGATCCCCGGCACATCGAGCGCGGGGTCCCTGCCCAGTCTCGCGACCGGCATCTGCACCACACCACTGCTCGAGGAGACCATCGGAGCGAACTTCGACCGGGCCGTGGCCGCCCACGGCGGCCGGGACGCGCTGGTCGACCGCACCACCGGCCGCCGGTGGACCTATGCCGCGCTGGCCGGGGAGGTCGACGCGCTCGCGCTCGGCCTGCTGGACCTCGGCCTGGTCAAGGGCGACCGCATCGGCATCTGGGCGCCCAACTGCGCCGAATGGACGATGACCCAGTTCGCCGCCGCCAAGATCGGCCTGATCCTGGTCAACCTGAACCCGGCCTACCGGGCGCACGAGGTCGAGTACGTGCTCAACCAGGCCGGCGTGCGGGCACTGGTGGCCGCGGAGCGGTTCAAGACCTCCGACTACGCCGGCATGATCGGCCAGGTGCGGCCGCGCTGCCCCGAGCTGTCGGACGTCCTGCTGATCGGCGGCGACGCCTGGCGGGCGGTGATGGACGCCGGCCGGCGGGCCGACCGGCGGGCACTGGAGGAGGCCGCCGCGGCGACCGCCCCCGACGACCCGATCAACATCCAGTACACCTCGGGCACCACCGGGTTCCCGAAGGGCGCGACGCTGTCGCACCGCAACATCCTCAACAACGGCTTCTTCGTCGGCGAGCTGTGCCGCTACACCGTCGCCGACCGGGTGTGCGTGCCGGTGCCGTTCTACCACTGCTTCGGGATGACCATGGGCACGCTCGCGGCCATCAGCCACGGCGCCTGCGTCGTCATCCCCTCCCCCGTCTTCGACGCCCGCGCCACGCTGGAGGCCGTGCAGGCCGAGCGGTGCACGTCGCTGTACGGCGTGCCGACGATGTTCATCTCCGAGCTGGCCGACCTCGGGTTCGCCTCCTTCGACCTGTCGTCGCTGCGCACCGGCATCATGTCCGGCTCGCCGTGCCCGGTGGAGATCATGCGCCAGGTCGTCGAGCGCATGGGCATGACCGAGGTGACCATCTGCTACGGGATGACCGAGACCTCCCCGGTGGCCACCCAGACCCGCCCGGACGACTCGCTGGAGCGCCGCGTGTCCACCGTCGGCCGCGTCGGGCCGCACCTGGAGGTGAAGGTCGTCGACCCCGAGACCGGCGCGCTCGTCGCCCGCGGCACGCCCGGCGAGGTGTGCACCCGCGGCTACTCGGTGATGCTCGGCTACTGGCGGCAGCCGGACAAGACCGCCGAGGCCGTCGACCCCGACGGCTGGATGCACACCGGCGACATCGGGATCATGGACGAGGAGGGGTACCTCAGCATCACCGGCCGCATCAAGGACATGGTGATCAGGGGCGGCGAGAACGTCTACCCGCGCGAGGTGGAGGAGTTCCTGCACTCCCACCCCGACATCCTGGACGTCCAGGTCATCGGCGTGCCCGACGAGCGGTACGGCGAGGAGCTGATGGCGTTCCTGCGCATGCGCCCGGACGCCGAGCCGCTGACCGCCGAGACGCTGCGAACGTTCTGCCTGGGCAAACTCGCCCACTTCAAGATTCCCCGCTACGTCCAGGCCGTGGACTCCTACCCCATGACCATCAGCGGCAAGGTCCGCAAGGTCGAACTCCGCGAACAGGCCATCGACCTCCTCGGCCTGCGCCACCTCCTCGCCACCGAACACGCCTGACGGTCAGGGCTCCGGCGACCGGCCGGTCAGGTAGTGCTGGAGGTGGCTGGAGGCTTCGAGCATGCCGGCCGCTCTCCGGGTCAGTTCCGCGGCGCGCTGCTCGACGGCCGCGCGGAGGGCGTCACGGCTGCCGGTGCGGCGCAGGCCCTCGATGATGCCCTTGATCTGCGACAGGGGGTAGCGTCCCTGGCGCAGCATGTGGACCATCCGCGCGTCCCGGACGTCTGGCGGGGCGTAACTCCGGTACCGGGTGCCGGGCTCGCGGCGCGGGGTCAGCAGGCCGGCGGACTCCCACAGCCGTAGCGCGGAGGTGCGCACCCCGAGCAGCGCGGCCACCTCGCCGACGCGCAGACCCCGGCGCGACCGCGCGGACACCTCTGGCCCCTGCTCGGGCTCCTGTCCGGCGACCTCCTCCAGCGCTCGCGCCGTCGCCCGCAGCGACAGGCGCTGCCCGTGCAGGGCGGCGTGGGCGGCGTCCACCAGGGCTAGTGCGTGGGCGACGTCGCCGGTGTGCAGGGCTTGCATGATCGACCGCGCGGCGTCCCAGCCGTACCCCGGCGCCAGCGCCCGGTAGGTGAGCAGGGCCGCGCGGTGCCGCTCGCCGAAGCTGCGGTAGCCGGCGGGCGTGCGCGGCGCCGGGGGCAGGATGCCGGTGTCGGCGTAGTTGCGCACCTGCTGGGCGGAGATGCCCACCAGCCGCGCCAGGTCGACGGGGCGCAGCTTCGCCTCTCCTTCTCGGCCCAACGATCTTCCTTCCCGGACGGGGTTCACCAGGGACTTGAAGGTTATCCAGGGCAATGCCCAGTAGGTCAGCTCAGCTGGACGACGAACTCTCAAGAGGGCACTTCAATGAGAAAATTGAAGGCATGAATCCGGGCGACATCGAGAAGGAAAAGCCGGACGAGCCGGCCATAGAGACCCGTGGTCTCAGGATGCGGTACGGCTCCGCCGACGTGCTGCGCGGGGTGGATCTGCGGGTGCGGCGCGGAGAGGTGGTGGCTCTGCTCGGGCCGAACGGCGCCGGGAAGACCACGACCATCGAGATCCTCGAAGGGTTCCGCAGGCGGTCCGCGGGCGAGGTGCGCGTCCTCGGCACCGACCCGGACGACGGCGACGAGGCGTGGCGCGCGCGGCTCGGCATCGTGCTGCAGTCCTGGCGCGACCACGGCCGCTGGCGGGTGCGCGAGCTGCTGGACCAACTCGGCCGCTACTACACCCCCTACAGCACGGCGGAGCGCCGCAGGCCGTACGACCCGCAGGAGCTGATCGGCTTGGTGGGGCTGGAAGGACAGGCGGAGGCGAGCGTCGCCCGGCTCTCCGGCGGGCAGCGGCGCAGGCTCGACGTGGCGATCGGGCTGGTCGGACGGCCGGAGCTGCTGTTCCTGGACGAGCCCACCGTGGGCTTCGACCCCCAGGCGCGGCAGGAATTCCACGAGCTGGTGCGGCGGCTGGCCGACCTGGAGGACACGACCATCCTGCTCACGACGCACGACCTGGACGAGGCCGAGAGGCTCGCCGACCGCATCCTGATCCTCGTGGGCGGCGTGATCGTCGCCGACGGCGGCGCGGCCGAGCTGACACGGCGCGTCTCGGGGAAGGCTGAGGTGCGCTACAACCTGGACGGCGAGTGGCACGCGGCGTCGGTCGAGGACGCCGCCGGGTATGTGCGCGGCCTGTTCGAGCGGCACGGCGACGCGGTCACCGACCTTGAGGTGCGCAGGACGCGCCTGGAAGAGGTGTACCTGGCGATGGTGCGCGACTTCGAGTCCGCCGGGCACGCCGAGGTGCCCGGCCGGCTGGCGGAGGTGCCGGCGTGACCACTCCCGAGCCCTCCTCCCCGCGCCCCCCGGACCACACCGCCCCGGAACCCGCGGCCTCCCCTCCGGAGTCCGACCGCACTGCTCCCCGCTCCCCCGACGCCGCGGCTCCCCACTCCTCCGGCACCACGGAACCCGCGGCCTTCCCGCCGTCCATTCCTCCAGTTGAATCCGGCTCGCCCGGGGGCCGGGTCGGTGCGCGGGTGGTGGCCTTCCGTGCGGGGCTGCACCGGGCCCGGGTCGAGTTCCGGCAGAGCGCGACGAGCGCGCAGGACGTGTGGGGGGCGCTGTTCCTGCCCGCCATCGCCCTGGTCGTGATGTACCTGCTGCGGCACAACACAGTGCCGGGCACCGGCTTCTCCCTCGGCTCGCAGTCCATCCCCGGCGTCCTCGGCCTGAACGTGGTGTTCAGCGGCATGATGGCCCTGGCCATGACGCTCACCATGGACCGCGAGGACGGCACCCTGCTGCGCGCCAAGGCCACGCCGAACGGCATGATCGGCTACCTGACCGGCAAGGTGCTCAGCCGGGCCGGCATGGCGGTGGCGGGCGCGCTCGTCCCACTGGTCCCCGCGGCGTTCCTGTTCGACGGGCTGCGGCTGGGCGAGGTGTCGTCCTGGCTGACGCTGAGCTGGGTGCTGGCGATCGGGCTGGTGGCGGTGCTGCCGATCGGGGCGGTGCTCGGCTCGCTGTTCGAGAGCGCGCAGGCCATGGGCGTCATCACGCTGCCGCTGATGGCGCTGATGGCGGTCTCGGGCGTGTTCTACCCGCTCACCGCGCTCCCCGGGTGGCTGCAGGTGGTGGCACAGGTCTTCCCGGTCTACTGGCTCGGCCTCGGCCTGCGCTCGGCGCTGCTGCCGGACGCGCTGGCCGCCGCCGAGGTGGGCGACTCCTGGCGGCACCTGGAAACGGCGGGCGTCCTCGGCGCCTGGGCGCTGCTCGGCTTCGCGCTCGCACCGGCCGTGTTGCGCCGGATGGCCCGCCGCGAGTCGGGGTCGGCGGTCGCCGCCCGCCGCGCCAAAGCACTGCAACGCCCCCTGTGATCACGCCCTCGCCATCACGCCGTACGTTGTACGATGTTGCTGCTCCCCCCTCTCCGTCCGGAGAGGGCGGGGGACGGCTCGGGCCGGCTTCTGTCGGTTCCGACCCCTATCCTCGGCGTCACCTCCTCCCTCCTCCCCCTCTCTCGACCATGGAAGGTCCCGTTGATGTCCAGCCAGCAGGCCGGCCCCGTCCGAAGCCATGAACCGCTCCGCGAGCGCGACCACTCCGCGGCGGACGGTCACGACCTGATCCAGGTGCGCGGCGCCCGCGAGAACAACCTCAAGGGCGTCTCTCTGGACATCCCCAAGCGACGGCTCACCGTCTTCACCGGCGTGTCCGGCTCCGGCAAGTCCTCGCTCGTCTTCGACACCATCGCCGCCGAGTCGCGGCGGCTCTTCGACGAGACCTACACCGCGTTCCTGCAGAACTTCATGCCGAGCCGCGCCCGCCCCGACGTCGAGGCCCTGCGCAACCTGAGCGCGGCGATCATCGTCGACCAGGAGCGCATGGGCGGCAACGCCCGCTCCACGGTGGGCACGGCCACCGACGCCCACACCATGCTGCGCGTCCTGTTCAGCCGCCTGGGCGCCCCGCACGTCGGCCCGCCGTCGGCGTTCAGCTTCAACCGCGCCGAGGGCATGTGCCCCGACTGCGAAGGGCTGGGCAAGGTGTCCGACATCGACGTCGCCGAACTGGTGGACGTCGAGCTGTCGCTGGACGACGGCGCGGTCAAGGTGCCCGGGTTCGGGGTCGGCACCTGGTACTGGCAGCTCATGGCGCAGTCGGGCCTGTTCGACCCGGCCGTCAAGCTGAAGGACTACCCCCCGGCCCAGTGGGAGGACTTCCTGCACAAGCCCGCCACCAAGGTGAAGATGGGCACGCACAACGTCACCTTCGAGGGGCTGATCCCCAAGGTCCGGCGGCTGTACCTGGCCAAGGACCGCGAGTCGATGCAGGCGCAGGCGCGCGCGTTCGCCGACCGCGCGGTCAAGCTGATGGAGTGCCCGGCCTGCGGCGGCGCCCGGCTGAACCAGGCCGCCCGGTCGGCGGTCATCGACGGGCGCACCATCACCGAGTGCTCGTCGATGCAGATCAGCGACCTGGCCGCGTTCGTGCGGGCGATCGGCGACCGGTCGGTGGGCCCGATGCTCGACACCCTGGCCGAGACCCTCGACTCGCTGGTCGAGATCGGCCTCGGTTACCTCAGCCTCGACCGCGAGTCCTCCACGCTGTCCGGCGGCGAGGCGCAGCGGGTGAAGATGGTGCGCCATCTCAGCTCCAGCCTGTCCGACGTCACCTACGTCTTCGACGAGCCGACGGCGGGGCTGCATCCGCACGACATCCAGCGCATGAACGACCTGCTGCTGCGGCTGCGCGACAAGGGCAACACCGTGCTCGTGGTCGAGCACAAGCCCGAGACCATCGCGATCGCCGACCACGTGGTCGACCTCGGGCCCGGGGCCGGCTCGGCGGGCGGGGAGGTCTGCTTCGCGGGCGACCTGGCCGGGCTGCGCGCGTCGGGCACGCTCACCGGCCGCTACCTCGACCACAAGGTCGAGCTGCGCGAGAAGGTCCGCACCCCCGCCGGATGGCTGCCGGTCACCGGCGCCTCCCTGCACAACCTGCGGGACGTGAGCGTCGACATCCCGCTCGGCGTGCTCACCGTCGTCACCGGCGTCGCCGGGTCGGGCAAGAGCTCGCTCATCCACGGCTACGTCGCCGGGCGCGAGGGCGTCGTGGTCGCCGACCAGTCGCCGATCCGCGGTTCGCGCCGAAGCAACCCGGCCACCTACACCGGGGTGCTCGACCCGATCAGGACGGCGTTCGCCAAGGCCAACGGCGTCAAGCCGGGGCTGTTCAGCGCCAACTCCGAGGGCGCCTGCCCGGCGTGCAAGGGCATCGGCCTGATCTACACCGACCTGATGATGATGGCCGAGGTCGCCTCGGTGTGCGAGCGGTGCGAGGGCAAGCGCTTCACCCCCGAGGTCCTGTCGTACCGCCTGCGCGGCAAGGACATCAGCGAGGTGCTGGCCATGACGGTCGCCGAGGCCCGCGAGTTCTTCCCCTCCGGGCAGGCCCGGGTGGTGCTCGACCGCCTGGCGGCCGTGGGCCTCGGCTACCTCGGCCTCGGCCAGCCGCTCACCACGCTGTCCGGCGGCGAGCGCCAGCGGCTCAAGCTCGCCATCCACATGGCCAAGAACGGCACGACCTACGTCCTGGACGAGCCGACCACCGGCCTGCACCTGGCCGACGTCGACCAGCTGCTCGGCCTGCTCGACCGCCTGGTCGACGACGGCAACACCGTCATCGTCATCGAACACCACCAGGCCGTCATGGCCCACGCCGACTGGATCATCGACCTCGGCCCCGGCGCCGGCCACGACGGCGGCCAGATCATCTTCACCGGCCCCCCGTCCGACCTGGTGACCAAGGCCGACACCCTCACCGCCACCCACCTCCGCCAGTACACCGGCCGATAGCCGTAAGACACCGGCATGCCCAGTGAGCCGTATCGCCTACTACGCTCTGCGAGGACCGCTTGGGGGTCTGTCCAGTGAACGGTCTGTCGGGGGTATCCCTCTAGGTGTGGGAAGTGATCTTGCTGGGAAGCAAGTCATCTGTGGGCGAGGGCTCACTTCTTCGGGGGATGGTCATGACGGTAATCGAGGGTGTCGGCGGCCACATGTCGACCACG